>NZ_MDEQ02000041.1 GCF_001883705.2 Burkholderia catarinensis
GGGCGGTATACCGCTCCGTTGGGTGGTGAGTGGTGTCAGATCCATTGCTCGAACCACTCCGCCCGCCTGACTGGCGCGGACACTTAGGCGCGGTCCACTTCGGGAGCCATGGCACCGGGAAGTCATGTGTTATCCGAGCGCCTTTCTTTTGGTTACTTTTCTTTGGCAAGACAAAGAAAAGTGACCGCTGCCCCGCGCAGGGGCGACGCTAATAGACCGACACGATCGCAGGTGCTTCACGCCAAACGCTGCTGATCGACCGCCAAAACCGGCACCGCCCCTACCGGGAGGGGCAAAATAGCGAAAGGAAAAGGGCTTCCGATAGAACCCGTCGCAATTCCGCAAGACGCTTGCGTCACCCTTACCTAAACTTGATCCTGTTGAACCCTCTTACGAAACCGAAAGGAACGACCATGACGACCTCGACCGTGAACCGCCAGACATTCGACGAAGTGATGGTGCCGGTATTTTCCCCCGCGCCGTTCGTGCCGGATCGCGCAGAGGGCTCCCGCGTGTGGGACACGGCCGGCCGCGAGTACCTCGATTTCGCCTGCGGCATCGCCGTGACGTCGCTCGGCCACGGCCACCCGGAACTGCTGAAGGTCCTGGACGAACAAGGCCGCAAGCTCTGGCACATCGGCAACGGCTACACGAACGAACCGGTGCTGCGCCTCGCGAAGCGCCTCGAATCGCTGACCTTCGCCGACCGCGCATTCTTCGCGAACTCGGGCGCGGAAGCAAACGAAGCCGCACTGAAGCTCGCACGCCGCGTCGCGTTCGATCGCCACGGCGCCGATAAAGCGGAAATCATCTCGTTCGTGCAGTCGTTCCACGGCCGCACGTTCTTCACGGTCAGCGTCGGCGGCCAGCCGAAGTACTCGGAAGGCTTCGGCCCCGTGCCGGCCGGCATCAAGCACCTGCCGTACAACGACATCGAAGCCGCAAAGGCAGCGATCGGCCCGCAAACCTGCGCCGTGATCGTCGAGCCCGTGCAGGGCGAAGGCGGCGTGATCCCCGCCGATCCGGCGTTCCTGAAGGCGCTGCGCGAAGCATGCGACGCACACGACGCACTGCTGATTTTTGACGAAGTGCAAACGGGCGTCGGCCGCACGGGCCAGTTCTACGCGTACATGGACACGGGCGTCACGCCGGACATCCTGACGACCGCCAAGGCGCTCGGCAACGGCTTCCCGATCGGCGCGATGCTGACGACGAACGAACTGGCCGCGCACTTCAAGGTCGGCGTGCACGGCACGACGTACGGCGGCAACCCGCTCGCATCGGCGATCGCCGACAAGGTCGTCGAACTGATCGGCGACCCGGCACTGCTCGAAGGCGTGCGCGAACGCAGCGTGCGCCTGAAGGGCGCGCTCGAACGCATCAACGCACGCTTCGGCATCTTCAAGGACGTGCGCGGCAAGGGCCTGCTCGTCGGCGCCGAACTCACCGCAGCGTTCGACGGCCGCGCGAAGGACTTCGTCAACGCAGCCGCCGAGAACGGCCTGATCATGCTGATCGCCGGCCCGAACGTGCTGCGCTTCGTCCCGTCGCTGGTGATCCCGTTCGACCTGCTCGACGAAGGCATGAAGCGCTTCGAGAAAGCGGTCGAACAAGTGCTCGCCGCGCAGGAAGCCACCGCGCGCTGATCGGCGCACCCATCGCAGACAGGAACGACGATGCTATTTGTTCGCCCCGGCAAACTCACGGATCTCGATGCGCTCGCGCACATGGCGCGCACCGCGCAGCCGGTCCTGCACTCGCTGCCGCACGACCGCGCGGCGCTCGAAGCACGCGTGGCGCTCTCCGAGGATTCGTTTCGCGCGGACGTCGACTTCGCCGGCGAGGAGTTCTACCTCTTCGTGCTCGAGGATGCGTCGACGGGCAAGCTGCTCGGCACGGCGAGCATCGTGGCCGCGGCCGGCTACTCGGAACCGTTCTACGCGTTCCGCAACGACGCACTGATCCACGCGTCGCGCGAGCTGCACGTGAACCGCAAGATCCACGCGCTCACGATGTCGCACGAGCTGACCGGCAAGAGCCGGCTCGCCGGCTTCTACGTCGATCCGTCGCTGCGCGGCGACGCGGCCGCGCACCTGATCTCGCGTGCGCGAATGATGTATATCGCCGCGAACCGCCGCCGCTTCACGCCCGAAGTGTTCACGCTGCTGCTCGGCGTGAGCGACGGCAACGGCGCATCGCCGTTCTGGGAAGCGGTGGGCCGCAAGTTCTTCGGCCGCGACTTCACCGACGTGGACATCGCGTCGGGCGGCCGCAGCCGCACGTTCATCGCGGAAGTGATGCCGGCCTATCCGCTGTACGTGCCGCTGCTGCCGGAAGCCGCGCAGCGCGTGCTCGGCGAGCCGAACGAGACGGCGCTGCTCGCGTACGACATCCATCTCGAAGAAGGCTTCGAGCCCGACCGCTTCGTCGACATCTTCGACGCGGGCCCGGTGCTGACCGCGCAGGTCGACCGCACCGCATGCGTGAAGCACGGCACGGAGCGCGTCGTGCGCGAGGCCGCACACCAGCAAGGCGACGTCGCGTACATGGTGTCGACCGGCAGCGGCGAATCGTTCCGCTGCGTGCTGGCCGACCTGCCGGGCGACCCGGGCGACCCGGGCGACCCGGCCGACGCGCGGGGCGCCGATGCGCCGCTGGCCGGCGACGTGCGCGCGGCGCTCGATGTAAAGGACGGCGATATCGTGCGCTGCGTGCCGCTGCATCGCCGCGACGATGAAGATTTGAAGGGAGACGCAGCATGATCGTCGTTCGGGTCGTACAAACGGGCGACGTCGACGCGCTCGTATCGCTCGCGAAGGAAACCGGGCCGGGCCTGACCACGTTCAAGCCGGACCGCGACGCGCTCGCCGCGCGCATCGAACGTACGCGCCGCACGCTCGAAGGGCAGGCGGCGGCCGGCGAGGCCGGCTACTTCTTCGTGATGGAAGAATCGAAGACGGGCGACATCGCGGGCGTGTGCGGGATCGAGGCGCAGGTCGGCCTCGAACAGCCGTTCTACAACTATCGCGTGAGCACGGTCGTGCACGCGAGCCAGGAGCTCGGCGTGTGGACGCGGATGTCCGCGCTGAACATCTCGCACGACCTGACGGGTTACGCGGAAGTGTGCTCGCTGTTCCTGAGCCCGCGCTATCGCACGGGCGGCGTCGGCGGCCTGCTGTCGCGCTCGCGCTTCATGTTCATCGCGCAGTTCCGCGACCGCTTCCCGGAACGCATCTGCGCGGAGCTGCGCGGCCACTTCGACGAAGACGGCACGTCGCCGTTCTGGCGCGCAGTCGGTTCGCACTTCTACCAGATCGATTTCAACGCGGCCGACTATCTCAGCTCGCACGGCCGCAAGTCGTTCCTCGCGGAACTGATGCCGCGCTACCCGGTGTACGTCGATCTGCTGCCGCAAGACGCGCAGGACGCGGTCGGCCTCACGCATCGCGATACGCTGCCGGCCCGCAAGATGCTCGAGGCGGAAGGGCTGCGCTACCAGAATCACGTCGACATCTTCGACGCGGGCCCCGTGCTCGAATGCCACGTCAACGACCTGCGCACGGTGCGCGAGAGCGTCGTCGTACCGGTCTCGATCGGCGTGCCCGACGCACGCGACGATGGTTCGAAGTCGCTCGTGTCGAACACGTCGCTCGCCGACTTCCGCGTCGGCGTCGCGCCGGGCGTGGTCGCGAACGGCGCGTTCGTGCTGTCGGCCGACGATGCCGCCGCGCTCGACGTGCAGGCCGGCGATCCGGTCCGCGTGCTGCCGCTCAAAGTCAAACAGGGATAAACGAATCATGACGGAACTCTTCATCGACGGCGCCTGGGTCGCAGGCTCGGGCCCCGCCTTCGCTTCGCGCAACCCGGGCACCGACGAGATCGCATGGCAGGGCGAAAGCGCGTCGGCAGCCGATGTCGATCGTGCGGTCGCGAGCGCGCGCCGCGCATTTGCCGGCTGGTCGGCGCTCGATTTCGAAGCGCGCTGCGCGATCGTCAAGCGCTTCGCGGCCTTGCTCAACGAACGCAAGGAAGCGATCGCGACCGCGATCGGCCGCGAGACGGGCAAGCCGCTGTGGGAAGCGCGCACCGAAGTCGCGTCGATGGCCGCGAAGGTCGGCATCTCGATCCAGGCGTACCAGGAACGCACGGGCGAGAAGCGCCAGGACATGGCGGACGGCGTCGCGGTGCTGCGCCACCGCCCGCACGGCGTCGTCGCGGTGTTCGGTCCGTACAACTTCCCCGGCCACTTGCCGAACGGCCATATCGTGCCGGCGCTGATCGCCGGCAATGCAGTCGTGTTCAAGCCGTCGGAGCTCGCGCCGGGCGTCGCGCGCGCGACGGTCGAAGTGTGGCAGGAAGCCGGGTTGCCGGCCGGCGTGCTGAACCTCGTGCAGGGCGAGAAGGACACGGGCATCGCGCTCGCGAACCACCGGCAGATCGACGGGCTGTTCTTCACGGGCAGCTCGGACACCGGCACGCTGCTGCACCGGCAGTTCGGCGGCCGTCCGGAAATCGTGCTCGCGCTCGAGATGGGCGGCAACAACCCGCTCGTGATCGGTGAAGTCGAGGACATCGACGCAGCCGTGCATCACACGATCCAGTCGGCGTTCCTGTCGGCCGGCCAGCGCTGCACATGCGCGCGCCGCATCTTCGTGCCGCAGGGCGCGTTCGGCGACCGCTTCCTCGCGCGCTTCGCCGACGTCACGTCGAAGATCACGGCCGACGTGTTCGACGCCGATCCGCAGCCGTTCATGGGCGCGGTGATCTCGGCACGCGCCGCGGCGAAGCTCGTCGACGCGCAGTCGCGCCTGATCGAACAGGGCGCGAAACCGATCGTCGCGATGACGCAGCGCGATCCGCGCCTCGGCTTCGTGAACGCGGCGATCGTCGACGTGACGGGCGTGGCCGACCTGCCCGACGAAGAGCATTTCGGGCCGCTCGCGCAGATCGTGCGCTACGCGACGTTCGACGAAGCGATCGAGCGCGCGAACGACACGGCGTTCGGCCTGTCCGCCGGCCTGCTCGCCGACGACGCGCACGCATGGGAGCACTTCCGCCGCACGATCCGCGCCGGGATCGTCAACTGGAACCGGCCGACCAACGGCGCGTCGTCCGCCGCGCCGTTCGGCGGCACCGGCCGCTCGGGCAACCATCGTCCGAGCGCGTACTACGCGGCCGACTATTGCGCGTATCCGATGGCGTCGGTGGAAAGCACGCAACTGACCTTGCCCGCGAGCCTGTCGCCGGGCCTGCATTTCTGATCGAGGGAACGACGATGAACGCACAAGAAGCCAATTTCGACGGGCTCGTCGGCCCGACCCACAACTACGCCGGGCTGTCGTTCGGCAACGTGGCGTCGCTCAACAACGAAAAGTCGGCCGCGAACCCGAAGGCCGCCGCGAAGCAGGGGCTGCGCAAGATGAAGCAGCTCGCGGATCTCGGTTTCGCGCAAGGCGTGCTGCCGCCGCAGGAGCGGCCGTCGCTGCGCCTGCTGCGCGAGCTCGGTTTCTCGGGCAAGGATGCGGACGTGATCGCGAAGGCCGCGAAGCAGGCGCCCGAACTGCTCGCCGCGGCGAGCTCGGCATCGGCGATGTGGACCGCGAACGCGGCCACCGTCAGCCCGTCGGCCGATACGAGCGACGGCCGCGTGCACTTCACGCCGGCGAACCTGTGCAGCAAGCTGCATCGCGCGATCGAGCACGACGCGACGCGCCGCACGCTGTCGACGCTGTTCGCCGATCCCGCGCATTTCGCGGTGCACGAAGCGCTGACGGGCACGCCGGCGCTCGGCGACGAAGGCGCGGCGAACCACACGCGCTTTTGCGCCGAATACGGCCAGCCGGGCATCGAGTTCTTCGTGTACGGCCGCGCGGAATATCGCCGCGGCCCGGAACCGAAGCGCTTCCCGGCACGCCAGACCTTCGAGGCGAGCCGCGCGGTCGCGCATCGCCACGGGCTGGCCGAAGAAGCGACGGTCTATGCGCAGCAGGATCCGGACGTGATCGACGCGGGCGTGTTCCACAACGACGTGATCTCGGTCGGCAACCGCGACACGCTGTTCACGCACGAGCGCGCGTTCGTCAACAAGCAGGCGATCTACGATACGCTGACCGCCGCGCTCGACGCCCGCGGCGCGCGCCTGAACGTGATCGAGGTGCCCGATGCGGCCGTGAGCGTGAACGACGCGGTGACGTCGTATCTGTTCAACAGCCAGCTGCTGTCGCGCGCGGACGGCTCGCAGGTGCTCGTCGTGCCGCAGGAATGCCGCGAGAACGCGAACGTCGCGGCCTATCTCGACCATCTCGCGGCCGGCAACGGCCCGATCCACGACGTGCTCGTGTTCGACCTGCGCGAAAGCATGAAGAACGGCGGCGGCCCCGCGTGCCTGCGCCTGCGCGTCGTGCTGAACGAAGCGGAGCGCGCGGCCGTCAAGTCGAACGTGTGGATCAACGACACGCTGTTCGCGTCGCTCGACGCATGGATCGACAAGCACTATCGCGATCGCCTCGCACCGGAAGACCTCGCCGATCCGGTGCTGCTCGACGAATCGCGCACGGCGCTCGACGAGCTCACGCAGATCCTGCGCGTCGGTTCGCTGTATGACTTCCAGCGCTGATTCCCGCATGACCGGCGCACTGCTCGACGATTTCCTCGCATTCACGCTCGCGGGCGATGCGCCGGCCGCGAAGGACGGCGCGTGCGCGGGCGGCGCGGTGCGCTGGCAATGGCTCGGCGACGGGTTGCTCGTGCTCGAACCGGCCGCGACCGTCGACACGGCGCGTGCGAGCGTGCTCGTGTCGGCCGGCGTGCACGGCGACGAGACGGCGCCGATCGAGCTGCTGTCGATGCTCGTGCGCGATCTCGCGGCGGGCGCGCTGCCGCTCGCGTGCCGGCTGCTCGTCGTGCTCGGCAACGTGCCGGCGATGCGCGCGGGCGAACGCTATCTCGACGACGACCTGAACCGGCTGTTCAGCGGCCGTCACGTGCAGGTGCCCGCGAGCCGCGAAGCGCCGCGTGCCGCGCAGCTCGAAGCGGCCGCGGCCGCGTTCTTCGCGGCGGCGCCGGCCGGTGCCGAGCGCTGGCACATCGACATGCACACGGCGATCCGCGCATCGGTGTTCGAGCAGTTCGCGCTGCTGCCGCACACGGGCACGCCGCCGACGCGCACGATGGTCGAGTGGCTCGGCGATGCGCGCATCGCGGCCGTGCTGCTGCATACCGCGAAGGGCAACACGTATTCGCATTTCACGGCCGAGCACTGCGGCGCGCTCGCGTGCACGCTGGAACTCGGCAAGGTGCGGCCGTTCGGCCAGAACGACCTGACGCGCTTCGCGCCGGTCGACCGCGCGGTGCGCCAGCTCGTGTCGGGGGCGAGGGGCGGCCATCCGGCGCGCGATGCCGATGCCGCGGGCGGCCACCCGTCGCTGCCGCGCGTCTTCACGGTGATCGACCAGATCACGAAGCGGAGCGACGCGCTCGAGCTGTTCGTCGCGGCCGACGTCGCGAACTTCACTGCGTTCGCGCGCGGCACCGTGCTCGCGCAGGACGGCGACTACCGCTATACGGTGACGCACGACGAGGAACGGATCGTGTTTCCGAACCCGGCCGTGAAGCCGGGCCTGCGCGCGGGCCTGCTCGTCATCGACACGACGCGCGAGACGATCGCGGCACTCGTCTGACTGGTCGGCGCGGCCGCGCCTTGCGTATTTGCGACATCGTCTTGCCAGTTTCGCGGCCGGCCCGGCCGGCGTCGTGTGCGCACCGCAGCATCGCTCACTGACGGCTGCTTTGCCATGCCGGGCCGCGCGGATTGGTACAATCGCGGCCTTGCGGCTGTTGCGCCGCATCACGGCGCGGCAGCGGCATTGTCGTGATCATCCGACCCTGCAATGATGCATGCGCCCGTAGTTCCGGAACATTCGAGTATCGAGGAGAGCACCTGATGAAGTTGGATTGGCGTAAAGTGGCCGCGCATGCGGTGGTGGCGGCATCGGCCGTGGCGGCAGGCAGCGCGATGGCCGCGGATCTGAAAGAGATCCGTTTCGGCGTGGAAGCCTCGTACGCGCCGTTCGAATACAAGACGCCCGACGGCAAGCTGACCGGCTTCGACATCGACATCGGCAACGCGGTGTGCGCGAAGCTGAAGACGAAGTGCGTGTGGGTCGAGAACGACTTCGACGGCCTGATCCCCGCGCTGCAGGCGCGCAAGTTCGACGCGATCAACTCGGACATGACGATCACCGACCAGCGCAAGCACGCGATCGCGTTCACCGATCCGATCTACACGATTCCGAACCAGCTCATCGCGAAGCAGGGCGTCGGCCTGCTGCCGACCCCGCAATCGCTGAAGGGCAAGCGCGTGGGCGTGCTGCAGGGCACGATCCAGGAAGCGTACGCGAAGAAGAAGTGGGCGCCGGCCGGCGTCGAAGTCGTGCCGTACCAGACGCAGGATCTGGCCTATGCCGACCTGAAGTCGGGCCGTCTCGACGCGACGTTCCAGGATTCGGAAGCCGGTTCGAAGGGCTTCCTGACGAAGCCGCAAGGCCAGGGCTTCGCGTTCGCGGGCGGCACGGTCAGCGACACCGAGATCCTCGGCTCGGGCGTCGGCTTCGGCCTGCGCAAGAACGACGCGGCGCTGAAGACCGCGCTCGATCAGGCGCTGAAGGAACTGAAGGCCGACGGCACGATCGACAACCTCGCGAAGAAGTACTTCAGCGTGCCGGTGACGCTCAAGTAAGCGTTTCGTTCGATCGCACGATGCAAGCAAACCGGCCGCTGATGCGGCCGGTTTGCTTTTGGAGGCGGGAAACGGCGGCGCCGGCCGTCAGCCGTGCTGCGCAGGAAAGAACCGGCCCAGTTCGCGCGCGAGCTCGTTGAGCACGCCCATCTCCTGCTGGGTGATCTTGCGCGCGGGCTGCGCGCCGGACCAGTCGCCGTACAGCAGCGCGACGGTCGTCGTGCCGACGCGCACGGGCAGCAGCACGAACGCGCGCGTATCGTCGAACACGTCGAGATACCACGCGGGCAGGCGCTTGAGCATTTTCGGTTCCTGCGCCTGCTCGATGAAGATGCCGACCGAGTTCGAGATCGCGAGATGAAATACGTCGGGCTCGAAGCGCTCGTCGAAGCGCAGCCGGTCGAGCGCCGTATCGACGTCGGGACCGAAACCGAGGCGCGCGGCGAACGTGCCGTCGTCGTGACGCACGAACATCACGGTGCGCGTGAACGCGAGGCCGGCCAGCAGGCTTTCCGACGCGAGCGCGAGCACCGGCGTCAGCACGTGCTCGGACGGCAACGCGCGCAGGTCCGCCAGGCCGGCTTCGAGACATGCCTCGGGCTCGGCCTGCGCGCGCGCGATCGCATCGGCGTTCGCGCGCAGCTCGACGATCTCGCGCATCACGGTGTCGCTCGCTTCCTCGCGCGCGAGCCGCTCGGCGATCTCGACGAGCGCGTCGGGCTCCATGTCGAGTTCCGCGCCGAAGTGCTGCGCGAGCGCCGCGATGCGCGCGTCGCGCTGCGGGCTCGCGGGCATCACGAGCGCGCTCGCGACGTCGGTCGAGCAGCGGCTCACCGCGCGCAGCCAGCGGACGCGGTCGGCCGGGCCGTCATCGGTCGCATGGCCCGCGTTGCGGTGGTCGCCTTCGTCGTCGAACGCGTCGGTGCGGGCCGCGTGGTCGTGGTCGGCCATCCCCGCGCGGATCATGTCGGGCAGCCGCCAGCGCGCGGCTGCCTCGAGCCCGATCTCGTCGAAGCCGACGCCGAGCACGTCCGCGCAGGCAGCCGATTCGTCGCCGTTCAGCTCGGCCGCGCGGCGGCGGATCCGGTCCCACTCGCTGTCGAGATAGCAGACCACGAGCAGCTTGCCGACCTGGCGCATCAGCGTGCAGACGACGGCTTCCTCGCCCCCGCGCAGCTCGGCGCGCTCGGTGAGCTTGCGCGCGACGCAGCCGGACAGCAGCGCGCGGTTCAGTTCGAGCTTCGCGTCGATGCGCCGCGGCGTGCTGTGGTGGAAATGGTCGACGAGCTTCAGCCCGACGACCAGATGGCCGACGGCGTCCATGCCGAGCACCATCAGTGCGCGGGTAACGGTCGTGATGTTGCCGCCGAACGCCATGTACATCGCGGAGTTCGCGAGTCGCAGCACTTTCTGCGTGAGCGCGAAATCCGACAGCACGACGCGCACGAGCGCGGTGAAGTCGAGGTCGTCGTTCTTCATCGCGGCCATCGTCGCGCGCAGCGATTCCGACAGCAGCGGGAAATCGCCCCGTTCGCTCATCTGGGCCCACAGCTTGTCGAGCAGTGCGGTGCGGGGCAGGTATTCGGTGGTTGACATACGGATCTGTCCGGTTCGCCGCGCGCGTCAGGCGGCGGCGTGCAGGTGCAACTGCTGCGCCTCGAAGCGCCGCGCGAGCTCCTCGGACGGCAGCGCCTGGCAGACGAGCCAGCCCTGGATATGATTGCAGCCCATCTCCGTCAGCAGCTCGCGCTGCGCCTCGGTCTCGACGCCTTCGGCGACGAGTTCGAGATCGAGCGTCTGCGCGAGGCCGACCACCGCCGACACGATCGCACGGTCATTGCGCGAGGTCAGCAGGTTCTCGACGAAACTGCGGTCGATCTTCAGCTTCGCGAGCGGGAAGCGCTGCAGATACGCGAGGCTCGAATAGCCGGTGCCGAAATCGTCGATCGCGAAGCGGATGCCGAGATCGGTCAGCTCCTCGAGCAGCCCCTTCGCATGCGCGGGATCGTGCATCAGCAGGCTTTCGGTGATTTCGAGCACGATGCGGCGCGGGTCGATGCCCGTCAGCGCGATCGCCTCGCGCACGCTCTGCGTGAAGCGCGGGTCGCGGAACTGCTGCGGCGACACGTTGACCGCCACGTACTGCAGCGCGAGCCCCTGGCGGTCCCATGCGACGAGCTGCATGCACGCGGCCTTGAGCACCCAGTTGCCGAGATAGTTGATCAGGCCGATCGATTCGGCGAGCGGAATGAAGGTCGCCGGCGGCACGAGACCGTGCACCGGATGGCGCCAGCGGATCAGCGCCTCGACGCCGACCACCGCGCCCGACTGGCTGCGCGTGATCGGCTGGAAATGGAGCGAAAACTCGCCGTTGCGCACGCCGTCGTACAGGTCGGCTTCGAGCTTCAGCCGTTCGGCGTCGGCCGGATCGTCGACGGGCGCATGGAACGCGAGCGCGTTGCCGCCCGATGTCTTTGCCTGCGCGAGCGCATGGTCGGCGCGGCGCAGCAGCGGGCTGTGGTGCTGCGCGCGATGCGGCGCGGCACGTTCGTCCGGGTAGAGCGCGATGCCGATGCTCGCGGACAGGTGCACGGTCTGCCCCTGGTACACGTAGGGCTCGCGCACGGCGGCCTGCAGCCGGCGCGCAAGCGCGTCGGCTGTATTGCTCGCCTGCGTGCGGTCGGATGCGCTGAGCACGACCGCGAACTTGTCGCTCGCGACGCGCGCGAGCTGTTCGTTCGGCGTGACGAGCGCCTTCAGCCGCTGCGCGGTTTCGCGCAGCAGCGTGTCGCCCGCGTCGTAGCCGAGCGCGCGGTTGATCCGCTGGTAGTCGTCGAGGTCGAGCAGCAGCAGCGCCGCGCAGGTGCCGTGCTCGTCGGCGGCCTGCTGCGCGCGCATCAGCGCAGGCACGAGCGCGGACAGGTTGTCGAGCCCCGTCATCGGATCGTGGTGCATTTCGTATGTCAGGCGCGCCTCGAGCGCGCGCCACGACGACACGTCGAACGCCGCGATCGCGAAGCCGTCGACCCCGAGGTGGCGGCTCTTGAACGCGCGGACCTCGACGTCCAGCGGGTAGGTGAGCGACTTGACGATGCACATCGTCGCCTTCTCGACCAGGCCGGAACGCGCGGCGCGCGCAAGCAGGCCTTCGAGCGCCGGGGTATCCTGTTCGGCGATCAGGTCGCGCAGCGTCAGCGTGTGCAGGTAGTCGCGGTGGTAGCCGATGAAGCGCAGGCTCGCGTCGGACACGTACAGAAAGCGCAGCTCGCGGTCGACATGGGCGAGGAAATCCACCGTGCCGACCGTCTGTTCCAGCCAGTTGCGCACGGAATCGTCGCGGCGCGGCGCGCCGGCGCGCGCGGGCATCAGCGCGCCGCCCGACCAGGCGAAGCGGCGCAGCGTATGCAAGGCGCTGCGCCAGGAGCCCTTGCGTGGCGTCTGTTTCCTGTTGGCTTCCATGTTTCTCGCTGACGTGAAGGGCTGGAACCGGTTGTCCGGAAGGAATAACGGCAGACTGTGCGGAATCTTTAACGGGCCGGCCGCGGATGGCGCTGCCGCCGGGCCGGATTCGGGTACCGGGCGTTCGACAGGCGAACGCCGGCGAGGCCTACATCGAGGCTGACTTTATAAGAAATGAGGACGCAGATGAAGCGAAAACTATTGCTGGGCGCCGTGGCAGCGCTGGTGGCCGGTCATGCGCTGGTGGCGCAGGCGGAACTGAAGCCGGGCGCCGCGGCGCCCGATTTCACGACGCAGGCGTCGCTGGGCGGCAAGACTTACACGTACTCGCTCGCGGACACGCTGAAGCAGGGGCCGGTCGTGCTGTATTTCTACCCGGCCGCGTTCACGAAGGGCTGCACGATCGAGGCGCATGCGTTCGCGGATGCGGTCGACCGTTACAAGGCTTACGGCGCGACGGTGATCGGCGTATCGGCGGACAATATCGACACGCTGACGAAATTCTCGGTGAGCGAGTGCCGGAGCAAGTTCCCGGTCGCGGCCGATCCGGACGCGAAGATCATCCGTGAATACGACGCGAAGCTGCCGGCGATCGACCGTGCGAACCGGGTGTCGTACGTGATTTCGCCGGAAGGGAAGATTCTCTACGAATACACGAGCATGTCGCCCGACAAGCATGTCGAGAACACGCTCGCCGCCGTGAAGGCGTGGGCCGACGCGCATCCGAAGCAGTAAGCGGGCGCTCGGGGGCGCCCTGGGGCGCCCCGGGCGTCAAAGCGGCCCGTCATGCGGGCCGCGCGGCACGGAGAAGCGCGCCGCGGCGTGCCGGGCCGCTACGCGCGCAATGCCTGCTCGATCGGCACGCCGCCGCCGACGAAGCCGACGATCTTGCGCGAGATACCGAGCTTGATCGCCTCGATCGCGGCCCAGGCAACATCCTGGCGCGACACGGGCGGCGCGTGGTCGAGCCACGCGTCGGTCAGCGCGATCTTGCCGACGCCCGGATCGTCCGTGAGCGGGCCCGGGCGCAGGATCACGTAGTCGACGCCCGACGCGATCGCGCGGTCGTCGCCTTCGCGCTTCATCTGCGAATAGTGGCGCAGCGCGTCCGGGCTGTGCTCGGGCCGGTACGCGGACAGCGAGCTGATCACCACGAGCTTCTGCGCGTTGTAGGCCAGCGCGTATTCGGCCGCGCGGGCGACCGCGTCGCGGTCGACCTGTTCCTCTTCGGCCGCGCCGTCCGATTCGGCCGAACCGGCCGCGTAGATCACGTGCGCGATGCCCTGGAAGGCGTGCGAGAAATCGTTCGTCAGATCGGCCTCGACGACCCGCGCGCCCGCCAGCGCATAGCCGTGCCGGCGCACGAGCGCCGTGACCTCGAACTCCGGCTGCTTGAGCAGCAGATCCGCGCAGGCCTGGCCCGTTCGGCCGGTGGCGCCAATCAGCAGTACCTTCGTCGTCATGAAACCGCTCCTTGCTCGATGCGTCATCCTTCCAGATAGGGACGGACGACCGATAACTCAAGTGTAATGTCGATTTGGCCCGGCGGCGGGTGTGTAATAAGGGGCATACCGGCATCGGGCATACCGGCAGCGGGCATACCGGCGAAGGCACGCGATCTCCGGTGGCGCGACTGAGGTTCCGGCCATCATTCATTCATACGGACGCGGGAATGACGCGCCGACCGGCTATCATGTGCGCGATGGATTTTTCGCCGCTACGCCATACAACGCGTCGGCCCACTGGTTGGAGTACACATGGCATTACCCCTGGACAACGTCAGCATGGCCGTGTTTTGCGACTTCGAGAACGTCGCGCTCGGCGTGCGCGACGCGAAGTACGAGAAATTCGACATCCAGCCCGTGCTGGAGCGGTTGCTGCTGAAGGGCAGCATCGTCGTGAAGAAGGCCTATTGCGACTGGGATCGCTACAAGGGCTTCAAGGCGTCGATGCACGAGGCGAGCTTCGAGCTGATCGAGATTCCGCACGTGCGCCAGTCGGGCAAGAACTCGGCCGACATCCGGCTCGTCGTGGACGCGCTCGACCTCTGCTACACGAAGTCGCATGTCGATACGTTCGTGATCATCAGCGGCGACTCGGATTTCTCGCCGCTCGTGTCGAAGCTGCGCGAGAACGCGAAGAAGGTGATCGGCGTCGGCGTGAAGAACTCGACGTCGGACCTGCTGGTCGCGAACTGCGACGAATTCATCTTTTACGACGATCTCGTGCGCGAGCAGCAGCGTGCGCTCGCGAAGCGCGAACAGCAGCGCACGGGCAACAGCGGCGCGAAGCGGCCCGACGAGCCGTCGCGCAAGCACGACATGGATGCGCGCAGGGCCGAGGCGATCGCGCTGGCGGTCGAGACGTTCGACGCGCTGGCGTCGGAGCGGGACGACGTCGGCAAGATCTGGGCGTCGGTGCTCAAGAGCGCGATCAAGCGCCGCAAACCGGATTTCAACGAGTCGTACTACGGGTTCCGCGCGTTCGGCAACCTGCTCGAAGAAGCGCAGGCGCGCGGCCTGCTCGAAGTGGGGCGCGACGACAAGTCGGGCGCGTTCGTCTCGCGGGCACGCCAGCCGGCGGCCACGGAGCACGTCCCGACGGCTGGTGACGGCGGTGCCGCGCACCACGGCGCGCGCGCGGCGAAGCCGGCGCGGGCCGGGCGCGAGCCGCGACGTCGCGGGCAGCGGGCGGAAGCGGTCGTGCACGAAAGCGTACAGGTCGAAGCGGAAGAGGCGGCCGTCGACGAATTCGTCGACGCAGCGGCGGTCGTGCCGGTTGAAACCGCCGAAGCGAACGAAACGAACGAAACGAACGAAATGGCCGAAACGGCTGATGCGCACGGCGACGCGAAGGATGGTCGCAAGCGCGCGCGCAAGAGCACGGCGAAGAAGACCGGCGCGAAGAAGGGCGCCGCCGCGAAGGGCGCAGGCCGTCGCGGGGCCGGGAAAGCCGAAGACGCGGCGCAGCACGGCGGCGACAAGCATGCGCACGGCAACCCTGCCGACGACACGCATCGCGAGGCCGGGCACGGTGACGTGCGGCATGCCGCCGTGACGCACGCCGCGCCGGCGGCCGGTGATGTCGGCGGCGAGGTTGCGGCCGCGCAGCCCGCGCATGACGCCGCGCCGGTCGAATCGGCCGTCGAAGCGCCGGCCGACGCCAAGCCCAAGAAGCCTGCCCGCAAGGCGGCGCCGCGCGCGCGCCGTCCGCGCAAGACGACGGCGGCCGCCGAGTGACGGCCGCCGGCCGGGTGCCGCCCGCAGCGGCGCGGCGCCCGGCTCGCGCAATACCGGCCGGCGCAACGCCGGCCGGCCTGCCGAGCTAGACAGCGTGACTCCCGTGCGGCTCTGGCAGCAATGCTAACCCGCGTTTGATTCCTCACGGCAGGCCAGCCATTGCCTCACGGGAGTCATATCAGCCGTTCAGCACATACGGACGCGTCATCACTTCGAGGAAGTGGCCGTCCGGATCGTCGAAATACACGCCGCGGCCGCCGTTGTGGCGGTAGATGTCGCCGGGTTGCCGCTTCGCCGGATCGGCCCAGTGCGGCAGCCCGCGCTCGCGAATGCGCGCGTACACACGCTCGAAGCCCGCTTCGTCGGTCAGGAACGCGTAATGCTGCGCCGCGATCTCCCCCGCCTTTTCGTAAAAATCGAGCGACACGCCGTTGTCGAGCGGGACGACCAGCATCGGGCCGAACGGCGTCGGCGATGGCAATTCCAGAAGCTCGGTGAGGAAGCGGCTCGACGCGTGCTTGTCGCGGCACCAGACGATCGTATGGTTCAGCTGGACATTCATGGTGTATCCCCGTGAAGGGGCACCGTGGTGGGCATGGACTCACGATAGCCGATCGCCGCCGGTGTTCAAGCGCGGAAAGCGGCCGCCCGGCGGGCGGCCGCTGCCGTCACTCTCCGGCGACCGCCGGCCCGCCGGAATTCCCGCGGCGGTTGCGCCGCTTCTCGAACCGCACGCGCAGCCGGTCCATGTACAGGTAGACGACCGGCGTCGTATAGAGCGTCAGCACCTGCGACACGATCAGGCCGCCGGCGATCGCGATCCCGAGCGGCGCGCGCAGCTCGGCGCCGTCGCCGCTGCCGAACGCGAGCGGCAGCGCGCCGAACAGCGCGGCCATCGTCGTCATCATGATCGGGCGGAAGCGCAGCAGGCACGCCTCGTGGATCGCGTCGAACGACGACTTCTGGTGGTTGCGCGTCTGGTCGATCGCGAAGTCGACCATCATGATCGCGTTCTTCTTCACGATGCCGATCAGCAGGATCACGCCGATCAGCGCGATGATGCTGAACTCGGTCTTGAACAGCAGCAGCGCGAGCAGCGCGCCGACGCCGGCCGACGGCAGCGTCGACAGGATCGTGATCGGGTGGATGTAGCTCTCGTACAGGATCCCGAGCACGATATAGACGGCCAGCAGCGCGGCGAGGATCAGGATCGGCTGGTCGTTCAGCGACTGCTGGAACGCCTGCGCGGTGCCCTGGAAGCTGCCGACGATCGTCGGCGGGACGCCCACTTGCGCCATCGTCTGGTAGATCACCTGCGTCGCCTTCGACAGCGATACGCCAGGCGGCAGGTTGAACGAGATCGTCGTCGCGACGAACAGCCCCTGGTGGTTGACCGACAGCGGCGTCGTGCTCGGCCCGAACGTCGCGATCGCCGACAGCGGGATCATCGTCGACTTCGACGTCGACACGGACGCGCCCGACGACGCGCTCGACTTGCCGCTGGCCGCGATCGAGTTGAGCGCCTGGTTGCGCGCGGAATCGGACGCAATCGCCGCGGCGCTCTGCGCGGCCGTGCCGGCGCTCGACGTGCCGGCCGACGTCGCGACGTAGGTGCCGGCGGCCGCATTGGTGGTCTGCGAGCCGTTCGCGCTGCCGCCGGACGTGCTGACCCACACCTGGTTCAGCATCTCGGGGCTCTGCCAGTATTTCGGCGCGACTTCCATCACGACGTGGTACTGGTTCAGCGGGTTGTAGATCGTCGAGACCTGGCGCTGGCCGAACGCGTCGTACAGCGTGTTGTCGATCTGCGCGGGCTTGATGCCGAACCGCGCGGCCGTCGCGCGGTCGATCGTCACCATCGCCTCGAGGCCGCCTTGCTGCTGGTCGGAATTCACGTCGGTCAGCTCGGAGCGCTTTTGCAGCGCCTCGGTCAGGATCGGCCCCCACTTGTACAGGTCGGCGCTCGAGTCGCCGAGCAGCGTGAACTGGTACTGCGCATTGCTCTGCCGGCCGCCGACGCGGATGTCCTGCGCGGCCTGCAGGAACGTGCGCGCGCCGGCGACGTCCGCCAGCAGCGGGCGCAGTTGCTGGATCACCTGGTCGGCCGGCAGCTTGCGCTCGGTGCGATCCTTCAGCGTGACGAACATGAAGCCCGAGTTGGTCTGCGTGCCGCCGGTGAAGCCCGCGACGCTCTTCACGTTCGGGTTGCCCTGCACGATCCGCATCATCTCGGAGAACTTCAGCTTCATCGCCTGGAACGACGTCGACTGGTCGGCCTGGATGCCGCCGATCATCAGCCCGGTGTCCTGCTGCGGGAAGAATCCCTTCGGCACGACGATGTACAGGTAGACGTTCAGCCCGATCGTCGCGAACAGGATCATCAGGATCAGCAGCGGCCGGCGCAGCGCCCACGACAGCGAGCGCTCGTAGCCGCGCTGCATGCGCGCGAAGCAGCGCTCGAGGAAGCGCCCGAAGCGGCCTTCGCTTTGCGGGTCGTGCGCCTCGGGCAGCAGGCGCGCGCACATCATCGGCGTGACCGTGAGCGACACCGCGAGCGACATGGCGATCGCGAGCGACAGCGTCAGCGCGAACTCGCGGAACAGGCGCCCGACGATGCCACCCATCAGCAGGATCGGCAGGAACACCGCGACGAGCGAGATGCTCATCGACAGCACCGTGAAGCCGACCTCGCGCGCGCCGTCGAATGCGGCCTGCATCCGCGACTTGCCGCTCTCGATGTGCCGCGAGATGTTCTCGAGCACGACGATCGCATCGTCGACGACGAAGCCGGTCGCGACGATCAGCGCCATCAGCGACAGGTTGTCGATCGAGAAGCCGAGCAGGTACATCGCGCCGAACGTGCCGACGATCGAGATCGGCACCGCGACGCTCGGGATCAGCGTCGCGCGCCAGTTGCGCAGGAACAGGAACACGACCATCACGACGAGGCTGATTGCGATCAGCAGCGTGTGCTCGGTGTCCTTCAGCGATGCGCGGATCGTCGTCGACCGGTCGAGCACGGGCGTGACCGTGATGTCGGCCGGCAGCGACGCGGTGAGCTGCGGCAGCGCCGTGCGCACGCGGTCGATCGTCTCGATGATGTTCGCGCCGGGCGAGCGGTAGAGGATCACGAGCACCGCGCGCTTGCCGTTCGACAGGCCGAGGTTGCGCAGGTCCTCGACCGAATCGACGACGTCGGACAGGTCGGACAGCCGTACGGCCGCGCCGTTGCGGTACGCGACGACGAGGTCGCGGTATTGCGACGCCGAGGACGCCTGGTCGTTCGTATAGAGCTGGTAGCGCTGCGGGCCGAATTCGATCGCGCCCTTCGGCGCGTTGGCGTTCGCGGATGCGAGCGCCGCGCGCACGTCCTCGAGGCCGATCCCGTAGTGGAACAGCGCTTGCGGTTCGAGCTCGACGCGCACGGCCGGGTTCGCGGAACCGCTCACCGAGACCTGGCCGATCCCGTCGATCTGCGACAGCGACTGCTGCAGCACCGTCGACGCGGCGTCGTACAGCTTCGCGGGCGACGAGGTGTCCGACGTCAGCGACACGATCATGATCGGCGAGTCGGCCGGGTTGACCTTGCGGTAGGTCGGGTTGCTCTTCAGCGAGGCGGGCAGGTCGGCGCGCGCCGCGTTGATCGCGGCCTGCACGTCGCGCGCGGCGCCGTCGATGTCGCGGTTCAGGCCGAACTGCAGGATGATCCGCGCATTGCCAACCGTGCTGGTCGACGTCATTTCGGAGACGTCCGCGATCGAGCCGAGGTGTCGCTCGAGCGGGCTCGTCACGCTGGTCGCGACGGTCTCGGGGCTCGCGCCCGGCAGCGACGCCTGCACCGAGATGGTCGGGAAGTCGACCTGCGGCAGCGGCGACACCGGCAGCTTGATGAACGCGAACAGGCCCGCGAGCGCGACGCCGAGCGCAAGCAGCGTCGTCGCGACGGGGCGGGTGATGAAGGGGCGCGACAGGTTCATTGCTTACGCATCCGTGCGCGTGCCGGCACCGGGGCCGTGGCGCTCGAACCAGCCGCGCACGCGGCGCGCGAGCGAGTCGAAGCCGAGATAGATCACGGGCGTCGTGAACAGCGTCAGCACCTGCGACACGATCAGGCCGCCGGCGATCGCGATCCCGAGCGGCTGGCGCAGCTCGGAGCCCGCGCCGGAGCCGACGATCAGCGGCACCGCGCCGAGCAGCGCGGCGAGCGTCGTCATCAGGATCGGCCGGAAGCGCAGCAGGCACGCCTGGAAGATCGCCTCGCGCGGCGGCTTGCCTTCGACGCGCTCGGCCTCGAGCGCGAAGTCGATCATCATGATCGCGTTCTTCTTCACGATGCCGATCAGCAGCACGATGCCGATGATCCCGATGATGTCGAGGTCGTGCCCGGTGATCATCAGCGCGAGCAGCGCGCCGACGCCGGCCGACGGCAGCGTCGACAGGATCGTGATCGGGTGGATGTAGCTCTCGTACAGCACGCCGAGCACGATGTACATCGTGATGACCGCCGCGAGGATCAGGAACAGCTGGTTCGACAGCGACGCCTGGAACGCGAGCGCCGCGCCCTGGAAGCGCGTCTGGAACGACGCGGGCAGGGCGATGTCCTGCTCGGCGGCCTCGATTGCCTTGACGGCCTCGCCGAGCGATGCGCCGGGCGCGAGGTTGAACGAGATCGTCGTCGACGGGAACTGCGACAGGTGCGCGACCAGCAGCGGCGACGGCCGCTCGTGGAACGATGCGATCGACGACAGCGGCACCGGGCCGCCGCCCGCCGACGGCAGGTAGATGTCGTTCAGCGATTGCGTGTAGTGCTGCTCCTTCGGCTCGGACTCGAGAATCACGCGGTACTGGTTCGACTGCGTGAAGATCGTCGACACGATGCGCTGGCCGAACGCGTCGTACAGCGCGTTGTCGACGGTCGCCGGCGTGATGCCGAAGCGCGCGGCGCTCGCGCGGTCGATCTCGATGTAGACGGACTGGCCGTTGCCCTGCAGGTCGGTCGCGACGTCGGCGAGCGACGGCTCCTGCTGCAGCCGCGCGACGAGCTTCGGCACCCAGGTCGCGAATTCGTCCGAGTTCGGGCTCGTCAGCATGAACTGGTACTGCGTCGGGCTGACGGTCGAGTCGATCGTCAGGTCCTGCACCGACTGCATGAACAGCGAGATGCCCGTGATGTTCGCGACGCGGTGCTGCAGGTCGCGGATGATCTGCGCGGCCGTCTCGGTGCGCGCGTCGCGCGCCTTCAGGTTGATCAGCATCCGGCCGCTGTTCAGCGTGATGTTGCTGCCGTCGACGCCGATGAACGACGTGAGGCTGTCGACGTTCGGATCCTTCAGGATCTCGGTCGCGAGCGCCTGCTGGCGTTCGGCCATCGCGCCGTACGAGATCGACTGCGGCGCCTGCGTGATCGCCTGGATCACGCCGGTATCCTGCGCGGGGAAGAACCCCTTCGGTATGTACACGTACAACAGGCCGGTCAGCACGAGCGTCAGCAGCGCGACGACGAGCGTCGAGCGCTGGCGGTTCAGCACCCATTCGAGCGCCACCGCGTAGCGCGCGATCACCCAGTCGATCGCGCGGTGCACGCGCGCCTCGAAGCGGTGGCTCTCCGGCGGCGGCGAATGACGCAGCAGCTTCGCGCACATCATCGGCACGAGCGTGAGCGACACGATCGCCGAGATCACGATCGTCACCGCGAGCGTGATCGCGAATTCGTGGAAGAGGCGCCCGACCACGTCGCCCATGAACAGCAGCGGGATCAGCACCGCGATCAGCGACACCGTCAGCGAGATGATCGTGAAGCCGATCTGCCGCGAACCCTTCAGCGCGGCCTCGAGCCCCGATTCGCCTTCCTCGACGTAGCGCGCGATGTTCTCGATCATCACGATCGCGTCGTCGACGACGAAGCCGGTCGCGATCGTCAACGCCATCAACGACAGGTTGTTCAGCGAGAAGCCGGCCATGTACATCACCGCGAGCGTGCCGATCAGCGACAGCGGCACCGACAGGCTCGGGATGATCGTCGCGTAGACGTTCGCGAGGAACAGGTACATCACCAGCACGACCAGCCCGACCGCGAGCAGCAGCTCGAACTGCACGTCGCGCACGGCCGCGCGGATCATCGTCGTGCGGTCGGTGACGATCTGCACGTCGAGCGCGGCCGGCAGCGTTTCCTGCAGCTTCGGCAACTGCGCCTTGATCGCGTCCACCGTCTGGATCACGTTCGCGCCCGGCTGGCGCTGCACGTTCAGGATGATCGCGGGGGTCGAATTCACCCACGCGCCGAGCTTGGTGTTCTCCGAGCCGGCGACGACCGTCGCGACGTCGGTCAGCATCACCGGGCGGCCGTTCTTGTACGCGACGACGGCGCTGTTGTACTGGTCGGCGCTCGTGAGCTGGTCGTTCGCGTTGATCGTGTACGCGCGCGTCGGGCCGTCGAAGTTGCCCTTCGGCGTGTTCACGTTCAGGTTCGAGATCGTCGTGCGCAGGTCGTCGAGGTTCATCCCGTACTGCGCGAGCGCGGTCGGGTTCGCCTGGATCCGCACGGCCGGGCGATTGCCGCCCGACAGGCTGACGAGGCCGACGCCCGCGACCTGCGAGATCTTCATCGCGAGGCGCGTGTCGGCCAGGTCCTGCACCTGCGTGAGCGGCAGCGTCTTCGACGTGACGGCGAGCGTGATCACCGGCGCGTCGGCCGGGTTGACCTTCGCGTAGATCGGCGGGGCGGGGAGGTCGGACGGCAGCAGGTTGCCGGCCGCGTTGATCGCGGCCTGCACTTCCTGCTCGGCGATATCGAGCGGCAGGTCGAGCGAGAACTGCAGCGTGATTACCGACGAGCCGGCCGAGCTTTGCGACGACATCTGGTTCAGCGACGGCATCTGCCCGAACTGCCGTTCGAGCGGCGCGGTGACCGACGAGGTCATCACCTCCGGGCTCGCGCCCGGGTAGAAGGTCTGGACCTGGATCGTCGGGTAATCGACTTCGGGCAGTGCGGCGAGCGGCAGGAAACGCAGCGCGACGAGGCCGGCCAGCATGATCGCCGCCATCAGGAGGGCGGTGCCGACCGGCCGGAGAATGAAGAGGCGGGATGGATTCATCGAGCGGCCCGCGCGTTACTGGGCCGCGGGGGCCGCTGCCTGCGACGCGCCGTGCTGGTGTCCGCCGCGATGGCCGCCGGCGCCCGATGCACCCGACGCCGCGCCGGCGCCGCGCGCGCCCGACGCGCCTTTCGGCTTGTCGGCCGGGATCGAGATCTTCGCGCCTTCGCGCAGGCGGTCGGAGCCGTCGGTCACCACGCGCTCGCCGATCGCGACGCCGCTGACGATGCTCGTGCGTTCGCCGTCGACCGGGCCGATCGTGACCTTGCGCACCGTCACCGTGTTGTCGGGTTTCACGACGTAGACGAACTGGCCGATCGAGCCCGTCAGCACCGCGGACGTCGGCACGATCGTCGCATTGCGCATCACGTCGACGAGCAGCCGCGTGTTCACGAACTGATTCGGGAACAGCATGCCTTCCTTGTTATCGAAGTTCGCGCGCAGCTTGACCGTGCCGGTGCTCGTGTCGATCTGGTTGTCGAGCGTGGCGAGCGAGCCCGTCTCGAGCGGCACCGTGTTGTTGCGGTTGTACGCGGTGACCGACAGCTTCTGGCCCGCGTTCACCTGCTTGAGGATCTGCGGCAGGTTGTCTTCCGACGTCGTGAAGATCACGCTCATCGGCTGCAGCTGCGTGATCACGACGAGGCCGTTGGTATCGCCCGGCGTCACGTAGTTGCCGGGGTCGACCTGGCGCAGGCCGACGCGGCCCGATACCGGCGCCGTAATGCGCGCATACGTGAGGTTCAGCTTCGCGGAATCGATCGCGGCCTGGTCGGTTTTCACCGCCCCTTCGTATTGCTTGACGAGCGAAGCCTGCGTATCGACGGTTTGCGACGCGATCGAGTCCTGCGACAGCAGCGTCTGGTAGCGCTTCAGGTCGAGGCGCGCTGTCGCGAGCAGCGCCGAGTCGCGCGCGTGCGTGCCTTCGGCGTTCTCGAGCGACACCTGGTACGGGCGCGGGTCGATCTGCGCGAGCACGTCGCCCTTCTTGACGATCTGGCCTTCCTGGAACGACACCGATTGCAGGTAGCCCGACAGTTGTGTCTTGACCGTCACGTTCGCGAGCGGCGTCACGGTGCCGAGCGCGGACAGCACGATCGGCATCTCGCCCTGCGTCGCGGATGCCACTTGCACCGGCTGCGGAATGTTCGCCATCGCGGCGGGGCCGCCGCGGCCGCGATGGCTGCCTGCGCCGCTGGCGGCACCACTGCCCGCGCTTGCGCCGGTCGCCGCGCTGGCTGTTGCCGGCGTGCGGCTCCACGGGTGCCACCACAGCAGGCCGCCGATGACGACGACCGCGAGCGTCCCGATCATCAGCGTGCGGCGCGGGCGCCGTGCAGCGGGGGAGACGGGGTCTTGCGAAGGGGGCGTGGGCTTTTGTTCGTGATCCATCGTGTTTTGTCAGGAAGACGGCGCGGCGGGCCGGGATTCGGACTGCTCAGGGCGGCGCGTGGGCAAGCGGTACCGGGATGGGGGCCCGGCTCGGTCCGGGGCCCTCCCGGCCCGCGCGGGAAAAGAGCTGTGCGCACCGCGAATGCGGCGCGACGATGGGCATGATCCTACGTCCCGTCCCCGTTACAGTCCAGCGGTCTATCTTTCAACGGGTTACGGTCGTTACAGAACACGACAGAACGATGACGGAACGATTACATGCTGACGCGCCGGGCCGGCGCGCCGCCGATCTCGCGGGTGATTCTCGCGATGCATTCGTGCAGCGCGGGCACCACGTGTTCCTGCAGCCATTCGGGCGGGCACTGATGCGCCGCGCCGCCGCAATTCACCGAATAGCGCTGGCCCGACGGGCCGACGAAACCGGCCGCGACCGCATTCAGGCCCTCGCGCCATTCGCCGATCGCGATCGCGTGGCCGTCGCGCATCGCTTCGTCGAGCGCGGGGGTCAGGCGCGCGGACACGTGCGGCCAATCGTCGCCTGCCGTGGTGCGCAGCGAGTCGAGCAGCAGGCGGCGCTCGTCGTCCTCGAGTGCGGCGAGATACGCACGGCCCACCGCCGTGCGCGCGATGTCCATCCGCGAGCCGATCTCGAGGCGCGTGACGAGCACGGCGGAGCGCGGCCGGATCACGTCGATCGCGACCATGTCGAGCCGGTCGCGCACCGCGAGGTGCACGGACAGCGACGTGCGTTCGGCCAGCTCGATCATGAACGGCCGCGAACGCGCGCGGATGTCGAAGTTGCGCAGGAAGCCGTGGCTCAGTTCGAGCACCGACGCGGTGAGCACGAAGCGCTCGCTGTCGGGCAACTGGAACAGGAAGCCGGCGCTGACGAGCGTCGCGGTAATGCGCGAGACGGTCGGCTTCGGGATGCCGGTCAATTCGGTCAGCTCGCGGTTGCTGACGGGCGCGTCGGCAGCCGCGATGCGGCGCAGCACGGCAAGGCCGCGGGCGAGGGCGGTGATCTCGTCGGGCGACGATTCACGATCCCGGGACCCGGGAGGGGTTACAGTTGTCGACACGAGGGGTTCTCTCTATTTCCGAAACTCGATTTCAATTTTGTTGGTATTGTAGGACTATTGTCAAAAGATGCATGTTCCATGGGTGAACCGGTCATTCGATGAGATTTTGCGGGTTCACCCTTGGTTTATTAGGAAAACGCTCAAATGAGCGTTGCCGGAAAGTGCATGAGCCGGTGCAAATACCGCTTGACTTGTCGGGCGGAAACGGAAAGAATGTCTCACGTTTTCGAAACATCGTTTCAAGAGTTTAACCGGCAACGATGTTTCGCGCAGTCTCTCAGGTTCTAGCACGGCCCTCGGAATGGCTAGAACTTTTTTAGCGCCACGGTCTCCGTGGCGCTTTTTTTTTTGCCCGTCATCCGGCGACTGCCCGGTTGGCCGCGCCGGCAAGACCGCTGTTCCGACGGCAGGCAGCGCCTGCCGCTTCCCGCACCTCCCAACGCCCGGCCCATGATTTTAATTAAATTCGGCTATCGGGACGATTTCCACAATACGCCGTCAATCTTCCTTCCCCCGCGCGCCGTGCGTGCGCCAGTCGATCGCAGGTCCGCCAGGTAGCCCCGATCCGTCCGAATCCGTCTGCTGCGCCGACGCGCGACTGCGGTCCGACGCGAGCCCGGCTGGCACCGGCCGTGCGCGACCAGCCGGCCTCGCACCCGCCACCGTACTGAGCATGACGCCCGCGCGCGCTGGCACCCCCCTACGCAAAAGTAGGGGGGTGACCCATCCCGGGCCGACGCGCGCATCTGCAGAATCCAGATACGGGTCAGTGCATGACGTCACCAGCCCGCGTCCGCAGCAGAGCATGACGTCCAGCGCGTATCGCTGGTTGACCCCTAGGATGGAGGTCATATGTTCAGTACCCGCGCGTATTGCAGCAGTGTGGCGGCACTGTTGCTCCTCTTGTGCGCCGTTCCTTCGTTTGCCCAGTCGTTTCGTGTTCAATGCCCGCCCACCACGCCGTCCCATCCGACCGCGCTGGCGCCCGGCGTCGGCGAGCCCGCCTACACGAAGCCGACCTACACGGGCCAGAATTCCACGTCGACCGGCACCGTGAACGGCGCGATCAAGTGCCAGCAGATTTCGGGCGGCGACGGTTACGCCACGATGGCCAACGGCGTGCAGACCTACCTGTTCGCGTTCGGCCCGCTGTCCGGGCTCGCGGACATCGCGGCCGGCCGGCCCGGCACGGAGCTCGCGTCGGTGTTCAACACCGTCGGCGACCCCAGAACCGACCCGACCTACAACGGCGCGGTCGGCCTTGCTCCCGATCCGGATGCGGGCGGCGCGCTGACCGGTCACGTCGACCCGCGCCCGATCATGGACATCGGCGTGATGAACGGCAACGAGCCGGCGCCGCTGATGGCGATCGACGAGGACGACGAGTTCTTCCTCACGCTCACGAACGTCGGGATGATCATGCGGCCGGACCTGTTCGAAAGGCACACGGTGCACTTCCACGGCTATCCGAATGCGTCGTCGTTCTATGACGGCGTGCCGGATGCGTCGGTCGCGATCAACATCGGCGCGAGCTTCACCTACTACTATCTCGCGCCGGATGCGGGCACCTATTTCTGGCACTGCCACATCACGCCGCCGGAACACCTGCAGATGGGCATGGTCGGCCAGATCTACGTGCGGCCGCGCCAGGACCGCGTGCCGAAAGGTGTCTCGCTGTACGAGGCGCTGGTGACGCAGCAGTCGGACCTGCGCACGCGCTGCGGCAACGACATTCTGTGCTCGACGCCGCTGCCGACGCGCAACAACGGCCTGGTGCGCGCGGCGAACGCGAGCATCCCGCCGACCTCGCCGGAGACGCTGTCGCTCTACGCGTACAACGATGGCGACGGCTCGACCGCGTACGACGTCGAGTACCCGATCCAGATCCACGGCTTCGATCCGAATTTCCACTTCGTCGGCATGACGTTCAATCCGGAGCCGTTCACCGACATGAAGGACAAGTTCTTCATGCTGAATGGCCGCAGCTATCCGGACACGGTGACCGAAGGGCCGATGTCGACGCCCGCGTCGGACAGCTCGATGCATCCGTCGCAGCCGCTGGCGACGCTGATCAACATCCCGGCCGGCGGCAGGGCGCTGTTGCGGATCTCGGATCTCGACGTGACCGAATACCAGACGCTGGCGTCGCTCGGCATCCCGATGCACGTGATCGCGATCAATGCCCGCCTGCTGCGCGACATGGCCGGCAACAACACGGCCTATGACACGAACTCGATCACGCTCGGTGGCGGCGAGTCGCTCGACCTGATTCTCGACGCCAGCGACAAGTCGAAATACCACTCGGGCCAGGTGTTCTACCTGTACACGCCGAACCTCGATCACCTGTCGAACGATCAGGAGAATTTCGGCGGCCTGATGACCGAGGTTCACATCTGCAGTGCGGTGGATCCGATCACGAAGCATTGCACTCTTTGATGACCAGGGCCTGCCCGAGTCGTCGGGCAGGCCCTGCCGGGAAGTCCTGCACTGAGGAGAAAAGCCGTGGGACACATCACTCACCATGCGTGGACCGCGACGCTCGCCCGTCTTGGCCGGCTCGTCTGCGTCGGCGTTGCGACGCTCGCCGCGTTGCTGTCGATGCACGCGCAAGCTGCGGCGCCGGGCATCACCGGCAAGGTATTCAACCTCACTGCCCAGGAGGCGCGCATCACCCAGCCCGATGGCACGAGCGTCTATTCGTGGGGCTACGGCTGCGCGGCGACCAGCGCGACGCCGCTCGTCTTCTCGCCGTCGACGATTAGCGGCGCGACCTGTCCGACGATGCAGATTCCCGGCCCGACGCTGATCGTCAGGCAGGGCGACATCATCACCGTGACACTCACCAACAACCTGCCGGCGGCGGCCGGCAACACGTCGATGCTGTTTCCCGGCTTCGTCGTGTGCACGGGCACCCTGAGCCCGGACGGCAAGACCTGCAGCGGCACGTCGGCCGGCAACGGCGTGCCCGGGCTGCTGGCGCAGGAAGCGCAGCACGGCGCGACGGTCACCTACACGTTCGTCGCGGCGACGCCGGGCACGCATACGTACTACAGCGGCACGCAGGGCGATCTGCAGATCGAGATGGGGCTGTACGGCGCGATCATCGTGCTGCCGAATACGGCGGTCAACACGGCGGGCTGCATGGCGCTGCCGGATTCGGGCAGACCGTTCGGCCAGCACGATTTCCGCAACGCAGTGGCGGCATTCGACAACAGCGCGGCCTGCTATGACCGTGAGTATCTTTTTCAGTTCTCCGAAATGGATCCGCGCATCCATCAGCAGGCGGAACAGCAGGTCGCGGCGAATACGTCGTGCACCAGGCCGACCGGCTGCATGACCGTCGAGACCGAGCCTTATCACCCGGCCTATTTCATGGTCAACGGCCGTTCGATGCCGGACGACATGGATCCGAACTACGCGCCGCAGTACCCGCACCAGCCGTATAACGGCAACCCGCACATGCATCCGGGCGAACTGGTGCTGCTGCGGATCATCGGCACCGGCCGCTGGCAGCATCCGTTCCACGAGCACGGCAATCACGTGCGCGTGCTGGCGCGCGACGGCAACCTGTTGCTCAGCCCGGTCGACCCGAACCACCCGGCGAACCCGCGACTGCCGGCCGGCCCGCTGCTGTTCACGACCACCACGACGCCGGGCGCCACGATGGACGGGATTTTCTACTGGACCGGCAAGGGCCTGAACTGGGACGTCTACGCGCACTACGCGGGCGACGGTTCCGTCTGCGTGCCGGACGCGAACGGCTACTACACGACGGCGTCGAATCCGCCGGCCCCGCGCAACGCGCCGAATTACTACGAGTGGTGCCAGGACCATGGCAAGGCGCTCGAGAAGGCGCCGTTCGGCAAGGTCGCCAGCGGCGGGCCGGTCACGTTGCCGGACTCGAACATCCTGACGAACGGTTTCTGGTATGGCGGCAGTCCGTATCTCGGGCCGGACGCGACCGTGCGTGCGACGGCGCCCACGGGCACGTCGCCACCGAGCAACACGATCCTGAACCCGCCGGCGACGGAAGCAGGCTTCGCGTTCATGTGGCACTCGCATAACGAGCGCGAGATCACGACGAACAACATCTTCCCCGGCGGAATGATGATGATGATGCTCGTTGATCCTCCGGTATTTCCGATCGACGAATCCAATTAGGGGTGGGGAGAAAGGCGATGAGATCCACCAAGCTCACGGCGACGCTCCTTGATCTGTTCAAGGCGGGGGTCGCGGCATCCATGTTGCTGACGGCAGGCGAGGCATGTTTCGCGCAATCGGTCGTCAATCTGACGGCGAAGGCGTCCACGGCGTTGATGCCGGACGGGCAGTCCGTGCCGATGTGGGGCTACAGCTGCACGCCGGCCGCCGTCGCGACGGTGCCGGCCGCGAATGCCACCTGCGCGGCGGCGAATCCGGCCGCCGGCGCGAACTGGTCGCCGGTGGTGATCACCGTGCCGGCAGGGCAGTTGCAGATCAACCTGACGAACAACCTGCCGGCGCCCGTGCCGACTTCGCTCGTCATCGTCGGCCAGCTCGGCGGCGGTCTGGGCGACAAGCCGACGGCCATGCCGAGCCCGCCCCATCCGACGCAGACCGCCACGACCTGGCCGATCGTCACGGCGACCTCGACCGCGCCGATGGCATCGTTCGTGCCGCCCGCGCAAGGGCCGCGCGTCGAGTCGTTCGGGACCGAGGTGGTGTCGTCGACCGATCCGAAATCGCACACGACGCTCACCTGGGCCAATCTCAAGCCCGGCACCTACCTGCTCGAGTCGGGCACGCACCCGTCGATCCAGGGGCCGATGGGCCTCTACGGGGTGCTGGTGGTGAAGAGCCCGAGCGTGCCCAGTTCGACGTGCGCATCGACGAACCAGGCCTATCCGAACACGGCGTCCTGCTATGACGCCGACGTGCCGCTCGTGATGGGCGAGATCGATCCGGTGCAGAATGCCGCGGTCGCCGCGGCCGTCGCGACCAAGGGCTTCAGCGAAACCGCCGCATGGTCGGGGCAGCCCGGCGGGTGCGGCGACTCGAAGTCGGTCACGTTCGGCACCTGCTATCCGCCGGTGGTGAACTACGATCCGCGCTATTACCTGATCAACGGCGTTGCCTTCGATCGCACCAACCCGAACGCGTCGGCCTTTGCGCCGAGCGCGACCGTGCCGGCGTCGACCGGGCAGGTGCTCGTGCGCCTGGTGAACGCGGGGCTGCGCATGCACGTTCCGGCCGTGGTCGGCGCGCAAACGGGCAATCCGTCCGTTCCCGGCTTCGCGCTGATTGCCGAGGACGGCAACGTGCTGCCCGGCGCCGCGCACATCCAGAACGCCGTGTTCATGGCGGCCGGCAAGACCTATGACGTGATGGTGAACGCACCGGCCGCGGGTGCGATGCCGGTGTACGACCGCGAGTTGAGCCTGTCGACCAACAATCTGCGCGATGGCGGGATGCAAGGCTATATCGCGGTCAACAACGCCGTACCGTCGGCGACCGCCGGCATCGGCGAAACGCCGACCGCCGCGGGCGCGAACTACTACTTCGTGCCGGGCACGACGCTCACCGTGTCGGATCCGGCCAAGGGCGTGATCGCGAGCGACTCCGGCGTGTACGGCGTGAAGGTCCAGACGCCGCCCGCGAGCGGCACGCTCAAGCTGAATGCGGACGGTACGTTCACGTATCTGTCGAGCAGCGCGACGAACGACAGTTTCGTCTATCAGTCGACCAACGGCACGCCGCCGGTGACGGCGAAGGTGACGTTGACCGCCTGCACCACGAGCAACAAGTGCCTGTCGGTCCCCACGGCGGGCAATGCGAGTTTCGCGAGCAACATCGCGTCGCAAATCCAGATCGGCGCGCCGGGCGTGCTCGCCAGCGCGAGCGATCCGGCCGGGTTGCCGCTCACCGCGAAAATCGTCGCGTCGAGCGCGACGAACGGCACCGTGACGCTGAATCCGGACGGATCGTTTACCGCGGTGCCGACGACGCCGCCGCTGGCCGGCAACGGCGCGTCCGCGCAGACGATGACGTTCCAGTACAAGGTCACCAATACGCAGAAGCAGACGAGCGCGAATGCAGGGACGGTGACCGTGACCTTCAATCCCGGCAGCGGGCTTGTCGTGAACGTGATGGATGCGCCGAGCATGGCGCCGGATGCGACCGCGCCGAACAAGGCGGTCAAGCTCACCGACTATCGCTGGATCATCGAGGAAGACCGCACGATGCAGATCGATCCGGCCTGCCAGGTGAATTCGGCGACGTCGCGGCCGGCGAACTGCCCGCCGCTGCCGGTTCCGAGTCTCGGCACGAACTTCCACACGAGCTACATGCCGGTGGTGGCGGCGGGCTGCGTCGGCACCGTGGCGTGCGAATCCGGGCAGACCGTGTACGACCCGGTCTCCAACACGCACGTGGCGACCGTGTGCGACGTCGGTAACGGCGTGTGCCGCACCGGCCCGAACGTCTCGCAACAGGCGCCGGTCGATCCGAAGTACGTGGCGCTCGATCCGACCAAGCATTACTACATCTCGATCCTGCCGGGCGACGCCGGCAACACGTTCACGAACGGCGGCGGCGTGCCGCCCAACACCACGCGGCAATTCAGCATCGCGCTCGACTGCCCGTCGGGTCCGAGCGGCGCGGATTTCGCGCCGGGCACGGGCAAGTGCGGCCACGGCATGGGCGGCGCGCCGATTTCGCCCGCTCAGATCACGGCCGCGAAGGCAGGGCAGACTGCCGCCGGACAGGCCGGGCAGCTCAACGTGCTGCTGACGGAAACGCCGTACCAGACCGCGAAGCTGTCGGTGTTCGTGTTCGAGGACGATGCGCCGCTCAACGGCGAAGTGGATGTCAGCGGCGGGACCGACGGCTTCGGCACGGCCCGCGAGCCGGGCCTCGGCGGCTTCGAAGTCAAGCTCTGGGACGATGCCGGCGGCACCGGCGACCCGACCGGGCAGATGACCTACGACATGTTCAACATGCCGCTGTCGAACTCGCTGCAGGGCACCGTCGACCCGCTCACCGGGCTCAATGCGTGCCCGATCTCGACGGCGACCGACGGCATGGTCGGCATGATTCCGACCTGCCCGAAATACGAATCGGATGGCAAGACGCTGTCGCCGCTCGTCGGCCAGGCCGTCATCGCCAACCTGATGCCGGGCCGCTACGGCGTGATCGCGACGCCGGCGGCCGACCGGATCGGCCGCGGCGAGGAATGGCTGCAGACCAACACGCTCGACGGACAGAAGGCGCACGACGCGTTCATCAAGGTCGGCGGGCCCGCGTACTTCCAGGAGTTCGGGCCGGCCGGCTATCACGTGTCGATCGGCTTCGCGAATCCGAAGACCATCAACGCGCGCAGGACCAACGCGGCCAAGACCGGGCTATGCGACACCGGCGCATGCCCGAACACGATCACGGGCCGCGTGACGAACCTGCACTACGGCCGCCCGCCGAACGAGACCCTGTACAGCAGCGGGTCGCACGATTCGCTGGCGTTCTCGCAATGCTATGTGAGCGTCGGCGATCCGGACGGCGAGGATTACGGCTTCACGAAATGCGACAGCCAGGGCCGGTTCACGATCAGCGGCCTGCCGAGCGGCACGACGCGCATCACCGTGTTCGATCAATGGAACGACCAGATCGTCGACGGGCTGGCCAAGGCGGTCCAGTTGCCCGCGGCCAACGGGAGCACGACGGTCGACTTGGGCGACCTGTCGGTGCTGCAGTGGCAGACGAACCTCTATACGCGGACCTTCATCGACCTGCACGGCGACGGCATCTCGCATCCGGACGATCCCGGCGTCGCGCTGGCGTCGACCAACCTGCGGTTCCGCGACGGCAGCGTCGCGACTTTCAACAATACGGACGGCAACGGCTACGCGCCGTTCAACGAAGTGTTTCCGCTGTTCAACTGGTATGTGGTCGACGATGACCTGACGCGCTTCAAGACGACCGGCACGCACGTGGTGTATGACGCGGGCGGTCCGGTCGACGGCACCGGCGTGCCCGGCAGCGGGAACTCGACGGTGGCCGCGAACTTCGCGAACACGGTCGAAACCGTGCCCCTGCCGTCGAACCTGCAGGTGCCGGGCGCCCGGTATTGCGCGGACGCGGACTGCGCGTCGGCCGGCAACGGCTCGACCGGGCGGGTCGATCCGCCCTGGGTGACCTCGGAAGCATGGCAGGGGTTCTCCGGCCAGAACTCGTTCATCGAGTTCGGCAAAGCGCCGTTCGCGAAGGGCGAGAACGGCGGGATACGCGGCGAGGTGATCTATGCGTCGACGCGGCCGTTCGACGATCCGACGCTGCTGATCCACACGAAGTGGACCCCCAACGTGCCGAACGTCACGGTGAACCTGTACCAGGAGGGCACGGCGACGGACGGCACCACCAACCTGACGCTGGTCGATACGACCAAGACGGCGAGCTGGGACGACTGGGCGCAGGGCTTCCGCGCGGACGGCGTGACGCCGAACATGAACTGCCCGGGCCAGGATCCGAACGACCCGTTCTACTTCACGCTGAAGAACAGCACCAACTGGCTCGATCCGCAACATCGCCAACTGCCCGCGAACGCGCAGTACAAGTGCTACGACGGCATGCATGTGTTCAACCAGATCCAGCCGGCGCCGTATGACGGGATGTACAAGTTCCCGAGCGTGACGGCGACGAATTCGAGCGGCAAGCCGGTCGCGTCGAACTGCACGATCTGCGTCGGGAAGAATCCCGTCGACGGCACGCCGATGCTGCCTGCCGGCAAGTACGTGGTCGAGATCATCGTGCCGCCGGGCTACGAACTGGTGAAGGAGGAAGACAAGAACATCCTGATCGGCGACAACTACATCGCCCCGGTGACGCAGCAGTTCGGCGGGATCGGCGCGATCTTCATCCTCCCCGACCAGGCCGCGGTGAACTCGACGTACAACCAGAACAACGCGCAGAACATGACCACGAACCTCGGTTCGACGCCGCATGCCGAAGGCGACACCGGCAGCGTCGAGCGGTTCTGGCCGTGCGTCGGCGAGTTGCGCATCGTGCCGGACTACATGAGCCTGTTCCCGGGATCGAAGGAAGTCGCGCCGTTCGCGGGCGCTTCCCGGCATCTGTGCGACCGCAAGGAGGTGATGCTCACCGACGAGGAATCGGTGCTCGCGAAGTTCTGGATCTTCAGCTCGACACACGTCAGCGCGCACTACACGGGCTTCATGCTCGACGACTTCTCGTCGGAGTTCGATCCGTATTCGCCGCAGTTCGGTGAAAAGTTCGCGGTGCCGAACGTGCCGATCTCGTTCAAGGATTTCTCCGGCAACGAAATCTCGCGCACCTACTCGGATCAATGGGGCATCTACAACGGACTGACGTTCTCGACCTGGGAAGTGAATCCCCCGAACCCGACCGGTTATGCACCGACGATGATGGTGGCATGCATGAACGATCCGGGCCCGATCCCCGATCCGAAGCACCCCGGCAAGACGATGTCGGACCCGCTGTACAACCCGGCATACAGCCAGTTCTGTTACGAGATTCCGTTCATGCCCGGACAGACGCAGTACATGGATACGCCGGTGGTGCCGGTGCAGGCCTTCGCCGACGGCTACAACCAGCCCGATTGCGCGTATCCGGATGCAACGCCGGCGATCTCGAGCGTGACCGGCGACACGATCGGCGCCGGTGCGGGCCCGTGGGTCAGCGCACCCGGCAAGCCGCTGACGATCACCGCGCTGGGCGACCAGCAGGTGCCGAACCATGCTTACACGGGACCGAACCAGAGCACGGCGCCGTTCAACCAGAAGTTCATCACGCGCCACTACGGCTTCGGCGGCAAGCAGGGCTCGGGCAAGGTCACGATCGCGGGGGTCAACGCGACGGTCGTGTCGTGGAGCGACTCGAAGATCGTCGTCCTCGCGCCCGACCTGAGCATTCCGGCGCTCCCGTCGCTGACGGTGCCGTCGACCTGCACGATCCAGCAGATGGGTGCGCCCGCGACGCAGTGCGGCGAGCTCGTGATCACGGCCGACAACGGCAAGCGGTCGATCGATGCGATCACGGTGACGATCGGCGGCAAGGCGCCGACCTACGTGAGCGGCGAGAACGGCGCGAGCAATGCGCTCCAGACCGCGATCAACAATGCGAGCGCGGGCGACATGATCGTCGTCGGTCCGGGCACGTACAACGAGATGCTGGTGATGTGGAAGCCGGTGCGGCTGCAAGGCGTCGGTGCCGCGTCGGTGACGGTCAATGCGAACACGCATCCGTCCGGCAAGCTCGATCCGTGGCGCAGGCTGATCGCGTGCCTGTTCGGCACGTCGCTCAATGGCGGGGTGATTTCGGCCGCGTACGATCCGACGAAGCCGATCTCGTCGACCAACAACCCGTACGATCCGTCGGGCACCTATCAATGCTCGACGCAGATGCAGGGGCACGTGGATCCGATCCCGTTCGAGCCGACCGTCGGTTGGGACGGTATGCAAAACGGCAACCTGGGCGAGCTGCTGATGGAGCCGTCGCTGATGGGCGCGTATGAAGGCGCGGGCATCACGGTGCTGGCCAAGGGCGTGCAGCCGAGCACGAACTGCACCGCGAACGGCGTCTGCACGCTGCTCACGAAGCACGATTGCACGACGGACCCGAACAACCCGAACTACAGCAACTTCCTGTGCAACCCGTCGCGCATCGACGGGATCACGGTCACCAACAGCTCGCAGGGCGGCGGCGGGATCTTCCTGCATGGCTGGAACCACTACACGGAGGTATCGAACAACCGCGTGACCGGCAATGCCGGCACGCTGTCGGGCGGCATCACGGTCGGCCAGGTGGAAGTGCCGGACGGCACCATCGCCGCGGACGGCGTGACGCAGTTGCCGTTCATGTACAACACGTTCGTCAACGTTCACCACAACGCGGTGACGGGGAACGCGTCGTACGGCGACGAGATCAACTCGACCACGCCGTCGGCGGCCGGCGGCGTGACGATCTGCTCGGGCGCTGACTACTACCGCTTCAACTACAACTGGGTATGCGGCAACATCAGCGGCGGTGACGGCGGCGGCGTCGCGCACTTCGGGTTCAGCTACAACGGCGACCTGTCGCACAACGTGGTGTTGTTCAACCAGAGCAACAACCCGACGCTTCCGACGTACGGCGGCGGCATCATCGCGCAGGGCGTGCCGCCCGACGGCACGTTCTGCGAGAACTCCCTCGTCGACGTCGATTGCGCGCCGCAACTGTCCGACGGCATCGGCCCGGATCTCGTGATCGACGGCAACCTGATCATGGGCAATACCGCGGAAAGCGGGAAGGGCGGCGGCCTGCGGCTGCAGAACGTCAACGGCACGGACGTGCAACGCAACCTCGGCAACCCGAACAAGTGGTACGAAGTGCGCGTGATCAACAACATCATCGCGGACAACGTGGCCGGCTGGTCGGGCGGCGGCGTGTCGCTGCAGGATGCGGTGCGCGTGAACTTCATCAACAACACGGTGATCGCGAACGATGCGACGGCGTCGGCGGGCGTGCTCTTCAATACACCGGCCGCGTCACAGTCGAACGTGCCGCCGCCGGGATGCACGAGCAGCCCGAACAGCGCGGACTCGACGTGTACGAGCTTCATCGAGGCATCGACGCAGCAGCCGGCCGGGCTGGAGACGACGACTCATACGCAGAACCTGATGGCGGCGTTCGTCCCGCCGGCGAATTTCAAGGGGCACGTCAGGTGTCCCGAGAACGCGCCGAACTGCACGAAGTTCTCGAACCCGGTGCTGACCAACAACCTGTTCTGGCAAAACCGCTCGTTCTACATCTCGGTGAGTTCGCAGCCGAACCCGAACATACCCGGCGTGCAGAACGCGGTCACGTTGAATCCGGTCCTGAACCAGAAGGGGCAGTCGACAGGCTTCTGCGTAACGGGTGGCCAGACGCCGCCGGTCTATTGGGATATCGGCGCGTACGGCGACACCGGGCCGGCCAATCACCAGTCCGGGCTGACCATGAACCCGCGGCACTCGATCATGACCAGCACGGCGGGCTACGGCGCGACCAACATCGCCGCGGATCCGCAGACGGTGGGCCAGTACTGCAACGGTTCGCGGGTGCCGCCGGAAGCCGGCGGGAACGGCTTTGCCGTGCCGCCCGGGATTGCCGACGCGGTGATGCCGAACCCGCTGTTCGGCCTGATGCCGACGGCCACGCCCGATGAAGGCAACCAGTGGATCAACATGTCGTACGGGCCGCTGTCGCTGTTCAACGAGGCGCTCACGCCGGGCAGTGCGGGTTACAACGTGATGATGGGCAACTACTCGATCAAGGGCACGTCGCCGGCGATCGGGGCGGCTACGGGATCCGGCGCGCCGAAGCACGACATCTTCGGCACGCCGCGGCCGCAAGCCAACGGCTACGACATCGGTGCGGTCGAGTACGTGGCGCCCGGCCTGCTCGGCGGCCTGCTTGGTGGTGGCGGTGCGCCGATCGACCCGCTGGCACTGGGCGGCCAGCCGTCCGGCCTGGGCGTCCTCGCCCCGCTGGGCGCCGGCGGGATCGCGGGCCTGCTCAACGGTCTCGGGCCGCTGACGCAGATCCACGCCCCGGCGCTGAGGCGGCCGCTTGCGGGTGCGCCGCGGTTCGCGCCGGCAGCGCGGCCGCTGCCGGCCGGTGCGTTGACGCAGTCTCCGGCGCTCGCGCGGCCGCAGTCGGGTGTGCTGCTGCAGGCACCGACGCCGCAGCGCAACCGTGCGCCGACGCAGACGCAGACCCGTACGCAACCGCGCACGCCGCCGCGGCCGCCGGTGCCGACCCCGGCGCAGGCGACACCCGCGACGATCACCGGGGCGCTGCAATGAAACGCGCCGCCCTGCGCACGGCATCGGCGCTGCTGCTCGCGGGCGGCGCCTGCCTCGTCGCGGTCCGGCCTCAGCCGGCCGCGGCCGGGCAGGATGCGCCGGCCGGGCCGGCGGCCCGCCGGCCCTCGCCTTACCTGCCCGTGAGCCTGCCGCGGCAGGCGAAGGCCTATTACCAGATGGCGAAGGGCATCGACGACCTGCACGTGCGCAGCACCGCGTCGGGCAACCTGATCCGCTTCAGCTACCGCGTGACCGATCCGGAGAAGGCGCGGCTGCTCGGCGACACGAAATCGACCGTCTATCTGTACGGCGAAACGAGCCACGCGATGCTCGTGATTCCGGTGATGGACCAGATCGGCGCGCTGCGGCAGACCGGTCAGCTGGAGACCGGACACGAATACTGGATGGTGTTTTCCAACAAGGGAGGGCCGATCAAGCGCGGCGAACGGGTCAGCATCCTGATCGATTCGCTGCATATCGACGGGCTGGTGGTCGAGTAATCACATACATGCGCATGCCGCCGCGCATCGGCAACGGGCGGCCTGCATGCGGGGAGAGCAGTCATGAACCGGTTTCTTTTCAAGTCGATTTCGGCGGCGTGCGCCGCCGGCTTTCTGACTTACGGCCAGGTCGCATCCGCGGCCTCGGCGGCGGGGAACGCGCAGGCAGCGTCGGCGTCGCATATGGACGCGGCGCAGATCGCCGAGCGCAATGTCGCGGCCCGTGGCGGGCTGCAGGCGTGGCGGGCGGTGTCGTCGATCAGGATGACGGGGCAGCTCGATGCGGGCGGCAAGAAGAACGTCAGGCTGCCGTTCACGCTGACGTTGAAGCGTCCGCACAAGAGCCGGCTCGAAATCGAGTTCGAGCAGCAAACCGCGCTGCAGGTGTACGACGGCTCGCAGGGCTGGCTGGTCAGGCCGTACCTCGGCCGCAACGATGTCGAGCCGTATACGCCGGCGCAACTCAAGTCCGCCGCGGCATCCGCCGAACTCGACGGTCCGCTGATCGACTACGCGAACAAGGGCACCACGATCCAGGCGCTTGGCACGGAGCAGGTGGAAGGGCATCGCGCGTATGTGCTGAAGCTGACGTCGAAGGATGGCGCGGCGCGGCGCCTGTGGGTCGACGCGTCGAGCTTTCTCGAACTGAAGATCGATGGCGAGCCGCGCGTGCTGGACGGCAAGACGCATGGCGTCACCGTTTTCTATCGCGATTACAGGAAGGAGAACGGCCTCGTCATGCCGCACACGCTCGAGACCGTCGTGAGCGGCGTCAAAGAGACGCACCGGATCACGATCGAGCATGTCGCGCTCAACGCGACGGCCGACGACGCGATGTTCGGCAAGCCGCCGCTCACCTTCGCGAAGGCGCCGAGTCACCCGGCCGACATCCGGACGAGGTGACGGCCATGGGACGGATCGGATCGTGGGTGCTCGCCGGCTGCGCGATGGCGGCCTTGTGCGGGTGCGAGCAATTGCCGGGGCAGGGCCTCGGCGTGGACCAGATCGTCGAGAAGAATATCGCGGCGAGAGGCGGGATCGACGCGTGGCGCAAGGTCCAGACGATGGTCTGGTCGGGGCATGTGGATAGCCCGAACGCGCCCGTGCGCAACATGCCGTTCATCCTCGCGATGAAGCGGCCGAACAAGACGCGCTTCGAGATCACCGTGCTCAACCAGAAGGCCGTGCGCGTGTTCGACGGTCGCGAAGGCTGGAAGCAGGGCGCGAGCGGCGGCGGCGGTCTGCGGCCGTACGCGCCGGGCGAGCTGACGTCCGCGCGCGACGAGCAGGTGATCGACGGTCCGCTGATCGACCACGATGCGAAGGGTATCGCCGTGACGCTGGACGGCGTCGACTCGCTCGGCGGACACGATGCGTACCGCCTCGCTGTGAAGCTGCCCTCCGGCGCGGTGCGGCATGTGTGGATCGACGAGCGGACGTTCCTGGACGTGAAGGCCGACCGCCAGGTGCGCGGGCCGAGCGGCCCGCTCACGGTGGAGGTGAACTACGGCAACTTCAAGCGCATCGACGGCCTGCAGATCCCGCTCAGGATCGAGAGCGGAACGGCGGCCTCGCCGACCAAGGACACGCTGGTCATCGACAAGGTGTCGCTGAATCCGCCGCTCGACGATGCGCTCTTCGCCCGGCCCGTCTCGCCGGGCGGACGCCGTCCGGCGTCGCTCGATGCGAACGTGTCGCCGGCGCCGCCGGGCGCCGGCCGGCCGACGGCACGGCCATGAACGGCATCCGGGGGCGACTGCGCGCCCTCGCGGCGGCCTACCCGCCGGCCTCGCGCGGGCGGCTGGCGCGCTGGGCGTTGCTGGCCGCGTTGTGCGCAAGCGCGGGCCACGCGATCGGCGGCGAGGCAGCGGCGCCCGTCGTGCCGACGGACGCGGGAGAAGCGATCTTCCAGCGCGGCATCCTCGGTTCGGGCACACCGCTCGAAGCCGTGCATCAGGACGGCGTGCGCCTGCAAGGCGCCGCCGCCGCCTGCATCAATTGCCATCGGCGCAGCGGGCTGGGCTCGAAGGAGGGCAACAACACCATCCCGCCGATCACGTGGCGCTACCTGGTGCATCCACGCGCACAGACCGCCGAGGATCTCGACATCCCGTACGTTCCCGGCATGCGCACCGACCGCGAGCCGTACACGGAAGAACGGCTCGCGCGCGCCGTGCGCGACGGGATCGACCCGGAAGGCAGACCGCTCGGCAGGCTGATGCCGCAATACGCGCTCGGCGACGCCGACATGGCCGCGCTGACCGGCTATCTGAAGCGCCTCGATCGCCGCACGCCGTCGGGCGTGACGGACACGGTGCTGCATTTCGCGACGATCGTCACGCCGGACGCGGACCCGGTGAAGCGGGCGGGCATGCTCGACGTCCTGCAGCACTACTTCGCGGACAAGAATGCGTTTCCGTTCGGCACGACGCCGCCGCTGCGTTCCACGCGAAAAATGATGTTCATGGTCAATCGCCGCTGGGAACTGCATGTGTGGGAACTGAAGGGGCCGCCCGACACGTGGCATGCGCAGCTGACGCAGTTTCTCGCGCGGCAGCCGGTGCTGGCCGTGGTGTCGGGGCTCGGCGGCAGGAACTGGGCGCCCGTCCACGACTTCTGCGAAGAGGAGGCCGTGCCCTGCCTGTTTCCGAATGTCGAAGTGCCGGTCGAGACCGATCGCGATTTCTATTCCGTGTACTTCTCGCGCGGCGTGCTGCTCGAGTCGGACCTGATCGCGAAGCGCATCCTGGACGAAGCCGGTGCGCGGCCGCCGCCGCAAGCGGTCAAGACGGTCTGGCAGGTCTATCGCAGCGGCGACAACGGCGAGCGCGGCGCACGCGCGCTGGCTGCCGCGCTGAAGGCGCACGGCATCGCCGTGTCGAATCGCGCGCTTGCGTCCGGCGACAGCGTTGCACACGCGTTGCGCCGGATGCCGCGCGACGACGTGCTCGTGCTGTGGCTGCGGCCGCCCGACCTCGCGGCGCTCGCTCATGTGCCGCCCGCGTCGGACACGGTCTTCATGTCGGGGCTGCTCGGCGGGCTCGACAACACGCCGCTGCCGACGAGCTGGCGCGGCGTGACGCGCATCGCCTATCCGTTCGACCTGCCCGAAGGGCGGCGCGTGCGCGTCGACTATGCGTTCGGCTGGTTCTCGATCCGGCGCATTCCGATGGTCGCGCCGCAGGTGCAGGCGGACACGTATCTCGCATGCGGCCTGCTCGCCGAGACGCTGAGCCATCTGGTCGATGCGTTCGTGCGCGAGTATCTCGTCGAGCGCATCCAGGACATGCTCGAGCGTCGCATCCTGACCGGCTACTACCCGCGCCTGACGCTCGCACCCGGGCAGCGCTTCGCGTCGAAGGGCGGCTATATCGTCCGCTTTGCCGGGCCGGATCGCCTGAAGATTTCCGCCGACGGGGGCTGGATCGTCCCCTGAGCGGCCGCACGCGCCGAGGTGGAGTAGGGATCAGACCGCGTAAGGAGGGAGACGCCCCATGCCGGTTTTCGTGGGCGCTTCGCACAATGAAGGCATCGTCCGACGTGCGCATGTCGCGTCGGAACGTGGCGACTCACGGCTTGGGGGGAAACAGCCATGACAACGTTCCTGATCGGCCATCGCGCGCGTCCTCGCTGGAGGCATGGCGGCTGGATGGCCGTGCTCGCGGCGCTCGCATTGCTGCAGGTGTCCGTCGCACAGGCGCTGCCGATCTTCGCGCGCCAGACCGGGCAGAGCTGCGTCGCGTGTCATGCCGGCGGACAGTTTCCGGAACTCACGCCGTATGGGCGCTTGTTCAAGCTGAATGGTTATACGCTCGGCGAGCGCACGATTCCGATCGCGGCGATGGCCATCGGCGATCTGAGCACGACGCGCGGCAACACCGACGCCAGCGGCAACAAGATCAATCCGAAGAACGCGCTGCCGATCTTCGATTTCGCGAGCGTGTTCCTTGCCGGGAAGATCACCGACAAGATCGGCGGATTTGCGCAGTTCACCTACGTAAACTACGATCATCAGGACGGTAGCGGGAAATGGAAAGGCCACTGGACGTCGGACAACACCGACTTCCGCTTCGTCGACCGGATCATCACCAGCGCGAACGATCTGATCCTCGGCGTGACGATACACAACAACCCGACCGTGCAGGACGTATTCAACACCGCGCCGGCCTGGGGCTACCCGTACATCTCGTCGACGATCAGTCCGGTCGCCAAAATCCCGAGCCTGCCGCTCCTCGAAGGCGGGAGCCTTGCGACGCAGGCCGTCGGCACGGGCGCCTACCTGTACTGGAACAAGCTGGTGTACGCCGAGCTGACCGCATACAGTACGGCCGACGGCATCTGGTCGTTCCTGAGCCATGGGAACAAGCCAGGGGATCCCGTCCACCCGCAGATCTATCTGCGTGGCTACAACCCGTACGCGCGCATCGCGCTGACGCGCGACTGGGGGCCGCATAGCCTGATGGTCGGCGCGTTTGGCTTCAGTGCCGAAGTTTATCCGAACGACCCGAACAATTTCCCGATCTTCGGCACCGGTGTCACGCGTTATCGCGACTACGGCTTCGACGCGCAATACGAGTACCTGCTCGAACCGCACACGGTCACCGCGCAGGCGCGCTATGTGCGAGAGAACATTCACGATCCGAACAATTTCGTGCTGGCCGACAACACAGCGGCGAATCTCAACTCGCTTCGGCTCAAGGCCTCGTACATTTACCAGAACAAGTACGGCATCGCGTTGTCGTTCTTCAACACGACAGGCACGCCGGACAGCGCGCGCTACGCAGCCAGCGCGAACTTCTATCCGAATACGCAGGGCTGGATGCCGGAAATCTTCTGGATGCCGGTTCAGTACGTGCGCGTCGGCCTGCAATACACGCACTTCACCCGGTTCCTCGGCGCGGCGACCAACTTTGACGGCAACGGGCGCAATGCGAGGGACAACGACACGCTGTTTCTCTATCTATGGGTCGCATCGTTCTGACATCCCGTCCGGCGTTTCCCGCACACCGGACCGACAGAAGCACGCGCAGCGAGCGGGCGTTGCGCATCTCGCATCGCGTCGCGATGCGAGCACGGTTCGCCGTCGATCGGAATCGATTCGGCAGGCGAAGGAAGTTGCGGCAAGGAGGTGTCTGACATGAACAAGGTGGCCCATATCGTCTCGCTCGCGATGGTGCTGGCCGGGGCGGGTTGCCACGACCTGGAGCGGTCGCGGCAGGTCGACAACCCGGCGGTGTCGGGCAAGACCATCGCGCTGCAGGTGTGCTCGAACTGCCACGGCGCGACCGGCGTGTCGGTGTCGCCGATGTTTCCGAAGCTGGCCGGACAGCGCAAGGAGTACCTCGTCGATCAGCTGACCGACTTCAAAAGCCACGCGCGTGCCGATCCGAACGCGAAGCGGTACATGTGGGGCTTCACGCATCTGACCGACAGGCAAATCGACGAGATCGCCGCCTATTTTGCAGGCCAGGAGGCGGTGCCGGGCGAAGCCGGCGATCCCATGCAGCTCGACGCGGGCAAGGCGATTTTCGTGGGGGGCCTGCCGGACAAGGGCGTGATGGCCTGTATCGGGTGTCATGGCCAGCATGGCGAGGGCATGAGCCGGTTTCCGCGTCTCGCCGGTCAGCATGCGGACTACGTGGTGAAGCAGCTCAGGGTCTTCCGGGAATCCGAGACACGGCCGCGCGGCGCGATCATGAAGTCGGTGTGCGCGAACATGACGGAGCAGGACATGCGCGCCGTCGCGGCCTATGTCGAGGCATTTCCGGCGGAGGCCGGCGTACGGGTGAATCCGCCGGAAGTCGGTGCATCGACGAGCCCGGCGGAAACCGGCGTAGCGACGAACGCACCGGAGGTCGGCGCATCGGTGAACCCGCCGGAGGCCGGTGCATCGGTGAACCCGCCGGAGGCCGGTGCATCGATGAACGCGCCGGAGGCCGGTGCATCGATGAACGCGCGGGAGGTCGGTGCATCGACGAACTCGCCGGAGGCCGGTACATCGGCGAACCCGCCGGCCAACCAATGAGCAAGCGCCGCCGAATCGGCGTCGCATGCGGCACGCGCCGCGCGGCGGGCAGGCGGCCGGCGCCGGCGGTGATCATTTAGGTGTCTCGTCTCCCCCGGGGCGGGGCGCCTCTTTTTCTTCCAACCCCGAGCGGTTCCATTCCGGTGAATACCATGAAAGCGATGCAATCCTCTCGCGGCGATGCGGCTTCCGTTGCCGCGTCGCCGTATCGGCAAACAGGTGCGTTGCGGGAGGTTCGGGCAGTCGAACTGGGCGACGACCGTCCGTTCCTCGCGCGCCTGTCGCTGCTCGACTGGCTGTTCGCGCTGGCGCTCGTGGTAGGCGCGGGCTATGCGTTCGTGCACTACGACGCGCACATGGATTACTACGACCGGGCGGTGATGATCGGCACCGTGCCGGCGCTCGTCGCGCTCGGCTGGCGCTGGAAGCCCGCCCGGCTGATGATGGCGTCGATCGCCGTGCTGTCGCTGCTGTCGATCCAGATCTACCAGGGTGATCTCGCGCGCGCCGATTCGGCGTTCTTCCTCAAGTACATCCTGTCGAGCCAGTCGGCGATCCTGTGGATGAGCGCGCTGTTCGTGCTCGCGACGATCTTCTACTGGATCGGCTTGCTCGCGCGCTCGGAAACAGGGGCCGCGATCGGCCAGAAGCTCACGTGGGCCGCCGTGTTGATGGGCTTCACGGGGCTGATGGCGCGCTGGTACGAGTCCTACCTGATCGGTGCCGACGTCGGACATATCCCCGTATCGAACCTCTACGAGGTGTTCGTCCTGTTCAGCCTGATCACCGCGCTGCTCTACCTGTATTACGAAGGTCACTACGGCACGCGCGCGCTCGGCGCGTTCGTGCTGCTGGTCATCAGCGCGGCGGTCGGCTTCCTGATGTGGTACTCGGTCGCGCGCGATGCGCAGCAGATCCAGCCGCTCGTGCCGGCGCTGCAGAGCTGGTGGATGAAGATCCACGTGCCGGCGAACTTCATCGGCTACGGCAGCTTCGCGCTGTCGGCGATGGTGTCGGTCGCCTACCTGATGAAGGAGCGCGGCGTGCTCGCCGATCGCCTGCCGACGCTCGAGGTGCTCGACGACGTGATGTACAAGTCGATCGCGGTCGGTTTCGCGTTCTTCACGATCGCGACGATCCTCGGCGCGCT
>NZ_MDEQ02000042.1 GCF_001883705.2 Burkholderia catarinensis
TGACCCTGAACCAGAATTAGTCCCGGTCGGAAGTGGAGATTTCCGGCTTGTGACCCTGAACCAGAATTAGTCCCGGTCGGAAGTGGAGATTTCCGGCTTGGTTGAGTTGTCAGGCAAGGCGGATTCCCTTGCCTGATGGGCGAATTCGGCGGGCGTCATCCACTGCAATGCGGAGTGGGGACGAACCTCGTTATAGTACGTGCGCCAGTCGTCGATTTTGCTCTGCGCATCGGCCAATGACAAGAACCAATGCGCGTTCAGACACTCCTGCCGGAAGCGCCCGTTGAAGCTTTCGACCTTGGCGTTGTCAGTGGGCGTGCCCGGTCGGCTGAAATCCAGTTCAACGCCATGTTCATAGGCCCAGCGATCCATTGCCTTCGAGATGAACTCGCTGCCATTGTCGACCTTGATCGTGCCAGGATGCCCGCGCATGGCAGTGATGCGCGTCAGCGCTTCGACCACATGCTCCCCCTTCAGACTTTGCCCGACCTCGATGGCCAGGCATTCCCGTGTGTAGTTGTCGACGACGGTCAGTGTCCGAAGACGTCTCCCGTCGAACAGTGCATCTGCAACGAAATCCATGCTCCAGATTTCGTTGATCGTAGTCACGATATGCTTGGGCTGCCGTAGTCGTGCCGACTTGTTGCGCCGCGGCCGCTTATGCCGCAGCGACAGGCCTTCCGCGCGATACAGCCTGTAGACGCGCTTGCAATTATCTCGCCAGCCTTCCCGTCGCAGGACCACGTGAACGCGTCGGTACCCGTAGTGCACGCGCGTGGCGGTGATCTCCTTGATACGCATGAGCAGTGCCGACGAATCGCGCGCGACTGACTGATACCGATACAGCGAACGAGACATGCCAAACAACGCGCAGGTCTTCGTCAGACTGGTCCGATAGCGATCGCGCAATTCATCGATCAACATGCGCCGACGGGCAGGCTTCAGAGCTTTTTTGCGAGTACGTCCTGCAGCATGGCCTTGTCCAGGCTCAGGTCCGCCACAAGTCGCTTCAGCTTCGCGTTTTCCTCTTCGAGCTGGCGCAACCGGCGCAACTCAGAAGGTCCCAACCCTCCGAATTTCTTCTTCCAATTGTAGAAAGTCGCCTCGCTAATTCCGAGCTTGCGGCAGATCTCTTCGACCTTCGTACCCAGCTCGGCTTGCTTCAGCGCAAATGCGATCTGCTCTTCCGTAAACTTGCTCGTCTTCATGGCATGGCCTTCGTGTCCGCTTGGACACATCATGCCGAATTTCTATACTTTTGAACCGGACTATTTCTTGGGTCAGGGTCATGCGCCCTGGAACGCGAGCGGCACCATCGTGAAGAACACCAGGCACAACAGGCCGGAGTAGAGGATCGCCTTGACGGTATCGCGACGAGGGTCGCGGAACTCGCGCGTGTAGCACACTGCTGTTTCGAACCCGTACGTCGACCATGCCGCGATGAACAGGCCTCCGGCCATCAGTTGCAGCCCGGCGGCGCTCCATGTGCCGTCGATCACGTGGCCCGCCGCGTCCTTCGCGAGCGGGTAGAGCGGCAACAGATGCGCTTTCGGCAGATCGCCGCTGAGGATCGGATAGACGCCGACGATCAGTAGCGGCAACAGGGCCGCGATCGCCAGGATCATCTGTAGTTTCGCGGCGTGCAGGATGCCGCGGTGCTGGATCGCGAATGCGGCCAGCAGAATGATCGCGCCGATGATGAAGGTCGCGTTAATGCGGAGTGTCAGGCCACTTGCAAGCCAGCCGAGATCAAGAAGTGTGATTTGCCACGTGTTGATCGCAGCGGTTGGCTGGAACAGCATGTTGAGAACGTAGCCCGCGCCCATGCCTGAACCGATGGCGAGAACGGGCGACCACGCGAACCAGTTGCACCATACGGACAGTGGCGCGAGCAGCTTGCTGTAACGCACCCACGCGATTGCACCGTATACGGATGCCCCTCCCGATTTATGCGGAAAGAGGCCCGCAATTTCCGCATACGAGAATGCCTGGATGAAGCCGAAACCTATCGACAGCATCCAGACGATCCACGATGGCTTGCCGACCGTGGCGGCGATCGAGCCTATCGAGAAAAGTACTAGCGCGGGAACGCCGCTGGCGACCCAGAATGCCCCTGTCCAGCCGATTTTTCGATGCAGACCGGCCGTTTCTGTCTGGAGTCCAGAGAGACTTCCCTGTACTCCCTCGTTGATTGAACTCATGTTTGTCTCCGACGATACGCGAATCGGCTCGCGCTTCTGGACGATCTGCGGTCAATAAAGCCGGAGCAACTGTCATGAAGATGTACTCCTTCGGAGGTAGCGTGGGTTTGCTTATGCTATTCGTGCAGGATCGTAGGGCTGTTAAGCAAAAAGGCATGTCAGTCGAACCTGACATGTTTTTTTGCGTTTTCCGCTGGACATAGTTGCCGGAACTAAATCCCCGAGTAGTTAGGCCCGCCGCCGCCTTCCGGCGTAACCCACACGATGTTCTGCGTCGGGTCCTTGATGTCGCAGGTCTTGCAGTGCACGCAGTTCTGCGCGTTGATCACCAGCCGGTCGCTGCCGTCGTCGTTCTTCACGAATTCGTACACCGCCGCCGGGCAGAACCGCCCCTCCGGGCCCGCGTACGTGCGCAGGTTCACGTTCACCGGCACGTTCGCATCCTTCAGCGTCAGGTGCGCCGGCTGGTTCTCCTCGTGGTTCGTGTTCGACACGAACACCGACGACAGCCGGTCGAACGTCAGCTTGCCGTCCGGCTTCGGGTACACGATCGGCTCGCACTGCGACGCCGGCTTCAGCATCTCGTGGTCCGCGTGCTTGTGGTGCAGCGTCCACGGCACGTTGCCGCCCATCACCTTCTGCTCGAGTCCGACCATCAGCGTGCCCAGGTACAGCCCCTTGGCCATCCACTGCTTGAAGTTGCGCGCGCGGTACAGCTCCGTGTACAGCCACGATTGCTTGAACGCGTCCGGATAGGCGTTGAGCTCGTCCGACTGGCGGCCGGCCTGCACCGCGTCGAACGCGGCGTCCGCGGCCAGCATGCCGGTCTTGATCGCCGCATGGCTGCCCTTGATCCGCGACGCGTTCAGGAAACCCGCGTCGTCGCCGATCAGCGCGCCGCCCGGGAACACCGTCTTCGGCAGCGACAGCAGCCCGCCGGCCGTGATCGCGCGCGCGCCGTACGACACGCGCTTGCCGCCTTCCAGGAACGCGCGGATCGACGGGTGCGTCTTGTAGCGCTGGAATTCCTCGAACGGCGACAGGTACGGGTTCGTGTAGCCGAGGCCCACCACGAAGCCGACCATCACCTGGTTGTTGTCCATGTGATACAGGAACGAGCCGCCGTATGTATCCGACTTCAGCGGCCAGCCGGCCGTGTGGATCACCAGGCCCGGCTTGTGCTTGGCCGGATCGATTTCCCACAGTTCCTTGATGCCGATCCCGTACGCCTGCGGATCCGCGTTCGCGTCGAGCTTGAATTTCGAGATCAGCTGGCGGCCCAGATGGCCGCGGCAGCCTTCGGCGAACAGCGTGTACTTCGCGTGCAGTTCCATGCCGAGCTGGAAGTTCTCGGTCGGCTCGCCGTCCTTGCCCACGCCCATGTTGCCGGTCGCGACGCCCTTCACGGAGCCGTCGTCGTTGTACAGGATCTCGGCGGCCGGGAAGCCCGGGAAGATCTCGACGCCCAAGGCTTCCGCCTGCGTGCCCAGCCAGCGCGTGACGTTGCCCAGCGAGATCACGTAGTTGCCGTGGTTCTTGAAGTTCTCGGGCAGCGCCCAGTTCGGCGTCGTGACCGCGCTCTGCTCGGACAGGAACAGGAAGCGGTCTTCCGTCACCTCGACGGTGAGCGGCGCGCCTTGCTCCTTCCAGTCGGGGAACAGTTCGGTGATCGCGCGCGGATCCATCACCGCGCCCGACAGGATGTGCGCGCCGATCTCGGAACCCTTCTCGAGCACGCACACGCCGATTTCGGTGCCTTTCTCGGCGGCCAGCTGCTTGAGCCGGATCGCCGCCGACAGCCCGGCGGGGCCGCCGCCGACGATCACGACGTCGTATTCCATCGATTCGCGCGGGCCGTAGTGTTCGATAAGGGAAACGTGAGACATGAATGGATAGAGGGTTAGGTATTAGTATTCAACCGGCTCAAGTGCAATCGAGATCAGGCGGGCATCGAGTGCGACGGAGCTCAGATCGAGTTCCTCGCTGCGGCCGTCAAGCCACAGTCCCTGCATCGGCAGCAGCGTCTGGGTGTTGAGCGCGGTGCTGCTGAAGCGCCATTGGCTGGACGCGCAAATCAGCAGATGCGTGGACGCCGTCGTGACGCGACGCGAATGCGTCGCCACGGTCACGGTAGGTCGGCAGGTGACGCGGCGTGTCATCACGTTGAGCACGTGCGTGGGTCGAACGATATCGGTGGTCCATACCTGCAAATCGCCGGGGAAGTGTGCAGGCACGAGTGGGTGGGCGACAAGATGCCCGTCCTGCGCGTGGAGTTCGACACTCGAGTTGTCGACCGGGACGAGGATCCGGTCGACGCCCGGAAATCGCGAGAAGCGGGCGGGCCTGTCGAGTGTCGCGAGACTGATCCGCCAGTCGATGGCGCCTTCCTGGTTGATGCGGCTTGCAATCGTTCGCGTGATGCCGGCGCCGTTTGCCCAAGCTTCGGGCGCGACTTGCGTGCAATCGATGAACCGGACGGACGAGTCGTGCGCCGCAGATGGCGCACCCCCATCGAGGGAAAGTGGCGCAGGCACGCGCGGGACGATGTCTTCCCCGGAATCGGCGCCCGTCATGCGCTTCTCCCGGCATCGACGTGACGTTCGATCGCGGCCATCACGTCGAACAGATCACCCACGAAGCCAACATCCGCAAACGAGAAGATGGGTGCATCCGGATCCTTGTTGACGGCGACGATCCACTTCGAATCCTTCATGCCGGCCAGGTGCTGAATGGCACCCGAGATTCCGAATGCAAGATAGGCGTCGGGCGCGACGGTCTTGCCGGTTTGCCCGACCTGAATCGCGTTGGGTGCATAGCCGGCGTCGACCGCAGCGCGCGATGCGCCGAGGGCTGCGCCGAAGCGCGAGGCGAGCGTGCCGAGCCGCGCCATGTTCTCGCCGGACGCGAGCCCGCGTCCACCCGATACGACGATCGTCGCATTCGCGAGATCGATGCCGGCCGCCTGAGCGCCGTTGCGTGCGACGAGCGTCGTCGCGGCGAATGCGGGCGGCGCATCCACGGCATCGATCGGTGCCGGTTCGGCTCGCGCGCCTGCCGCCGCGAACGACGATGCGCGCACGGTCGCAAAGGTGGTCGCGCGCGTGCTTTCGACGGTCGCGACGATGCTTCCCGCGTACAGGCCGCGAACGAAGCGCTCGTCGTCCGCGATGCCGGTCACGTCCGCGATGAAAGCCGCGCCGGCGAGTGCCGCGGCGCGCGGCAACGCATTCCGGCCGAGCGTGCGATGAGCGGCCACGATCAGCGTGTAGCGCGGTGCCAGTCCGGCCAGCAACGCGGCGAGACTTTCCGGCGTGACGGCACCGGCAGCGTCCGGCAGATCGGGCCGGAGCACCTGGTCGACGCCGTCGATCAGCGCGGCTTCCGCGGCGGCCGCGGGATCGAACACCAGCACGTCGACCGGATGCCGGCGTGCCGTTGCTGCGGTCACGACGCGCCGGACCGCGTCCGGCAGCGCATGGTCGGCCGCGGCTTCGGCGACAACGAGCGTTCTCATGTGGAGACTCCTGTATGGGCAAAGACGTTGTGTGCGGCGAGCGCGGCTATCATCGCGTCGATATCGGCAACGCGATGACCTGCGCGCTGCACGGTCGGCTCGTCGAGTTGCAATGCACGTGACGACGGCGCGAGATCGACCGCGAATTGAGCGGCATGAACGACGGCAAGCGGTTTCTGCTTTGCCTTGACGCTGCTGGGCAGCGTCACGCGTCGCGGTTCGGCGAGGCGCAGGTCGGCGCTCACGACGGCGCGTCCGGACAGCAGCCAGGTCGCGGTGCCACTGTCGTCGCCGCAAGTGACGCGCCAGCCGTCGTCTTCAGGCGCGAGCGCGGTTGCTTCGAGTCCCTGCGGCCAGCCGAGCAGGCCGGCCAGCATCGGCGCGACGCCGCCGGTGTCGTCGTCGATCGCCTGCTTGCCGCAGAGCACGAGGTCGTACGGCGACGTGCCGATGTAGGCGTGCAGCAGCCGTGCGACGCCCAGCGAGTCGAGCGACGCGGCGGCGTCGCCGGTGTCGATCAGGATCGCGTCGTCGGCGCCCATGGCCAGACCGGTGCGCAGCACGTCCTGGCAGGCGGGCAGGCCGCACGTGACGACGCTCACCTGCGCGGCGTGACCGGCTTCGCGCAGGCGCAGCGCCATTTCGAGCGCGCATTCGTCGAACGGGTTGATGGACATCTTGACGCCGGTCGTCTCGATCGAACCGGCGGAGCCGACCCGCACGCGCACGTTCGGATCGACGACGCGCTTGACGGGCACCAGTATCTTCAGGGGCATGGGATTGTCTCGTCGGAAGAGTGTGGATCAGGACACGGCGCCGAGGCCGTACTTGCCGGTGAGCAATGCGCCGGTCGCGAAGCGTTCGAGCGCGTAAGGGGCGAGCGACACGTCGGTCGGGTGTCCGAGCGCATGCTGCGCGAGCAGCTTGCCGATGCCGGGCGACAGCTTGAAGCCGTGGCCCGAGAAGCCGAAGCCGACCACGAGCCCCTCGATGTCACCGACATTGCCGAGCACGGGATTCCAGTCGGGGGTCACGTCGTAGACGCCGGTCCACGACGATGCGAGCCCGGCCGTCTCGTAGGCGGGAAAACGTTCGGCGACCTGCGCGCCGACTTCGGCGACGTAATCGAGAGAGATGTCGCCCTGTTCGGTTTCGGGCGCATTCAGCGTTTCGCCAACGACGCCCTCGGAGACCAGCATCTGGCTGCCGCCATAGCTGCGGTAATACAGCATGCCGGGCGAGCCGAGGTCCTTGAACGCGGGCATCTGGAACGAATACCTTGCGTCGCATTCGAGTGCCAGCACGGTATGCCGCTCAGGCGTGACGGGCAGCGGTACGTCGATCCAGCCGGACAGTTCCGGCGTCCAGATGTTCTGCGTGCTGATCAGTGTGCCGCACGTGAAGCGGCCCGCGCTCGTGTCGACGCCGACGATGCGGCGGCCTTCGCGGATGACGCCCGTGACGGTCGTGCCCTCGAGAATTTTTACGCCACGTCGGCGTGCCGATTTCGCGAAACTCGTCGCGACGAGGTAAGCATCGGCGAAGCCGGCTTCCGGTTCGAAGCCGATCAGCGCCGCGTCGTCGAACTGCGCGATCGGCAGGCGTGCGCGTGCCTCGTCCCGATCGAGCAGCTGGACGTCGATGTCCATCGCCCGCTGCACGTCGAGCGACGCGCGCAGTGGCTCGAGTTTCTCCCCATCCGGCGCGCAGATCATGTAGCCGCATTTGACGAGCCCGCTGGATGCCTCGTCGTCGCCGACGTATTCGGCGAAGTTGTTGAATGCCCACCACGACGAGCGCGCCAGCTCGACGTTCTGGCGGACCGAGTAATGCGTGCGCAGCAGGCCGGACGATTGCGACGTGGTGCCTGCGCCGATCATGCCGCGTTCAATGACGAGGACGTTACGGGCGCCGAGCGATGCAAGATGATGCGCGACCGACGTGCCGATCACGCCGGCACCGATCACGATGAAGTCGAAATGGCTCATGGTTTCCCTCTGGGTAGACGACGAGCCGATTCTAGGGAGCCGTGATGCTGTCGAATTTTGTATTAGGCAAACTTATGCAACGTGCCCGGAAGTGCTCATTCAGCACCCGGGTGAACCGAACCGGCGCACGATTCGTCGCGTATTGGCGGAATGGTCCTCCTCCTCGGCATCTGGAGCCTTTATGCGACGCACCCCATCGCCAATCGACCTGCGTGCCCTGCAGGCATTCGTCGCCGTGTGCGAGACCGGTTCGATGACCGGTGCGTCCAGACGCATCGGCGTGAGCCAGAGCGCGATCAGCCAGGCTATTTCGGCACTGGAGCGAGAGCAGGGGACGGTGCTGTTCGATCGCGAGAGCCGCCCACCGCGCCCCAATATCGCCGGCCGGGCCCTGCTCGAGCTGGCAGGCCCGCTGCTCGAGCATGCGCAAATGGTCAGCGCGCGCGTCGGCGACGCGTCGGACGCGGGGCGCCTGCCGGTGAGGCTCGGCTGCGTCGATTCGTTCGCGGCGACGGTCGGTCCGGAACTGATCCGCGCGGTGTCCGGCGCGTCGAGGCAGATTTCGATGTGGTCCGGGATCACGCCGGGCTTGAGCAAGCAATTGCATGACCGGGAAATCGACGTCGCCGTGTGCACGCAAACCACGGTCAGCGATGCGCGCATCGTCGAGGTGCCGTTGTTCTCGGAAGCGTTTGTCGCGGTCGTCGCGCGCGCGCATGTGGCCGGTCGCCCGATGGCCGACTGGCGGACGCTGGCCGCCGAACTGCCGCTGATCCGTTACACGGCGCGGTCCGTGATCGGTCAGCAGGTGGAGCGGTTCGCACGTCACCTCGGTATCGACAGCCCGAGGCGCTTCGAATTCGATGCGACGGATCCGCTGCTGAGCCTGGTTGCCGCGCGGCTCGGTTTCGCGATCTCGACACCGCTGTGCCTGTGGCAGGCGCGACATTATCTCGGCGACATTGCCGTCCTGCCGTTGCCGTCCGGCCGGCTGGGCCGGCGCGATTTCTTTCTCCTGCATCGGCAGGGCGAGTGGGAGGACTTCGTCACGGAGATCGTCGAGCTGACGCGATCCGTGCTCGATCATTCGATCCGGCCTGCGCTCGCGCGCGCCGTGCCGCAGTTGCCCGAAGATGCATTGCTTTGATTAGTACGGAGTCCTCGATGAGTGACCTATACACGCTGCAACGCGGCGATGCGCCGCTGCTGATTTCGATTCCCCACCTCGGAACGGCGATACCTACGCCGTTGCGCGATGTGTACACCGACCGCGCGCTGACGCTTGCCGACACGGACTGGCACCTCGATCGCCTGTATGCGTTCGCGACGACGCTCGGCGCGACGGTGCTCGGCGCGACGGTCTCGCGTTACGTGGTCGACCTCAACCGTCCGCCGGATGACGAGAGCCTGTACCCCGGCCAGACGACGACGGGCCTGTGTCCAACCGAAACGTTTCGAGGCGAGCCGGTCTATCGAGAAGGATCCGAACCGGACGCGGCGGAGAAGGGCCGCCGGGTCGGCACGTACTGGCAGCCCTACCACACGGCACTGGCTGCCGAGTTGGCGAGACTGCGCGAGCACCACGGGAACGTGCTCCTCTGGGAAGCGCACTCGATCGCTAGCACGCTGCCGCGGTTGTTCGACGGCAAGCTACCCGACCTGAACCTCGGCACGCAGGAAGGACGGACTGTCGCGCCGTCCGTACAAGCTGCGGTCGAACGCGAGGCCGCGGCAAGCCCGTTCACGTCGGTTGCCAATGGCCGCTTCAAGGGCGGCTTCATTACCCGCTCGTTCGGCAGGCCGTCGCACGGCGTGCACGCGATCCAGCTGGAGATGTGCCAGTCGACGTACATGAACGAAGCTTTCCCGTTTGCATACGATCCCGCGCGCGCGTCGCTCGTGCAGCCCACGGTGCGCCGGATGATCGGCGCGGCACTGGATGCGTTGGTGGCGCTGCCGACAGTCGCAGCATAAGGATCACTGATACATCTTCGTAACCGCGGTTCCCGTATCAGTGCGACGCTGCACCGAAAGTGGCGTGGAACCGCACCCGGAACACGCAAGAGGCCGGCGCGCACCGGATGACATACAGGTGCCATGTCGCCCGGAGTGTTTATCCATGGGAATCTTTGATTCCTATAGATAAACCTGGCACGAGGCTTGCGTTATCTCTCGTGACGGGATGCTTATTCGTCGGCAGGTTGTCCGTAGACGAAGATCGACAGGAACTGGATCGGGGTCTTGATCAGGCGTTCGGGGCCGTGCGGTACGTCGCCGCGGAACGTCAGGGTGTCGCCGGGATGCAGGATGTAGGTCTGTTGACCGTGCCGGTATTCGATCACGCCTTTGAGCATGTGGATGAATTCGGTGCCGGGATGCTCGAACACGGGAAAGCGCTCCGCCTGGTCCTCCATCGTGATCAGGAACGGCTCGAAAGTTTTGCGAGGACCCTGGTCGTAGGCGAGCAGATGGTAGGTGTGGCCGCTTTTCGTCCCTTTGCGGACCACTTCCATGCCGGCGCCCTTCTTCACGAGCTGGGCGCCGCCTTGCGGGACGTCGAAGTTACGGAACAGGACGGCCATGGAGACGCCGAGCGCCTGGGCAATCCGGTGGAGTACGTCGAGGCCGGTCGAGGTTTGTGCGTTTTCGATCTTCGACAGCATGCCGCGGCTGATGCCGGCCTGTTCGGCGACCTGGGCGATGGTCAGGCCATGGCGCTGGCGAAGCTCGCGAATGGTCGACCCGAGATAGCGTTCGAGCGGTGTCTTGCTGTCGTCAGCGGTATGCATCGTCGACCTCGGCAAAAGGGGCAAGGTTAGCAGATTGCGGCGTGTGCGCCGGCAAGGCATGCAACGCCGGCATGCGCACCGTGAGTTTCATATGGGGAATTATTGTTTCATAACAATAAATCTCTCCGCATGTTGACGGCGTGGTTGCAGCGTACCGGACGCGGTGCTTGCTCATGTCGCGCAGTTGGGTCGCTCGTCAGTCGGGCGGATTCCTCAAATCAGTGAACGAAGCAGTTGCAAGGAGAGACGATGAACCTGAACGATACGAGCCAGTTGCCGGTCAACGCGCTCGGAAGCGTACCCCGCTTCGATTCGGTAGCCGAAGCGCAGACATACCTCGGGCAACACGGCGTCAAGTACGTGCTCGCGCAATTCGTCGACATTCACGGCGTGGCCAAGGCGAAGTCGGTGCCGGTCGCGCATCTGAACAGCGTGCTGACCGCGGGGGCGGGCTTTGCGGGCTTCGCGATCTCGGGTGTCGGTATCGAGCCGAATGGGCCGGACTACATGGCGGTCGGCGATCTTGCGACGCTGACGCCGGTGCCGTGGCAGTCCGGACTCGCACGGATCGCTTGCGACGGTCATGTGGATGGCGCACCTTGGGTGTTCGATTCGCGGGTGACGCTGAAGAAGCAGGTTGCCCGCGTGACCGAGCGCGGATGGACGCTTTTTACCGGCCTCGAGCCCGAATTTTCGCTGTTGAAGCGTTCGGTGTCGGGTGCGCTCGAGCCCTGCGACTCGAGCGATACGCTGGCGAAGCCCTGCTACGACTACAAGGGGCTGTCCCGCACCCGCGTGTTCCTGGAAAAGCTCACCGAATCTCTGCGCGCGGTCGGCATCGACGTTTACCAGATCGATCACGAGGATGCGAATGGCCAGTTCGAGATCAACTACACGTACACCGATTGCCTGACGTCGTGCGATCACTACGTGTTCTTCAAGATGGCCGCGTCGGAAATCGCGAACGAACTCGGAATGATCTGTTCGTTCATGCCGAAGCCGTTTGCAAACCGCCCTGGCAACGGCATGCACATGCACATGTCGATCGGCGACGGCAAGCGCAACCTGTTTGCCGACGACAGCGATGCGCTCGGCATGGGTCTGTCCGCACTCGGTTACCAGTTCACGGCGGGCCTGCTCGCGCACGCGCCTGCGCTGACTGCGCTCTGCAATCCGACGGTCAACTCGTACAAGCGTCTCGTCGTCGGGCGCTCTCTGACCGGCGCGACATGGGCGCCGGCCTACATCAGCTATGGCGACAACAATCGATCGACGATGGTGCGCATGCCAGGCGGCCGGATCGAGCTGCGTCTGCCGGACGGTGCATGCAATCCGTATCTCGCGACGGCAGCCGTGATCGCCGCCGGGCTCGACGGTATCGACCGTGACCTGTCGCCGGGCGCGCCAGCGAACGAGAACCTGTATGAGTGGCCTGCGCAGAAGCTCCGCGAACACGGCATCGGCGTGCTGCCGCAGAACCTCGGCGAGGCGCTCGACGCGCTCGAAGCCGATCGGACGATCTGCGATGCGCTCGGACCGGTGGTCAACGAATTCCTCAAGCTCAAGCGGATGGAGTGGCTGGAATACATGCGCCACGTATCGGACTGGGAAATCAAGCAGTACGTCGAATTTTTTTGAGGAGCAGACAACATGTGTGGAATCGTAGGATTGCTTGTCAAGACGCCGGCATTGCGCGACCGGCTCGGCGAGCTGATGGTACCGATGCTGATCGGCATGACCGAACGGGGCCCGGACTCGGCCGGTCTCGCGGTGTTCGGCGACGTGGTCGAGCCAAACCAGCGCAAGCTGAGCTTGTACTCGGGCTTTACGGATGAAGGTGAGCATTTCCCGTGGGATGTGCTGCTTGACCGGCTGAAGGTGTCCGTTGACGCGGCGGCGTGCGTCGATGCAAAGGGGAACCACGCGGTCCTGACCGCCCACGCGCAGGCCGATACGATCCGGCACTGGCTGAGCGAGCATTACCCGCACGTATACGTGCTGTCGGCCGGACGCTCGATCGACCTGTACAAGGACATCGGGTTGCCTGCAGATATCGCCGCGCGTTACGCGTTCGGCGGCCTCAAGGGTTCGCACCTTGTCGGCCATACGCGGATGGCGACGGAGTCCGCCGTGACGCCGGATCGCGCACATCCGTTTACGGCCGGCGAGGATTTCTGCCTGGTCCACAACGGCTCGCTGTCGAACCCCTACGGCGTGCGCCGGAAACTTGAGCCGAAGGGCATTCACTTCGATACCGACAACGATACCGAGGCGGCGTGCCGCTTCCTCGAATGGCGGCTGCGCGAGGGCGACACGCTTCCCGTTGCGCTGCAGAAGGGCTTCGAGGAGCTCGACGGCTTCTACACGTTCCTGATGGGTACGCCGACCGAGCTGGCGCTGATTCGCGACCCGTTCGCGTGCAAGCCGGCCGTCGTCGCCGAGAACGACGACTACGTCGCGATCGCGTCGGAGTTCCGCTCGCTTGCGCATCTGCCCGACATCAAGAACGCCAAGGTATTCGAACCCGCACCCGAGGAGATGTACGTATGGAACGCATGACATTCGACCTGGGCAGCGTAACCGTCCGGGACGTCAATCAGTACCTGCATGGCAGCGCGGACGTGCTAGACGGCCAGGCAGTCGTTTTGGCGTCGCCGAACGGCGCGCACAACATCGCGGTCGGCGTCGATGCCGACGTGACCGTGACGATTGACGGCCACGCCGGCTATTACGCCGGCGGCATGAACAAGCGCGCGACGATCGTCATCGAGGGCAGTGCTGGTACGGGTGTCGCGGAAAACATGATGAGCGGCAAAGTGCACGTGAAGGGCTTCGCGTCGAACGGCGCGGGCGCATCCGCGCACGGCGGGCTGCTTGTGATCGACGGCGATGCCGGGTTGCGTTGCGGTATCTCGCTGAAGGGCGGCGACATCGTCGTCGGCGGTTCGGTCGGCAGCTTCTCCGCATTCATGGCCCAGGCCGGCCGGATGGTGATTTGCGGCGACGCAGGCGATGCGCTCGGCGATTCGTTGTATGAAGCCGTGCTCTACGTGAAGGGCGACGTGAAGTCGCTCGGCGCGGACGCGCAGTTCGAGCCGATGGCCGACGCCGACGTCAGCGCCGTCGCGGCGCTGCTCGACGCGGCCGGGCTCGACCACGATCCGCGCGCGTTCAAGCGCATCGCTTCGGCCCGCACGCTCTACCACTGGAACGCCGACGCGAACCAGGAATATTGAATCCACGCTCGATCGAGAAAACGCCATGGAAGTCAAACCCATTCATTTCGCCCGCTTGCAGCAGGAAGAGTCGTACGGCTACGACCGCAAGACGATCGATTACATCCACGCGGCCGCACAACGCGGGTTATACGAGATCCGTGGTCTCGGCGCAAAGCGTCGCGTGCCGCATTTCGACGATCTGCTGTTCCTCGGCGCGTCGCTGTCGCGCTATCCGCTCGAAGGTTATCGCGAGAAGTGCACGTCGCAGACCGTGCTTGGCACGCGCTTCGCAAAGAAGCCCGTTGTGCTCGACATCCCGATCACCGTGGCGGGGATGAGCTTCGGCGCGCTCTCGGCGAACGTCAAGGAAGCGCTCGGCCGTGCAGCCACGGAGGTCGGTACGTCGACGACGACCGGTGACGGCGGGATGACGCAGGAAGAACGCAGTTCGTCGAAGACGCTCGTCTACCAGTGCCTGCCGTCGCGCTACGGTTTCAATCCAGACGACGTGCGTCGTGCCGATGCGATCGAGGTAGTGATCGGGCAAGGCGCTAAACCGGGCGGTGGCGGCATGCTGCTCGGGCAGAAGGTCAATCCACGTGTGGCCTCGATGCGCACGCTGCCGGCTGGCGTCGACCAGCGCTCGGCAAGCCGCCATCCGGACTGGACCGGCCCGGACGATCTCGCGATCAAGATCCAGGAACTGCGCGAGATCACCGACTGGGAAAAGCCGATCTACGTGAAAGTCGGGGCAACACGCACATTCAACGACGTGAAGCTCGCGGTGCATGCGGGTGCGGATGTCGTCGTGGTCGATGGCATGCAGGGCGGCACGGCAGCGACCCAGACCTGCTTCATCGAGAACGTCGGCATCCCGACGCTGGCGGCGGTTCGTCAAGCCGTCGATGCGCTCGAGGACCTGAACATGAAGGGGCAGGTTCAACTGATCGTATCGGGTGGTATCCGCACGGGGGCGGATGTCGCGAAGGCACTCGCACTTGGCGCGGATGCCGTCGCGATCGGCCAGGGGGTCCTGATGGCACTCGGTTGCAACAGCGAATCCTACTTCCAGGACGGCATGCTGCATTCGGCCGTGGCCGATTACGCGGCACTCCATACGTCGCCGGGTTTCTGTCACCACTGCCACACCGGCAAGTGCCCGGTCGGCGTGACGACGCAGGACGCAGTCCTGGAAAAGCGTCTCGAACCGGAAGAGGGCGCGCGTCGCGTGCGGAACTACCTGAAGACGCTGAACATGGAACTGACGACCATCGCGCGCGCATGCGGCAAGCAGAACGTACACCACCTCGAGCGTGAAGATCTCGTTGCGCTGACAGTCGAGGCGGCCGGAATGGCTCGGGTGCCGCTTGCCGGCACGTCGTGGATTCCGGGCGGGCGCGAGTGATTCTGGCGTGACTGTGCGCGTGACGCGGCGCCGTGTCGGCGTGGCGTTCCGTCATCGACCGGTTCAGGCGATGTGACTCACGCGGTGAACCCGCGGCGTGTCGCATTCATTCCGATATTGCTGGTTCGTCATCAGTTCGCGCGTGCGTCGCGGTGCGGTGCACGTCTTTGTTCGAGGAAACGACACATGAAAAAGATGATTGGCTGGATTCTATGGGCTTGGCTTGGGCTGCTTGCACTGCCCGTGTTCGCGGATGACAAAGTGGCAGCCGCAGTGCCGGTGCCGAACAAGGGCGACACCGCGTGGATGATCGTCGCGACGCTGCTCGTCGTGATGATGGCGGCGCCAGGTCTTGGCCTTTTCTACGGTGGCATGGTGCGAGCGAAGAACATGCTGTCGATCCTGATGCAGACACTCGTGGTGTTCTGCCTGCTCGGAGTACTGTGGGCGGTATACGGTTACAGCATCGCGTTCACGGAGGGCAATGCATTCTTCGGAGGACTCTCGAAGGCGTTTCTCGTTGGCATCACGCCGGATTCGACCGCGGCGACGTTCAGCAAGGGCGTAGTGATCCCTGAGTTCATCTATGTGTCGTTCCAGCTGACCTTCGCGGCGATCACGCCCGCATTGATCGTCGGCGGGATCGCCGAACGCGCGAAGTTCTCTGCGGTGCTGGCGTTCATGGTTCTGTGGTTCACGTTCTCGTATCTGCCCGTCGCTCACATGGTTTGGTACTGGCCCGGTCCCGACGCTTATACGAGTGCGGCCGCAGGCGACAAGGCTACCGCGACGGCGGGCTTCCTGTTCCAGAAGGGAGCGATCGATTTTGCGGGCGGCACCGTCGTGCATATCAACGCGGGCATCGCCGCGCTCGTCGGGGCAATCATGATCGGCAAGCGCGTCGGATTCGGCCGCGAGACGATGGCGCCACACAGCCTGACGATGACGATGATCGGCGGGTCGCTGCTGTGGGTCGGCTGGTTCGGCTTCAACGTCGGCTCCGCACTCGAGGCTAGCGGCGCGGCAGCCCTCGCGTTCGCCACGACCTTGCTGGCGACGTGCGCGGCCACCGTCTCGTGGACCTTCGTCGAGTGGGCGGCGAAGAAGAAGCCATCCATGCTCGGCGCGGTGTCCGGCGCCGTCGCGGGGCTGGTCGTCATCACGCCCGCGTGCGGCTATGTCGGCCCGATGGGGGCGATCGCTATGGGCTTGATCGCCGGAATCGCGTGCTATTGGGGCGTGAATGGACTAAAGCGCTTGATCAGCGTCGACGATTCGCTCGACGTGTTCGGCGTGCACTGCATCGGCGGGATCACCGGCGCGCTGCTGACCGGTGTGTTCGCGGCGCCGTCGCTCGGCGGCACGGGCGTCTACGACTACGTCGCGAACAAGGTAGCCGACTATCACATCGCCGATCAACTGATCGCGCAGTGCTGGGGCGTCGGAACGTCGCTCGTCTGGTCGGCGGTCGTGTCGGTGGTGGCGTTCAAGCTGGTCGATATGACGATTGGCCTGCGCGTCGACCACGAGGGCGAACGCGAAGGGCTCGACGTGAGCTCGCACGGAGAGACGGCTTACCATTCCTGAACACGGCGTGGCGGCAACGCGCTCCGTTCCGGCAGTGCGCCGCGACCCGGCATGCTGCATCTCCCCCTGGCTCACGCGCGCTGCGCGCGGGCATCGTGTGGGTCAACACGTACCGCACGGTGTCGCCGATCGTGTCGTTCGGCGGTTACAGGTTTCCCGGGCTCGGCAGCGAGGGCGGCTTCGACACGGCGCTCGACTATACGCGGCCGAAATCGGTGTGGATACGCACGTCGGACGAGCCGATCGCGTATCCGTTCGTGATGCGCTGACGGACCGGCGACCCGGTGTGGCAGGCGTTCGCGCCGAAGATCCAGGCACTGGTGGATGAGATGGAAAACAAGACGATGAAACCCGCGCCATTCTCGCCGCTCGCATGAGCAGTACGCTTCACCGGCCCGACGTTGTTATCTCGTTCCCCGTTCTATGGAGTTTGAGACGAGAGTCAGATTGGCTGGATCCACCCGAGCGCCCGAAGCAATGCATCGTCCTGTAAGCTGGACTTCAGAGACAGGTGCTCGACGCAGTGGAACAACAACGACCGCAGGTTTTTGTACGGCGCAAGCAGGAACGGAAAGATGTGATTGCCGCCTTGGGCGATATGCTCGTTGCACCGGATCAGCACCGCATCGGGGTCGTTGTTTAATGCGGCACGCATCTGCGCGATGCGCATGGCCGCAGGCGTTTCGTCATCCTGCAGCACGTTCAGGATATCGCGAAACTGGCTGACGAGCGACTGCAACTGGTCGGCATGCGCGAGCTGGTACTGCTGAGGTCGAAGCTTGGCGGTGTGCTCGAGGTTGCGCACGGTCTTGATGAAAATCTCGGCGACGTCGTCGAGTGCTTTCTGGCGTTGCGCGAGCATGAACAGCAGCGCGAGCGTGTAGCGCTTGGCGGGCGTGAGCGCCCGCATTTCGTTCACGTCGAGCGCACGTGCCTCAGTGACGAACTGCATGCGCTTCGGAACCGAGAGCATGTTCGGCACAGGCGGCAAGCCGTTGGCCAACGCGTTCATGGCCTGAATGTGCTCGAGAAAACTCGCAATTTCACGCGGCCCGGGTCGCTTCGGCTCGCGCTTGAGTTCGTCCCACCGCGTTCGGTCGCGCCGGGCCAGAAACAGCGCGTCGACACGCTCCTTCGATGTGTCGTCGAGCGAGTCGACGAAGGCGCGATAAACTGATTCATGGAGCTGACTGCGGGCGTGGCCAGCAATCCGAGTGAGCATCGCACGCGGCGGCAGTTCGTAGCGGCGCCGAAGCAACTCTTCCAACATCACATTGACGATGTCGGGTAATTCCGCCTTGGTTCGGGCCGCATTGGCGGCTAGTTCGGTCAGCCATGCGTGGACTGCGCTGTCGACGGGAAAAATCCGGACGAACGCGCGGAGAATTTTCTGGTGCCGGGATTTGCTGCCGGAGCGGTCGTAGCGCGCAAGGGTCGCGCGCGGCAGCGGACGAACGCCGAGCACGGCACACACATGTTCGATGATGGCCGGCGGCACGTCCGAGATCACCGGCATGTACCCGAGACGCTGTAGCAGCTTCAGTTGCGCGAGGATCAGCGCGCGCGTCGGCGCCTGCCGGAACTGACCAAAGACGAACCGGATCTCCGCGGCGCTGAGCGTGTAGACCGTCCGCAATTCCGTTTCCTCTAGTTCCGCCGGGAGTACCGGGTATGCGGATTCATGAATCTTGGTCATTGATTTGGCCTCGGTCCTTTAACAGAGAACCGAGCAGGCACAAGAAGATCGGCAGTTCCTGGAGTGTTCGTGACACACAGATCGAAGTTTTCGCTGCCGGTTTGCGGTCGATTCCGCCGGAGTCGTTTGAGTAATTCGAAAACAGTCTGAGGATCGCCGAAGCTATCTATGCCGCATCGATCGCATTCAAGAATGCATCGATCGCTTACATCGCAGCGACTTGGGGGGGCATAAATCGAGGTACGGGCTCAGGCGAACGGGTATGGGCCTTCAAATTGATCGATATAGCTCAGGTGACTAATCGACGATTTTCCTTGTGTCCAGCAGTGAAGTAAGAGTGCAGGAGGTTCAAGATACGAGGCGGGTTGCGCATCGGCCTGGGTTTGCAAGGCGATTTGTGTAACGGTACTCGGGCAGGTGAGGACCGGTACGTTCCCTAGTCGAGTCTGCATCGAACGATGGACATGCCCAGCGATAACGCGCTCGACATGTGAGTGAACCGTCAGTGTCGCAGCAAACCGATCGATATCGCGAAGCCCGTAGATGTCGAGATACGGAATTCCAGTATCGAACGGCGGATGATGCATGGCCACGATTGTCGGTCGTTCGCAACAGGCATGAAGTTCTGCGTCGAGCCAAGCAAGTGCGTCGAGATCTAGCTCGCCATGATGCAAGTCCGGTACTGACGTGTCGAGTGCGACGATTCGTACCGCGCCGACGTCGATGGTGAAATGCAGGGGGCCTTGTGCCGGCAGATACGTATGATCAGGAAAGGCGCTTCTCAAGTTGTCGCGCTTGTCGTGATTGCCGGGCATGACGGCGAAAGGTATTTCCAGCGGCGCGAGCAGGCGCCTGAGCATCGCATATTCTTCCGGCGCGCCTTCGTCGGTCAAGTCCCCCGTAACGAGCACGAGATCAGGGCGCGGCGCGAGCGCATTGAGGCTCGCGACCGCTCGAGCCAGCATCGCGTTCGAATCCACGACGTCCTGGTACAGCACGCCAGCGGGCCGAACATGTACATCGGAAATTTGCGCAATGATCGTCATTTTCAGGTTCCTCGACGGATGGGGAGAGAAGTCAGGCAGAGCGCACGCGCACTCGGTCGAGCCACGACGGCAGGTCCGCGATGCTGTCGAGCACGCTATCGATAGATTCCCGGTGCTGCTCAAGCCACTCCGGACGATGCTTGCCGGTCCTGACGTGCAAGGCGTGCGCGCCGATGGCGCGGGCTCCTGCCATATCGGTCGCGATGTCATCGCCGATGACGACAGCGCCTTGAGCGCTGGCTCCGAGCTGGCGCAGTGCGGCCTCGAAGAATACCGGGGACGGCTTGCCTGTCACGATGGCGCGGATGCCCGCGGCGGCCTCGAGCCCGATCACGAAGGCACCGCAGTCGAGCCGCTCGCCCTCCGCGTCGAGCCAGAACAGATTCTTCTGTAGTGCGACGAGCCGGGCGCCGCCACGAAGCATGCGGAACGCCCGGTTGAGCGTCGCGTAATCGAACCCGTCGCCGATATCGCCAATCACGACGAAATCGGGATGAACATCGTCGATTTCGACCGGCTCGAAGGCTGCACGGACACCATCTGGCACGATGAGATGGCAGCGTTTGCCCGGGTTCGCCAGGAGAAAGCTGATGCATGCCGTTGTGGCGGTCTGGATTTCGTCCGCCTCGACCTCGATGCCCTCCGTGCCCAGTTGCGTGGCGAGTTCGTGCGGCGTTTTCGCCGTGATGTTGGTCAGCAGGCGGATGCCGAGTCCGGCATCGCGTGCGGCCCGCAATGCGGCCGCCGCACCGGGTAGGGCCGCGCCGCGGTGAAGCAGTGTGCCGTCGATGTCACATAAGAGCGTATCAATCATTGCCGGTATTCCTTGATTATCGGTATGACACGGGGTGGGACGGCATCTGTCAGGTGGACAACATGCCATCCCGGCAGACGAACGGAACGATTTCGGGCAGGGTCAGCGAGGGCCGGTCGGGAAGGCCGATCGGATCGCCGCCGGCATCGATCAGGATGCCTTGCAACCAGGGATCGCGCGACCAGACCGCGTGGTCGCCGCCCTTGCGGCTCGGTTGCACGAACTGTGTCGCGCGAGCGAAGCGCAGGCGCGTACCGGCAGGCGCTTGCCAGTAGCATCGCGTCAGCCAGCCTTCAATGCCCCGCAGGTTACCGGGCGTGGTGGCCGGGCCTTCGAAATGGTGCCAGCCGGGGCGCATCGATTCGGGCAAGGCGGCCCTCCAGGCCTCGATCAGTGTCCCGAGAATGAATCCCTGGGCTGCGAGGCGGCCCGCATGGAGCATAACCAGGCCGTTCTCGGCGGGGTGGAACAGCGCGGCGGAGCGTGCGAGGTCCGGTCGGCCGGCGCTGTCGTAGGCCAGCAAGCCGATCCGCTCGAAGAACGCGTTTGGGAACAGGTCATGGTGAATGGGCGCCATGCCGTGATCCGAATGCGCGATACAACGCACCGGCTCGGGTGAGACGGCGAGGCAGGTGTCGATCAACTCGTCGATCCAGCCGAGCGCGATGTCGAACAAGGCCTCGCCGAGCTGCGCCCCAGGCTGGTCCGGCCGGCACGGGGCGATGTATTTGAGCAAGTGGTGCGAGAGCAGATCGATTGCGGGATCGTAGCCGATCACGCAATCGGCATCCGCGGCGCGCACTGCGGCGACGATGTCGGACGCGAAGCTGTTATGCACGATGCGCATCAGCGAAACGAGCGCATGCTCGGCCGCGCCGGTGCCACCCTCATCGAGGCGCCGGCCGAGCCGGCCGTTGCCGTAGAGGCGGCCCGGATCGCAAGCGGCGAACGCGGTTTGCAGCATCGGGCCGTCAGGTGGCATGCAGGATGAGGCCGGCGCGCCATGCACGTTCACCTCGCGGTAGCCGAAACTGATCAGGGTCGGTTCGCCGTCTATCCGCATCGCGTGCAGCGCGACTGCCCGGAAGGCGTTTCCATGGGGTACGTGCCCGGCAAGGGGCAGCGCGACGCTATGATTCATCGCCACATGCCGAGGGGGCGCGGGCGAGCGCGGATCATGCAGCGTGATGCCGTCGTCGCAGGCCTCGGTACGCAGGTCAATGTCGAGCGCGGGGATCGACAGGCGCTCGCCATCGCGGACAGTTTCCGGCGCAACCGCGAGACCGCTGTAGACATCGGTGCGGCCCACCAGCGATGCGCCCAGCCGGCTCGGCTGCACGAACGGTACCGCGCAGAGGCGGAAGCACGTTGACCCGGCGGCCCAGCGATCCCAGACCATCGGAATGTCGCGCGGCCATACGGCGAATCCGTCCGCGACCGCGAGCGGATCGTCGGGCGAGGGGGCTGGCAGCAGGTAGCCGGTTAGGCGGTGTTGAGCGACGTCCGTACCGCTGAAGATCGAGAACAGCGAGGGCGGTGTCTGACAGTTGGGCGCGAGCGGCTGCAGCGGTATCGCGCGCTTGTCGAGCAGCTTGCGCGTCAGGGTCGAGTCGGGACGCTTCTCGGCCAGCATCTGGACGAGGCGCCAGGACAGGCCGTCGATCAACAGCCACACGAGCCGCGAGCGCGAGGATCTCATGCCGCGGCCCGCGCAGCGATATCGAGCAGGTAGCCGGCAAGCGCGGTGACGTGCGCGCGCAGCACCTCGAGCGTACCGTTGTTGGGCACGACGTAGTCGGCCCGGATCCGGCTCATTTGCCGATCGAGCGGGCTGTTCTCGACAATCGACACATCGTTGCGGCCATGCAGGCGCATCTCGCGCAGCGCCGGCGATGTGGCGATCTTGACGATCGCGAACCCCTGCTGTCGCAGATAGGGCCAGTCGGTTGCGTCGTCGCGCAGATCGTCGTTGATAACGATGTCGGTCTCGCAGCGATCGAGGCGTCGTGCAAAGTTCTTAACGAGGCTCTGATGGTCGATGCGACGCAGCTCCGTCGCGATGTGCTCCAGCAAATGCTGGTCCTGAGCGTCGTCGGGCACGTCATGGCATGCCGCGTCGTAGAACGCGCGCTGCAGGGCATACAGCGGCGTGGCGAGCTTGAGTATCTCGACCCGTCTGCCGGCCGCCTCGAACGCCTGCCTGAGCAAGGCGGCCGTCGTGCTCTTTCCCGATCCGCTCGGTGCGACGAGGGCGATACGAAGGCCTGACTGAATAAGCATCGTGTGTCTCCCGGTGCTAGCTGAGGACGGAGAGTCGTGGAAGGCCGAGACGGGACTGCCACACGATGCCGGCGAGGGCCTCGGCGAGGTTATCCGGTATCGAGTCGGTGAAGTCGACGCTTGCCGCAGCGGCCGGCAAGCCATGCCAGGTCGAGGTGATGAAGCGGTGCGGCCACTCGAAGAGGCCCGGTGCGCGCAGCGCGAGCGCGATCTCGTCCGGCGCGAGCGAGTCAATACGAAACGATCCCGGTGCGCTCACGTCCGGCAGGCAGACCGACGTCAGCCAGCCGGTCCCAGTGCCGCTCGACGCAAGCGCCCGACGCATCGCCTCGGGCGGGCAGAGACGCTTGTCGGTATCGGCGAAGGCCGGGTCAGCGGCGATCCCGGCGAGTCCCAGCTGTTCGGCAAGCTCGGGATGCGAGCGCAGCGTGCCGACGCCGACGTGGGGATAGTCCGGCCAGCCACGCGCCCGGATGCGGCCGTCCACCACGTCCAGCAGGAGCTTGTCGCCCGAGAAGTACAGATAGTCGCCGGAGGCGACCAGGTCGAGCATGGTCGTGGTCTTGCCGGCGCCCTTGACGCCGCCGATGGCGATGATGTCGCCGCCCACGCGCGTCGCTACCGCGGATGCATGCATGATGGCGGCGCCTTTCGACTGCTCGACGAGCAGGCCGTAGTAGCGCACAAGTTCGATCAGGTGGATGAACGCATTGGATGCGCCGTAGAAGTCGACCTTGCGACGGGCTGGCTGGATCCGATACCCGACCCTCAGCTCCGGGTCCCAAGCATAGAGGATGCCGGTCTCGCGCGCGGTGCGCACGCGCAGCGTGAAGCCCGGTGCTGTGGTCTCGCGAATGGTGGAGGGGGTGGTACACCGCGCAATCCATTCTGCCTTGAAGGCGGCTGGCTCATGCAGGGCGAGCCGAAGGTCGATTTCTGAGGCTGCCCCGCCGGGTGATGCCGGGTGACTGAAATACGGCGCAAGGAATTGCGTCAGTCGCGTCACCAGGGCCGTATCGGCGCTGTATGGCGAGAGTTCGAGCGTATAGCGTTCGTTCGACAACAGCACGGTTCGCATGGATGGCCTCACGGGACGGATCGGTCGGCGCCGGCGGCCTGCATGAATGCAAGCATCGGCCGGGCTGGTTTGGCAACGAGACGACGGGAACGCAGGAAGCGATGCACGATCGCGGAGAGTTCCGCGAGCTCGTCCGCGATCTCGACTGGATCGGGGTCGCCGCGCGTTTTCTGGAAGCGAATGCTGCCGCGAGCGGTGCTCGCGTCGGGCGAGTCGTGTGCAACGCAGGTCTCGAACACGACGGTGAAGATATGTCCGCTGCGCGTCGATTCGCATTCGGTGGAGAAGGCGACGCGGCGATAGCTGCCGATCGCCTGCAGCGGCCGGTCCACGACGCTCGCCACCGACTCGACGAACGGCGCCTCGATGCGCGCCTCGACACGTCTCGCGGCCTGTCGGGTGGTGGGATCGGCGCGAAAGACCTGGGCGAGCGACAGTTCGAAATCCCCCTTGCGCTTGCGACTCCAGTGCTCGACCCAGACCTCGCCGGCCGGAATCTCGCGGCAGGCAGTGACGTCGTGATCGAGCAGGCGGAACTCGTCGCCGGTTTGCGCGATGAACGGCGCGGCCCGGCCCGAATCCAGCGCGCAATACCATGCCTCGCCCAGCGCGCGCGGGGAGTCGAGGTCCGCGAACTCGAAGCGCTCCTCGAAGACTGTGTCGCTGAAGGCATAGCGGCATTCCCAGTTGTTGACGACGAGTCGGTTGGCGCGAAAGGCCTTCAGCAAAGCGTCGGGAAGCGCGCTGACTCTGTCTGCCTGGGCAATCGCATGGGGTGGCCGCACGAACGTGGCACGATGCGTGTCGAGGCGCGTGAGTAGATGGGTGATCTCGGCTTGCATGTCCGACAGTCCGGCTATCGCGAGCGGGATACGCTGCTCGTGCAGGTTGCTGCAATCGAGGCCCGCCTCGGGCTCTTTCCTGACCCCGTCACCGCTCCAGCGGGCCAGCACGCGCCGCAAGCCGCGCAGGTCCGCAACCGAGGTCGCCGCGCCGTGCGTCATGCCGCTGGCATCGATCGCGAGCAGCGGAGGGTCGTCGTCGTCGAACGGCGTATCGTGGCGAAACTTCCAACTGCCAAGCAGGATCACTGGGGCGGCGGTCAAGGACGGCATATCGGTGCTCCCTGGGCGATTACGCGGCGAGCGCGCTCAATTCGCGTGAGAAATCGAGTTTCGAATAGAGGTTGTGACGAAAGCCCGGCGCGTGCTGTGCCAGGAATTGTTCGACCACGCCGGAAATGTGTTCGAAATCGCGCTCGATGTCGTGCAAGGGCTTGAAGGTTCGGCTGCGGCAATATTCGACCTCGATCTGGCCAAAGCCGGCTCGTCCGTCGAGACTGAGGCAGACGTCGAAATACACGCCGAAACCGTTGCCGGTCTCGAGCGATTCCAGATTCACGTCGATCCGAGTGCGACGGAACGGTTGCAGGCGCCGTACCGTGGCCGGGGTCATAGCGCGCGCGTGATCGCCGATCGACGCGAACGGAATCGCCTGATTGGTGACGAAGTCCTCGCGGCGCAGTTCGGCGTTTTCGACGAACCATTTGCGCTTGACTGCCATGAGGCCGTCGGCCTGCGGGATGAACGAGATATAGCCCGATTCTGCCGGATCGCCCCCGACCTCGAAGATGTGCGATTCGTAGTCCATGGTCTGGAAGTCTCGATCGATTTCCAGTACCAGGCCATCGACGCGGCCGTCGGCGACTGCCGCATGGAACGCCGTTGCCAGGCGCCACATGTTCGGGATCCGCCGCGAGGTGAACTTGCGCTCGAGTTCCATCTCCGGGTGCCAGCGCGTATACCAGCAATCGTCGCTGAGCAGCGCGCGTACCCCCACGGCGGCCTCGCATGCCCGGCGCGCGGCGGCGCTCGCATCCGCCCATGTCAGGTGGTCGAACGGCGCCAGGTCGAGCAAGTGCAGGAACAGCGCACCGGCTTCGCCTTCATGCACGTAGCGGTACACGCTTGCGTTCGCGCCGCGCCGTATCAACGCGAACTCGACGCATGGCAGCGCGACGGCCAGCATGGGGTCCAACTCGCGAAGCCGCGTTCGCGTGGCCTGCGTGCGGCGCCGTTGGATCGTGTTGAATATCTGGAAATCGAACGGAGCGGGGTGGTTCGCCAGTTCGCGGCGGTTCGGGGTCGTGAGGCTGAGGAGCTCCAGCGTGCCGCTCGGTATGAACAGGCCGTTGTTGCCGCGCCGCGCCAGCGGGGCGGCGAGTTCCGCCATCGCGGCGAGCGCCGCAGGGGCCGACGAGATGCGCGCGTTCGCGTCGAACAGCAGCAAGCAGAGATCGGATGGAGTGGTCATGGCGATTGGGTCCGCTCAGGCGGCTTGCGCGGCGGCAAATGTCACGCGGGCGCCGGACAAGCCAAGGTGGTAGAGCCGGGCAGATTCGACCGCCGGAACGCCGTGCTCGCGCAGCAGGATCGAAAGATGGCAAAGCATCGATGCCTGTTCGAACACGAAACCCCGCGCATGAGGGATCAGCGCGGCCAGCGCGGCGTAAGGGCGGGGCGATACGATGATCGCCTGCCCTGCGTGCTCACGCAGGTTTGCCTCGAGCCGGGCCAGCGCCGGGCCGAGCGATTCGGCGCTGGGGATCGCGTTGATGGACACCGTTGCCGACACGCTGATGTCCTCCAGGTGGCTGTCCGTGCCGACCACCACCGGTAGGCCGTCGGCGAACCCCGGGGAGATGATCCGCACCTCGTCGGCATCGTCGAGGACGGCAAGCGTGGCCAGCGGCGAGAAATCGATCAGATGCAGCCGCCGGTTCACGCGAACCCATTCGAGCTGGATCGGGCCGAACGTGTCAACCGCTTCCCGCGTGATGAAGAACAGGCGTTGCGCGTCGTCGACGCCCGGCGCCGCACCGCCGGAAAGCGTGGTGGTCGAGGTGGCGGCGATGCCGCGGTTGATTGCGAGCAGCCCGTCGGCCGACCATTCGCAGACGACCGAACCGTCTTCGCAAGCCTGGGTGATCAGGCCGATCTCGCCCGCCACGAATTCCCGCACCACGAAGCTCGTGGCGTGTTCGCCGAGCAATTCGTCCAGCCGGCCCAGCAGGGCATCGTGCGGCAGGATTTGCTGGCGCACACCATCCGAGAAGTCGAGCACGATCTCGGGCGTGCCGAACTCCGCGAGCAACGCGTCGCGTTGCTCGTGCGCGGTCGCGAAGCCGGCACGATTCGCGCTTACCAGTACCGCCCTGCCCGCCGGAACTTCGTGTTGCGCGGCGAAATCCGCGAGCGGCTTGCGCTTGGAACGGAAATACTGGGCGAATGCCGGCATCGGCCTGAAACCCACCAGCGCCTCGTCGTCCGATGCATAGAGCGGCACCCATTCGAAGCGCGGCCCCGCGTCGCCGCTTGTGCCGGCCACGGTTGTGATCGGGCGCGCCTGCAGCAGCCATAAGCGGTGGCCGTCGCTGGCCCATTCGATGTCTGCCGGCACGCCAATCGCATCCGCTGCCGCATGCGCGAGCGCGGCGACTTCCATCAACAGCGGGCGGTGCGCCTCGAGACTGGCCGCGTGGCGCCAGCCGTCTTCCGTGAGCCGGGCCTGGTGGCCTTTCTCGACGCCCGACACCATCGCATCGCCCAGCGATTCGACCAACTCGATCCAGGTCTCCGGTTTCCCGGTCACGGGATCGGCGCTGAATGCGACGCCCGCGAAGCGGGCATCGACCATGCGCTGAAGGATCACAGTCATACCGATCCGCATACCGGCATTGCCGGCGCGCACGCGCTCCACGATCGCCGCGCGCGAGACGCCCGAGCGCCATACCTCGAGGATCGCCGCCTTTAGCGGCTCGAGGCCCTGGACGTCGAGCCGTGTCGAGAAGATGCCCGCGAAACTGTGGCGCTCGCCGTCTTCCACGCTTGCCGACGAGCGCACCGCGAGCCGCGCATGTTCCGCGAGACCGACCTCGTCCAGGCGCTTCAGCAAGTGGCTGCCGGCGCGTTCGCTCCATTCGAGATCGGCGAGCGCGGCGATGCGCGCGATGTGCTGGTCGAGGAAGGCCGCCGCGGTGACGTGCACCGTGCGCAGCAGCTCAGCGATGGCGGCCTCGCGCTCGCCGTAGTCCCGCCAGAGGATCCGGAAATCGGCGTCGGACAGCGCGGTCAGCCTGGGTACGGGCAGGTGCTGCTGCAGCGCGTTCAGAGTATCGTACTTGCTTTTCATGAGGCTTGGCGGATCGAGTGAGGGGGTATCGACGCGGCTCAGGCCGGCAGGCCGGGCGCGGCATGCACGGCATCGTCGACGTCGAGCGGGGGCGAGGCCACGGCGTCGGTGGTCGATGCCTGCCGGTAATCGAGGAAGATCCGCGACGCGAAGGCCTCGGTTGCCCCCTGGTACTTGCCCGTGTACAGCTTGATCTCGCCCTGCACGCGCCAGAACATCATCTGCCCGATGTTCATGCCCGCATAGACACGAATCCGGTTCAGCGCGAACAGCTGGATGGTCCAGCGCCCGACGAAGCCGATGTCGCCGAGCGGGGCCGATAGGTTAATGAACATGCCAAGCCGTGCGATCGACGAGCGGGCAGCATAGGTTGGCACGAAACGCGTGCTGCCCATTGTTTCGACGGTCGCAGCCAGGTAAAGCTTGCGCGGCTCGAGCTCGTAGCCCTGCGGGCCGATCACGATCTCACGGGTAGGTGCCTCCTCGCGTACGTCGATCACACCGTCCTCATAGACCTTCATTCGTTCGTGCAAGCGGAAGTTGTAGCTGTTGGGGTTCACGTTGTCCGGCAGGAACGGGTGGATGACGATGTCGCCTGCCTGCACGCGCTGTTCGATCTCGGTACCGGTCAATATCATTTGCGATCCTGAATGATTTTCGATGCGACGACGTTATCGGAGCCCCGATAGCGCCCCGTGTAGGGCGTGGAAAGGCCCAGGTTGGACCAGAAGCACACCTTTGCGACTTTGGTGCCGGCATAGACACGAACCGGCTGGGTTACGACGATTTCGAGCGTCCAGCAAATGACCGCGCCGGTATGGCCGAGAGGTGCGCTGGTTTGAATGAACATGCCGCACAAGGCAGTCGAAAGATTCGCGTAGAGCTCGCTGGCGAAATCGACACCGCCGATCCGCTCGGCCGTGGAGCCCAGGTAGAAGCGGTTCGGCTGCAACACAAATCCCTCGTCGGGAATCGTGTGCTCGACGACGTGCAGTGCATCATGCGGATCGATTTGTGGATCGCAATATTCGAGCAGGGTAGAACCAAGATGACAGCCATACGAATTGACTTCGAGATGCCGCTCATCGAACGGCTCGATTACCAGGCCTCCGGTGTCGAGCATGCGATGGATTTCAGGACCGGTCAGGATCATGGCGGGACGCTCCCCGTATCAGCGGAAACGGCAGGCGACGGGCGGTGACGGGTACAGCTCCACCAGCATTGATGCCCGACCCAACAGGTAGCCGTGCGTGCGGCGCGCGGCGGCGGAATCGGGAAAATGCGCCGCCAGCCGTTCCGACAGCACACGCAGCCGGTAGCTCGGAACCTGCGGGAACAGATGGTGTTCCCAGTGGCAGTTGATGTTGCACGGGGCGAACAGCATGCGCTCAAGTGACCCCGGCGCGACGCTGCGCGCATCGCTCGCCGCCGGCCGGGCGGCCAGCCCCGCATGCTCCGACAGGCTGCGAATGCGCAGGATTGGCGGCAGGAAGAACACCATCGGGGCGAGCCAGTAGAGCAGGATGCCGAGCCAGACGTGGGCGAGCGTCGCGATGCCTGCCACCGCCACCGCAAACGCGACGAACCGGAGCCGCTCGATACGGCTCGTCCGGTCCTGCCGGCCGAACAGGCCGAACACGCCGAAGCTGTCCATGCTGCGCAGCGACTGGAGCGTGGACAGGCCTGTCACGTCGCGCAACAGCGCCCGCCAGAGGTGCGCACGGGTCGGCGGAGCAAACGCATCGGCATAGTCCGGATCGTCCGGCGTGTTGAGATGGCGGTGGTGGGCCAGATGATGCGCGCGATACCGCGAGGTGCTGATGGTGAGCGGGAACGTCAGCAGCAGGCTGGCGAGCAGATCGTTGCGGCGTTTGTTGCGACTGAGCAGGTAATGCGACGCGTCGTGCATCAGCACCAGCAGCGCGTGCTGGCGGGTGGCGATGACGACCAGCGCGAGCACGGTGACCGGCAGGGAGCAGGCCAGCTCCGCGAGCGCGATGGCGCCGCCAGTGACGGCCCATTGCAACGCGATCTGCCGTACGCATTGCAACGGCGCGAGCACCTTCAGATCGGCGGCGAGATGCACGCTGGCGTCTGCGAGCGTGCCGCGCCGCGCGTGGCGGGCCGGATCGGCATCGCCTGGCGAGGCCGCTGGGGACGACTGGTTCATCGAGGGATCTCCCATTGGATACGACGGTGCGGCGGCACTCAGATCATGCCAGCAGCTACCTGACGCTTCAGGCCGGCCTGGGCGTCGGACGCGTGAGCCAGCCAGTAATCGACGGCGAGCGGCAGGAACACCTCGCCTGCAGGCGCGATACAGGTTGTGTTTTCCGGCGCGCACACGGTCTCGCTTTCCGCATAAACGCCATAGATCTGCAGCAGCCGCTCGAAGTAGCGGAAGTCGCCCGTCGAAATGCCCTCCGGGCGCCAGGTCGACAGCGAACGCTTGAGGAACGCCCATTGCCGCATGCGTAGGATCGGCACCGGCGCGAGCGCCGGCAGGCCGGCGGCCAGACGCGCGATGTTGATGCGCGACTCGATGAGCCTGACGATCCGCTCGTAGGACAGACGCGCATCTCCCGCCGCCGCGACGACATTCGACGGCGCCGCTCCTGCCGCGCCGCGCCGCGCCAGTTGCACAAGCTCACCTGCCACCCAGTCGATCGGCACGATGTCCATCAGGCCGGCGCGATTGCCGACGAGAAAGGGCGGTGCCAGCGAGGCGATAAAGCGGATCAGCGGATACAGGCCATGGAAGCGGCCGATGGCGCCGTCGATGCTGTCGCCGACGACGAGGCTGCAACTGAACACCGAGACCGGCATCGTCGATCCGAATCGCTCGCGCAGCGCCCGTTCGCCGGCCGCCTTGCTTTCCTCGTAGCCGTTGCGATAGACCCAGTCGTGCGGGCGCGTGAACGCGGTCGATACGTAGACGAAGTGGCGTTCGCGCGCGACACGTTCGACGAACTCGGCGAAGCGCAGGGTGCCCTCGACGTTCATCTCGTGCATTTCCTCGAAGGACTTGTGCCACGAGACATCCGCCGCGAGATGGACCGCGACCGCGTGATCGACCGGCGCCAGCGAGGCGGCGGCGTCGCGCATCGACGCCGGGTCGAGCAGGTCGCCCCGAACGAAGCTCACCGAACCGCGCCATGCCGGCGGCCAGACGGATTCGCAGGCACGTGCCGCGGCGTCGGACCGTACCAGCACGATCGCCCGGCCGTCCGGGCGGGCGCGCAGCCAGTCGCCCACGAAGCGTTGTCCGAGCGCGCCGCTCGCGCCCGTCACGATCAGCGTATCCATCTCAGCGCTGCGCATCGAGGGCGGCCGCATACCGGGCATGGAGGCGATCGCGAATGCCGGCCAGCATCTGCTGGCTGTTCGCGCGGATCGCGCGTTCGCCGATCGGATGCAGCACGTCGGCGAGCGAGGGGATGCCGATGTCGAAGGTGACGTTCAGGTCCACGTGCAGGCCATCGTCTCGTTCGACGAGCACCCATTCGCCGTACCAGATCTCGAGATCGCCGTCGGTCTGCCGGAATTCGATCCGTTCGTTCTCGACTAGGCGGTCCGCCTCGGTCCAGGTCAGTTCGCTGCCGTTGAGCAACACGCGCCAGGTGCTGTGCATTTCGCCGGTTGCGTCGGGCGGGACCTGAACCTCGAGTACGTCCGGCATGAAGTCGGGATAACGAGCGAAATCGGAAAGGATCGGCCACACGTCGGCGCGTTCGAAGCGGCCGAGAAACACGCTGTTGATAACTTGAGGCATGCGTCGCTCCGTCAGGAATGGGTCACGCGGACGGCAGCCTGGACGGCATCGCAGAAGCGATGCAGGCCGGCCACGAGATCGTCGAGGGGGGTGAGCGCGCTCGGATACACGCGCAGCACGTTGGTCGCGCCAAGGCAGAACGCGATCAGCACGTCGCGGTGAGCCGCCTCGATCAGCGTCTGCGCGACGGGGCGGCTGGAGTCGAATTCGATGCCGAGCATCAACCCGCGGCCGCGGATATCGACGACGGCCGGGCAATCGGCCAGCCGCTCGCGCAGGATGCCGAGCGCCAGCGCGCCGAGCTGCCCGACCCGGGCCAGGAATTCATGGCCGGTGACGACGGAAAGCACGGCTTGAACGACCGCGCCAGCCAGCGCACTGCCTGCATACGACGAGGCATGCACCACCGGGTCGCGAGCCGGTGCGCCGAATCGGCTCGTGTCGTAGACAGCGGCCGCCACCGGAAACAGGCCGCCGCCGAGCGTCTTGCCGAACACCACGATGTCGGTCGGCGAGCCACAGCACAGCGCCCCCGTGCGGCCCAGGCCCGACTGAATCTCGTCGTGGATCACGAAGGTATCGTGCCGCCGGCACAGCGCCGCTAGGGAGGCGAGAAAGCCGGCGTCCACTGGCCGGATGCCGCCTTCGCCCTGCACCGGCTCGCAGATCGCGGCCGCGATATCGCCTTGCTCGAGTGCGGCGCGCGCGGCGTCGAGATCGCCTGCGTCGACGAACACGGCATCCTCGCGATGCATCAATGCGTCGTGGCCACGGTAGCCATAGCTGATCGCGAGCGCGCCGGCGGTGCGGCCGTGGTACGCGTGGGTGAAGGCCAGGATCTTGCGCCTGCCGGTTTGCATTCGCACCAGCTTCAGCGCGGCCTCGATCGCCTCGGAGCCGCTGTTCGCGAATAGCACGCCGTTGCCAGGGCGGCCGACGCCAGCGACCAGAGCTTCTCCCGCGCGGATTGCCTGCTCGTTCGCGAGAATGCGGCTAGACAGGCCGAGCCGGCCGAGTTGCGTGCCGAGCGCTTCGACTACCGCCGGGTGACGGTGGCCGAGCAGATGCAGTCCGAACGAGCCGAAATCGAGCCAGCGACGCCCGGTGTCGTCCGTGATCCAGGCGCCGGCGGCCGAGTGCTCGGCTGCGGTCAGGCCGGCCATGCGCAGCATCAGTCCCTGTTCGCGGCCGAACAGTGCGCCGTAGCGCTCGGTGAACGAGGTCTTGCGCTTGAGATCGGCGGAGCGGGCGAAATCGGCGTGCGCGTTCATAGCGACCTCATCAGCGGTGCGAGGAAGGACGCGTCCTGGCTCGTGAGCCGACACAGCTTGTCCCAGGCGCGCAAGGTGCGAAGCACCTGCCCCTGGGTGCCCGGCAACAGCGGGTTGAACAGTTCGCCCGGAAACGCCTCCAGTGCGGCCTCCAGCTTCGCGATCAGCGCCGCCGCGTGGCGGTCGCTCGTCGCGCCATGCGCATCGTCGCCGACGCCGAGCCGACAAACGGCCTCGGCGCCGGGCAGCATCGCGACCTCGGACAGGCCGTACTCGGCGCAAAGCGCGAACGCGTGCAACTCGTCGGGCGGGATCGCGCCGGACAGGCGGTAGTCCATGTCGATCAGCAACTCCGCGATCTTGATGCGCAGCACGTCCACCACGTCGGTCGTGTCCGCTGCGCCCTCAAGATCCTCAAGGTAGGCCTGCAGTTCGGTCATCAACAGCCAGGCAACCGATGCTAGCGTTTCGGCCAGGGCCGCGCCGTTGCGGACCTGGCCGGCGGCCAGCTTCGGAAACCAGTGGATCGGCAGGGAGGTATGGGTCGTCGCAGTCATGTCGATCCACTCAGGAAAGGGAGTCCGTCAGTGAAAAACCGATCACGCCCGCGCGAGCTCCCACCAGCAGATGCCGGGCCAGCTCGGGCGAAACCGTAGCGAGATCGCGTGCCTGTGCCGTGAGCGATGTGGGCGGCTCGAAGCCCGGCAGCAGGGCGGCCCGGCCGTCCTGTCTCAACACGACGTGGCTGCCCGGGAGGAACGGTGCCCGGTCCGGCTGGCGCACCGTGGGGCTCAGCGCCGCGTAGGCTTTGTCGAAACCGAAATCGGCATCGGCAAGCTCGACCAGCGCGACCAGCCGCGCCGCGTCCGCCTCGTCCAGCCCAGCCGCGCACGCCGGGCCGGAGCTGCGCCACAGCGCGTCGATGGCGTCAATACAGGCCTGGTCGTCACCGGCGAGCAGAGATCCAACCGCGCGGTGCCAGCGCAGCCGGGTCCACTTCTTGTTCGATACCGTCCAGCCGCGCCGGGATAGCATGGCGTTCATCAGGTGGAGCAGCGCGTTGGCGGCATAGGCACCGCCGCCACGTCTCTCGCCGCAACGCAGTGCGAGCAGCGCAAAGCCAGCGGATTGGCGGAAGGCATCGAAGGCGGCAACCGCCCACATGCCGCCGAGCGCCGTGTGCCAGCCCAGGTAGGGCACGCCACGGTCGGTTGCCACGCCGCTCACGATTCGCTCCAGATACTTGCGCGAAACGGCCTGCGTGACATCCCAGCGCCGATAGGCCTGCAAGGTGTCGAACGGGCTTGCCGCGCAGTAATCGGCAAGGGCGCGCATCGCGGTTTCGACGTCATCCGCTGCGAACGCCACGGTTTCGAGGTGCTGTCCGTCGTGATAGATCTGCGAGGCCATGGCGCCGCGATCGTCGTCATCGGTGGTAATGCAGATCAGGTCGATATCGCTTGCAGCATTGGCGACGCCATGCACCGGCGAACTGGTGACAAGCGTGCATTTCACCTCACTGTATTGGAGTTTTGCGACGGATTCTAGTGACGCGAACGATAACTTTCGCGAATCAAGAAATGCCTCGGCATTTCTGGAATGAAAAGCAGAATAGTCCATAACCTGAATATCGTCGGGTCAATAGATTAGCAGCGGCCGAACGCGAAACGCGGGCCGAACGGCTGAATGCGAAGAAACTTCGCCTTATTCAATCGATGCGGGAGTCGGGGGATGGTGAGGCGAGGTGAAGAACGGTTGGGTCGCGTTGGGGCAGCGGTGAAAATTGTTTTTGCTCATTTTAGATCTCTCAAGGTTCGCGCTGGCGACGAATCGTATAAGGCATTGTCCGTCGCGATCGAAATAATTCAAAGCAAACGATGTGCCAGACAATGGCGATTCACCGCGTGTTCCCGTCCGGAGGGTGCCATTCAGGAGCGCGATCCGGCCGGCGGGATGCACCCGACACAACTGAAATTCGTTAAAAATTCATGTGGTTAGCAAAACTTCCTGTTTGATTAACCGATCTCGTCTGCGCGATGGAAGCGATGCTCACCGCAAAGCTTCGGCGCGATAATTGAAAATTCCATGATGAGGTATCGATCCGAAACATGGCACCAAGCATGTGCGAGGTTGCACGCATTGTTGGCAATCAAGAAGATTTTGCACTCATTCTGGGATTTCATCTTGTGCACAAGAGCGAGATGCTAGCTTGATTTAATGTTGATTTGGAAAATTCAAAATGGCATGAAGCTTGCTGCTAATTTAATTTCACTTCATTGGACAAGCGCGATGAATCTCGGCAAATACTTCAGCACGGATGCTCCCGATACCTTCTATACGATCGATCGGGAGTGGATCACCCAAAACGCTCGGCACTTCGGCGAGCGGTTCGCCGGCAGAGTCCTGTACGCGGTCAAGGCGAACCCGCTGCCGGAGGTGCTCGACGCGCTCGCGCGCGGCGGCATCACGCACTTCGACGTCGCTTCATTGGAGGAGGTCACGCAGGTTGCGCAGACGGTGCCCGGCGCGACGCAATATCTGATGAATCCGGCAAAGTCGCGCCATGCGATCGATGTCGCTTATCGAAACCACGGGGTGCGCTCGTTCGTGGTGGACAGCGAGACCGAACTGCGCAAGGTTCGTGACGTGCTGCCGTCGTCCGACGACGAGATCATGATGTACGTCCGCTACGCTCCCTCCGAATCCGGAGCGGTGTTCGACTTGCGGGGGAAGTACGGCGCGGCCGTGGGCGACGCGGCGGCGCTCGCCGAGACGATCGGCGCGTCGACGCGCTGGGGTGTCGGGCTGTCGTTCCATGTCGGCTCGCAGGCTGTCGAGCCTGCTCCCTATCTGACTGCGCTGCAGGACGCCGAGCGCATCATCGACGGCGTGGGGGCTCGCATCCGCAGCCTGGATGTCGGTGGTGGTTTTCCCGGCGTCTATCTGAATAGTCGCGGCGATACGACAGCGTTGCTCGCGTCGATCAACGCGCGGGTCGAGGCTTCGTCCGCCCTGCAGCAACTCGATCTGATCTGCGAGGCCGGGCGGTCGCTCGTCTACGGGGGCATGTCGCTGTTTGCGCGTGTGCTGCTCAGGCGCGGCTCAGATGTGTTCTGCGGCGCAGGCATCTTCGGTGGCTTGTTGTCCGCGCAGCAATGGTTGCAGTTTCCGTTGCGTGCGTGGCGCCATGGCGAACCGTATGGAGGCAGCGAACAAGCGTCGTTCCAACTGTTCGGTCCGACTTGCGACAGCATGGACCGGCTCGCGTTTCCCTATCAGCTGCCAGCCGATATCAACGAAGGAGACTGGTTGGAGTTTCAGTCGGTCGGCGCATATTCGGTGTCGCTGCGAGCGCGATTCAATGGCTTTTATGCCGACGAGATCGTCGACGTAGGCCGCTGAGTATTTGCCTGCGCCAAACGAACGGAGTTCTGCCATGTCCGCGTATTTCATCCTTGTGCTAGGAATTGTCGCCGAAGCCACGGCCACGCTCGCACTCAAGGAAAGCGAGGGTTTTAGCAAACCTTGGCCGCTTGTGCTTGTTGTATTGGGCTATGGCGTGGCGATCACTTGCCTTGCCAATGCGCAACAGGGTTTGCCCATGTCGTTGATCTCGTCGGCCTGGTCCGGTCTGGGGATTACGCTGATAACGATCGTTGCTGCAGTCCGGTATCAACAAATGCCGAACCTTGCGTCAATAGGCGGTATTTTTATGATCATCGTTGGCATTTCGATCGTGAATCTGTTTGGTACCGTGCGCGGTCATTGAACAGTACCCAACCTGTCCGTCGCGTCTTTCAGCATGCTTCGTGGCATCTGTCGATGCGAGCGGACAGGGGATCGGAAATTACACAGTGATCAGCCCGCGCACGCCGTTTGCCTCCATTTCGCTGGCGGCGCCGCCAGCGACGATTTCGCCGCGGCTCATGACCCAGTAATGGTCGGCGATCGAGCGGGCGAAATCGTAATACTGCTCGACCAGCAGCACCGTCATCTTCGTCTCGTCGACCAGCTGCCGGAGCGTGCGGCCGATGTCCTGGATGATCGAGGGCTGGATGCCCTCGGTCGGCTCGTCGAGGATCAGCAGTTGCGGCTCGCTCATCAGCGCGCGGCCGATCGCGAGCTGCTGCTGCTGGCCGCCCGACAGGTCGCCGCCGCGCCGCGTGCGCATTTCGCGCAGCACCGGGAACAGCTCGTAGATGCGGTCCGGCACCTTCGAAGGCGCCTTGCGGCTCGCTGCGCCCACCAGTAGGTTCTCCTCGACAGTCAGGCGCGGAAAGATATCGCGGCCTTGCGGCACGTAGGCGAGCCCGGCGGCAACACGCGCATGCGGCGCAAGCGCGTTGAGCGGCTTGCCGCGCCAGGCGATCTGGCCGTTCTTCGCGGCGACCACGCCCATCAGGCAGCGCAGCAGGGTGGTCTTGCCCACGCCGTTGCGGCCGAGCAGCACGGTCAGCCTGCCCTCCTCGGCGCTCAGGCTGATGTTGCGCAGGATATGGCTGCCACCATAGAACTGGTTCAGGGAATCAATATTAAGCATTGCAAATGCGTCCTTCAGGGTCCATCAACGTCCGAGGTAGGACTCGATCACAGCCTCATCGCGCTTGACCTGATCGAGCGTGCCTTCCGTGAGCACGGCGCCTTCGGCCATCACGGTCACGCAGCCGGTCACGCCGGCCAGCGCGGCGACGAATTCCATGTCGTGCTCGACCACCATCATTGAGCAGGTGCCGCGCAGCGTGTTCAGCAGCTGCGCGAGTTCCATGGTCTCGTGATCGGTCATCCCGGCGGCGGGTTCGTCTAGCAGCAGCAGGGCCGGCTGCTGCATCAGCAGCATGCCGATCTCGAGCCGCTGCTTCTGGCCGTGCGAGAGCTCGCCGGCGAGCCGGTAGGCGCTGCCTTCGAGATTGATCAGCTCGAGCGTCTCCTCGATGCGGCGCTGCGCCGAGCGGTTGAGCCGCGCGCGCAGCGAGGCCAGCCAGCCCTTGTCGGTCTTCATCGCCAGCTCGAGGTTTTCCCACACCGGATGCGCCTCGAACACGGTCGGCTTTTGGAACTTGCGGCCGATGCCGGTGCGCGCGATCTCGGGCTCGCTCATGCGCGACAGGTCGAGGGTCTGGCCGAGGAACACCTTGCCCGCATCGGGCCGGGTCTTGCCGGTGATGACGTCCATCATGGTGGTCTTGCCGGCGCCGTTCGGGCCGATCACGCAGCGCAGTTCGTCCGCGTCGATCGACAACGAGAGCTTGCGCAGCGCGCGAAAGCCGTCAAAGCTTACTTCGATGTCCTCCAGATAGAGGATCGTGCCGTGCGAGGTGTCGATTACGCCGGGTTCGACCACGCGTGCCATCGAAGCAACGCCGCTGACGGTTAAGTCATCGGTACGATCAGTAGCACTGGTGACGCTCATTAACGTGCTCCACGTTTCATTAAGGATTCGACCAGGCCGACGATGCCGCGCGGCATCAGTAGCGGCACCAGCACGAAGATCAGGCCAAGGAAGAACAGCCAGTATTCGGCGAAGTAGGCGGTGAAGAAGCTCTTCGCGCCGTTCACTGCGAACGCGCCGACGATCGGCCCGATCAGCGTGCCGCGCCCGCCCACCGCCACCCAGATCGCCATCTCGATCGAGTTGCCCGGTGACATTTCGCTGGGGTTGATGATGCCGACCTGCGGGACGTAGAGCGCGCCGGCGATGCCGCACAGCACCGCCGACACGGTCCAGATGAACAGCTTGTAGGCGAGTGGGCTGTAGCCGAGGAACATCAGGCGCGTTTCTCCGTCGCGCACGGCGGTGACGACGCGGCCCAGCTTCGAGGTGACGAGGGCGCGCGCGGCGATGAAGGCCAGCACTAGAGTGGCGAAGCTCATCAGCAGCAGCACGGTGCGCATGCCGGGCGAGGTGATGGTGTAGCCGGCGATGCGCTTGAAGTCGGTGAAGCCGTTGTTGCCGCCGAAGCCGCTCTCGTTGCGATAGAACAGCAGCATCACCGCGAAGGTCATGGCCTGGGTGATGATCGACAGGTAGACGCCCTTCACGCGCGAGCGGAAGGTGAAGAAGCCGAACACCCAGGCGACCACGGCCGGCACCAGCACCACCAGCGCGATCGCGACCGGCAAGTGGTCGGACCCGCTCCAGTACCAGGGCAGCGACTTCCAGTTCAGGAACACCATGAAGTCGGGCAGGTTGCTGCCGTAAACGCCGTCGTGGCCGATCTCGCGCATCAGGTACATGCCGATCGCGTAGCCTCCGAGCGCGAAAAACAGGCCGTGGCCAAGGCTCAGGATCCCGCAGTAGCCCCATACGAGGTCGAGCGCGAGCCCGCCGATCGCGTAGCACATGAACTTGCCGGCGATTGTCATCGCATAAGCGGACAGGTGGAAGGCGCTTGACTCGGGCACTACCAGCGCCGTGAGCGGCACGCCGATGCCGATCGCCAGGCACAGCGCGAGCAGGGCGAACCATGCCCTGCGCGACAGCAACGCGGCGCGCGGCGGCAGGCCCAGCGCGAAGTCGGGTGTACCGGCTGCGGGCACGGGCACCGTGGCCGGCGCTATCGAGAGGGAGGAGGCGATCAAGGTCATGGTTCAGGCCTCCGCGCTGCGGCCCTTCAGGGCGAACATGCCCTGTGGACGCTTCTGGATGAAGAGGACGATCATCACCAGCACCGCGATCTTGGCGAGCACGGCGCCCCAGAACGGTTCGATCGCCTTGCTTACGAGGCCCAGGCCGAAGCCGCCCACCACCGTGCCGGCGATCTGGCCGACGCCGCCCAGCACCACCGCCATGAAGGAATCGATGATGTAGTTCTGGCCGAGGTCGGGGCCGACGTTGCCGATCTGCGACAGCGCGCAACCGCCGAGGCCCGCGATGCCGGCGCCGAACGCGAACGCATACGCGTCGACGCGCGCGGTCTTCACGCCGACGCATGCGGCCATCCGCCGGTTCTGCGTGACCGCGCGCACGAACAGGCCGAGCCGCGTCTTCGTCAGCACGGCCCATGCGATGCCGACCACCGCGAGCGCGAACGCGAGGATCACGAGCCGGTTATACGGCAGAATCAGGTTCTGCATCACGGCCACGCCGCCGCTCATCCACGACGGATTCACAACTTGCACGTTCTGCGCGCCGAACACCGTCCGCGTCGCCTGGATCAGGATCAGGCTGACGCCGAACGTCGCAAGCAGCGTCTCGAGCGGACGACCGTACAGATGCCGCAGCACGAGCCGCTCGAGCACGATGCCGACGAGCGCCGCCGCCGCGAACGACGCGGGCACCGCGATGAGCGGATACCAGTCGAACGCGGCCGGCGCGAAACGCTGCATGAGCGTCTGTACGACGTAGGTCGCGTACGCGCCGATCATTAGGAATTCGCCATGCGCCATGTTGATCACGCCGATTAGGCCGTAGGTGATGGCCAGGCCGAGCGCGGCAAGAAGCAGCACACTGCCGAGCGAAAGGCCCGCGAACAGCGTGCCCGCGATCTCGCCGCGGCGCTGCAACGCGTGCAGCGCATCGAGCCCTTGCTGCGCGGCGCCGCGCACGCGCGCGTCGGGTTCTGCGTAGCTGCCGTCGGCGTTCATTGCGACGAGCGGACGCAACTGCTCGATCATGTCGAGGTCGTGACGCGCGGCGACGACCTGCACCGCTTCGAGACGCTTCGCCGGATCAGCATCGTGCAGCGCGGCAATCGCCCACAGCGCGTCGAGCCGGCGCTTGAGCGTCGCATCGCTTTCCTTCGCGCGCGCCTTGTCAATCAGCGGCTTGAGCGACGCATCGGGGTTCTTCAGCAGCGCATCGACGGCGGCCGTGCGCGTGGCGAGGTCGGGCGAGGCCAGATCGAGGCCAGACAGTGCGTTGGCGATCTTGCTGCGCAGGAGGTTGTTGAGCGTGACGGGCTGCGCGTCGCCGGGCTTGATGGCGGCGCCCGACAGGGAGTCCTTGGTGCTGCCGTCGTCGGCCTGCAGCAGCAGCTTTCCGTCGTCGGTGGCGAGCGTGGTGCCGTCGGCGAGTGCATGCAGTAGGGCGACCGAGGAGTTGTCACTGGCCGCGGCGAGGTGATCGATCGCCGCAAGTTTCGCGTCGAAGTCGTCGCCGGCCAGCGCGACCGTATCGGCGGCATCAATGGCGAACGCGGCGGGACTGCCAATTGCCAATGCCGCGCAAGCTAGCAGCATTCGCATGAATGGGCGCAGAGTCATGAATAGATCCGGAATTCCACGGTTGGCGAGGTCCGAAGAGTGCATCGGACCTCGATACATCGATTTAGGCCATCGCTGCGCGACGGCGGCGCAGGAAGTCGCCGATCGAGCTGACCACATCGGGCTTGCCCGCATTACCCTGGATGTAAGGGCTCCAAGGCTGCGCGCGCACCGCGGTCTTCGTCTTCCACACGACGTTGAACTGCCCGTCACCGCGGATCTCGCCGATCATCACCGGCTTGTGCAGGTGATGGTTGCCGTCCATCGCGAGCGTGAAGCCCGACGGCGCGGCGACGGTCTGGCCGATCATCGCGACGCGCACCTTGTCGACGTCGGTGCTCTTCGCTTTCTCGACCGCTTGCTTCCACATATGGATGCCCACGTAGGTCGCTTCCATCGGGTCGTTGGTCACGCGCTTCGCGCCGCCCGGCAGGTTGTTCGCCTTCACCCACGCGGCGAACTGGTCCTTGAATTTCGTGTTCGTCGGGTTCTTCACCGACATGAAGTAATTCCACGC
>NZ_MDEQ02000043.1 GCF_001883705.2 Burkholderia catarinensis
GTCACGCCAGTGGCATCGCCGGGTAGCTATGTTCGGAAGAGATAACCGCTGAAAGCATCTAAGCGGGAAACTCGCCTTAAGATGAGATATCCCTGGGGACTAGATCCCCTTGAAGGGTCGTTCGAGACCAGGACGTTGATAGGTCAGGTGTGTAAGCGCAGTAATGCGTTCAGCTAACTGATACTAATTGCCCGTAAGGCTTGATCCTATAACAAGTCTGCCTTGTTGATCGGCGCCGTGCGAAAGCACTGGCCGCGATCCAGGCGACAGGTTGGATTCTCGTGTGTGATACACACAACCTAAATTACTGCTTCTTCCAAGATTGGTTGTGCTGCGAAGCCAGCACAACAACCCTCTTTGCCTGATGACCATAGCGAGTCGGTCCCACCCCTTCCCATCCCGAACAGGACCGTGAAACGACTCTACGCCGATGATAGTGCGGATTCCCGTGTGAAAGTAGGTAATCGTCAGGCTCCCTAAGCCAGAAACCCCCGCCCGAAAGGCGGGGGTTTTTGCATTGGAGCGCCGGAAATGGGTGCACGCTCGGCGTGGCGGTTACATGACCTGCGATGCATGCCCGGCGACGACGCGCCAGCCGGCGCCCGATCGACGCCACAGGCGCGTATAGGCAAACGTGCCGTCGAATGCCGCGCCGTCGAAACGGCCGGCGAGCGTCGCCTTCGTCGTCGTGAGGATCATCTCGCCGATCGCGCACGCGTGCATTTCGTGGACGTCGAGTCTGTCGAGGCACAGAAGGTTCGCGCGGTGCGCGGACAGATCGTCGTCCTTCGAGATGACCTGGCCGGTCGGAACGGTGAACACCAGATCGTCGTCCAGCAACGCATCGAGCGCTTTCACATCATTGGCCAGCATCGCGGCCCGAAGCGCGGCTTCGCAGGGTTCGATGACTGTACGGATTGCATCCATTTCAGGGCCTCGCATCATCTCTGAAGGTTCGTGGTTCCGCTCATATCCGCGAGCAACGGCAGCAAGCAACGCGTTCCGGACATGGCGCCTACGGATAAAGCCTGGCCTTGCGGCGCGCTGCACGGTGTCGCCGCGAGCGTCGGCGGAATCTCCCGCTGGGCCGCGCGGCGTAGCGACGACGCCCGCGCCATGTCACGGCTCGAATGCGCGCAGACGTTCGGCGCGGGCTTCGAGTCCGTCGAGCCCGAGATGGTGACTGAGCTTGCCGGTGCGGACCTGGCCGATGTCGGCCGTGAGCTTGCGCAGCAGCGTCGCGCTCGCCGTGCGGCAGGCGCAAGCCGCATCGATGCCTTGTGCCGACAGGGCCGCGCCGATCAGGCGCGCGCTGTCGGCGGCGCCGCCGGCGACGCAGCGCGCCATCGCATCGGCATCTGGCTGCACGCCGGCGTCGAGCAGCGCGCGCATCAGCGCGGCAGGCACGTCGCCGGACACGGACGCCAGCGAATCCGGCGCGACCGGTGCGCCGGATTCGAGCAACGCGGTGGCGGCGGCAAACTTCTCGCGCCGCAGCGCATAGTCGGTTGCGATCGAGCTGCCGGCGAGCGCCGTGCCGAGATCCACGACGATCGGCGCCAGTTGCGCGGTGAGTGCCGCGTCGTCGTGGTCGATCGCATGTCGCAGTGCGTGACGCGCGAGCACCGGCTGCGCGGCGAGTGTGCCGTCGGCGAGCGGCGTGCGCCAGTCGATCACGGCCTGGCGATAGAACGCGATCAGCTTGTCCGCCAGCGGCGCCGACAGGCCATGCTCGGTCCGGCGTTCGTCGACATACTCGAGCAACATTTCACCGGTGCCGCTTTCGCCGCCGGGTTCAAGCGGATCCGCATGGAGCCGCAGCGCGCCGAATGCCGCGTACAGGTCGGGTGCGATCGTCGCGAGGCCGTCCTCGTGCATCGCGCCACGCCACGCGGGCGGCAGTCCCTGCTTCCACGCGAGCACATGGCCGCAGTCCCTGGCGCCGGGTTCCGTCACGATGTAGATCCGGTCGCAATACTCGAATCCGCCGAACGGCAGCGCATCGAGCCTGCCGCTCCAGGGGGGTGAGCCCTCTTCGGCGGCTTCCTCGGCCAGTTCGAGCTCGTGGTCGATCCAGCCCTGCAGGTCGCGGTAGCCGTTGCTGCCGTTGTAGAACAGTTCGCCCCAGCTGATCCCTTCGATATGACCGTTCATCTCCAGCGTCAGGTCGTAGTCGAGGCTGCCGCCGGCCGTTGCGCGCCACAGGTCGAGCAGCGCGTGCGGAAGCTCGCCGTGACAGCAGGCCTGCACGGCGGCGATCTGGTCGGCCGGCATCGGCGGCTGCGCGTCGAAGATCACGCGGTCCGCAAACAGCACGATGCCGTGCGCACGCAGGTCGGCCAGTTCGGTGTCGGAAAAGACGATTGCTTGCATCGGAGCGGGAGCGATGGGGGTTTGTCGGGTGTGGGCCGTCGTTCACGGACAAGGAACGGCAGCCGGCAGTTCGCATCGTATCAGCGTCGCGTGACGGGATTTCTCCATCCGCCGGTACGCATGGCGGCGATCGCCGGCCGCATCATCCGCTTGCGGTTCCAGGCTCCGGCTTTGCCGCATCCACGTCACGCCGGAACGCACCGGGGCTCGTGCCGGTCCATTTCCGGAACGCACGATGGAACGCGCTCGGCTCGGTGAAGCCGAGCTCGGCCGCGATCTCCGCGACACTGAGCGCGTGCCCGCGCAACAGCGACTGGGCCAGCGCGCCGCGCAGCTCGTCCTTGATCGCCGCGAAGCTTTGGCCTTCGCTGCGCAAACGCCGCCGCAGCGTCGCGGGCGTCGTACCGAGGCGCACGGCCAGCGTATCGAAATCGGGCCACTCGGCGGCGGGCAGCGTCTTCAGGTGTGCGCGCGTCCTCGCGACCCAGCCCGTATCGTGCCGGTAGCGGACGAGCAGGTTGCCGGGCGCGCCGCGCAGGAAGGTTTTCAGCGCCTGCTCGGAGCGGATCGTCGGCAGCGCGAGGTACGCGGCGTTGAACGCGAGCCGGCTGTCGGGCCGGTCGAAATGCACGGGTACGCCGAAGAACTGGTGATAGTCGCTGCGCTGGTCGGGGCTCGGGCACGCGAAATCGATGCGCTGCAGCGGGATGCGCCGGCCGGTCAGCCAGCACGCGACGCCAAGCAGGATCAGCCAGAACGTCCGGTACGCGAAGGCCGGGTACGGCGTGCCCGACTGCGTCAGCACGATCTGCGCCTGCCCGTCGGCCACGACGAGCTCGCCGTGCGGCTCGTCGAGCACCACGCGCAGGAACTGCAGCGCCCGCCGCAGCGCCTTTTCGAGCGTGCCGGCGTGCAGCACCGCGTGGCATAGCAGCGTGAAGCTGCCGTGCCGCATCGGGCGCGCCGCAAGCCCGAAGAATTCGTCGTCGAGCGCGCTGGCGATCGCGAGCCACAGCCGGCCGTACTGTTGCGGCGTGACGGGCTCGTGCACGGCGTCCGGCAGGCCGGCGGCGCGCAGCACGGGCTCCGTCGGGATGTGCTGCCGGCGCAGGCACGCGAGCGCATCGTCGACGAAATCAGGCGAAATCATCTGCGGCCCCATTTTCCTGCGTCCTCCCGACATGGCAAAAGCGATCACGATTCTAGATTCTGTTTGTCATTGATTGCAATGTACGGGCTGTCTACTATCGATGTATGCCCCGTCGCGCCCCAGGCTCGCCGGCGGCCATAACGCACAGGAGACACGCATGCCTGATGGAGCAACCGCCCGGGCGGTGCCGGCCTACGCCGACGCCGTGGCCCGGTTCAGTATCGAGACCGCCGCGACGCAACTGCACGGCGACCTGGAGCGCGGCCTGAACGCGTGCGTCGAATGCTGCGACCGGCACGCATCGGCGGACGCGATCGCGCTCGACTGGATCGACGCCGGCGGGCAGCACCGCCGCTTCACGTTCGCGCAGATGCAGGCGCTGTCGGCACGCGTCGCGAACCTGCTCGTCGCGCAGGGCGTGAAGCCGGGCGACGTGGTGGCCGGCCTGTTGCCGCGCACGCCCGAGCTGGTCGCGACAATCCTCGGCACGTGGCGCGCGGGCGCCGTCTACCAGCCGCTGTTCACCGCGTTCGGCCCGAAGGCGATCGAGCACCGGCTGCGCATGAGCGATGCGCGGCTGATCGTGACCAACGTCGCGAATCGCGCCAAGCTCGACGAGATCGCCGATTGCCCGCCCGTTGCGACGGTGCGCGAGCCAGGCGATACGCTGCCGGAACGCGACATCGATTTCCGCGCGGCGCTCGACGCGCGGTCCGACGCGTTCGAACCGGTGCTGCGCAAGGGCACGGACCTGTTCATGATGATGTCGACGTCGGGCACGACGGGCTTGCCGAAGGGCGTGCCGGTGCCGCTGCGCGCGCTGCTCGCGTTCGGTGCGTACATGCGTGACGCGGTCGACCTGCGCGAAGGCGACCGGTTCTGGAACATCGCCGATCCGGGCTGGGCGTACGGCCTCTATTACGCGATCACGGGCCCGCTGCTGCTCGGCCACGCGACGACGCTCCATGAAGGCGGCTTCACGGTCGACAGCACGTACGACGTGATCGAACGGCTCGGGATCACGAGCCTCGCCGGCTCGCCGACCGCGTACCGGATGCTGATGGCGGCCGGGACGGAAGCGGCGGCGCGCGTGAAGGGCAAGCTGCGCGTGGTCAGCAGTGCGGGCGAACCGCTGAATCCGGAAGTCGTGCGCTGGTTCGACGCGGCGCTCGACGCGCCGATCTACGATCACTACGGCCAGACCGAACTCGGGATGGTCGTGAACAACCATCACGGCCTCGCGCACGTCGTGCACGCCGGTTCGGCCGGCCTCGCGATGCCCGGCTATCGCGTCGCGGTGCTCGACGACGCAAGCCGCGAACTCGGCCCGGGCGAGCCCGGCAACCTCGCGATCGACATCGCGCGCTCGCCGCTGCTGTGGTTCCACGGGTACTGGCAGCAGGACACGCCCGCGATCGCGGGCGGCTACTACCGGACCGGCGACAACGTCGAACTGGAGCCGGACGGCACCGTGAGCTTCATCGGCCGCGCGGACGACGTGATCACGTCGTCCGGCTACCGGATCGGTCCGTTCGACGTGGAGAGCGCGCTGATCGAGCATCCGGCCGTCAGCGAGGCCGCCGTCATCGGCGTGCCCGATCCGGAGCGCACGGAGATCGTGAAGGCGTTCGTCGTGCTGTCGAAAGGCTTCGACGGCACGCCGGCGCTGGCGGAGGAGCTGAGCCTGCATGTGAAGCGGCGGCTGTCCGCCCACGCCTATCCTCGCGCGATCGACTTCGTCGACGCGCTGCCGAAAACCCCGAGCGGCAAGATCCAGCGCTTCGTGTTGCGCAAGATGGAAGCCGAGAAGGCTGCTCAACCCTGAATATGGACTGCGAATGAATATCAAGGATCGCGTTTTTCTGATTACGGGCGCCGGGTCGGGCCTTGGCGCCGCGGTGGCGCGCATGGTGGTCGCGCAAGGCGGCAACGTGGTGCTGCTGGACGTGAACGCCGATGCGGGCGCGGGCCTCGCGCACGAACTCGGCGCGGCCGCGCGCTTCGTGAAGACCGACGTGACGAGCGAAGCCGACGGGCAGGCGGCCGTCGCCGCCGCGCGCGACGCGTTCGGCCGCATCGACGCGCTGGTCAACTGCGCGGGCGTCGCGCCGGGCGAGAAGGTCGTCGGCCGCGACGGCCCGCACTCGCTCGATCGCTTCGCGCGGGCGGTGTCGATCAATCTCGTCGGCACGTTCAACATGATCCGGCTGGCCGCCGACGCGATGTCGAAGCAGGACGCCGATGCGGAAGGCGAGCGCGGTGTGATTATCAATACGGCGTCGGTCGCGGCGTTCGACGGGCAGATCGGGCAGGCCGCGTATGCGGCGTCGAAGAGCGGCGTGGCAGGCATGACGCTGCCGATCGCGCGGGAACTCGCGCGGTTCGGCATTCGCGTCGTGACGGTCGCGCCGGGCATCTTCGCGACGCCGATGATGGCCGGCATGCCGCAGGACGTGCAGGATGCGCTCGGCAAGAGCGTGCCGTTCCCGCCGCGGCTCGGCCGCCCGGAAGAATTTGCGGCGCTGGTGCGCCACATCGCCGAGAACACGATGCTGAACGGCGAAGTCATCCGTCTCGATGGCGCGTTGCGCATGGCACCGCGCTGAAACTGGAAGAAGGAGGAAGCGAATCATGACGACTCAGGATCCGATCGTAATCGTTGGCACGGCGCGTACGCCGATGGGTGGTTTTCAGGGCGATCTGGCGGCGGCCAGCGCGAGCGACCTTGGCGCGGTCGCCATTCGCGCGGCGCTCGAGCGCGCGAACGTGCCGGCCGAGCGTATCGATGAAATCGTGTTCGGCTGCGTGCTGCCGGCCGGCCAGGGCCAGGCGCCGGCGCGGCAGGCCGCGCTGAAGGCCGGGCTGCCGCTCGCGGCGGGTGCGACCACGGTCAACAAGATGTGCGGCTCCGGGATGAAGGCGGCGATGTTCGTGCACGACCTGCTGCTGGCGGGCTCGGCCGGCGTGGCCGTCGCGGGCGGGATGGAGAGCATGACGAATGCGCCGTACCTGCTGCCGAAGGCGCGTGCGGGGATGCGGATGGGTCACGGCCAGGTGCTCGACCACATGTTCCTCGACGGGCTCGAGGACGCGTATGAAAAGGGCCGCCTGATGGGCACGTTCGCCGAGGATTGCGCGCAGGCGTACCAGTTCACGCGCGAGGCGCAGGATGCGTTCGCGATCGCATCGCTGACGCGCGCGCAACGCGCGATCGCCGAAGGGCATTTCGTGTCGGAGATCGCGCCGGTGACCGTGAAGGCCGGCAAGACCGAAGCCGTCGTGTCGATCGACGAGCAGCCGGGCAACGCGAAGCTCGACAAGATCCCGACGCTGAAGCCGGCGTTCCGCGACGGCGGCACGGTAACGGCCGCGAACGCATCGTCGATCTCGGACGGTGCGGCCGCGCTGGTGATGATGCGCCGCTCGGAAGCCGAGCGCCTCGGCCTCACGCCGAAGGCCGTGATCGTCGGGCATTCGACTTATGCGGACAAGCCGGGCCTGTTCGCGACCGCGCCGATCGGCGCGCTGCGCAAGCTGTCGGAGAAAACCGGCTGGAACCTGCGCGACGTTGATCTGTTCGAGATCAATGAAGCGTTCGCGGTGGTGCCGATGGCCGCGATGCGCGATCTCGACCTGCCGCACGAGAAGGTCAACGTGCATGGCGGCGCGTGCGCACTCGGGCATCCGATCGGTGCATCGGGGGCACGCGTGATGGTGACGCTGCTGGCCGCGCTGGAGACGTATGGCCTGAAGCGCGGCATCGCATCGCTGTGCATCGGCGGCGGCGAGGCGACGGCCATCGCGATCGAGCGCATCGCGTAACGCATCGCACGCACGCTGCGGCGCGGGCGACGGGTATCGCGCAGGACACCCCTGCGCGATACCCGTTCTGCTTTTGGTGGATCGCGTTGCCGCGCTACGGTTTCGCGTGTGGCGACACCGCGCCGCATGCGCGAATCACGAACTGCACGACCTGTTCGGTCTTCTCGTCGAACGCCTTCTGCGTGAACGCGCGCTTGCCGCTCAGCGCGCGGATCTGCGCATCGAAATCCGCATAGTGCTGCGTGGTCGCCCAGATCAGGTACATCAGCGCATGCGCGTCGATCGGCGCGAGCAGCCCGCGCGCGATCCAGCCGTCGATCACCTTCACGCGTGTGTCGAACCACGGCTTCACGCGTTGCGACAGGATGTCCTGCATGTGCTCCGCGCCGTGGATGATCTCGTTGGCCCAGACCTTCGAGCCGAGCGGGCGCCGCCGCGACAGCGCCATCTTCGCGCGCACGTAGCCGCCGATCGCTTGCACCGGATCGTCGCCGGCCTCGAACGAGCCGGCCGCGCGATGCCAGTCCTCGAACAGGTCGTCGAGCACGCGGCGGTACAGCGCGAGCTTCGTCGGGAAGTAGTAATGCAGGTTCGCTTTCGGCAGGCCGGCGCGCTCCGCGATCATCGCGGTGCTCGCGCCGTCGAGCCCGCGCTCCGCGAACACGGCCTCCGCACAGGCGAGCAGATGCGCTTCGTTGGACTCGCGGATGTGCGCCTTGCGTCGCCGCAAAGGCGCGCGCGTTTCGTCGCTGTCGGTCGCTTCGGTTGCCGCCTCGTCATGTCTCATCGTTGCCCTCGCGCGGCAGGCATGCCGCGTTGGGCTTCATTCTAGCCGCTGATCCGCATCGAACGCACGCATGCTGATACCGCGCATCCATCGCGATGCTGCGTTGCGATGGCACGTTTCTCGCTCCGTCTAGTCTCGCAAGAAAGACATTGCCTTGGACATTTTGATCGTCTAAAACCTGTCCAATCGGACAGGATTCGACGAGCGGCGGAAAGCAGCGGAAAACTTCCCGCCGGATGCGCCGGACGAACTTCGCGAACGACCGGGACATGCACCGCGGATGGGCGTGCGTGCCCCGCAACAGGCATTGCACGCACCGGCACAGACCGGGCTGACGACATTACCGACCCCACAGGAGCGATACGAATGAACGCGGTATCGGAAACAGTGAAACGGGCAGCTTTCGACACGTCGATCAAGGTCGACGGCAAGCGGTTGTGGGACAGCCTGATGGAAGTCGCGAAGATCGGTGCGACGCCGAAAGGCGGCGTGTGCCGCCTCGCGCTGACCGATCTCGACAAGGCCGGCCGCGACCTGATCGTCGGCTGGGCGAAGGCCGCCGGCTGCACGGTGACGGTCGATACGATGGGCAACGTGTTCATGCGCCGCGCGGGCCGCGTGGCCGACGCGGCGCCGGTCGTCACGGGCTCGCATGCGGATTCGCAGCCGACCGGCGGCCGCTTCGACGGCATCTACGGCGTGCTCGGCGGCCTCGAGGTGATTCGCAGCCTTAACGATCGCGGCATCGAGACCGAGCATCCGGTCGAGGTCGTGATCTGGACCAACGAGGAGGGCTCGCGCTTCGCGCCCGCGATGGTCGCGTCCGGCGTGTTCGCGGGTGTGTTCCCGCTCGAATACGGGCTGTCGCGCAAGGATGTGGACGGCAAGACGATCGGCGAGGAACTGGCGCGCATCGGCTACGCGGGCGACGTGCCGTGCGGCGGGCGCAAGCTGCACGCGGCGTTCGAACTGCATATCGAGCAGGGGCCGATCCTCGAAGCGGAGTGCAAGACGATCGGCGTCGTGACCGACGCGCAGGGGCAGCGCTGGTACGAGATCACCTTCACCGGGCAGGAAGCGCACGCGGGGCCGACGCCGATGCCGCGCCGTCGCGACGCGCTGCTCGGCGCGGCGCGCGTGGTCGATCTCGTCAACCGGATCGGCCTCGATCACGCGCCGTTCGGCTGCGCGACGGTCGGCATGATGCAGGTGCACCCGAACTCGCGCAACGTGATTCCCGGCCGCGTGTTCTTCACCGTCGATTTCCGTCATCCGGAAGACGCCGTGCTCGCGAAGATGGACGCCTCGCTGCGCGACGGCGTCGCGCGCATCGCGGCCGACATCGGGCTCGAAACGGAACTCGAGCAGATTTTCTATTACAAGCCGGTTGCGTTCGACGCGGCGTGTGTGGAAGCCGTGCGCGGCGCGGCCGAGCGCTTCGGCTACTCGCATCGCGACATCGTGTCGGGTGCGGGGCACGACGCATGCTATCTGGCGCAGGTCGCACCGACGTCGATGGTGTTCGTGCCGTGCGTCGACGGGATCAGCCACAACGAGATCGAGGACGCGACGCCTGCGTGGATCGAGGCCGGCGCGAACGTGCTGCTGCACGCGATGCTGTCGCGCGCATGCGAGCCGGCTTCATGACGCATCGACCGTAGCGCGACCGGCAGGCGGTTCATCGCCTGACCCAGGCATTCCCAAGCATGACCGCCCCGACTGTGCATCCGCAGCCGGCGGGGACGGCTTTGTCTCCACCCAGTCGAAGGAACGCGTATGACCACCAAGCCAACCGGCGATATCGCCGCGCATCGCCTGTCGTCCACGCAACTCTCGTGCGAATTCGCCGATATCGCGCCGCTGCTCGACCCGACCGCGGCCGCGGCCGCCGCGAGCCGCTGCCATTACTGCTACGACGCGCCGTGCGTGCAGGCCTGCCCGACGCAGATCGACATTCCGAGCTTCATCCGCAAGATCGGCAACGGCAACCTGAAAGGCGCCGCGACCGACATCCTGTCCGCGAATCCGCTCGGCGGGATGTGCGCGCGCGTGTGCCCGACCGAGATCCTGTGCGAAGGCGCATGCGTGCGCAACCACCAGGATTCGCAGCCCGTCGCGATCGGCGCGCTGCAGCGCCATGCGACCGACTGGGCGATGGAGACGGGCGCAGTGCGCTTCAAGCGCGCGCCCGAGACGGGCCGCCATGTCGCGGTGGTCGGCGCGGGGCCGGCCGGGCTCGCGTGTGCGCACCGGCTCGCGCTCGCCGGGCACCGCGTCACGCTGTTCGACGCGCGCCCGAAGGGCGGCGGCCTCAACGAATACGGGATCGCCGCGTACAAGACCGTCGACGATTTCGCGCAGCGCGAAGTCGAATGGCTGCTGTCGGTCGGCGGCATCGAACTGGAAACGGGTGTTGCGCTCGGGCGCGACGTGACGCTCGACGCGCTGCGCGAGCAGCACGACGCGGTGTTTCTCGCGATGGGCCTCGGCGGCGTGCGCGCGCTCGCGATCGACGGCGAGCAACTGGCCGGCGTGATGAACGCGGTCGACTTCATCGCGCAGGTGCGGCAGGCCGACGGGCTGGAGAACGTGCCGGTCGGGCGGCGCGTGGTCGTGATCGGCGGCGGCAATACGGCCATCGATGCGGCCGTGCAGAGCCGCAAGCTCGGCGCCGAGCGCGTGACGATGGTGTATCGGCGTGGTGTCGACGCGATGAGCGCGACGTGGGCCGAGCGCGAGTTCGCGCAGAAGAGCGGCGTCACGCTGGTCACGCACGCGAAGCCCGTGCGCATGACGGGCGCGAACGGACAGGTGACGGGCGTCGAATTCGACGCGGCATCGGGCGAGCGCTTCACCGTCGATGCCGACATGGTGCTGAAGGCGATCGGTCAGACGCTGGTGCCCGACGGCATCGCGGCCGCGTTGCTGACGGCGGACGGCGCGCGTATCGCGGTGGACGCGGACGGGCGTACCGCACTGCCCGACGTGTGGGCCGGCGGTGACTGCGCGGCGACGGACGGCATCGACCTCACGGTGCAGGCCGTGCAGGACGGCAAGCGCGCGGCCGCGTCGATCGACGCGGCGCTCGCGGCGCGCGACGCGAAGGCTGCGTGAAAGCGCGGCGCACCCCAGGCACACCGATAACGACCCCACTTTCACGGAGCCGAACATGGCCGACCTTCGCTGCACCATCGCGGGCATTACTTCGCCGAATCCCTTCTGGCTTGCCTCCGCGCCGCCGACCGACAAGGCCTACAACGTCAACCGCGCATTCGAGGCGGGCTGGGGCGGCGTCGTCTGGAAGACGCTCGGGCTCGATCCGCACGTCGTCAACGTCAGTTCGCGCTATGGCGCCGTGCAGTGGAACGGCCAGCGCATCGCGGGGCTGAACAACATCGAGCTGATCACCGACCGCCCGCTCGACGTGAACCTGAGAGAGATCGCGCAGGTGAAGCGCGACTGGCCGGACCGCGCGCTGATCGTGTCGCTGATGGTGCCGTGCAACGAGCGTGACTGGAAATGGATCCTGCCGCTCGTCGAGGATACGGGTGCCGACGCGGTCGAGCTGAACTTCGGCTGCCCGCACGGGATGAGCGAGCGCGGGATGGGCGCGGCGGTCGGGCAGGTGCCCGAATACGTCGAGATGGTCACGCGCTGGGTGAAGGAAGGCACGAAGCTGCCGTGCCTCGTGAAGCTCACGCCGAACATCAGCGACATCCGGATGGGATCGCGCGCGGCGTACAAGGGCGGCGCGGACGGCGTCTCGCTGATCAACACGATCAACTCGATCGTCGCGGTCGATCTCGACCACATGGCGCCGATGCCGACCGTCGACGGCAAGGGCACGCACGGCGGCTATTGCGGCCCGGCGGTCAAGCCGATCGCATTGAACATGGTCGCGGAGATCGCGCGCGATCCGGAAACGCCGAACCTGCCGATCTCGGGCATCGGCGGCATCTCGACGTGGCGCGACGCGGCCGAATTCATGGTGCTCGGCGCCGGCAGCGTGCAGGTATGCACCGCCGCGATGCATTACGGCTTCCGGATCGTGTCGGACCTCGCCGACGGGCTGTCGAACTGGATGGACGAGAAGGGCTACGCGACGCTCGACGACGTGCGCGGCCGCGCGGTGCCGAACGTGACCGACTGGAAATACCTGAACCTGAAGTACGACATCAAGGCGCGCATCGACCAGGATCGCTGCATCCAGTGCGGACTGTGCCATATCGCGTGCGAGGACACGTCGCACCAGGCGATCACGCGCGAGAAGGACGGCGTGCGGCATTTCGAAGTGATCGATTCGGAATGCGTCGGGTGCAATCTTTGCATGCATGTGTGTCCGGTCGAGCAATGCATCACGATGGAGCGCGTCGATTCGGGTGACTACGCGAACTGGACCACGCATCCGAACAATCCGGCGAGCACGGATGGCGGTGCGAGCGGCGGCCCGGCGGCGGCACCCGAGAAACACGCGAAGGCGGCCTGACCGGCGGCCGGCGGCGCGGGCGTTCCAGCGCCGCCGTTTTTCGTTCCACCCGGGCCGGCATCGGACGATGCCGGCGCTGACGTTTTCGTGGAGTGCGATTGATGAAATCCGCAGCGAACCCCACCGACCCCGACAGCGCCGCGGCGCAGGGCGGCAGCCTGTACAACGACGACCTCGCGCCGACCACGCCGGCGCAGCGCACATGGAAGTGGTATCACTTCGCGGCGCTTTGGGTCGGGATGGTGATGAACATCGCGTCGTACATGCTCGCGGCCGGGCTGATCCAGGAAGGCATGTCGCCCTGGCAGGCGGTGATGACCGTGCTGCTCGGCAACCTGATCGTGCTCGTGCCGATGCTGCTGATCGGCCATGCGGGCGCGAAGCACGGGATTCCGTACGCGGTGCTCGTGCGCGCGTCGTTCGGCACGCAGGGCGCGAAGCTGCCGGCGCTGTTGCGCGCGATCGTCGCATGCGGGTGGTACGGCATCCAGACCTGGCTCGGCGGCAGTGCGATCTACACGCTGCTGAACATCCTGACCGGCAACGCGCTGCATGGCGCGGCGCTGCCGCTCGTCGGCATCTCGTTCGGGCAGCTCGCGTGCTTTCTCGTGTTCTGGGTGCTGCAGCTCTACTTCATCTGGCACGGCACCGATTCGATCCGCTGGCTCGAGAGCTGGTCCGCGCCGATCAAGGTCGTGATGTGCGTGGCGCTCGTGTGGTGGGCGACGTCGAAGGCGGGCGGGTTCGGCTCGATGCTGTCGGCGCCGTCGCAGTTCGCGGCGGGCGGCAAGAAGGCCGGGCTGTTCTGGGCGACCTTCTGGCCGGGCCTGACCGCGATGGTCGGCTTCTGGGCGACGCTTGCGCTGAACATTCCCGATTTCACGCGCTTCGCGCATTCGCAGCGCGACCAGATGATCGGGCAGTCGATCGGGCTGCCGCTGCCGATGGCGCTGCTGTCGGTGGTGTCGGTCGTCGTGACGTCGGCGACCGTCGTGATCTACGGCAACGCGATCTGGGACCCGATCGACCTGACGAGCCGGATGACGGGCATCGGCGTGGGCATTGCGCTCGTGATCCTCACGCTCGACACGATGTGCTGCAACCTCGCCGCGAATCTCGTCGGCCCCGCGTACGACTTCTCGAGCCTGTGGCCGAAGGCCATCTCGTACCGCACGGGCGGGATGATCACCGCGACGATCGCGATCGCGATGATGCCGTGGAAGATCCTCGCGACGACGGACGGCTATATCTTCACCTGGCTCGTCGGCTATTCGGCGCTGCTCGGGCCGGTCGCGGGCATCCTGATGGTCGACTACTTCCTGATTCGCGGCACGCAGCTCGACACGCGCGCGCTGTTCGACGAGCGCGGCGGCTTCAGCTATGCGCGCGGCTGGAACCCGGCCGCGCTGGCCGCGCTCGCGATCGGCGTGCTGCCGAACCTGCCCGGCTTCCTGCACACGGCATTCCCGGCGTCGTTCCCGAACGTGCCGGCATTCTTCAACACGCTCTACACGTACGCATGGTTCGTCGGCCTCGTGCTGGCGTCGGGCGTGTACGGCACCTGGATGAAGTGGCGCGCCGGACAGCGCGCGCAGATCGCGAGCGCGTGACGCGCGAGATGCGCGAGATGCGTGTCACGCGGCATCCGACAGTCAACGAGGAGGCAACGAAATGGCAATCCTGATTCGCGGCGGCACCGTGGTCGATGCGGACCGCTCCTATCGCGCGGACGTGCTCTGCGCGGACCCGCAGGACGGCGGCACGATCCTGCAGATCGCCGAGCAGATCGACGCGCCGGCCGGCGCGAGCGTCGTCGACGCGCACGACCAGTACGTGATGCCGGGCGGCATCGATCCGCACACGCACATGGAACTGCCGTTCATGGGCACGACCGCGAGCGACGATTTCTACTCGGGCACGGCCGCCGGGCTGTCGGGCGGCACGACGAGCATCATCGATTTCGTGATCCCGAGCCCGAAGCAGCCGCTGATGGACGCGTTCCACGCGTGGCGCGGCTGGGCCGAGAAGGCGGCGGCGGATTACGGTTTCCACGTGGCGGTGACGTGGTGGGACGAGAGCGTGCATCGCGACATGGGTACGCTCGTGCGCGAGCACGGCGTGTCGAGCTTCAAGCACTTCATGGCGTACAAGAACGCGATCATGGCCGACGACGAGGTGCTCGTGAACAGCTTCTCGCGTTCGCTCGAACTCGGCGCGCTGCCGACCGTGCACGCGGAGAACGGCGAGCTCGTGTTCCGGCTGCAGCAGGCGCTGCTCGCGCGCGGGATGACGGGGCCGGAGGCGCATCCGCTGTCGCGGCCGCCGGAGGTCGAGGGCGAGGCCGCGAACCGCGCGATCCGCATCGCGCAGGTGCTCGGCGTGCCCGTGTATATCGTGCACGTGTCGGCGAAGGATGCGGTCGATGCGATCACGCGCGCGCGCAGCGAAGGGCTGCGCGTGTTCGGCGAAGTGCTGCCGGGCCACCTGGTGATCGACGAGGCCGTCTATCGCGACCCGGACTGGACGCGTGCGGCCGCGCACGTGATGAGCCCGCCGTTTCGCTCGGCCGAGCATCGCGAGGCGCTGTGGCGCGGGCTGCAGTCGGGGCAGCTGCATACGACGGCGACCGACCACTGCGTGTTCTGCGCGTCGCAGAAGGCGATGGGCCGCGACGATTTCACGAAGATCCCGAACGGCTGCGGCGGCGTCGAGGATCGCATGTCGGTGCTGTGGCATCACGGCGTGAATCACGGCCGCATCACGCCGAACGAGTTCGTGCGGATCACGTCGACGAACGCCGCGCAGATCTTCAACCTGTATCCGCGCAAGGGCGCCGTGCAGGTGGGCGCCGATGCCGACCTCGTCGTGTGGGATCCGGCCGCGACGAAGACGATCTCGGTGAAGACCCATCACCAGCAGGTCGACTTCAACGTGTTCGAGGGGATGACGGTGCAGGGCGTCGCGACGCACACGCTGACGCGCGGCGCGCTCGCCTGGGCCGACGGCGAACTGCGCGCGGTGCGCGGCGCGGGCCGCTACCTGAAGCGCCCGCCGGCGGCCGGCTACTACGAGGCCGCTCGGATCGCGAACCGGCTGCGCGAACCGCATCCGGTCGAACGCGCCGGCTGAGCGGAACGTATCGCGCGGGGTGTCCGTTTGCGCGGCGCGCCCCGCGCGCGTCCGGACATCCCGTCGCGTTCATGGCGGCGGACGATCGGCGCGGGACGGGCTGCCCCGCAGGCGCTGACCGTGCTCCGGTCCCGCATCGTCCTCGCATCCTGTCCATTCGGTCAATATATGGCACGGCTTGTGCTTTATCCCCTCCGTTTTATCCGCGAAACGGTCTGAATGCTGACTGACCGGTCAAGTTCGGAGCGCACGCGCACCTGAAGCAGGCGGCGCGCCCGAATCTGGGGCAGCGGCCGGCCGCGGCGAGCCGGGTCCGACGGAAAGCGTTGGGATATCGACAAGAGCAACGATCGGAAGGTGGGGTCAAGCGAATGTATGTAGAAGAACTGAATAAATCGTCAACGAGGGAAACGAAGGCAGCGCATGCGGCGACGCGGACGGGCGTCATGCTGCTAGCGCTTTCGGTGGGCATACCGACGGTCGCGATCGCGCAGGAGACGGGCACCGTCGCGCCGGGGGCCGGCACGCAGATCGCCGAGAGCGGCATGGTCGCGCCGAATGCGCCGCCGGCACCCGCGCCGTCGCCGTATCTGTCGACGTGGTTTCACCAGAGCCTCGGCGTGATCGGGTCGAAGGACATCCGCTTCGGGCCGCACACGACCAACGACGTGTACCTCGAATACGAATACTTCGGGCGGAAGGGGCCGTTCGACCTGTACGGCTATGTCGACCTGCCGCGTGCGATCGGCGTCGGCAACGGCTACGACTCGGGCTATACGAACAAGGGCTCGCCGCTGTTCAGCGAGCAGGAGCCGCGCGTGTCGATCGACGATCTCCTCGGCCGGCATCTCGGATTCGGGCCGTTCAAGGAATGGTATGTCGCGTTCGACTGGATCTACGACCAGGGGCACAACACGGCCGGGCGGCAGAACACGCTGTATGCGGGCTTCGGTACCGACATCGACACGCATACGAAGCTGATGCTGTCCGCGAACCTGTACGTGCGCCGGCAATGGGAGAACTACGGCGCGGCCAACCAGAACACGTGGGACGGCTATCGCGCGCAGATGAAATACATCTACCCGATCGGTACGTTCCACGGCGGCAACCTGACCTACGTCGGGTTCTTCAACTACGACTTCGGTTCGAAGCTGCGCGAGGAGACGGGCGGCAATACGCGCACCGACACCGCGTTCGTGTCGACCAACGTGCTGATCTATTCGTTCAAGCACTGGCGCTTCTGGACCGCAGCCCGCTATTTCCACAACGGCGGCCAGTGGGGCGGCACCGAGCTGAACTTCGGCGACGGGCCGTTCCAGAACCGGTCGACCGGCTGGGGCTACTACGCGAGCGTCGGCTATCAGTTCTGACGGGCCCGCGCCTGCGACACGATCATGAATCTCACTCGAACGAGGCAAGCAATGTTGAAGGGGAAAGTCCTGAAGTTGGCGGCAATCGTTGCGCTGGTCGCGACGATGACGGCCGGCGCGCACGCGGCCGGCGAACGCGCGCATCGGACGCGTGCGATCAAGGTGCTGATCGTCACGATGTTCGGACCGGAAGGCAAGGCGTGGCTCGACCGGATCGGGCCGGTGCAGAAGATCGCGGTGCCGGGCCTGTCGCCCGACTACCCGCACATCAGTTGCACGCGCAACGACGTGTGCGTGCTGACGACCGGCATGGGCCACGCGAACGCGGCTGCATCGATGGCGGCGCTGGTCTATTCGCGCCGGTTCGACCTGCGCAAGACCTACTTCGTCGTGACCGGCATCGCCGGCATCGATCCGGCGCAGGGCACGCTCGGCTCGGCCGCGTGGGCACGCTACCTGGTCGACTTCGGGATCCAGTGGGAACTGGATGCGCGCGAGATCCCGGCCGGCTGGAAGTCGGGCTATCTCGGCATCAACACGAAGAACGGAGACGAGAAACCGCCGCTCGACTACCGCACCGAGGTGTTCCAGTTGAACGAGGCATTGCTCCGGAAAGCCGTCGCGCTGTCGCGCGACGTGACGCTGCACGACAGCAGGGAAGCGGCCGTGTATCGCGCGAAGTATCCGGAAGCGCCCGCGAACCGGCCGCCGACCGTGATCCAGTGCGATACGCTCGCGGGCGACACGTGGTTCTCGGGCACGAAGCTCGGCGAGCGCGCCAGCGAATGGACGCGCCTGCTGACCGACGGCAAGGGGGTGTACTGCACGACGCAGCAGGAAGACAATGCGACGTTCGAAGTGATCAAGCGGGCGGCCGCGGCAGGGCTGGCCGATACGCAGCGCGTGGCCGTGCTGCGCTCGGGTTCGGACTTCGACCGGCCGCCGCCGGGCGGCTCGGACGTCGACAACCTGCTCGATTACCAGCGCCAGGGCGGGTTCGTGCCGGCCCTCGACAATCTGTACCTCGCCGGTTCACCGCTCGTGAACGCGATCGTGAAGGACTGGGCGCACTGGAAGGATGGCGTACCGGCCGAGTGACGGCCGCCGTCGGCAGGACACGGGTGCGCTTCCGGCGCGCTCCGGCGGTTCAATAACATTGAGAGAAAGGAGTACAAGGTGGATATTCTGCGCAGTCTCCTGGGTATGCTGTTCCTGCTGCTGGTTGCCTATCTGCTGTCGAACAATCGCCGCGCGGTGCGCGGACGGACCATGATCGCCGCGCTGCTCACGCAGTTCGCGATCGGCGCGCTGGTGCTGTTCGTGCCGTCGGGCCGCACGGTGCTGGCGGCGGCCGCGAATGGCGTCAATCGCGTGCTCGACATGGGCAATCACGGCATCGCGTTCGTGTTCGGCGGGCTGGTCGACGCCCGGATGTTCCAGCTGTTCGGCGACGGCGGGTTCGTGTTCGGCCTGCGCGTGCTGCCGATGATCATCTTCGTCACCGCGCTGATCGCGGTGCTGTACTACATCGGCGTGATGAAGTGGATCGTCGCGATCCTCGGCGCCGGGTTGGCGAAAGTGCTTGGCGTGAGCCGCATCGAGGCATGCTCGGCCGTCGCGACGATCTTTCTCGGGCAGAGCGAGATGCCCGCGCTCGTGAAGCCGTTCGTGCGGAACATGACGGGTGCCGAGATCTTCACGGTGATGGCGAGCGGCATGGCGTCGGTCGCGGGCTCGGTGCTGGTCGGCTACGCCGGGCTCGGCGTGAAGATGGAGTATCTGCTCGCCGCGTCGTTCATGGCGGTGCCGGGCGGGCTGCTGTTCGGCAAGCTGCTGTATCCGACCGTCGAGCCGAGCCGCGTCGTGGTCGACGGGCTCGATTTCGACGACAAGCGGGCCGCCAACGTGATCGAGGCGGCGGCGTCCGGCGCGTCGGTCGGCCTGCGGATCGCGATCAACGTCGGTGCGATGCTGATCGCGTTCGTGGGGCTGATCGCGCTGATGAACCTCATCGTCGGCGGCGTGGCCGCGTTCGCGGGCTTTCCGCAGGTCACGCTGCTGGGCATCCTCGGCCACCTGTTCGCGCCGCTGGCGTGGATCATCGGCGTGCCGTGGCACGACGCGGCGCTGGCCGGCAACTTCATCGGCGAGAAGCTGATCTTCAACGAGTTCGTCGCGTACGGCGACCTGTCGCCGTACCTGAAGGGCAGCGAGCACGTCGCGGCGGCCGGCCTGCAAGTGCTCGACCCGAAGACGCTCGCGATCGTGTCGTTCGCGCTGTGCGGCTTCGCGAACTTCTCGTCGATCGCCATTCTCGCGGGCGGCTTCAGCGCGGTCGCGCCGGAGCGTCGATCGGAAGTCGCGCGGCACGGCTTGCGCGCGCTGACGGCGGCGACACTGTCGAACCTGATGAGCGCGGCGATTGCCGGCCTGTTCCTTTCGCTGCATTGAACGGCGCAGCGAACCCCGACCGATCGAGGAGAGGCAACGATGTTTCTACCGCAGGAATTCATCCGCAGGAAGCGCGACCGGCAGCCGCTCGATCGCGACGGGATTGCCGCGTTCGTGCGCGGCGTGACCGACGGCAGCGTGACCGAGGGCCAGGTGGCGGCGTTCGCGATGGCCGTGTACTTCAACGACCTGAGCGTCGACGAACGCGTCGCGCTGACGCTCGCGCAGCGCGACTCGGGCGACGTGCTCGACTGGCGCGCGCTCGATCTCGGCGGGCCGGTGATCGACAAGCATTCGACCGGCGGCGTCGGCGATGTCGTGTCGCTGATGCTCGGGCCGATGGTGGCCGCGTGCGGCGGCTACGTGCCGATGATCTCGGGCCGCGGGCTCGGCCATACCGGCGGCACGCTCGACAAGCTCGGCGCGATCCCCGGTTACGACGTGATGCCCGATACGGATGCGTTTCGTCGCACGGTGCGTGACGTCGGCGTCGCGATCATCGGGCAGACCGCGCGGCTCGCGCCGGCCGACAAGCGCATCTACGCGATTCGCGACGTGACGGCGACCGTCGAATCGGTCGCGATGATCACCGCGTCGATCCTGTCGAAGAAACTCGCGGCCGGACTCGACGGGCTCGTGATGGACGTCAAGGTCGGCTCGGGCGCGTTCATGCCGACTGCGGAGAAATCGGCGGAACTGGCCCGCAGCATCGTCGACGTCGGCAACGGCGCCGGCATGAAGACGACCGCGATCCTCACCGACATGAACCAGTCGCTCGCACCGTGCGCGGGCAATGCGCTCGAGGTGGCGTGCGCGATCGACTACCTGACGGGCAAGTCGCGTCCGGCCCGGCTGCATGACGTTACGCTGGCGCTTTCGGCGGCGTTGCTCGTCACCGGCGGGCTGGCGGTCGATACCGCACAGGCGCGCGCGATGCTGCAGCGGGCGCTCGACTCGGGCGCGGCGGCCGAGCGCTTCGCGAGAATGGTCGCGGCGCTCGGCGGCCCCGCTGGCCTGGTCGACGCGCCCGGGCGTCATCTTGCGCGGGCGGCGGCGATCGTGCCGGTTCCGGCGCCTGCGAGCGGCGTGGTGCAGCGGGTCGATTGCCGCGCGCTCGGGCTGGCGGTCGTCGCGCTCGGCGGCGGCCGCACGCGCGTGGAAGATTCGATCGACTACAGTGTCGGCCTGGCGGCGCTCGCGGAGATCGGGCAGCGCGTCGAGGCCGGCCAGCCGCTCGGCTACGTGCACGCCCGCGACGACGCCGCCGCGGCGCGTGCGGTGGACGCGGTCCAGCGCAGCTACGTGCTGGGCGAGACGGGCGAGGCGCCGCCGACCCTTTACCGGCAGATCGGCTGACCGGTCGCGTGGCCGGCACGGGGGAACGTGCCGGCCGCGGCGGCCGCTTTACATCACGGGAGTATCGTGCGGGCCGCGATGCGGCTGCGTCGATGCATCCCGGCACACCACTGGAGGCACCATCGCGATGGAACGGGACGAATTGATCGAACAGGCCAGGGCGGCGCGCGAACGCGCGTATGCGCCGTATTCGCACTTCAAGGTCGGCGCGGCGCTGCAGGCGCGCGACGGGACGGTTTTCCACGGCTGCAACGTCGAGAACGCGTCCTACGGACTGTGCAATTGCGCGGAACGCACGGCGATGTTTTCGGCGATCGCCGCCGGTTACCGTCCGGGCGACTTCGCGCGGCTCGCGGTCGTCGGCGACACGGACGGCCCGATCGCGCCGTGCGGCGCGTGCCGTCAGGTGATCATCGAGATCGGCACGCCCGACCTCGAAGTGATCCTGGGCAACCTGAAAGGGGCGGTCGAGGCCACGACGGCGCACGCATTGCTGCCGGGCGCGTTCCGGTTGTAACGGGGCGCGCCGCGGCGAGCAAGCGTCGCCCGCATCACGCGCCGTCGCGCGCGTCGTGGATCGGGATCACGGTGCGCGCGCCGCACTGGCGCAGCAGGTCGCGCAGCTCGTTGATGACCGGAAACACCTCGTGGTTCCAGTCGGCGCCCTGGCGATCGTGCGCTTCCTGCTCGCGCTCGACGATCCAGCGATCCTCGCGGAAGATGCGCTCGGTGAACCACACGAGCAGCGGCCATGCGAGATCGAGTGCGAACGGTATGCCGGGCTTGTGGATCGACAGCACGCCGAACGTGCGGTTGGTGCGCTGCTCGGCGTCGAGCGGCACGTAGACGATCCACAGGTCCATCACGAGCGTGCCTTCGCTCGAACGGATCTGCAGCGTCTGGTACGGGTAGCCGGTGCGCACCGTCATCACGCTCTTGTCGGACTGCTCGGCCGTCTTCCTGCTCGCGCCGAACACGAGCGCCTCGCCGACCGGCTGCTTGCCTTCCATCCGCGCGAACGTGTAGTCGACCTCGACCCAGTCGTCGCCGCGGCGGCGGCCCACCGAGCGCGCGCGCATCTGCCCCATCTGCTTGCGATGCAGGAACTGATGGTTCATGTCCATCAGGTTCTCGTGCATGAACGAGTAGTGGCACTTGACCTCGCGGCCGAAGCGGCGCGTCTTGTAGGTGCGGTTGTCCACCGATTCGAGCGCGGGGAACGGCCGTTCGTCGGCGAGCGTCGCGTCGCCGGGAAATACGAAAATCAGCCCGTGCGCCTCGCGGCACGGATACGCGCGCACGCCGTTGGGCAAGCGCTCGCGGCCGAGGTAGGGCACGTCGACGCATTGGCCGCTGTCGCACGCGTAGGTCCAGCCGTGATAGCAGCAGCGCAGCGTCTCGCCGCTCACGACGCCCGCGTGCAGCGGCACCTGGCGGTGCGCGCAACGATCTTCGAGCGCATACACGGCGCCTGACTCGGTGCGCACGAGCACGATCGGATCACCGGCGAAGCGCAAGCCGAGCGTCTTGCCGCGCTTGAGCTCGCGCGACCACGCGAGCGGGTACCAGTGATCGGGATGAATCGGTACGCGGCGCAGATCGCGCACGGTCGCGCCGGAGGAGGGTTCTCCAAGGGTGTTGCTGTCATGCAAAGGTACTGCGCGCATGCGTCACGCCTCCTGGCTGGACTGGGATGCCGAGCACCGCAAGAAGCGGCGGGGATCTGGAGAAGTCTACGCGAAGTTGCCCGTCGCGGCGGACGCGATGCGGGTTTGCCCCGGCACGGCGCGCGGGGTTTCCTTGATGCGGCGCAACCTGGGCCGGGCGCGGTGCGCCCGGGTCATGCGCGGCCGCGCGGCGGGCCGGATCCCGCCACGCGCCGGTTACCGGTCACGAGCGGGGTTCACGCCACAGCACCGCGTCGGAACGGTACAGCGCCGGGAAGTGCTGCTTCAGCCCGGCGACCTTCGGCAGGTCGTTGAATGCGATATACGGCGCGTCGGGATGCAGTTCGAGGTAGTTCTGGTGATAGGCCTCGGCCGGATAAAACCCCTTGTACGTTTCGACGCGCGTGACGACGGGCGCCGGATACACGTGCGCGGTGCCGAGCTGCGCGACGTACGCGGTCGCGACCGCGCGTTGCTGCGCGGTGGTCGGGAAGATCGCGGACCGGTACTGCGACCCTTCGTCGGGGCCTTGCCGGTTCAGCTCGGTCGGGTCGTGCGCGACCGAGAAGAACACCTGCAGCAGCCGGCCGTACGTGATCTGCGTCGGGTCGTAGACGATGCGGACCGACTCCGCGTGCCCCGTCAGCCCCGAGCCGACGAGCGCGTAGTGCGCGGTTTCGGACGCGCCGCCCGCATAGCCGGCCGTGACCTGCTTCACGCCCTTCACGTGCTCGAACACGCCCTGCACGCCCCAGAAGCAGCCGCCGGCGAGCACGGCCGTCTCGTCGTGCGATGCGCCGGGCGTTTCGTCGAGCGTCGGCGCGGGCACGGTGCGCATCGGCTCGGCTGAATTGACGATGCGCTGGTAGCCGAACACGGCGGCGGCCGCGACGGCGACGGCACCGATGCGGCGCAGCATCGCTGCGCGCCGTCGCGGCGCGGAATCGCGGGTGGGTGTCGGGTTCATCGTTGGCTCCTTCGGAATGCGTTGGGGAAGACGGTGGTCGGGGTGGGGCGGCGTCCGCTGCGGCGTCCGGGTTCAACCAAACGTGAATGCATACGCGTCGACGCCGGGATCGAGAAACTCGATCGCGAACGTGCGGTCGGCGATCGCGCCGGGCTGCCGGACGAGCTGGTACAGGCGCTGCCCGGTGACGGTGCCGTAGCCCTGCGCGTCGACGTCGGCGCCGTGCGCGGCACCGGGCGCCGCGCCGTCGAGCGTTACGCGAAAGCGCACGGGCTGGCCGTTCGCGCCCGGGCCGAGCACGAGGTGCAGGTCGCGCGCATGGAAGCGGTAGACGATCCGGCCGGCTGGGGCTGCGAGCGACGCGCGCTCGGCGCCGACCTGCCACTTGCCGGCAAGGCCCCAGTCGTTGAGTTCGGGTCGGGCCGGCGCGTCGTAGCGGTGCGCCGCATCGCGCACGACGCCGCCCGGCGACGTGAAGTCCTCGGCGCGCGCATAGCCGACATAGGTTTCGGGCGAGCGGACGTCCGCGTTGTCGGCTGCCGCAAGTGCGCCCTTCGCGGGCGTGCCGGCCAGCCCGAGCGGCACGTTCAGCGCTTGCGGATGACCGGCTTCGGCGAGCAGCGACTGGATCGCGCGTTCCGACTGCGCGTATTCGCCTTCGCCGAAGTGGTGATGGCGGATGCGACCTTGCGCGTCGATGAAGTAGTGCGCGGGCCAGTATTCGTTGCCGAACGCGCGCCAGATCGAGTAACCGTTGTCGATCGCGACCGGGAAGTCGATGCCGAGGTCGTGCACGGCCTTCTTCACGTTGCCGATGTCGCGCTCGAACGCGAACTCCGGCGCGTGCACGCCGATCACGACGAGCCCGTACGGCGCGTACTTGCGGGCCCACGCGGTCGTGTACGGCAGCGTGCGCAGGCAGTTGATGCACGAATACGTCCAGAAATCGACCAGCACGACCTTGCCGCGCAGGCCGGCCGCCGTCAGCGGCGGCGAGTTCAGCCACTGCACGGCGCCGTCGAGCGACGGCAGCGTGCCTTCGACGGGGAGTGCCGCCGGCGTCGCGCCGGCGGCGCGCATCATGGCGCTGCCGGCCATCGCACCGCCGCCGGCCTGTGCGCCGTCGGCAGTCGCGGCCATCATCGCGCCGCGGGTCGGGTTGTCGGTGGCGTTGCCCGTCGCGGCCATTGCCGGCGGCGCGCCGTTCGAGCGTCCGCCGAGCCGGTCGACGAGCTTCGTTTCGAGCCCGCCCGTCGTGACGGTCGACAGTTGCGCGAGCGCACCCGTGTCGAGGCCGAGCGCGATCGCGCCGACGCCGGCCAGCAGCGCCGCGCCGATCCCGCGCCGGATCCATTCGCCGGCGCCGAGCGAGCGCTTCATCGCGGCGAACACCTTGCCGCCGATCACGAGCGCGACGCCGAGCGACGTCGCCGCGCCGGCCGCGTAGGCAACCAGCAGCAGCGTCGTGCCGACGCTCGCGCCGCGCAGCGCGGCGCCGGTCAGCACGAGCCCGAGGATCGGGCCCGCGCACGGCGCCCACAGCAGGCCGGTCGCGACGCCGAGCAGCAGCGACGACGCGGGGCCGGCCGGCCGGCCGTCGCGTTGCGCGAAGCCGGTGAGCCGGTTGCCGGCCGCGACGAGCGGGCGCGTCAGGTGTTCCGCGAAGCGCGGCATCAGCAGCGTCAGGCCGAACACCGCGAGCAGCACGATGGCGATCCAGCGGCCGGCCTGGTTGGCTTGCGCGACCCAGCCGCCGCCGACGGCGGCGAGCGTCGCGACGACGGCGAACGTGAGGGCCATGCCGGCGAGCAGCGGCAGGCCGGTGCGCACGAACGGCTGGTCGGCGCGCGCGAACACGAACGGCAGCACGGGCAGGATGCACGGGCTCAGGATCGTGAGCGCGCCGCCGAGATAGGCAAGGACGATGAGCAGCATGGTGCGTTCTCCAGTCGGTCGGGAGGGGCCGGATCAGGCGGCGGCAGGGTGGAAGGCGAGCGCGAGGCCGTTCATGCAGTAGCGCAGGCCGGTCGGCTGCGGGCCGTCGTCGAACACGTGACCGAGATGGCCGCCGCAGTGGCGGCAGTGCACTTCGGTGCGGACCATCCCGAACGACGCGTCGGCGTCGGTGCCGACCGCGTGGTCGAGCGGTTTCCAGAAGCTCGGCCAGCCCGTATGGCTGTCGAACTTGGTGGCCGACGAGAACAGCGCGAGGTTGCAGCCGGCGCACGCGAATGTGCCCTGCCGGTGCTCGTCGTTCAGCGGGCTGCTGTACGGCCGCTCGGTGCCGGCGTCGCGCAGGATCGTGTACTGGGCGGGCGTGAGCCGGCGATGCCATTCGGCGTCGCTGAGCGTGAGCTCAAATCGGGCGGCCGGTTGCGCGCCGGCCGGCGGCGCGGCGAACGCACGGCCGACCAGCGCGCGGCGGCCGGCGGACGACAGCGCCGCGAGCGCGGCGAGGCCGGTGGCGCCGGCGAACAGCAGATGTCTGCGGGTGGGCATGATGGGCTCCTGGAAGCAGGTCCTGAAAACATGCGCCCATCGTAGGCGGCGGCCGGTGTCGAAGTCCTCACGGAAAGTTAAATGAATTGTGATGTCTGGGGTGTTCCGTTGGGGTGCGCTGGAATCCGTCGAAGCTCCAACTGGCAAGGGCCTTCGAGCGGGTGAGCCGCCGATGTTTACCGAGCACCTGTTCACGCCGCGATTTTTTTCTTTTTAGTGTTCGTCGAGAGGCGCGGCGAATCCGGACTTTGGCTTGCCGATCGAATCGGACTGAGACGTGCGTGTTGCTTGACTGCGGTCGCGAATCACACCGAGCGTCTGATGCGCATTGATAGACGGATGAATTTGCAAGCTGGCGCGACCGACGCGTGGTGCGCGTTTGGACGCGGAAGTTTGACGGTTTCTACGTAGAAACTTCAGGAAGCGAATTAGGACGTGCGCCGTTGTGCAGTGAAAGGGCGCTGCGATGCGCTCCGCCGAAGTGCTCCATTCCGAGGCAGGATCCGGTGGAATGAAGGGGGACATAGTAAGGGCTATGTTGCCCTTCATTTCGGGACAACGGGCGAAAGCTTACGCTCGCGGCGGCCTACATCTGGCATTCGGCTGTGACCCTGACCCAAGAAATAGTCCGGCTCAAAAGTAGAGAAATTCGGCATGATGTGTCCGACCGGACATGAAGGCCATGCCATGCCGGCGAGCAACTCCACCGGCAAAATCGCAGCGAGAATCGGCTCCGGCCGGGTTGTCCTTTCGCGCGTCCTAACGCCTGCGTATTAGCGGCACGGGAGCTGCGTTCTCGCTGGCCAAAGATAACCAATGCGCGGTGTCACCACCAACCGCAGGCGGATGTGCTCAAGGAACGCGGCAGCGGTCTGAATGCTCCATTCGGCGGCGGTGTGTCCAACCACCCGGTCGGGGATGAAGGCATTGTTCAGGCCGGTCATCGGGTTGTCGTCAGGGAAATATAGCCGCAGTTGCTGTTCGAGCTTGTTCTGCGGCCATTTGTCGTCTGGTCCACGCATCGTCCGAGCCACCAGCTTGTAGTGCACTAGGGCGTTACGCAGCTGAAGCAACGTGGCCATTGCTTTCACCGGCTCCGCTTCCCGGTCCAGCAGGGGCCGGCGAAATTCCTGCAGCACCTGGTCGTACTTGTCGAGCGTCGGCCAGATCTCGAAGGGCTTGCGTTGGGACTGGCCGCCGCGGCCACCCTTGCCCCGCGGCTTGTGTCTGGGCGGCAGCATGGGCTTACGGTGACGCCAAACCTGCGCCAGCTGGTGCGCTTCTCGTGCGGGCACGCCAAACAGGTTGCTGGTATTGGCGGCCGCGCAATCCGCGAACAGTTCGTTCACGAATGCTTCGACGGCCAACGCACTCATGATGATCGCCGAACTCGCGTAGGCTAGGTGGGGCTCGCGCTCTACAAACCCACTTCGGCCTGCCTTGACCGCCGGTCCGGTTTCGATCGCATGCGCCTGCTGCGCCATCAGTTCGGCTCTCGTCAGATAGGTCGCCGAGAGGTAGGTACGCACGAGGACGGGCGACGCGTCGTTATTCGCGTCACTCGCCGGTTCCTGAAAGGCAATCACGGTGTTCCAGCAATACTCCTGAAGAGGGTGGGGCGACAACGGTCGGATCCAACGTCGTCGAGCGTGGGGCGCCTGCAGAGCCGCCAGGCATGCACCTATCAACGGCCGTGGCGGCGATTAATTGAGGGCCGTAGTGCTTTTTGGTCGAGACAGCGCAAAAAATGCCACATCCGATAACTCCGCTTATCGGCATTGCGTTTAATGCTTGAAAACCCCAAAGGGCCTGGATTCACCCGTGTTCCTATGCGCAAAATACGTATAATACGTATTCATTGCTTCGAGGAGGCTGCCATGCCCACCATCACCGCCACCGAACTGGCGCGTCACACCCGCCAGATCCTCGATCAGGTCGCCCAGCGCCGCGAGACCGTCGTGGTCGAGCGCAACCAGACCGTGATCGCGCGCCTGGTGCCCGCCGATCCCGTCATGAACGCCGCGCAGGCGCTCGAGGGCCTGCCGCAGAGCCTCGGCGCCGACGATGCGGCCCGCTGGTTGCGCGACAGCCGCGCCGGCTTCGACGACGGAGTGCGTGATCCGTGGGCGTGATCATCGACAGCTGCGTATGGGTCGGTCTCGCCGGCGGTACCGTCGACGCGCGCACCGTGATCGACACCGCCGGCGACGCACCGGTGTTCATCTCGACGATCTCGCTGGGCGAACTGGCGTTCGGCGTGCAGTCCTGCGCCGACGCCGCCGAGCGGGCGCGGCGGGGGGCCCATCTGCGTCAGCTCGAGCGGCGCCCCGTGCTCGACGTCACGCGCCACACCGCCGCCGCGTTCGGCGTGCTGGCCGCCGCGGTCAAGCAGGCCGGCCGCTCGCCGCGCCCGCGCTACAACGATCTATGGATCGCGGCGCAGGCGATCGAGCACGGCTACGCACTGATGACGCTGAACGTGGCGGATTTCGCGGACCTGCCCGGATTGAACGTGCGGGTGCCGACCACCGCCGGCACGAATTGAACGGATACGGTGCAGCGCCGCCACTGGGACCCGGAGCATTTCATGGCATGCTCACGCCGTGAACCCGCGACCAGTGCGCCAGCGAGCAAGCCCGAAACATCACGGCGCGCTCTTGCTCGTTCAGCGGGGACGGATCGGCGCAGCGACGCTGCAGCCGGGGTACGTCGAGCAAGCCGGCGATGCGGTCGGCGTCCGTAGCTAGTATTTCGAGCGTGTGCTGGCGCAATGACTCGCCGTTGCCTTGATCCTTGGGTAAGGCCGACTTCCTGCGCAGGCGCACGGCTTCCGGCAACGCACCGCGCGACGCTTCACGCAACATGGCCTTTTCCACGCCATCACGTAGCGCCAGCTCAGCCGGAATGGTGGCAGCCAGGTCCAAAACTTCGGTATCGCTGAAGGGTACGCGCGCTTCCAGTCCATGTGCCATGCCATGGATATCGCCGTTATGCAACAGCCGCTGCAACCAACGATGGCGCACCAGCCATTGCGTGGCGCGCAAACGTGAGGTGGGCGTATGCCAATCGTGTCCGGCTGCGATCGCCAGTTGACGATAGACCTCGCCGTAGTGTTGCAACGGTTGCTCCAGCAAGCCGGGCCGTAGATAGGGATCGGCGGTCAAGCGTTGCAGGATATGGGTCGGATCACGGGTGGCGTGCGGGTCGAGCAGAAAGTGATAACCGTAGTGCGTTTCATCGGCGGCATCGCCCACCAATACCGCCTTGAGGCGCGTGCTGGCGGCTCGCGCCAAGTAATGTTGCGCCAGCTCCTGTTCCCACGCGGGCAGTGCATCGTTTTGCGTGGCCAATTGCAGCAGATCCTGGGCGAGTGCGGAGCGCGTCGGTGCGACGTCTTCACGTGGCAGGCCCAACTCGTTTGCGGCCTGCTCGGCGAAAGGTTGATCATCGGAAGCCACGATCAGCGAACGCGCGTAGTCGTAGCGATGGTGATCTTCAAAGCGAATGGTGAAGCAGGGCGGTGTCGCACCTGCCGCTCGCGCCAGGCCGCCTATCAGCGTGGAGTCGAGGCCACCGCTGAAAAATAGGCCGACCGGTGTATCGGCGATCAAGCTACGCTGGACAGCTGCGGCCAGCCGCTCGCGCAGCGTGTGGGCGATATCGGCCGCCCTGGCAACTGGGTTTTCGGCAATCTCCGGCGCCCAGCGCGATAGCTGCAAGCCATCGCGATCCACGCGTAGCAGATGCCCGGGCGGCAGGTAGGCCATGCCATCGAACATTGGTTGCGCCACGCCGCTGAAGAACGGCGCCACCAGGTATTCCAGCACGGCGTCGATATTCGCACGCGGCGCTTGCATCGCAGGCAGCAGTCCTTTGGCCTCCGAGGCAAACAGGAATTCCGCCCCCTGTTGCAGGTAAACGAACGGCTTGACGCCCAGCCGGTCGCGCGCGGCAAAGGCTCGTTGACGATGGGTGTCCCACACCAGGAACGCGAACATACCGTTGAAGCGCCGGAGACACACTTCGCCCCATACCGCATACGCGGCGAGCACCACCTCGGTGTCGGTGTTCGTGCGGAACGACCAGTGCGCGCTCAGTTCGCGGCGAAGCTCCGCGTAGTTGTAGATCTCACCGTTGTAGACCAGCACGTAACGATGGTCGGCACTGCAAATCGGCTGCGCGCCATGCTCGGCGTCGAGTAGAGCCAAACGGTCGTGAGCAAGCACGGCGTGTTGGTCATGCCATAAGCCCCGGCCATCTGGCCCACGATGCCGTTGTCGCTCGCGCATGGCGAGCACCCGCTCGACCTGTGCCAGCGCCTGGCCGTCATAGCGAATCAGCCCAGCCAAGCCGCACATCAGACGGTCACGCCCAGCTGAACGGGGGCGAGCAACAGCGTGATCCACAGTTGTTGCTGTTCGAAGTTTCTGCTAACAGTAACCACAGATACTGCTAACGGGCAAACTCGTGGTAGCGCCGTCAGCAAAGGCTGAGAGCGACGTTCTTTTCGTATCTGCACGCGTTGCGCTCATGTAACAAAGGGGGATGTATGTGCGAAGATTTTGCTAATGCGCCTTCAAGAGCTTGCAATGTCAGATTTGGCTCATGAGCGGCGTAATGAGGAAAGTCGCTCGTGACAAGAGCATAGCGTGCACGTAACAGATGATCAACAAATTGGGTGCGTGCGCAACAATATACCACTCATCCCAAGCCGGGGGTGCGACTTTAGTGCTTGTTTTACAGGGTGTTGGAGGCTGTCCACATTGAGCCTTGGCGCACGCCTATGCCGCGCTTCAACACCATCGTTTGGAGTTCGGCACACCTCGTGGAAACACCTTGCCAATGGCCTGCGGCTGCTCAGTTCCGCAGCTTGACCTTTGCCGCGCCGCATTAGCGGAATAGTCGGACACGATTAGCGCACGAAGGGACGCCATTAGCAGTATTTACGAAATTCAACAGCAACGCTCTTCCCGCATGCATCGCCCATGGACCGGACGGAGATGCCGCCCGTGCTCTGAACGAGCCGGGCAGCGAATGGATATGGACATTTTGGGCATCGTCACATGCGGAGGCGATGTGCGTCTATTACGAATTCGTCGGCTATGGAAAGTACACATCCCAATCAGACGACGATCTTCTTCGATATCCGCAAGATTGGTATGAGCGCCAGGTCGCGTATTTGAACTGCAAGTGATCGATGCATACGCATCGGCTCAGCGTCCGTGTGAGTCGGTCACGGCAGGCTGCTTCGGACAATAGCCGGCCAGAAGCCGGCCTTTGTTCGCGGCGCGGCCATGACATTCGGGCGGCAGTTCCTCTTCGGAACCGGCCGTTCGAACCGCCAGAACCCCAGCGTCGTCTCAGGGTCGACTGCTGTCGACTCACACTTGGGAAGTGGCAATTCATGCACAATGTCGAACCGTCGCCCCTTTGGCGGGAGTCGGCGTTCAAACAGCGTGAGGTCCGCAGACCATTGTCCGTTCGTTCACACTTTCGCACGAACGGACTGCCCCAACTGAGCTGCGACCCAGCGATAGTGCTACCACTTTTGCTGCCCGCTCCTCACGTGCGTGGGAACCGCGTATAAGCCCTTCAACTCATGCGAACGTTCTTGTTATGCCAGAAGATTTCGAAGTTCACGGCCCGCACGATCATGCAGTAGAGCACCATGCGGCGCATGGAGAAGACCACGGAGCGGCGCGCATCGCTTTGATGACTGCTGTCCTGGCCTGCGTCGGCGCGATTTCCGCATACCAGAGCGGTGCGGACGAGAATTTCGCGTTGCTGCACAAGAACGAGGCCGCGATCCAGAAAACCGAGGCAGCTAACCTGTGGGCCTATTACCAAGCAAAGGGCGAAAAGCAGAATCTAGCCGAGCTCGGTGCGGCCTTGAGCCAGGAAGCGTCGCCGCAAAGAAAGCGTTTCGAAGCAGACGCGGCGCGGTATCGCGAAGAGAAGGAGCCGATCCGCAATCGCGCCGAAGCGCTCGAGCAAGAAGTCGTGAAGAGCAATGCTGCAAGCGAGGAGCGGCTACACCGGCACCATCGTTGGGCGCAGGCCACTACCATCATCCAGATCTCGATCGCGCTTGCTGCGATCACGATTCTCACGCGGCGGAAATGGATGCAACACCTGTCGATGGGTGCTGCCGCGATCGGCGTCGTACTAACAGGGCTGGCGTTCTTCGGTGTGTAGCGGCCCGACGAGCGGGCGCTTGTCGGCCATCAGCTGTCGTCCGACGCGAGGCAGCGAACGCATGGTCTAGGCTGTTCAGAGTCGTTCGCGTCGCCCCAACCGCCATTCGCTCTCGCGTACAGATCCTGACGTCGGGAACCCGTACAGTCATTGAGGGCGCGTCACGATCGAACATCGGGCGGCCATTGACCGGCCAGGCATGTATCACCTTGGCGGACATTTCGAGGCGGCGAAGGTCGAGGGTTACCGCTCGCACATGCGACAGCGCATTGAGTTTTGTCGCGTAGTGCCGCGCTTCCTCGACCACCTGCTGGCCAAGTTGCCGCCGGCGCCGGATTCGGCGCGCTGAATTTTTCCGAGGACGCCGCCGTGCCCCCCAATACTTCCGACGAGCGCGCCACGCGCGCGTCCCGTCCGTGTTCCGGTCGACCACCGCCAAGCGTAGAGCAAAATAATTCCGCCACTCCAGAATCCTCGTGGATCAATGCTTCCGGCCCGCGAGTGACGACTTTATTGACAGTCCCACCAAAACAATGGCGTCAACTCGCCTGCGTCCGTATTAAGTTTGTCAACCCGCGTAGAGGGCCGCGAGTTCCGGCAGTAAGCTCCTGATTTCTAGATCGATTCCCGACGCACAATGGGGTCCGTTACGACGCAGAGTTCGGACGGGACACTCTTTGTCTCAAAGCTAAGTCCGCCGGTGGTGGAATGCAGAGTTGTGGGACAGCCGGGGCCGGCTGTATCCGGCTGCTTTCGGCAGCGGATTCGGCCGTGGGATCAACCGCCGGCGTATCTCGGAGCCTCTCCGGACTTGGGCCATGCTGGCCTCGGCGCGGCGACAACGTGCTCGCCACACAATGAGCCATCGACTTCAATGGCCATTGGTTGCGTCAGCTCGAACCAGCGCCAACTTGACTGAGAAGAGGACGATCACTGTCGCCACAGGTGTCACTTTGTCCCGCCGTGGGCTTGCTTGATGCCTCGGACACCTTCTCTCACAGCATCACTGACGGACACAAGGGGGCAGTCCGAAGCGGTTTTCCAGCACTTGCGCAATCTCCCCTTCCGCCAGTTGCCGCTTCTCGGTGTGCCCGTCCGTCACCGTCTTGAGCACGTCGCCCAGCAGGATCAGTCGCCCGTCCGGCCGGTGCAGCACCACCAGCAGCTTCTGCACAAAGATGGCCTCGGGATGGGTGGAATTGAGATAGTTGGCCGGGACGAAATCAATCCACTCCTGGGGCGACAGGTCGAAACCGTACTGGTTCACCCACTCGCCTTCCACCTTCGCCTTTAGCAGGTAGTCACCGCACGCATCGCGGCTGAGCCGGAAGGTGTCACAGTCCTGCACGACGTCGATGTCGAGCTGGTTCAGGTCCATCGGCTCGCGGATGCCGTAGCTGCCGAAGCCCAGGTCGCACAGCCAGCGCCGCCCCCCGACCTCGGCGATCAACGCCATGTGGGTGCGCGGCCGGCGCGCCGGGTAGAACATCGGCCGGGCGGCGACAAGGCGGTAAGAGATGCCCAGGGCCGCCAGTGCCATGGCGAACAGCCCGTTGACCTCGTAGCAGTAGCCGCCACGACCTTGCCGCAGCAGTTTGTCGGCGATGTCCTCGGGTACCAGCGAAACGACCTTACCGGCCTGCACATCCAGGTTCTCGAATGGCACCGAGAACAGTTGGTGGCGCATGAGCGCATGCAGCGTGGCGGTATCGGCGACGGTATCGCCGGTGTAGCCGATGCGTCGGAGATAGCTGGGAACGTCGAAGTTGCTGGCATGCATATGACTGGCTCCTGGTGTGGGTGATGTGTTCTCCACGATAGGCTGAATACGGGGTCATCTGTATAGTCAGATTTATCCAAAACCAGATTGCACAGATGGCGATGCCCGTCTCCTCCTCATCCCCAGCCTCGCCCCACTACCGCCGTATCGCTGAGATGCTGCGCCAGACCCTGGCCTCCGGCGCGCTGCGCCCCGGCGAGCGGGTGATCTCTGCGCGCAAGCTGGCCGAGCGCGAACAAGTCAGCCTGCCGACGGCGCTGGAGGCACTGCGCTGCCTGGAGGCAGAGGGCCTGATCGTCGCGCGCCCTCGCTCGGGCTACTTCGTCCGGCAAGCGGCCAAAAGCCAGGCCGTGCAGCCGTCCCGTCCATCGCCGCGCCCCGTTCCGGTGACGATGTCGGCACTGGCGCGCTCGCTGTTCAGCAGCGCCGATGCCCGCCTGGTGCCGCTCGGGGCCGCGCTGCCCGATCCAGCCTGGCTGCCCACGGCGGCCCTACAACGGTCGCTGCTGGCGGCCGGGCGCCGGCTGGACGCGCATGGGCAGAGCTACAGCTTGCCCCCAGGCCGGGCCGACTTGCGTGGCCAGATCGCGGCACGGGCGGCGCAGTGGGGGGCGCGCTTCGGCCCGGACGAACTCGTCGTCACCGCGGGGGCGACGCAGGCGCTGCGCCTGGCCCTGCGTGCGGTGTGCCGGCCGGGCGATGTGGTGGCGATCGAGCGCCCGGCCTACTTCGGCACGCTCCTGCTGCTGGAGGACCTGGGATTGAAGGCGCTCGAAATCGCCACCGATCCCCGCGAGGGCCTACTGCTGGCCCCGCTTGCCGAGGCTATCGAGCGCCACCGGCCCGCTGCCGTGCTGGCCTCGCCCACGGTGCAGAACCCGCTGGGCGCCAGCATGCCTGTCGCGCGCAAGCGAGCGCTCGTGGCGCTTCTCGCGCATGCCGGCGTCCCCCTCATCGAAGACGACGTGTATGGCGACCTGGCCGGCGAGGGCCAGCGGCCGCCGGCCTGCAAGGCGTTCGACCGCAGCGGCCATGTCCTGTACTGCGGTTCGCTGTCCAAGACGTTGGCGCCGGGCTGGCGCATCGGCTGGATCGCAGCCGGGCGCTACCACCCGCAGGTGCTGCAGGCACGCCAGGCCGGAGACTGGGCCGGCGTGCCGCTGCTCGAAGCCGCGACGGCTGACGTGCTGGCTAGCGGCGACTACGACCGGCATCTGCGGCGCTTGAGGTCCCGCATCGCGGACGCGGTACGGGCCGTCACCGCGCGGGTCGAGGTGAGCTTCCCCGAGGGCACGCGCGTCTCGGCCCCGCGTGCCGGCTTCCTGTTGTGGGTGGAGCTGCCACGACAGGTCGATGCGCTGGCGGTGCATCGCAGCGCACTTGCGCTGGGCATCGGCGTCAGCCCCGGCCCGCTGTTCTCCCCGCGGGCGGATCTGCCGAACCACCTGCGGTTGAACTGCGCGAACGAACCCACGCCGCGCCTGCTGGGCGCGGTGGAGCAGATCGGCGAACTGTGCCGCCGGCTGGCAGCACAGAGTCCGGCACGGTAGCATTCAGACTAGTCTTACTGTGTCAATAAATTCATGCCATTATAGGAACTTCTTTATCCATGGCGTGAGGAATGATGGACTGGGAGACGTCATTCGAGGCGTATCTGGAACATTTGTGTGAAGCGCTTGGGCATAACGACCGTGAATCAGGATTGAAGGGCTATTGCCAAGGGCTAATGCTGCCAATTCGGCGCAAGAGCGTCGAGCCGCTGGCCGCACATCTGGAGCCAGAGCATGTGAGCGCGCGGCACCAGTC
>NZ_MDEQ02000044.1 GCF_001883705.2 Burkholderia catarinensis
CGCTCGGCGATCAGGTTGTCGATCTCAGCGCGCCCATCGCTGCAGTAATAGATCAGCGACGACCATCGGTTCAGCGCATACTGGATCGCCTTGGTCGTGTCCGACTTCGCGGAGAGCGTGGCAAGTGTCGCGTCGAGCCAGCGCTTCATGTCGTCGAGCAGCGGCACCGCTCGCGCCTGACGCACGCGCCGGCGCTCGTCGGGTGGCTTGTCGCGGATCTGCTCTTCGATCTCGTAGAGTGCACCGATCCGATGCAGCGCTTCTTCCGTGACAGCGTTGGGACGTACCGCATGCAGGTCGTGTATCTTCCGGCGCGCGTGCGCCATACAGGCGGCTTCCTGGATGGTGCCGCCGCGATATAGCTCGGCGTAGCCAGCAAACGCGTCAGCCTGCAGTACGCCGGCGAAGTGAGCGAGATGCCGTTGCGGATGCTCGCCGCGCCGATCGGGCGTGTAGGCAAACCAGACCGCCGCCGGCTCTTCGCAGGCGCTGGGCCGGTCATCTCGCACATAAACCCACAGACGTCCTGTCTTCGTGCGGCCGTTACCCGGGGCCAGTACCGGCAGCGGCGTATCGTCCGCGTGAACCTTGCCGCCGGCCAACGCATAGCGGCGCACGGCGTCGACCAACGGCGCGAGCAACGCCGTGATGCTGCCCATCCAATACCCCATTGCGCCCGGATCGGTCTCGACGCCATCGCGCGCATACATGACTGCCTGGCGGTGCAGCGGGATGTGGTAAGCGAACTTCGACACGGCAATGTGCGCAAGCAGCGCCGGGCCCGGGATGCCGCGATCGATCGGGCGGCTCGGTGCCGTCGCCTGCACGATGCGATCGCAGCACGCACAGGCCAGCTTCGGACGACGGTGACGGATCACGCGGAAGTGCGCCCGCACATACTCGAGCTGTTCCGCGACGTCTTCGCCCAGCGGCTTGAGCCGCCCACCGCAATCCGGACAGCCGTCACCGGCGGGCAGATGGATGCGCTCTTCGCGTTCGAGGTGATCAGGCAGCGGTTTGCGACCGACACTTTCGCGCTGTGCGCGCGGCGCCGCAGGAGCGGCAGACCATATCGGCTGCGCCTTCGTCGGCCTGCAGGTCTTCCAGCCGCAATTCGAGCTGCTCGATCTGGCGATCCAGCTTCTCCGACTTCCGGCCGAACTGCATGCGGCGCAGCTTGGCGATGGTCAGCTTCAGATGTTCGATCTCGAGCGTGCGCGACGAGAGCTGCTGGCGCAGCTCGGCGACCATCGCCTTCAGGGCATCAATGTCGTCTGGCAGTGTGGTCGAGGTCGATTCCATGAGGACAGTTTACGACTGCCCACGATCACGCGAACACCAGTTAACAATGGTTTACAGCGCGCTGCGTGGACGTGCGGCTTCGACCGGTTGCCGCCAATCGAAGCCCTCGAGTAAGAGCGACAGTTGGGCGGTTGTCAGCGCGACCACACCGGAGTCGGCACGTGGCCACGCGAATCGTCCTTTCTCAAGGCGTTTCGCCAATAAACATAGCCCGCCATCGCTCCAATACAAACACTTCAGCAAGTCGCCTCGCTTGCCCCGGAACACGAACACATGTCCGGAGAACGGATCTTTCTCCAGCACCGTCTGTACTTTCGCAGCCAACGAATTGAATCCGCATCGCATATCAGTGACGCCGGCTGCGATCCAAATCCTGGTGTTTTGTGGCAGGCCGATCATCGTAAAATGCGGTCGAGAACAGACTGCAGTACGGCGGGGTCGGGGGCGCCTTCAATGCGAATCGATGTCTTGCCATGTTGGATCTGGATCGAGCCGGCTGGTGTGTCGGTCGCACTCGGTACTTCGATCGCTGTCGACGGCAGAGCGGGTTCGGTGACAACAACCGGCAACATTGTTTCCGGATTCTCTTCATCGGTTAGCAGGCCTTGCGCATAGAGGCGGCGCCATGCCCACACCTGATTGGCATTGATGCCGTTCTCGCGAGCGACACGGGCAACCGACGTACCAGGCTCGAAGGTTAGTGCGACGATTGTCCGCTTCCATTCGGTCGGATGTCGGCGAGTTTGCCGTTTCGGCGCGATCTCGACTGTCTGAGTCATTCTGTCCACAACTCCTATCGTGGACACGACCGGTCATTCGTGCCCTTCGCCGGACATCATGGCATTCGCCATCGAGCGTTCAAAGACGGTACTGGTCTCGTGCTTACGGCAATGTCGGTGATCTGGAAACACATGAATGACTACCTGGTGCGCTGGATGATGCGCAAGTACAAGACTCTTGCTCGCCATAAAACGCGGGCGAGACACGCCCTCGGGCGGCTTGCGCGTCGATTCCCGACTGCCTTCGTGCATTGGGGAATGGGATGTCTTCCTGCGGTTGGATGATGGGAGCCGGATGAGTCGAGAGGCTCACGTCCGGTTCTGCGAGAGGCTGGGGGGGAAATTCCCCCGGCCTACTCACCCGTTCGTCGCCACCGGCGAAGGTTGGCTGTTTCTGGCAGCGATTCTCGATCTGACCAGTCGGCGTATCGTCGGCTGGTCGATGTCGGAGCGAATCAACGCGGATCTGGTCTGCCAAGCGCTACGCAGTGCGTACTGACAACGCAAGCCCGCGCCTGGACTACTGCTGCATTCGGATAGGGGCAGTCAGTACGCCAGTCGGGCACATCGGAATCTGGCCGCCGGATTCGGCATGACGATCTCGATGAGCCGACGTGCAAACGCATGGGACAACGCACCGATGGAGAGCTTCTTTAAAACCCTGAAAGTGGAGCGCATTTACCAAACGCGCTACGAGACTCGCGCTCAGGCCCGCCTGGATATCGTCGACTGGATCGAAGGCTATTACAATCGACAGCGCATGCACACGTCGATCGACTACTGCACTCCCGTCGACTACGAAGCCCTACGCACCGCTGCATGACATGCTGTACGTGAAAACGAGGCAGGGTCACACAAGGCCAACGACATCGATGCGCTACTGCCGCATCTCTGGCAGCCACACTCGACCGCCGCCTAAACTCGCTCGTCAAGACGCGTTGGCTAGCCGCTTACTGAGCAACAGCTTTTAGGCCGGACTCGCCGGAGCAGTAATCTCTGACGGCCGCCAGCTTGGCTTGGTCCGTGTATTTTCCCATAGTCCCTTCAGGTCGGAGTCCAACCTTCGGGGTTCAGTTCACATCTGATGGGAATCAGATTGCCTATGCCGCGTTCTCACGAACAGACGGTACATGTCGAGCGCTTACGTTGCATGCCTCGGCAGGGTACGAGCGCTGCGGACCGTTTGGCGATTATACGAATGACCCACTGAGCGTATTCATGCAGAAGCGCATCGCAGCCTGAGGCTTCGCGATTCGTCCTGCGTCAACCTGCGTTGCTACGGTATTGATCGTGTGCTTACATCTAAACGAGCCCATCATGCGTTGGAAAAATCGACATCGGGAAACGGTCCGGCCGAGCCGCTTACGCTTTACCGGCTTCGACGAACGCATCATCGCCATGTACGCACGCGGCATGAGCGTGCGCGAGATTCAGGCGTTTCTGGCCGAGAGCTAGGCACCGAGGTTTCGCCGGACTGTTTGCTACCGGGACGTGAGCGGGCTTCTGGCCCGGCCGGGTGCCGTACGCGGAGGCCGCGAACGCTGGTCGCTGCCCTTCGGGATGCTTCGTTCTCGGCTGATGGGGCGACGTCGGAGCGCATTCAGTTCCCTCTCAAGCAATCGGCACACTTGATTCCGGTTTGTGCAGAGCATTTTTAGCGCCTGTGTGGCACCAAACGCGAGAGTTCACGGACAAAGCGCGCGTTAAGGGGCAACCGGTTGACGAGCCAGCCATGCGGAACTGGAACGTCGAGTTCGGCCGCTACGAGCAGGGTGTTGTGCGCACTTGCAAACGGCATCCGCAGTGCATCTGGCAATTGACGGACGTCGCTAGGAGCATTGATCACGGTAGCCGGTATCCATTGCCCGTCTGGAAATTTCAGCTTCAACCCTTGGCCCGGCCTTGCATAAGCAGCGTCGGCTGGATCAAGATAAATCATCACCTTGGGTGCGGCGGTAAGCTGCAGTGTCATTAGTAGCGTGCCGCTACCTACGTTCTCCCTCTCACTGACGAGCACATCTGACACCACGGCATCTTCCGGCGCCTTCACACGCAAACCTTGCAAGCGGCCAGCCAGCCACACCTCTTCAGCTTTTTCCATGGTGCCGGCATGTTCAACTGCAGATTGCGCACGCAATGCCTGTTGACGCTCATGGTAAGCAAGCAGGTCTGCTTCGCGCTGATCCCGCTCGGCAGCGGCCGCCAGCACCTCTCCCGTTGTGGCAGCTCCAGTCTCTCGCAAGCCTTGCACCAGTGCCAGCTTCTGCGTTGCTCGCGTCAGTTGCCTCACCAAGACTCTGCGCAGCCCTGCTCCCGCAGGCTTGCCGGCAGGCCGCATAGCTGTCAGGCTCTGCAATTGACCGACGCGCTGGCGCCACTCGGGGTTGTCCATTTCGAGTAGCGGTTGCCCGGCCTTCACGACATCGCCGGCAACGACAACCACGTGCTCAACCTGCGCCGCATCTCGCGCGCGAATCTCCAACATTGGCACGACAAGCTGCGCCGGCGCTTCGATTACCCAAGCGCCATAGATCATTTTGCCCAAGAACCAGATGAGCGGGCTGGCCACCAGGAGCAAAATCAAATACCAGCGTACGCGGAAGGCGGCGCGTCGGCTCGGCGCGTATTGAACCTTTAACCCCTGGTCATGCGTAGGATTCCGTTCCTTACTGCTATCGAAGCGAATTTTCATGGGCGCTCGGTTCCGTTTGATTGGCGTGGGAACTCTCGCCAGTCTTGCCAATCGATCCCGGTGACTCCGAACGGAGCCAATGTATGCTGCCACCGTAAAATCTGCTCGTTCAACTGACTGTGAGGAACGCCCCACCAGCTTTCCAGCACCGACAACTGGGATTCAACGCTCTGCACAACCCTGAAACGCAGATTCGGCCAGCGCTGCGCAATGTCGCTTGCAAGCATGGTGCTGCGTTGCGGATTCCGGGTATAGATCATCAAGTTCACATCGCGCACACCGAGACCCGCCAGCGCGCAGGGCACGCAGATACGGTCTGCTGCCGGCGCGAGGAACCAGCGATAGTGGCTCGACAACGAGACGGGCCAAGCGCTCGCCGCGGCCGCCGCGGCCGTCGTGTCGATCCAATCCTTGAGCCGGCTATCCGGTACCGGCGTACCCAGCTGTTCGACTTCGAGATCGAGATTAACGCCCGCAAACGGCACATCCCTTAACCGGCGCAATACTCCGATCAGCTCGTCACGATGTGCCGGATTCAGCCAATCGGGATCCCCTAGCAGCAGATCTACGCGCATACCTTGTGCGCGCGCCATCTTCAGCAGCGTACGCAAGGCTGCCTTGGTCGCCACGAGATCCTTCAGTTGCGCCGCGGTCAGCCCCACGTAGAGCCGCTGTATGCCTGCCGCTCGTAGTGCCGCGAACTCGCCGGAACGCCGCGCGGGGTCGAGTAGCACATCGCTGCTCCAAATGTAGGTACCTTGCCCCCAGGTAGACGGGATCGGCACATCCGCCGGCGCTGCTTGCAGCGCTAGCGCGTCAGGCTGCGCTTGCCAGCGCCACGTGCGATTGCCGAGCAATACTCCGATCTCGGGTGTGCCGTCGCTTAGCAGGTGCAAGGCAGCGTCCTGAAGCCACCAGTCGTGCCACGCGTCAATACGCGCGAAGGCTGCCTGATAGAATTCACGCTGTGCTGCCTGGCGCTGCAGCACAGCAGCGTCGGCGTCCAAACCCAAGCGCACGCTACGCTCACGTACGCGCTCGACGGCGGTCGAGAAGCGCGAATTGCTTTGCTGTGCGTTCAGCACAGCAGCGTCGTGTGCACGTAAGGCCTGTCTCAGTTGCACCAGGAGGTTGCGGCGCTCCGCCTCGACGCGGTTCAGCGCAGCCATGTGGCGCGCCTTACTGGCATCTCGATGGCTGCGGGTCACGCCGGCCACATCGAAAGGCATCGAAAAATTAATGCCGATAACCAGCGAGTGCCCGAGGTACGGCACGCCTGCTCGCTCGGAAAGGTAATAGCCGAGGCTGATATTGGACTCGATATTGTCGTACCAGCGCTCGTCTCGTCCGCCGCGCGTTTCGTCCACGTGGGCAGCCGCACTGGCAACGCGAGGATTCTGGTCAATCGCGGCCTGCCATTCAGGAAAAGGAGCCGGACTCAGTGCCAACGGCTCGTCCACGGCAATCGCGTCCGCGGGCAAGGGCATCTGCGTGAGCAAGGCAAGCTGCGAGCGGTATGAATCGGCATCGGCTGTCGTCGTGCAAGGCTTCAGGACAGCCCGCCAATCGTTGTGTGCCTGACTTGCGTCGGCGGTCAGAAGCCAACCGGCCTGTTTACGCCGTTGCAATTGACCCAGCGCTTCATCGGCAACCGCAAGCAAAGGGACACACACTGCCTGCTGTTGTTGCGCGCGCCACCAGTCAGCATAAGCATTGCGTAACGTCAGCTGAAACTCCGCACGGAGCAGCACGAGCTGAAGCTGTTGACGCTCGATCGCGAAACCGCTGGCAGAAACCGCGTCTGCCTGACGTTTCAGGCTACCCAGTAGCGGGTAGCGCACTCCGACTGCCAGATTTCTCCCATAGTAGTTGGCGACTTGGTCTCCTACAACCAGTTCATGATAATCGCCAATGCCCCCCCCCGCGAAAACCTGCCAGCCCTTCTCGCTCACACGAGAACTGTAATCACTGCGCACAGCATCCAAATTTGCATATTCTGCCTGCACCGCCGGATCAGCATCGACTCCACGCAGGAGCATCTCGAGTGGCAGCGGTGCAGCGTGTGACGATGCAGCGTGGATCACCATGGCGACCGACGCACCCAGCCACGCTGCGCACCTCACGAAAGAGGATCGGATCTCCGTCAAACAACTTCTCCTATACTCTGAACCGGAATTTGACTGCCCTCTTTAATACCCACCACGGCGCCATGCTAGTTTCCTCATGTCCGCGGCGCAGCGCGTCGTTGAGAACGGCGACCGCGCTCCAGCTACGTACCATCATCATGAAGAGAGGAAAGACTGGCAGCACGAGCGCCAACCGGGAATCGGACCTTTGCCGCTCCGACACCAGCAACAACATGAACACGAACAACATCGTGGCAAGCGCGAAATAGAGTGCGTAAATCAGACAGAATAGCAACAGCAACCCTTGCCACGACAGTGTCGCGGCGGCAATGATCCAGTAGCCGGTGATGATAAACGGCAGGACAATCTGGAAGAAGAAGCCACTCCAGAGCGTCATAAGGAAGTTCGGCCAGCCAAGTAGGCGTGGGGTAATGCTGTGCTTGTGCTTTCGCATGTAAAGGAAGAATAAGTCGCCGTCCCAGCGCAAGCGCTGCTTGAGGAATTGGCGCAGGGTCACCGGCGCGTCCGTATGTCCAATGGCCTCAGGCTCGAATGGAATCCGTAGCGAACTACGAGTAAAATAATTTTTAATGCGTAGCGTAAGATCTAGATCCTCAGCCGTGTGTGTGTCCCAACCGCCAATCAGATCGAGAAAGCTGCGGCGAAAGGCGCCGAACGCCCCAGAAACATTGTTCACGACGTTCCATTCGGCCAGCCCGATCTTCGACATGTGAATCGAGAGCAAATACTCAAGTGCTTGCAGCGACGTGATTAAAGATGTTTTCGCGTTGCGCACACGCAGGCTGCCAGCCACCGCAGGCACGTCGGGATCGGCGAAATGGCGCACCATTGCGCTAACCATGTTATTGTCAAACGACGTATCCCCGTCCAGCGCCATGATTATTTCACCGCGAGCATTGGCCAGTCCTGCATTCAATGATGAAACTCGCCCCCCACGCTGCCATTTCGCGATCGGCCTGAGGAAGCGATTTGGATAACGCTGCCTGTCCAGATGAAAGTTGCGAACGGCATTAAGTGTCGCCTGGTTTACGGCCGCGCCATCGATCACGGGAATCATCTCGATTTGTCCTGGATAAATCTGCTCGGCAAGGCTGGTTAACGTCTTGTGCACGTCGACTCCCTCGCTATAGCAGGTGATGATGCAGGACACGCGAGGGCGGTAGAGCCTGATCTCCGGTGCGCCGATAGACTTGCGCGTAATCCAACGCAATACACCCGCCATGACCAGCAGATTCAGCGGCAACTCGAACAGCATGAAATATGGGAAAACCTGCAAAAACATGCGCGTCATGCTCTCCAGGCGAGCGAGTTCATCTAAGAAAGCATGCAGTGACGCGATGAGAGCGGTCATAATCAACCCAAGTCGCTCGCGAGACGCGCCATCAGCAGTTCGGAATCCTCGCGATTAATAAGATCGTCCGGCATGCTTGCCACTATCACGCGCAACTCGAGTCGAGGCACGCCTACCTCTACAGATAGTTCACTCAGCTTCAGCAGTCTTTCCCTGACCGCGTTCAAGCCGTCCCGGTTAGTTCTGGGCAGCAACAGCCATAGACATTCTTCGTTGGTTCGGGTGAATCGGTCAGTGACACGCAACTCGCCAACCATGCGCTTAATGAGGCTATCCATGAGTTGATTGGTGTGCTGCTCACCCAGCTGCGCGAGCACCGAAGAATAATTGAAGAAGCGGAGGCCGAGCAATCCAAACGAGGGGCCACCATAGCGTGCCTGTATGTCAAGCACCCATTGAAGGAGGTAGTGGAAGAAGGCGACGTTAACCGATCCGAGCGCATCGAAACCCATGCTGCCCCGTGGGTTTGTATTAGATCCAGCACGACAGTACTGCTGACCAGCGTCCGTCAGTCGATAGTTGCACACCTCGTAAATACGTAGTTCGTTTGGATTATGCTTGCGCCCGCAATCCAAGCAGCGTGCCTGCACATCGCCATCGACAAAGAACGCGTGGCAGCTACGACAACGGTAATTCTCGATCGGACGGTCATAATCGCTTCCGATGTGCCGCAAACGTGTCAGGCAATTCGGACAATTCAGCACGCCGTGTTTGAGAAACCGGTCCTGTGGTCCGACATGGCCGCATACGAAACAATGAAGCGACGGATCGCGCGATATGGCGATCGACTTGCACTCAGGGCAAATGTCAATATAGTTCAACCGCCCCGAGCCGCACTGAACGCACAGTCGCAGACGATCCACAAGCACTTCTTCCTCAATGTAGCTCTCCTGCATCATCAGTTGAAGGATCGCTAACGCACTGCCATCTTCCCGGCCCGCCAGGGCGGTAAGCAACGGATATTCGTAGTGCTGCGGCACCTGTGTATCGCTCACCGCGCGAATCATCCGCGACGGACGCAGCCATAGCCAGCCCAACACTCGCGCCTCAACGTTCCCCTCAATCCGCCGCTCTCCGAGTGCGCGATAACGGGCGCGCCAAGTGAGCCAATCGAGCTGACCAAGATCGTCCGGCGCCGGCCCGTCACCAAGCGCCTCGCACATTGAATCCTCGTCCCGGCAACAATACGCGAGCGTCAACCCGTAGGCCGGGTGTGAGCGCAGTTCGCGAAGCGTCTCCCCAGCAACGGGGCTAGGCAGGTCTATCAGTACTACGTCGTAGTAGCACGTGTCTACAGGCAAGGCGGCGACGGATTCGAAACTATCAATGACCTCGTTGGTGGCGATATCGGTCGCGAATCCGATGCGTGCACGTCGGGGAATATCCGGGAATGCATCCTGCGATGGCCCTTTATCGGGCGCGCTGTTGGCTCTATCTGGGTCTTCGTATCCGGCTTTCATGGAGACGCGGCGAGTACCGTTATCAAGATAAGACTCGTATCATATAGGGACACTGCTTACCAGAGAGTTTATTTGAAATCAGGCCCGGGAAATGTCAATAATGTTTCGATCGTACTAATATAGCGCTTTCCAATGGAACATGAGCCTGGGCGAGGGGTCTGCGCTGGCTCTTGTGTAGCGCCTTTGGCGCGTTTCCAATGCAAATGAGCCCGTTGTTGGCCCGACACGCACGGGTTGATCCTGCCTCGATTCCACGTACAGCAAGAAGTTTGATAATTTTTTGACTGTATGGAGGAAAACATGACAGAGAAGGTAGTGCCGAGACGGCAACACCACACTGACTGCGGCGATGCTCGACCGCATCCTCCACCATGCCCACATCATCCAGATCAAAGGAGACAGCTACAGACTGAAACAGCAACGCCAAGCCGGCCACGTTTCATCATCGAAGAGGTAACAACTGGCTCAGTTTTACTTTGCGCGATCAGGCGCGAAGTGGCTCAGATTTCAAATGCGTTTGACAACGGGTAGGACCCGGGACTCACCAAGCCTGAAAAGTTGTCAGGGGAAAAAGCTCGTGCGGTGGATGAGGCGTGAGTCAGCGGATTTCATAGGGGCCCGCAGCGAACAAGGCTGCAATAAGGCCGAATGTAGAGCTGCAACCCATCCTGTTCGTCAAAACCTCGAAAGTCTTGCGCAAAGGGGGCGTTCATGTAGACAACTTTACTTTGGTCTACGCGATTGCATTCCTCTTTCGTGCAGGCCAAGATTGCTGTGGGCAGCAGAGAGCGATGCGGAGACAAGAAGGCCGACAGTCTAACTCTGGGCTTTTCTGCGCCGCATAGCCGCTCCCGCATCAAATGAGAAAGCACTCCCCAGCCACATAGGCCTTGCGCCACCGCGTGATTTTCACCCCCTCGAAGAGCCCCGCCTTGAAGAACGGGTCCGATTCGATGAATGCCTGCGCTTCGCTTCGCATATCTGTGTCCACGACATAGAGACCGCCGCCTAAGTCCTTTCCCTCATCGTCTAGCTTCGCGCCGCAAGCGAGCAGCATGGAAGCATGCTCCGCGAGAAACTCGAGATGGTCGGGACGCGCTTTCATGCGCAGCGGCAGGCAATCGGGCTTGTCCCACGTTTCGATTACATATGGCATGTTGTGTCCTCCAGTCAGGCCGCGCGGCGATATTGACCGCCGTCGCGCCGGTAGTAGCCGAGTTTGTCCTCATCGATCCGCATGCCGAAGCCAGGGCCTTGCGGCACCATGAGATGGAAATCGCGGTATTGGGGTTGCTCGATCGTGATCGAATCGGCAAACAGCAGCGGTCCGAATAGCTGGCAGCCCCAGTCGAGCTTCTGAACGGTGGCGAAAAGCTGAGCGTAAGCGGCCGTGCCAATGCCGCTTTCGAGCATCGTTCCACCAAAAAGTGAGATGCCGGCGGCCTCGGCGATCGTTGCGATCTTGAGTGTCGGCAGCATGCCGCCGTGCTTGGTCAGCTTGATCGAGAATGCGTCGGCCGCGCGGCAGCGTGCGAAATCAAGCGCGCTTTCCACGGTATCGATGGCTTCGTCGGCCATAATCGGGATCGCAAACCTTTCGGTCAGTCGGCGCATCCCTTCCAGATCCGCGCGAGGCAGCGGCTGCTCGACCACGGCGATTCCACCGGCTTCGAGCCGTTCGATCGCCCATGTGGCGACTGCCTCGTCCCAGCACTGGTTCGCATCGACATGCACGCGGGCGCGATCGCCGAGCGCGGCCTTGATGGCCACGGCGCGCGCAACGTCGTCGCGAGGCTCGCCTTTTCCGAGCTTCACCAGAAAGAGATCGTGTTCTCGGGCCGTAAGCTTTTCTTCGGCCAGTTCGATGTCACGCGCGGTCTCGCCGTTGCCGAGCACGAGCAGCACACGCAGACGGTCGCGCACGGCGCCGCCAAACAGCATCGAGGCCGGCGCGCCGAGACGGCGTGCCGCGAGGTCGACGCAGGCCATCTCAACCGCGGCTTTCGCGTAGTGATTGTCCTTCAGCGATGCGGTCATCTTTTGATGCAGCAGACCCAGGTCGGATGGATTTGAGCCCATGACGGCGGGAGCGAGGTATCCGTCGATCACTGCTTTGATGGCTTCCACGGTTTCGCCGCCGTAGTGTGGGATAACAGAAGCCTCGCCGACGCCCTCGTTGCCGTCCGCATCCCGTACGCGTACGACCACGAGGCTCTGGCTGTTGATCGTCGCCATTGCCAGTTTGTGCGGACGTACGGTGGGCAGATCGACGATGATGGATTCGATTGAAACGATATTCATGTAATCACCTTCAATGGATCTTGTGCTGCCTGCAGCATTCAACGTTCAGGCTGATTTCGCGCGGATGCGGCCGACGCTGACGGCGAGTGCGAGCGCGGACAGGGCCAGCATGAGTCCGATCACGGCCAGTCCACCAAAGAGGCTGCCCGTCATCGCGCCGGACCAGCCAACGATGACAGGGCTCAGAAAGCCGCCAATTGCGCCAGCGCTGCTGATGAACGCGATTCCACCTGCTTTCGCGGTAGGAGAGAGATACGCGGGGGGAATGGTCCAGAAAACAGCGAGCGCGGCCCACGTGCCGCCCGCGACAACCGACATCGAAGCCATCGTCCAGAACATGCTCGACGAAGCTAGCGGGAGCAGCATTAGGCTCGCGCTCGCCGCGAGCATCGAAACGGCAAAGTGCCAGCGGCGCTCCTGATGACGATCGGAACTACGGCCGATGAAGAAGACGGCAGCGATCGCAACAGCGGGCGGAATCGCGGCGAGCGCGCCGATGATGGTCACGCCTACGCCGAAGTGCTTGAGAAGCGTGGGTGTCCAGAGCGAGACTGCCTGGGTGCCTGCGAGAATCGATAGGTAGGCGAGCGCGAGCAAAAGCACGTTCGGATCGCGGAACAATTGCGCGAGGGAGCGATGCTCGCCGCGCGGCGACGGAGCCTCCGATGCGAGGCGGGCGAGCAGAAAATCCCTTTCGGCACGCGAAAGCCAGCGGGCATGTTCCGGCTTGTCGTCGACGTAGAAGAAGCAGAAGAGGCCCAGGAGAATGGCAGGCACGCCTTCGTAGATGAAGATCAACTGCCAGCCGCGCAACGCGTGCAAGCCGTCGAGCGACATCAGCCAGCCAGAGATGGGACTGCCTATGACGCCCGCTATCGACGCGCCCATTGCGAAGAACGAGGTGGCGCGCCCACGAATCTCCTTCGGCAGCCAAAAGCTGAAGTAAAGGATGATGCCCGGAAAGAACCCCGCCTCCGCCACGCCCAGTAGAAAGCGCATTACATAGAATTGGGTTGGTGTGGAAATGAACGCCATCCCGACAGAGAGCGCGCCCCAGAAAACCATGATGCGGGTGAACGTGAGACGCGCGCCGATGCGGGCCAGCAGCAGATTGCTTGGCATCTCAAACAGAAAATAGCCGGCAAAGAACAAGCCTGCGCCAAGTCCGTAGACTACCTCGCCGAATGCGAGATCACTCATGAACTGCAGCTTGGCAAACGCGACGTTCGTGCGGTCGATCTGGGCGATCACGTAACCGATCACGGCGAGCGGCACGATGCGCCAGGCAATCCTGCGATCGAGCGCACGCGCTGCTTCCGTTGGATTCGCTGTTACAGCCGCCGCAGCAACACTGTAATCGTCGCTGGCGAGCCGGCCTTTTTGGGCCGCCAGTGTCTCCTGTGTAGTTTGCATGGGATTCGTCTCCTCTTTGACGATTGGAGTATGTGATAGCGATTCGATTGCGTCCAATAATTAATATGCTGCTGAGTGATAAGCTATCGTGATCGTAACCGAGAATGAACCATGGACCTTCGCTGCCTGCGCTCCTTCGTGATGCTTGCCGACACGCTCCATTTCGGCCGTGCGGCAGAGCGGCTCCATCTCGCGCAACCCGCTTTGACGCAGCACATCCAGCGGCTCGAAAAAGAACTGGGAGTACGCCTTCTGGAGCGCGGTCCGCGCAACGTCAGCCTGACGCACGTGGGTAGTCAGTTTCTCGTCGAAGCACGTGGGGTGCTCGCCCAGGTCGAAAGGGCGGCGCTCGTGGCCATACGCGCCCAGCGCGGCGAGGTGGGCCGCATCGAGGTGAGCTATGCGAGCTCGATGGCCTACTCGGGGATCCTTCCGGCGTTGTTGAACGAGTTCGAGCGGATTGCGCCGGACGTAACCGTCGGATTGACGGAAGCGGATCAGGAGTCGCAACTCGTCCTTCTAGAGGAGGGGCGCGCGGATGTTGCACTGGTACGGCTGCCGGTGGACAATCTGCCGGCCAGCCTCTCAACGCTCACGCTGAGAAAGGAGCGCGTCGTGGTTTGCCTGCGCGAAGGGCATCGTCTTGCCGAACACCGAGTGACAATGGCCGATCTCGCAAACGAGCCGTTTCTCGCAACACACTTGAGAGAAGGGCAAGGGTTTTACGACACGGCATTGCAGTTGTGTCGCGCGGCCGGCTTCGAGCCGAGGATCGTCAGTCGCTCTCACCAGTTTGCGACGATCGTGGGCCTTGTCGCGGCGGGGCGAGGAGTTGCACTCGTACCGGAGCCAGTCAGCAAGCTGACGTTGCCGGGCGTCGTTTATGTGCCGCTCGAAAAGACGTCGCTCACCTCCGACGTTGCCGTTGCGTCTCGAGCGACCGGCAATGCGCCGGCTACACAACGCTTACTCGATCTGTGCGCCGACCTGGGCAGGCAAGCCGATCAAAAGCGGGCTCGGCCCGCTCGTCGTTGAAGTCAGGCGCAGGCTGGTTGCTGCTGGCCGTCGAGCATGTGTCTCAGACGCGACTGGATCAGGGTGGCGGCATCATCCATGATGGTGTCGATCAGGTCCTTCACTGAGGGAGGCATTGTCACGTTGGCAAGGGCGGTCGAGTTAAGATGACCAGATGACAAAGACCAAATCGCTCTATCACGGTCACCGGTTCCCTGCGGCGGTCATTAGCTGCGCGGTGCGTTGGTACTTCCGGTTTCAGTTGAGCCTGCGCGACATCGAAGAGTTGCTGTTCGAGCGTGGCGTCGTGGTCAGTTATGAAACGATCCGGCGTTGGTGCGATAAATTCGGCGCGGGCTTTGCGCATCGCGTTAAGGTTTCTCGGCGCAAACCTGGCGCGACATGGCACCTCGACGAGGTGTTCGTGACGCTGCGCGGCGAACCCTGGCTGCTGTGGCGTGCCGTCGACCAACACGGCGTCGAACTCGATATTCTTCTCCAGAAGCGCCGCGACAAAACCGCGGCGAAACGGTTCTTCAAGCGCGTTCTTGCCTCCTGTGCCGAAGCACCGCGCAAGATTGTGACCGACCAACTACGCAGCTATCGGGCCGCGAAAGCCGAAATCGCCGAGCTGGCGAACGTCAAGCATGTATTCGTCAAAGCCAGCGCCCGGGTGAACAACCGCGCCGAAAACAGTCATCAGCCCACGCGGGAACGCGAGCGTCGAATGCGTGGTTTCCGAGTCCCTCAACGCACCCAGGCGTTCCTGTCGAGCTTCGGCCCGATCCGGCAGCACTTCACGCTGAAGAGACATTTGCTACGCGCCTCCCTTTATCGCAATCAGCTCGCCGTGCGCTTTGTCGCATGGCGTCACTTCACTGAGCTCACCCAAGGCTCGTCCGCTTTCTGAGAGAACGGGCTCCCTCTCCGTCATTGCGTCGCGAACAACTCAACGTGACAGCGCCGTTCAGCGACGTGGTCGACCTGACGACATTCCATACCGACATGCGCGACCTGCCGTTGTTCATGCAGGTGCGCGACCGCTACCTCGATGCGCACCCGAAGCCGGCGTGGACGGCGGTCGGCGCGCACATGCTGGGCGGTTCGCCCGGTTATATCGTCGAGATCAAGGCGGTGGCCGTGCTGGCGGACTGATCGCGGCGTCGCATTGCCGTCCGGCGCCCGCTCACGCGTGCGGCGCCGGATCGTCGCGTTGCGCCGCCGGCAAATACGCGATCCCGTGCTCGTCGTACAGATCGTAGATGAGCCGCAACATGCGTTCGATGTCGTCGGACTCGTCGAGCATGCGCATGCTCATGATGATCGGCGACACGAGCCCCGCGTTATCCAGCTCGTGGTATGACACGTCGTCGCGCTTGAGACCGTACACGCTCTTTGGCACGACCGATACGCCTTCGCCCGCCGCGACGAGCCCGAGCGCGATCTGCAGCTCGTGCGTTTCCAGCACGCGCGCCGGCTTGAGCGCGCGATCGTGGAACGCGGCGAGCACCTGGTCCGCATAGCTCGGGCGCGGCGCCTTCGGAAACACGATCAGCGTGTCGTCGAGCAGGTCGTGCAGCGACAGTGCCGCGTTTGTTTCGCACAGCCGGTGGCCGAGCGGCAGCGCCGCGATCATCGGCTCCTCGCGCAGCACGACGCGGCGCACGCTCGGGTCGTTGAGGCGGATGCGCCCGAACCCCACGTCGATGCGGCCTTCCTTGAGCGCCTTGATCTGGTCCATCGTCGACATCTCGTGCAGGCTCAGCTCGACTTCGGCATGCCGCTGGCGATAGCGGCGAATCACTTTCGGCAGCATCCCGTACAGCGTCGAGCCGACGAAGCCGACCGACAGGCTGCGCTCGATCTTGCCGACGCGGCGCGTCATCGATTCGAGCTCGGCCGTTTGCGCAAGCAACTGGACTGCATGCTGGTGGAAGAAGCGGCCGGTCTCGGTAAGCTTCAGCGGCCGAGCATCGCGCTCGAACAGTAATGCGCCGAGCAGTTGCTCGAGTTGCTGGATCTGCCGGCTCAGCGGCGGCTGCGCGATATGCAGGCGTTGCGCGGCCCGCGTGAAGCTGCGTTCTTCGGCGACCGCGACGAAATAGCGAAGATGGCGTAGCTCCATGCTCGTTGGTGTCGAGTGGTGAGAGGGGATGAAGCCGCGGGGCCGTGAATTGGCCAGCCACATTTTACGGCAGCATCAACGCGAGCGCGGTCAATTGTTTCCTGAAAATTCGTTCGGCTTGCAGAGGGATTCGTGCTGCATGGCTCATCTCTGCACCAAAGAAGGGCGATCGCTACATGCATACCTGTCAGATATGAACCGATACCCATTCGGTGTTGGACTGGTCATTTTGTGATCGCTAATATCGCCGCAAACAGGTTGCAAACCGGACGGAACGACGCAACAAGGAGACGCCCCCCGATCACATTCCCCATCGGCCGGAAGCCGGCGGCGAGTCGAGCGACAACGTGTCGGCGCTCGACGCGCGTGCCGCATTGATCCGGTCCAGTCGTGCCCTTCAGAAAAGCCCCTGCGTTTCGAACCGCCGGATACCGGCGGGCGTGGTGTCGAGTCGGCGGGAATGAATTCATCGATTCCGGATGGCTGATCAGTTATCCGAAGAAATCGGAAATACCCCTATAAAAATTTGGAGACGGAATGAGATTTCAGCATCTCGCAGGCGGGGCTTTGCTCGGATTCGCGACGGCCGGTTTTGCGCAAAGCAGCGTGACGTTGTATGGCGTCGTGGATACGGGCGTCGAATATGTGTCGCACGCCAATGCCGCAGGGAAAGGCATCGTGCGTATGCCTTCGGTCACCGGCGAGCTGCCGTCGCGCTGGGGCTTGCGCGGGTCGGAAGATCTCGGCGGCGGCTACAAGGCCGTCTTCGCGCTCGAGAGCGGCTTCAATGTCGGCAGCGGCACGATGGGGCAGGGCGGCCGGCTGTTCGGCCGGCAAAGCTGGGTGGGGATCGAAAGCCCGTACGGCACGCTGTCGTTCGGCCGCCAGTACACGATGACGTATTACGCGGTGCTCGATTCCGACCTGCTCGGCCCGAACATCTACGGGCTGCCGTCCCTCGACGCGTACATCCCGAACGGCCGTGCAGACAATGCCGTGGCATGGCGCGGCAAGTTCGGCGGCTGGACGGCCGGCGCGATGTACTCGTTCGGCCGCGATTCGGCCGGGACGGGGAACTCGCCGGGGCAGGGGACGTGCGCGGGCCCGACGCCCGGCGAAACGACCGTGTGCCGGCTGTGGTCGGCGATGCTCAAATACGATTCGACGTCGTTCGGCGCGGCCGCATCGTATGAAGAACAACGCGGCGGCGGTGCGACGGCGGCCGCGAACTTCTTCGACGGCGTCAAGCCGATGCCGCTGACGTCGAGCGGCGACAAGGACGATCGCGCGCAGGTCAACGGGTACGTCAGCGCGTTCGGCGTGAAGTTCGGCGGCGGCTGGATCGGCCGCTGGGTCGACACCGATTCGTTGGGCGGCCCGAACGTGCACTCGAACCTGTTCTACCTCACCGCGAACTACTACGTGACGCCCGCCTTCCTGGTCGACGGCGGCGTCTATCACGTCAATGTGTCGGGCCAGGACGCGCGTGCGACGCTCGGCGCGTTGCGCGGCACCTATTTTCTGTCGAAGCAGACGGCCGTCTACCTGCAGGGCGCGTACCTCGCCAACAGCGCGCACGCCGCATTCACGATCAGTGCCGGCGGGGGCGGTACGACGCCCGCACCGGGGCAGAGCCAGGTCGGCGTGATGGCCGGCGTCCGGCACATGTTCTGAGCGGATCGCTTCGAAGCCGCATCAGGCGAACCGGCGTGTGCCGGTTCGCTTTCAAGCACGTCAATAACTCGAGAGAAGACGGAGGGGCATGATGAAATCGACGATCAGCGGCAACGGCGGTCGCCGTGCATGGCGTTGGGGCGTAGTGACGGTTGCGGTCGCGTCCGCGACAGGTACCCTGGCATTGTCCGGCTGCAACGATCACGACGTGGACGCGTCGGGAAGCGGCACGACTTCCGTCGCGCTGGAATGCAACGACACGATGAAAGCGCGATTCGCGCCGGATGCGAACACCACCGTGATTGCGGTGAAATCGTTCAAGGCCGGCGATCCGCTCGTGCTTGCCGCGTCGGCCGCGACTTCCGCGACGCCGGTTGCCGGCAGCGATCTGTGTCTCGTCAAGCTGAACGTGGGCCCCGGCCATGCGGGGCCGGCGGGCGCCCCGTCGACGTCGGCGGGCATCGGCATGGAAATCTGGCTGCCCGCGCCTGCGCACTGGAATCGCCGGATCCACAATCTCGGCGGCGGCGGCTGGCAAGGCGGCGCGTATGACGACCCGACGCAGATCGCCAGCGCCGGCGGCGTGCCGGGCGCGGCGACGATCGCGGCCGCCGAGGGCGCGGTGGTCGGCACGACGGATACCGGGCACGCGATCCCGAACGGTTCGTTCGCGATGAATCCGGATGGCACGATCAACACGACGCTGTGGGGCGACTTCGCGCAGCGCAGCCTGCACGAACTCGCGTTGAAGACGAAGGCGCTGGTCGCCGCGTACTACGCGACGCAGCAGCAGTATGCATATTGGGACGGCTGCTCGACTGGCGGCCGGCAGGGCTACAACGAGGTGCAGAACAACCCGTCCGACTACGACGGCTATCTGAATGGCGCGCCTGCGTTCAACTGGTCGAAGTTCATTACGGGCGAGCTCTATCCGCAGGTTGTCGCGCAAAACGATCTCGGCGGCGTGACACTGACCGACGCGCAGCAGACGCTGCTGTCCGGCGCGGCCGTCAGTGCGTGCGATTCGGTCGGCGGCCAGCATCTCGGCTATCTGACGGACCCGGCCCAGTGCCGCTACGACCCGACGCAGGACGCGAGCGTGTTGTGCTCCGGCGTGACGATCGGTGCCGTCACCGGGACGAACACGACGGCCGCGTGCGTGACGGCCGCACAAGCGACGGTGATGAACAAGACCTGGTACGGGATGACGCGCGACGGTTCGGTGCCGAGCCCGGCTGCGGACATCGGCACGGCAACGTCGCTCGCGAGCAATCAGCTCTGGTTCGGCCTGATGCGCGGCACCCTGACCGGCGCGCTGGCCGGATCGTCGCCGTTCAGTATCTCGACCGACCTGGTCGCGCTGGAACTGCAGGATCCGACGATCGCGGGAGCCGGCTTCACGAACGCGACCGGAAACGGCGCGAACAAGTGGAAGAGCCTGAGCTATGCCGGGCTCGCGAACGCCTACGATCAGGGCATCGCGCTGCAGACGTCGTTCGGCAATATCAATACCGACAATCCGGACCTGTCGGAGCTCGTGAAGGCCGGTGCGAAGGTGCTGCATTACCACGGTGTTGCCGATCCGCTGATCACGCCGTCGGGCAGCATCAACTACTACGAACGCGTCGCGAGCCGGATGGGTGGCATCCCGGTCGTGCAGCAGTTCGACCGGCTGTTCCTGGTTCCCGGCATGGGGCATTGCAGCGGGTATGGTGGCGTCAACGGTATGGCCGGCCCCGCGCAGACGGCCAATACGGTGCCGCTGCCGCATGCCGATCGTCAGGACCTGTATGCGCAGCTGGTCGACTGGGTCGAGCACGGGAACGCGCCGGCTCGCATCGAGTTGACGTCGGCGGACGGCAGCGCGAGCCAGCCGGTTTGCATGTATCCGACGAAGGCCACGTACAACGGCTCGGGCTCCATCAAGGACGCGGCGAACTATTCGTGCAAGTCAACGTGAGCGACGGGATGCGTGCGGCGGGGCAGGCAGCGCGCATCCGGCTTCGTTGCGGAAATCCATTTCGTGCCTGGCGTAGTCATCGGCGTACTGAGGTCGACATGGGGCTTTGCGTGCGGAGGTTCGCCGGCTGGTTCGGTTGACGTTCCAAAGCATCGCGGGCTTGACGAGATTTCGGCTGCATGAGCGTTCCACGTGGCGCATTTCGGTGAATTGCATGCTGGTTGCGGGCACATCGAACGCATGGGCGGTCGCGGCGGGCGCGAACGGAATCGGCAAGCACAACGGCCCTTGCATTACAGCCCGGTTGTAAATATGGCGCCGGTGTCCGGCTTGTGCGCTGATCGGGCGACCGGCGCGAGGCGCGGCACGTCGATTGCTACCTTGTCGCGTTCCGGTGCGCCGCCTCGCACGGAATCGTGGCGGCCGCCGGCTACCGCGAACCGGGGTAATCGTACCTTTCGTGCGAAAAATGGCGATATCCACGGTAGAGCCGCTTGCGGCAAGGCTCCGCGGCTTTAACGTTTTCCGCGAATGCGAAGGCGCACAACCCATTGATTGACAAAGCTTTTTCGAACCAAACCGCCAGATACTGCACGAAAGGTACGATTACCCCTATGTCAGAGGTAGACGACGTGCTGGAATTTGCCGACCCGGACACGAGTGCCGATGACCGGAAAGTTCGACTGCAGAAGATCTTGAAACCTGGCTCGCGCTTCCTCTATCGATACGACTTCGGAGATGGCTGGGATCACGCCGTCGTCGTTGAGAAAGTAGAGACCATTGGGAGCGAACCGTGGTGCGGCCCAGGTCATCGACGGTGCTCGCGCGTGCCCGCCGGAAGATGTGGGCGGCCCGCCTGGCTACGACGCGTTCTTGAGCACGCTATCCAACGATCCGAATAGCGAAGAGGCTGAACATTACCGAAACTGGGTCGGCCCCGGCTTCGAGGCCGAACTGTTCGATCTGCGCGCTGCCAATGCCACGCTGCTGCGCATGGCATCCAATCGTTGGGGAAACCGGTAACTCACGCTGTCAAGACTCGGCTCCACGCTTACGATTGATGTTCACAATGCGGAACGACGGAATTTTCTGGGGTTCCTGCGTAGAACCCGATCAAGCTCCGCGACGGCACTGAAGTCTCCTCGACTCGGGCTACGACCGTGCACACACGGATCTGAAAAACTTCGTGCCCCACGGCTTTGGTCGGAATTTGAAATTTCCATTTAAAATCATCGAATTAAGGTCATTTTGGCGAAAATTTCACGAATCCCGGTCGACCCTCTACCTCTGTGCCGTGGCGACGGCGACGATCACGTCGCTGCCGTCGTGCGCGTTGCGCGAATACGTCGATCCAGTCGGCGAACAGGCTGCCGGTGCTGTAGAACTTGCGGCCGTTCAACACGAGCCGGCCGTCTTGCTCCGAGACCTTCGTGGTGGTCTGGCCGAGCGGCACGTCGCCGGCCTCTGACCACGCGTTGCCGACCAGCTGGCCGCTCGCGAAGCGGTCGAACCACGCGCTGCGCTGCAGCCCGGGCGGCGCGTTCAGCCAGTCCTCGACGAACGCGAAGTGGCCGCGCAGCGCCTGCGGCAGATTGGAGTCGGCCGTGGCGAGCTCGGTCAGCAACTGGAACAGTCGCGGCAGCGACGCACCGTCGCCGCCATCGCGCACCGGCAGCCGTATCGCGGCGACGGTCGCGCTCGGCGGTGCCGGCCGCGATGCGCTCGAAGATCGGCCTGAAGCGGCTCGCGAGTGCGTCGTAGTCGGCGCCGGTGGAAAGTTCGGTTGCTGCGGGAGACGAAGTCATGCGGTGATCCTTAAAAGACAGGGCCGTCGATGCCGGCGAGCCAGTATAGGAAGCACGCTGCGGACGATCCAATAACGGATTCGTACATCGTTATCGCCACCGGGCATTACGTGGGCGAGGCGGCGTGGCATCGATGCCGAGGCGTCGATATCGTTGCTGATGCACGGTTTGTTGCGGTCGGCGTGCCACATCGTTTGTTATGCGAAGGAATATCGTTGTGCGAATCGCTCGGTTTGCCGGCGCGCGGCGCGCTGCTAAATTGATTGTTTCCATCCGTCAGCAGGAGAGCCCTATGTCAGAGACGAGCGCCAAGATCCAGGAACGGCAGGCCGATACGCAACCGCAAGCGGCGCACGTGATCGCCGATGATGACGCGCTGGCCATCGCGGCCGTGCATGCGCTTGCGCAATGGCTCGCGGAGGGTGCCGCCGAGCGTGACCGGGAGCGCCGGCTGCCGCGCAACGAGATCGAATGGGTCTCGCAGTCGGGACTGTGGGCGATCACGGTGCCGAAGGCCTATGGCGGTGCGGGCGTGTCGTATGTGACGCTGACGGAAGTGTTCAAGATCGTGTCGGCCGCCGATCCGTCGCTCGGGCAGTTGCCGCAGAATCATTTCGGGCTGGTCGACGTGATCGCGCTGACCGGTACCGACGCGCAGAAGCGCCATTTCTTCGCGGAGGTGCTGAGCGGCAAGCGGTTCGGCAACGGCTTCTCGGAGAAAGGCACGAAGCACGTGCTCGACCTGAAGACGCGCGTGCGCCGCGACGGCGACGATTATGTCGTCGACGGCACGAAGTTCTATTCGACCGGCGCGCTGTTCGCGCACTACGTGCCGGTGCTGGGCCTCGACGACGAGCGTCAGGCCTGGCTCGCCTACATTCCCCAGCCAACGCCGGGGCTGAGGGTGATCGACGACTGGTCGGGCTTCGGGCAGCGGACCACCGCTAGCGGCACCGTGGTGCTCGACAACGTGCGCGTGAGCGCGTCGCACGTGCTGCCGGCGCAGCGCATGTCGGATTTGCCGACGCTCAACGGGCCGCTGTCGCAGATCCTCCAGGCCGCGATCGACGCGGGAATTGCGAAGGCCGCGCTCGACGATACGCTGGCGTTCGTGCGCACGCGCACGCGCACGCGGCCGTGGGTTGACAGCGGCGTCGAGCGGGCGGCCGACGATCCGCTGACGATTCGCGAGATCGGCCATCTGCATATCCAGCTGCATGCGGCCGAAGCGCTGCTCGAACGCGCGGCACGTATGCTCGACGCCATCGCGGCACGCGGCGACGGGACCGAGGACGATGTTGCGCGCGCGTCGGTGGCGGTGGGCGAGGCGAAGGTGTTGCCGCTCGTGCGCGAGCTCGAAAGCCGCCAGCAGCCGGTCGCGGCCTGAACGGGAGCGTGGCGCATGACGCAAACCGCACCGCCGCTGCTCGCGCTCGATCGCATCTCGCTGTCGTTCAAGGGCATGAAGGCCGTCACCGACATCAGCTTCGAGGTGGCGACGGGCGAGATCTGCGCGCTGATCGGCCCCAACGGGGCGGGCAAGAGTTCGCTGCTCAACGTGATCAACGGCGTCTATCAGCCGCAGCAAGGCACAGTCCGCTTCGACGGGCACTCGTACCGGCGCATGGACCCGTATCGCGCCGCGCACCGCGGCATCGCGCGCACGTTCCAGAACCTCGCGCTGTTTCGCCGGATGAGCGTGTTCGACAACGTGCTCACGGGCCGCAACCTGCATCGGCGCAGCACCTGGCTGGAACAGACGCTGCATGTCGGCCGCGCCCGCCGCGACGAAGCCGAGCAGCGCCGGCATGCGGAGCGCGTGATCGAGAAGCTCGACCTGCACGGCCATCGCGACGCCGTGGTCGGCACGCTGTCGTACGGGCTGCAAAAGCGCGTCGAACTGGCGCGCGCGCTTGCGGCCGCGCCGCGGCTGCTGTTGCTCGACGAGCCGATGGCGGGAATGAACGCCGATGAAAAGCACGCGATGGCCGAATACGTCATCGACGCCAATGCGCACTTCGGCGTGACCGTGGTGCTGATCGAGCACGACATCGGCGTGGTGATGGGCGTGTCCGATCACGTGGTGGTGCTCGACTACGGCAGGAAGATCGCCGACGGCAGTCCCGACGAGGTGCGGACGCATCCGGACGTGCTGGCCGCCTATCTGGGCACGCGTCACTGACGCGTACGGACGACGGGGAACGAGATGGAATTCTTTATCGAGGTGCTGGCCGGCGGATTGCTGGCGGGCGTGATGTATTCGCTGGTCGCGATCGGTTTCGTGCTGATCTACAAGGCATCCGGCGTGTTCAACTTTGCGCAGGGCGCGCTCGTGCTGTTCGGCGCGCTGACCTACGTGAGTCTCGTCGAGCGCGGCTGGAACGGATGGCTCGCGTTCGCCGCGACGCTGGTCGCGCTGGTCGTGATCGCGATCCTGACGGGGCGGCTGGTGCTGCGCCCGCTCGTGAACCGGCCACCGATCGTGCTGTTCATGGCGACGCTCGGGCTGAGCCTGATACTCGAAGGCGCGGCGCAACTGATCTGGGGCGCGCAGGTCCACGGCCTCGATCTCGGCATCGACGACCGGCCACTGCATCTGGCCGGCGTGATGGTCAGCCAGTTCGACCTGTTCGCGGCGGCGACGGCCGGCTTGCTGGTGCTCGGTCTGTCGCTGTTCGCGAAAGGGTCGCGGCTCGGCCTGTCGCTGCGCGCGGTGGCCGACGATCCGCTGGCCGCGCTGGCGGTCGGCGTGCGCCTGCCGCACATCTGGGCGGTGGTGTGGGCGCTGGCCGGGTTCACGAGCCTTGTCGCCGGCCTGCTGTGGGGCGCGCGGCTCGGCGTGCAGTTCTCGCTTTCGCTGGTCGTGCTCAAGGCGCTGCCGGTGCTGATCATCGGCGGCTTTTCGTCGATCGGTGGCGCCATCGCGGGCGGGCTGCTGGTCGGCGCGACCGAGAAGCTGGCCGAAGTTTACGCGGGCGGCGTGATCGGCGACGGCATCGAGAACTGGTTCCCGTATCTGCTGGCGATGCTGTTCCTGCTTGCGCGGCCGTACGGGCTGTTCGGCGAGCCGGCCGTCGAGCGTGTCTAGGAACGGATCCGGAGGAATTCACATGGACTTGACGAACATCGCTTCCGTTTCCGCGTCGCGTCGCCTGAACCCGCAACAGTGGATCGCGCCGGGCGTGCTGGCGCTCGTCGCGTTCGTCGGCGTGCCGCTGTGGGCCAACGACTATTGGCTCAACGCGATTCTCGTGCCGTTCCTGATCCTGTCGATCGCTGGGCTCGGCCTGAACTTCCTGACCGGCTACGCGGGACAGCTTTCGCTGGGCTCGGCGGCATTCATGTCGATCGGCGCGTACGCGAGCTATAACCTGCTCGTGCGCGTGCCGGCGCTGCCGTTGCCGGCGGCGCTGCTGCTCGGCGGAATCGCGAGCGCCGCGGTCGGCGTGCTGTTCGGGTTGCCCAGCCTGCGCATCAAGGGTTTCTATCTGATCGTCTCGACGCTGGCCGCCCAGTTTTTCGTGGTCTGGCTGTTTACCCGCGTGAGCTGGTTCTCGAACGACGACACGTCCGGCGTGCTGAGCGCGCCGCTGCTCGCGATCGGCGGCTGGCACATCGATAGGCCGGCGTCGCGCTATCTGCTGGTGCTGGGCGTGGCCACCGTGCTGTTCGCGCTGGGGGCGAGCGTGGTGCGAAGCGAACTGGGGCGACGCTGGATGGCGGTGCGCGACATGGATACGGCGGCGCGCGTGATCGGCATCCCGGTCGGCCGGACCAAGCTGCTCGCGTTCGCGCTCAGTTCTTTCGTGCTCGGCATCGCCGGCGCACTGTGGGCCTTCGCGTACCTCGGCACGATCGAGCCGGACGGCTTCAGCCTCAACCTGTCGTTCCAGATCCTGTTCATCATCATCATCGGCGGCATGGGCAGCATCGGCGGGAATTTTCTCGGTGCCGCGTTCATTGTGCTGCTGCCGATCCTGCTGTCGAACGCGGGCGGCGAACTCGCGCGCGTCGGCATCGGCAGCGACCAGTTGCAGAACCTGCAGAAGATCGTGTTCGGCAGCCTCGTCATCGCGTTCCTGATCAAGGAGCCGGACGGGCTGGTGCGCGTTGTCCAGGTGGCGCGGGAGCGGTTCCGGCGCAGGAAATGAAGCTGTATCGACGGGGAATGGCGTGTTTTTCATCACATAAATAAGGAATGCTAATCAAATGATAAATGTTCGAAGGCCCTTCATCAGCCCGGCATGGAGAAAATGGGCCGGCACCTTCACCGCGGCGCTGTCGCTTGGCTCGGCGGCGCTGCCGCAGGCATGCGCGGCCGGCGCGGAATATTTCCCGCTGCAAAGCTACCGTGTCGGCCCGTATGCGGCAGGCGGCAGCGGCTTCTTTGGCGGCTTTATCGATTACATGCAGTTGATCAACGCGCACGACGGCGGCGTCAATGGCGTCAAGCTGGTATGGAAGGAGTGCGAGACCGAATACGTCGTCGAGAAGGGCGTCGAATGCTACGAACGCCTGAAGAACAGCGGCCCCAACGGCACGCCGGCCGCGTCGACCAATCCGCTGTCGGTCGGTATCGCGTATGCGACGATCGAACGTTCCACGGCCGACAGGATTCCGCTCGTCACGATCAACCACGGGCGCACCGACTCGACCGACGGGGCCGTGTTTCCGTATGTGTTTCCGCTGCAGCTGAACCCGTACAGCGAGGTCTCGGCGATCGTCAACTACATCGGGCAGCGCTCGGGCGGGCTGGCGAACCTGAAGGGCAAGAAGATCGTCGTGCTCTATCACGGCTCGCCGTACGGCCGCGAGACGATTCCGGTGGTCGGCCTGCTGGCGAAGAAATACGGGTTCGACGTGACCCAGATCGAGGTACCGCACCCGGGCAACGAGCAGGGCTCGCAGTGGCTGAAGATCCACCAGATCAGGCCCGACTGGGTGATCCTGCGCGGCTGGGGCGTGATGAACCCGGTGGCGCTCAAGAGCGCGCAGAAGGTCGGGTATCCGGCCGATCACGTCATCGGCAACATCTGGAGCAATTCGGAGGAGGACGTGCGTCCGGCCGGCGATGCGGCGAAGGGCTTCGTCTCGATTACCACGCACCCGTCGGGCGCCGGTTACCCGGTGCTGCAGGCGATCAATCAGTACGTGATCAAACCGGGTAACGGCAACCTGAAGGATCCCGCCCGCTTCGGCACCGTGTACTACAACCTCGGCGTGGTGAACGGCATCCTGAACGTCGAGGCGGTGCGCGTCGCGCAGCGCAAGTACGGCAACAAGCCGCTGACGGGCGAACAGGTGCGCTGGGGCTTCGAGCATCTGAACCTCGACGACGCCAGGCTCGGGCAACTGGGCGCGCTCGGCCTCGTGCAGCCGCTCAGGCTGTCGTGCTCGGACCACGAAGGCGGCGGCGCGGTGCGCTTCCAGCAATGGGACGGCCGCAAGTGGAACGTGATCAGCGGCTGGGTGCAGGCCGACCGTGCGCTGCTGCGCCCGATCATCGAGAAGTCGGCGCTCGCCTATGCGAAGGAAAAGGGCATCACGCCGCGCGATTGCAGCAAGGAGCCGTGAGCATGAGCGAACCGATCCTGCAGGCCGACGAGATCGCCGTGACCTACGGCGGGATCATTCCCGCGTTGCGCGGCGTGTCGCTGACGGTGCCCGAGCGCGCGATCGTGGCGCTGCTCGGCGGCAACGGGGCGGGCAAGACCACCACGCTGAAGGCGCTTTCGAGCCTGGTGCGCGCCGAGCGCGGCGAGTTGACGGGCGGCCGCGTCGTCTATCGCGGCGAGGACGTCACACATGCGGCGCCGTGGACGCTAGTCGAGCGCGGCATCGTGCAGGTACTCGAAGGGCGTCGCTGCTTCGGGCACCTGTCGGTCGAGGAGAACCTGCGGATCGGATCTTTCGCGCGGCGGCCGAAGCGCTCGGAGATCGACGCGGATCTCGAACGGATCTACACGATCTTTCCGCGCCTGAAGCAGAAGCGCCGCGCGTTGGCCGGCTATACGTCGGGCGGCGAGCAGCAGATGGTGGCGATCGGCCGCGCGCTGATGGCGCACCCGTCGCTCGTGTTGCTGGACGAGCCGTCGATGGGGCTGGCGCCGCAGGTCGTCGAGGACATTTTCGAGATCGTCGCGGCGCTCAATCGCGACCACGGCGTGAGTTTCCTGCTCGCCGAGCAGAATGCGTCGATTGCACTGCGTTTTGCCAGTTACGGCTATGTGCTGGAAAACGGCCGGGTCGTCGCGCATGGCACGGCGGCGGAGCTCCGGGAGCAGGATGCGTTGCGGGATGCCTATCTCGGCGCTGCGCCGGTGGATTATGCGGCGACGCGCGCGCGACGGATGGCGGCCATGACTACCGGATGACGCGGCCTCGACAGCCGTGCGGCCGATTTTGCAAGACCCGGCATCGCAGGATGCTACGGGTGCGATGGATGATCCTTTCACGCATACGTCATGAGTCTCGATATTTTCTGGTTTCTGCCCACTTCGGGCGATACGCGCTATCTCGGTAAATCGGATTTCGGCCGTCAGGCAACTAATGCCTACATGCGCAGGATCGCGGCCACGGCCGACGAACTCGGCTATGACGGGCTGCTGATTCCTACCGGCGCGTCCTGTCTCGATCCCTGGGTGACGGCGGCCAGCCTCATTCCGGTCACGCAGCGAACTACGCGAGCATTGATTCCGTGGGGCAGAAGCGCATGGCGGCGCTGCACGGCGGCAGCCGTGACACGCTGTTGGTCGGCCCCAATCTGTGGGCGGGTATCGGCCTCGTGCGCGGCGGTGCGGGGACGGCACTCGTCGGCAGTGCAGAAGAGTTGGCCGCGCGACTCGGCGAGTTTGCGGACCTCGGTGTGGACAGCTTCGTGTTGTCCGGCTACCCGCATCTGGAAGAGGCGATTCGATTTGCGGAGCTGGTGTTCCCGTTGTTGCTCGCCAAGACGCCGGTCACGTTGCGCGACCGGACGCTCACTGGTGGCGCGTTCGATATTCGCGCCACGGCGATTTCTGCGAGCGCCAGTTCAACATAGCGCTTGCAAATCGCGTGCACGCGGTGCCACGGCGGCAAAGGTCATTTGCTGGGCGAGCGAGAGCACCATCGCCTCGAACAGCAGTGTGAAGCCGCTGAGCTTGCCAGCCCAAGCGGGCTCGACAAAAGCGCGGCGCGTCCGTCGGGCGGCTTGATGCGCGGCGTACGGACTTCGAGGTAGCAGTCGCGCTCGGAGAAGTTCAGATGCCGGTACGGGTAACGCTTGACGACGGTGTCATGCACGGGATGCGCGCCGGCCACCTCCGGGTGCGGGAAGCGGCTGCCGGCATGGAAGTCGATCTGGATCGTCAGCTGTTTGGCGGTCGCGTCGGAATCGACGCCGCTCACCAAACACGGATCGCTCACGCCCAATGCAGCTTCGAATAACTTTCTATGCATGTAAGCGCGAACGGGGAGTGAGCAAATAATGCTCGATGGATCGCCGGTACGACGCAGCCGAAACGGGCCGAATGGACGAGGAAACGCCGCTCGCGATACGAGATTTGTGTTTTCGACCACGTCAGGCCGTCCGCATCCGATCGAGTCGTCAACCGTGTGCGCTCGAGTCGAGGTACACCGACGCCTGGGTTACTGCACGGTGTTTGACGTGCCGAAGCGATTCCATGCCAGGCGTGCGGCCTGGTCAAGCAAGTAGCCGAGCGCACCAATCACGAGAATGATCGCGGTGAGTTCGGAATAGGCGAGCCGGTCGCGGGTATCGAGCACCAGATAGCCGAGCCCCGAACTCACTCCCAGCATCTCGGCAGGCACGAGCACGATCCAGAGGATACCGATGGCAAGGCGCAGCCCGGTGAGCACATGACTGGCGATGCCAGGCAGGTAGACGTGCAGCAGCATCTCGACGGGCGTTGCCGCTAGGCTTTTGCCAAGCTGGACCCAGCGTCGGTCGATCTGGGCGACGCCATGCGCGGTGCTCATCAGGATCGGCCACAGCCCAGCGAATGCGAGCAGGAAGATGACCGGGCGCTCGCCGACACCGAGCGACATGACGGCGATGGGCATCCACGAAAGCGGGGAAACCATACGCAGGAACTGTAGCACCGGCGACAGCGTTGCATCGATCATCCTGATCCGGCCGATCGCGAAGCCAAGTGGTACGCCGAGCAGCACGGCGATCGCGAGACCGCTTGCAATCCGGCGCAAGCTCGTCGCGATGTGCATGGCGAGATGATCTTCCGCGACGAGCGTGGGCAGCGCAGCAAATGCTCGTGCTGGCGAGAACTGCGCGGCAAGGCCGTCCGAACCGGCGGCAAGCGTCAGTGCGACCGACCAGAGCGTGATGACCACGGTGAGGCCGACAGCACCGGGTATGATCCGTACAAGCCCGCGGCGCAGGCTGCTCCAATTGGCCGGCTCCGGGTCGTATTGGCCGTCGCGGCGCGTTGCGGCTGGTTCAATGGGGGTGCTAGACACGAATCAGCTCCGTGCGCGTATAGCCATTGGGTAGTCCGAAGGTTGACATGCCGCCGGCGCGTTCGATGCTTTTTCTGACGAACCGCTCATCCACTAAGTCTCGGGCGACGAATGCCGGATCAAGCGCTGAAATGAACGCCGCGTCACCTTCCACGTGTGTCTGTTTAAGGCGCCGCACCAATTCTTCCGTATAACCGGGAAAGGGATAGGGCTGGAAGTCAATTCGCTTTCCGTGCCAGTCGGGATGAACGATGGCACGGTCGCCAAGATAGCGGCCGGTGGCATCAGGCGGTGGGGCTAGCACCGTGCGCAGGATGTCCGGGCTATGCGGAGTGTAGCGATTCTTGCCAGCCTTCGACAGCAGACCAGCGACTTCGTCGGGATGATCACGGGTCCATGACTGGGCTTTCACGAGCGCATCGACAACCTTTTGGGTCCAGGTCGCGCGCTCCCGCAAATCGCGTTCGTGCATCGCCACTACGCAGCAGGCATGATTGCGCCAGACGTCACCGGTAAACCGCAGGATCTTCCCGATCTTCAGGTGCTCCGCCGCCGCATTGAACGGTTCGGCAACGATGAAGCCGGCTATCTGCCCCGAGGCCAGCGCGGGCGGCATGTCGGCCGGAGCCATAACGATCAGTTTGACTTCGCGTGCACCCAGCGAACCCTCCTTCCTGAGTACCGGGGTGAGCCCTTGGGTCCGCAGCATGTCTTGCAGTACGACGTTGTGAATGGAATACCAGAATGGTACGGCGACTGTCTTGCCACCCAGGTCGGCCACACTTCCGATATTGGCCGAAACAGTCAGCGCTGAGCCGTTGACATGGTTCCATGCCATGACTTTCAGTTGGGCTCGGCTACCGTAGCGCGCCCAAATGGCCATTGGCGACAGCAGGTGGACCACGTTGACCTGACCAGACAGGAACGACTCGACCAGTTGGGCCCAACTGCGCAGCAACACGGGCTTGTCGGCGGCAATCCCCGCCGCTTCGAAATAGCCGTTGTTGTGAGCGACCAGAAGTGGGGTTGCGTCGGTAATTGGCAGATATCCGATGCGAACAGGCGCATCCGGCTCGCTTGCCGCGCGCGCGTGCTGGCTAGCGATTAACGGCGCGGCGCCGGCGGCGGTGAAGAGCGCAGCGAGCTTGAGCCACTCACGGCGGGATAGCGGAGGTTGGCACATGATCAATTCAGCGTAAGGGAATCGGAGGCCGTCGCATGTATCAGCGACGGTATGGGCGTGTCCTTGATCGCACGTTGCAGCGAGCTGAGAATCTGCTGACGCAGACCACTCAGTTCTGTTGTGAGCAACTCGCGCGGCCTCGGGGAACTAACTCGCCAATGATCGATTGGGCGGCCGGACGTGCCAATGAGCATGATGCGATGAGCGACGAGCAGCGCTTCGTCGATGTCGTGGGTCACGAGCACCGTTGCCGTATGCGTTTCCTGCACGACGCGAACGAGCAATTGCTGCATGTTGGCACGCGTGACTTCGTCAAGTGCGGAAAACGGTTCGTCGAGCAGCAGGAGCCGAGGCCGCCTGGCGAGCGAGCGCGCCAGCGCGACGCGCTGGGCCATGCCGCCTGATAGCTGCGACGGACGCAACGCGTGTGCATGGACAAGCCCGACTTCGGCCAGCGTCTCGACCACACGTATGCGTCGCTGCGCACGCGAGAGATGCCCCTGGCGGGAGAATGCGAGCCCGAACGCAACGTTTCCTGCGACCGACAGCCACGGAAGCAGGCACGGGTCTTGAAATGCGAGGGCGACGGACGGATGTGGGCCATCGATGGACTTGCCATTTACGCGTACGACTCCGCGTGTCGGGCGCTCCAGACCGGCCAGCACGCGTAGCAGACTCGATTTGCCCGACCCGCTCGGGCCGAGCAACGCGACGACCTCGCCAGCGGCGACGTCGACGGAAATGCCGTCAAGTACGAGCGTCTCGCGCCCAGGGTAACCGACGCATATATCCCGTATCTCGACCAGCGGATCGCTCATGCCGCCTCGCTCCGGGAACACCGATCGAGCTCGGTCTTGAGTTGCACCAGGCTTGGCGTCACGATCGGAATGAATGCGGCTTCACGCCAGCGCCGATCGAATCCGACGTTCGCATCACGCAGGTATCCGCGCCCGCCGCTTGCTTGCAGTTCGAGGTGTACTGCCCGATGAACCAAATCGGCAAGCGCGATGCGAATCCGGAAGAGGCTAGATGGACTGGATCGAAACGACCCGTCGCCGATGCCACGGAGCATGTCCCCGTACGTCAGTTTGAGTGCTTCGCGAGTCGCTTGAATCTCCGGGCCGAGCACGGCTCGAGAGGAAGCCCGAGATGCCTCGTCAAGACTGCGTCGTGCGAGACCGATCGACATTCCGCACTGCAGGACGAGGAATGCCGGCCGGGCTTCGGGCAGAAACACGGCCGCGTCGGGGTGCAACTCCCAGGATGGATCGGAGTGGACATGGTCGATGGTCAGCGCAGCCGTATTGCTGCTACGCAGCGCAATCAATTCCAGGTCTGCGCTTCGGGTTAAGCCCTCTGAACTGTGGGGGATCACAACGATCGATGCACCGTCGCCATCGCGGCGTGCAACCGCGGCTGCGACCACGAAACCTTCAGGCCGAAGGTTCGTGACCCACGCGAGCTTCCCGTTCAACCGCCGGCAAGCGGCATCGCTGGCGTCAGGCGTCGCCTTGACCTGCAGCGTCTCGATCCCCGACAGATGCTTCATTGCATTCGACAGCCCGGTCGCACCAGCAATGCGTCCGTCAAGCACGGCCGGGAGCAATCGTTTACGCAGCGCGGAGTTCGGACTCCGCAATAGATATTCGACGAACGTACGTTGTCCCCACAGTACGAACGCCGCTGTCAGTGAGCGTTCAGCCAGCGACGCGATCGCGTCGACGGCATCGGCTGTTTGTCCTCCGGCACCTCCATGCGTCACAGGGACGCCGACGCGAAACAACCCCGCGCTCGCAAGCTTCGGAACGACCTCCGCCTTCAATGCGGTACCCGTATCCAGTTCGCTGGCATTGTCGTCGAGCCATTTGTCGAGCTCGGCCGAGGGCCCGCGGGTCGTTACGCGGCCTGTTTGGAGGGTTCCCATTTGTAGCTGGCCAGTTCGGGATTCAGTTCGTTGCGGGCGAGATTGTTTGCAAAGTTGCATAGTGTTGCGAGGCTGATGCCCAGCACGACCTCGAGCGCGTTGGCGTCCGAGAATCCTGCGCGGCGAAACGCATCGAGTGCATCGTCCGCAACATTGCCGCGCGTCGCGATGACGGCGCGCGTGAACGTCGCGATGGCGTCGAACCGGTCGTCCGGAATCGGGGCGTTCGCTCTCAGCGCATCCACGACTACTGGTGCGAGCCGGGCCTTCTTCAGTGCCGCAGCAGTGTGGCCAGCGACGCAGAAACCGCATCCATGGATCGCGGCTGCCGTAATCTGAACGGCTTCCCGCTCTGCAAGATCGAGACCGGCGCGGCCGTTGATTGCCGCGACGGTCAGGTACGTCTCGAGGGCGGTCGGCGCAGTCGCGAGCGAAGCGACCAGGTTCGGCAGGAAGCCATTGGCCTGCAAGGATTTCTCGAGCAACGGCGCACTTCCAGCAGGAGCACTATCGACGGTGTGAAGCGGAAATCGGCTCATGGGTTTCTCCGGTAATGACAGGATCATTGTCGTTACGCGGCCGTAGCCGGGCAATGCGCGAACGTCTGCGTTTGCTGTGCGTTCGTCTCGGCGGGCAATCGTTAGTGCACGGCGGCGGGCGCGGCGTCGATCCGGAAACCTCGTCCTCCGTGGGTACGACGCCACGCACCCGGCTGAACGCCGGTCGTTCGCTTGAACGCGTGCGCGAATGCCGATTCGGATTGGTATCCGACGTATTCGGCGGCGCGCGGGATTGCCCAGCCTTGCGAGAGCAGTTCACCGGCGATCTTCATCCGCATCAGTGTCACGAATTGACCTGGCGGGTGTCCGCACGATTCGCTGAAGTGCTTGTAGAACGCTGCGCGCGACATATTCACGAATGTCGCCATCGATTCGGTCGTCCACGCGTCCTTGGGGGCGTCGATAATCGCGGCGATCAGCGATGCGAACTCGGTGCGCTTCATCAGCAATGCAAGCGCGCTCGCAACCGTATCGTGTCGGGCTGCCTCGCGAACCGCGTAGAACAGCAGCAATTCCACTAGACGGTCGACCAGCGGAGACGGTCTGTCGCCGGAAGCGGACGCTTCATCACGCAACAGATCGAACAGTGCATGCACCCCGAAATGCGCCGCGTCGCCCCGGCGCACGATCAGATGGTCGGGGAACATCGATACGATCCACTGACTCGTCTTGCCATGAAAGTCGACAAAGCCGCATGCCAAGCCGACGGATTCCGGCACCGTATAGTCAAGTGGCTGCATCGTGCCGCGGCGCTCGACCGTCGATCCTATTCCAGGGTGGTTCGGATCGGCGGAGAGCCTGTGCGGGACGTCACGCAGCAGGAATACTGCATCGCCCCCGGAGACGGATATGCTGGGACGGCCATCATTGAAATGCAACCAGCATGCGCCGTGCAGAACGACGTGAAAGCTCGCGCGCGCACGTCCACTGGTCGATGCCTGCCAATCGCCGCAGTACTGACCGACGTGAAATAGCGAACTCGCGGGTTCAAGGCTCGAAAGCAGCCAATGGATAATCTTGTCGGTCGAAGCGGTCATGGCGAATCGAAGGCAGATACAACGCATATCGACGACCGGCTGGCGTGCAGTCGAGCCACGTCGGGCCTCGATCGTAAGCCGATGCTTGCGGAAAGCAAAAGAAGATCTGGTGGAAAGGATATTCCTGGATGGAACGAGAGGTGGCCGTGACCTGCCTGATTTCTTCGGGCCATTTCAATCTTGGAGAGTGGCCTCATGACCCTGAACCAGAATTAGTCCCGGTCGGAAGTGGAGATTTCCGGCTTGTGACCCTGAACCAGAATTAGTCCCGGTCGGAAGTGGAGATTTCCGGCTTGGTTGAGTTGTCAGGCAAGGCGGATTCCCTTGCCTGATGGGCGAATTCGGCGGGCGTCATCCACTGCAATGCGGAGTGGGGACGAACCTCGTTATAGTACGTGCGCCAGTCGTCGATTTTGCTCTGCGCATCGGCCAATGACAAGAACCA
>NZ_MDEQ02000045.1 GCF_001883705.2 Burkholderia catarinensis
GCACGCCCGGATGGATCGGCCCAATCCTGCAAGCCGTGCTTACGTAACCATACCAGTACGGTCGAGCGTCCCTGAATTCCGTAGCGTCGCTGCGCCTCTATGTACGTCAGCTCGCCTTTTTCGACCTGCGTCACCACCGACAGCTTAAAAGCCAGACTGTAGTCCCGCTGGGTCCGCTTGATCCCTTGCTCCACTTGGCACCTCTTCGTTTCGGCGAAAAAGTGTCAACCTATTTCAGGACGGGTCACATAGAAAAGAAAAAGGGCTTTCCCGGAGGAAAGCCCTTTTAAGGTGGCGCGGCTGGCAGGATTCGAACCCACGACCCCTTGGTTCGTAGCCAAGTACTCTATCCAACTGAGCTACAGCCGCACGCAAAACGGTACTGCTTGACTGTCGGAACCTTCTGCGATGGGAAGGCCCCCAAAAAAGTGGCGCGGCTGGCAGGATTCGAACCCACGACCCCTTGGTTCGTAGCCAAGTACTCTATCCAACTGAGCTACAGCCGCACACAAAACAAAACTTTGCTGCTTTGAACTGAAAGGGCCTTCGGTTGGGAAGGCCCTCGGAAAAAGTGGCGCGGCTGGCAGGATTCGAACCCACGACCCCTTGGTTCGTAGCCAAGTACTCTATCCAACTGAGCTACAGCCGCACGCAGAAGAGAGATTATAGCAGGGTTATATAAAAAGGGAAGCCTTATTCGCGAATTACGCTGCGCGGCGTTGCCGGGGCGCCCTTCGTGTACTCTTGGAGCATCAGTCATCCCCATGTGTTGAATCTGCATCATGAACAAGGCGTTTGTCAAAGAGTCGGACGGTGACGACGACGATCTCGACCAGGCTCAACCCGCGATTCCGGCGGGCGCGAAGAACTACATCACGCCGGCCGGCCACAAGCGGTTGAGGGACGAGTTGCTGAGTCTGATCGACGTGGAGCGCCCAGAGGTCGTGCGGCTCGTGTCGTGGGCCGCATCGAACGGCGACCGGTCGGAGAACGGCGATTACATCTACGGCAAGCGGCGGCTTCGCGAGATCGATCGCCGCATCCGCTTCCTGACGAAGCGGCTCGATCTCGCCGAAGTCGTCGACGCGAGCCGGCAGGAGAATGTCGATCAGGTATTTTTCGGCGCAACGGTCGATTACGAGACGCCGGACGGCGAGGACCACACGATCACGATCGTCGGGATCGACGAGGTCGATCTCGACCACGGCTGCGTCAGCTGGATCTCGCCGGTCGCGCGGGCGCTGATCAAGTCGAAGATCGGCGATACCGTCACGCTGATGACGCCGGCCGGCCCGCAGCCGATCGACGTGCTCGACGTCCGTTACCCGGCACCGGGCAACGCGTGAGCGGCGGCCGGCGCAGTCCGGCAAAGAAAAAGCGCCCCGGTGGGGCGCTTCGTCATCCGGCGTGCGGCGGATGCGCCGGTCGCTCAGAAGCGATGGCGCAGGCCGGCCGTGACCGCGATCTGCTTGTTGGTCGATGACGCGGCACCCAGCCCGTTGATGTTGGCGCCGAGGTCGAGGCCGTCGTTGTTGACCTTCTGGAATTCGCCCTGCAGGTAGACGTCGGTGCGCTTCGACAGCGCATAGTCGGCTTGCAGGTTGAACTGGTGCCAGGTCGGCTTGTCGCCGGCCAGACGGCCCTGCGTGTACGTGTACGAGCCGGCGAGCGACAGTGCCGGCGTCAACGCGTAGCGGCCGTTGACTTCATAGTTGCTGAAGCGCGCGGTTCCGCCGAGACCCGTGATGCCGCCGGACACGCCGGACTGGCCGGCGCTGATCGCGCGGATGTCCGTCAGGCGCGTCTGCGTGAACACGAAGCCGACCGTGGCGGGGCCGAACCCGTAATTCAGGCCTGCGCCCCAGGTGCGCTGCACGCGCGACGCGAAGGTCCAGTCGCCGGTCACCGCGCCCGGATCGGTCGCTGCCTGCGCGAGCGCGTTCACGTCGCTGTTCAGTTGCAAGTAGGCTGCGGCGAAGTTGAAGCCCAGGTAGCTGTACGACACGCCGCCGCTATACGCGCGGTTGTTCGCGAAAGCCGACGAGTTCGAGAACCCGTACAACGCACCGAACTTGAGGCCGCCGTAGTTGGCGCTCTGGTACTTGACGGCGTTGTTGATCCGGAACGAGTTGTTCAGGTTGTCGTTGTCGAACGGATGGGCGAACTGGGTGCCGCCGTACTGCGTACCGGTCAGCGACAGCGGCCCGAGATAGTCGACGACGCTGTCGTACTGCCGGCCGAGCGTCAGCGAACCGTAGCTGTTGTGCGCGAGGCCGACAAACGCTTGCCGGCCGAACTCGCGGCCATTCTGCTTCAGTGCGCCGTTATTGATGCCGAAACCATTTTCCAACGTGAAGATCGCTTTCAGGCCGCCGCCGAGATCCTCGGTGCCGCGCAAGCCCCAACGGCTGCCGTTGACCGAACCGCTCGTTTCCTGCCAGGCGCTGTGGCCGTGCTGATTGTTCGTGTAGGTGATGCCTGCGTCGATCAAGCCGTATAGCGTCACGCTGCTTTGCGCATGTGCCGCCGTAACGAGTACGCCCGACAACGCGGTGACGATCAGGGTTTTTTTCATGAATTGTCTCCAAACAGGATGATATCGATCGAACCTGCTGCGGACTGGCATGCTTTGCTTGATGTCGTGACCGGTCCGGCAGAGCGGCGGTGCGCTTATCGGAAAGCTATCTGTAGTGTACGGAGGGCGTTGAGCAGGAGAGGGTTGCGCTTTAAGCAATAATGTATTTTGGAATCCGCAAATATCGGCGAATCCGCGCAAACGATTGTCCATCAAGGGTTTGCGGCGGTGCAGCGAAAGAAAATGGCGATCAGGACTACGTAACGGGCGTTGCGCGATCGCGACAGGCAATCAGCAGCAGGCGGTGGCGGCCGCGGCGCGATTATTGACACATCGGCAATAGTGGTTTGTGTGGAGCATGGATAATGAAAGCTTGTTCTCTCGCTATACTGCGATCTCTGCTTTCCGAAGCAGACTTTTTCGTTGACGGAAAAGATCTCCAAACCTTTGTCGGCGCGACTTCCCAGTCGCGCTTTTTTTTTGCTCCGCCTTTCCGTGTGCTATTGCGCGTACGAGCGCCGCTTGCGCTTGCGCTTGGCCGCAGGCGCGGCTTCCTCTGCTTCGGTCGGTGGTGGCGTGTAGGTCCAGTCTTCCATCACGTAGTGACGGGCATCGAGTGGCGATGCGAGCAGGTTCTGCCAGTGATCGCCGTGCCAGGTCGTATCGAACTCGGTGTCGCACGGCGCTTCGCGAGCGGACTCGGCCAGGGCGCGGGATTTGCGGCGTACGCGTCCTAGCCGGCTCGCGAAGCGCTTGATTCCGTCCAGCCACATGACCCTCTCCTTCCTTACGGCGTTGAGTGAGGATCGCAATGTCGCCGGTTTTCCGCAACCCGAAAAAACCCGAGGATTTTACCGAGTCGATTTGTCCCCGGTAGAAATTTCATGGCCGTGATTATTAACTATCCGATCCCGGTAATGTTGACAGGTTTTTGATGCGAATCAATTAATCATGGACGGTGGTGTACCGATTCCAGTGGTATTAGCGATCTTTTGATAAAACGATCGTCAAAAATTTTCTTGACGCACCCGGATTGTCCAATTTATAAAGTCAGCACTCCGTCCTCGGGCGGCGTGCTGGTGCGGGTGCTGGCGCAATGCTTCGGGATTTCGGGTAACGGCTATAAAAATAGCTTTTTTGATCTAATCGAGTGGGGAACGAAGACATGGATACCGGTATCGTGAAATGGTTTAACGATGCTAAAGGTTTTGGATTTATTACGTCGGACAATGGCGGTGAAGATTTGTTTGCGCACTTTTCCGAAATCCGGATGGACGGCTTCAAGACGCTGAAGGAAAACCAGCGTGTTTCGTTCGACGTGAAAGTCGGGCCGAAAGGCAAGCAGGCGGCGAATATCCAGGCGGTCTGACGCGCCGCGCATTGCCGATCATGTCCGGCCCCCGCATTGCGGGGGCTTTTTGTTTTCCGGGGGCGGAACATTCCGGTCCGGGCTGGCCGGGAACACGCATGCCGGTGCATACTCACGGAAGCATCGTTTCCCTGTCTTTTCATGTCCGATTCCCGTCCGTCCGATCCCGCCAGCGAACAGCCGCTCGTCTTCGTCGACCTTGAAACCACCGGCGGCTCGTCCGCCGAGCACCGCATCACCGAAATCGGCGTGGTCGAAATCGGCCCGCTCGGCGTGTCGACGTGGACGACGCTCGTCAATCCGGGCCAGTCGATTCCGCCGTTCATCCAGCAACTGACGGGCATTTCGGACGAGATGGTGCGCGACGCGCCGCCGTTCGCGTCGCTCGCGCCGGCGTTGTTCGAGCGGCTCGACGGCAAGTTGTTCGTCGCCCACAACGCGAGCTTCGATCGCGGCTTCCTGCGTGCCGAATTCGAGCGCGCCGGCATTGCGTTCAATCCCGATGTGCTGTGTACGGTGCGGCTGTCGCGCGCGCTGTTCCCGCGCGAATCGCGGCACGGGCTCGACGCATTGATCGAAAGACATGCCCTCGTTCCGGCTGCGCGTCACCGGGCGCTGGCGGATGCCGACCTGCTCTGGCAGTTCTGGCGTCAGTTGCACGACATCGTGCCGCTGGAGCGGTTGCGCGACCAGATCGCGCGCACGACGCGTCACTTCCGTCTGGCCGGCGATCTGACCGAGGCCTGGCTCGACACCGCGCCGGCCGGGTGCGGCGCGTACGCGCTGTTCGGGGAGGGGGGCGAGGCGCTTTATGTCGGCCGCAGCGTACGCGTGCGGCAGCGGCTGCGCGGGCTGCTGACCGGCGAGCGCCGTTCATCGAAGGAAATGCGGCTTGCGCAGCAGGTGCGGCGTGTCGAATGGCGCGAGACCGGCAACGAACTGGGTGCGATGCTCGCCGAAGCGCAATGGATTGCGCGGCTGCGCCCGTCGTACAACCGGCGCCCCGCAGCCGACACCGCCCGTGCCGGCGGTGCGCCCTGGCCGTTCGAAGGCGCCGTTGCGTTCGAGGCGAATGGCGAGCGGCGCCTCTTTCATGTGATCGACGGCTGGCGCTATCTCGGCTCGGCGGAATCGCTCGACGCGGCCGTACGGCTCGTGGCCGACGGGGTGGACGGCGCGTTCGAGCCCTTTACCCATCGTCTGCTGCAGACGCATCTCGCGCGCGGGCTGCAATTGATTCCGCTCGCCGCGCTCACGCCCGCGGGTTAATCAAGCGCGGCGGCGCGATCCGCGCCGTATCAGCCGATCGCGCTTGCGCCGCCGGCCGAGCAGACATGCGACAGCGCGACGTCGAGTGCTTGCGTCTGCTTGGAGTCATAGCGCGTGAGCGTCTTCCAGTTCGCGATGCTGCGCGCGAGCCGCGCCTGACAATCGGGCGCCTCGCGCAACGGTGCGACCTGCACGAGGCCCGCGAGCATTTTCTGCGTCAGCCGGTCGAGTGCCGGGCGCGTGCTGGTCGCGAGATCGGGCGGCGTGCCTTCGGGCGGCCGCGTCGCGCGCCAGGTCGCGAACAGCGCGTTCTGCACGTCCTTGCTTGCGGCGATCTGATCCTCGAAGAACGCCCGTGCGAACGCAGGATCGACGCCGGCCTGTACTGCGCGCTTTTCGACCGACTCGAGCAGTGCCGCTTCGCGCGGCCGGTCCTCGATTGCCTTGTGATTCGCCCATTTCCATCGAGCGACCGGTTCGGCGAGCGCGAGGCGCTGCGACGCGAGCGCGACGACGTTGGTGAGGGCGGTGTCGTCACCGTCTGCGCTGGCAATGCGCGGAGACGAAAAGAGGGCGACGCCGAGCGCGGCGACAGCGAGGCTGGCACGAATGGCTTGCTTCATCGGAACGATCGGGAGAGCCGGGCGGGCCGGACGTGGAAAACCAGAAGGATAGACGAAGACGGTCGCGCGGCGTAGCGACGCGACAGGAGAATCAGCAGGCGAGCTGATCCGGCACCGTCAGGCTATTGCGGCCCGGGTGCGAGGCGAATTGCGCGCGATGCGCACGGATGAACCGCACGATAGCGATGATCGACACGTGGCGGTTACAGAACCGGGCAGTCGTTCACTTCGGCGAGTACAGCTTGTGCTGCTCGTCGAAGAATGCCCGAACGTGGTCGGGCAATTCGGCGAGGAATTCCACGCCGACGGGTTCCGGGTCCGGGCTCATCACTTGCTCGGGCGGTGGCATGCGAGTTGGTCTTTCGTCCATGATCGTTTCTCCAGCAGGTCCAATAATTATCAACCTCGCGCTCGGATTTATGCCAGAGGCGAATCGTTAGATTTTGTCTCTGTTGTATTAACGGCACATGGGCCGCGATGCGAAGTGTGATGCCGACTATTGCCTCCTGCGCAATCGGCAGCGATCGGGCCGCTTGCTATACTTGCGCGCACTTTTTCCTGGACCGCGATGACACGGACGACGCGATGGATCGGCCTCGTATGGCTGGCGCTGGTACTGAACGTACTGTCGCCCGTCATCGGCTACGCGCGTCTCGCGTCGAGCGGCTCCGGCGAGCTCACGCTCGAATTGTGCAGTGCAGCGGGCGCTCGCCAGGTCGTGCTCGCGCAGGCGAGCGGCGACCGCCGCGACACGTCGTCGTTCGACCATGCCGGCGTGCCGCACTGCGTGTACTGCCCTGGCTTCGCGGCGAACCTGGCGCTCGGGTCGAGCCTGCCCGCGATGCCGGGTTTCGTGCGGACGTTTGCCTACCGCGCGGCCGCCCCGGCCGTCCCCGATTTTCCCCGCAAGGGCATCCGTCTCGCGCAGCCGCGCGCCCCGCCTGAAAACGCCCCGATCTGATTGATGTCGTCCGCGCGCCCCGGTGGCGCGCGAGCCGCCCGCGGCCGGGCCCGCGTGCCGCGCCGTCCGTGCGCGGCGCGCGCGCTCGTGTCCGGCGGCGTCCGATCACGTTTTCAGGAATTCATTCATGTCGTCTACCTTCGCCGCGCGGCCGTCGCGCGGCCGGCTCGCGCTCGCATGCGCGGCCGCTTTCGCGTGGCCCGCCGCGCATGCTGCATCGACGGACGATGCGCGCGCCGATGCCGCCCGCGGTGGCGCCGAACGTCCCGCCGGTGCCGCTGCGCCGGCTTCCGCGACCGCAACCGTGCCGCCGGCACCGGCCGGCGATACGCTGACCGCCGTCAGCGTGACCGCGCAGCGGCAACCCGTCGATCCGGATACGCCGGCCGTCGTCGAGTCGATCACGCGCGAGCAGATCGACGCGCACACCAACGTCACGACCGAGGACGCACTGAAGTACGCGCCGAACCTGATGGTCCGCAAGCGCTATATCGGCGACCGCAACAGCGTGTTTGCGGGCCGCGACTTCAACGAACTGCAGAGCGCACGCGGGCTCGTCTATGCCGATGGCGTGCTGCTGTCGAACCTGCTCGGCTCGAGCTATGCGTACCCGCCGCGCTGGTCGCTGATTCCGCCTGACGACATCGCGCGCGTCGACGTGCTCTATGGCCCCTTTTCCGCACTGTATCCCGGCAACTCGATCGGCTCGACCGTGCTGCTCACGACGCGCCGCCCGGAAAAACTCGAGGCGTCGCTGTCGACGCAATTCTTTACGCAGCGCTACCACGACGGCTACGGATTCGCGAACAGCTTCGGCGGCAATCACCAGACCGCTCGGATCGCGAACCGCGTCGGCCGGTTCTGGTTCGCGCTGTCGCTCGACCGGCTGGAGAACAACGGCCAGCCGATGCAGTACGCGAGCGCCAATTCGACCTACAACCCGAAGCTGGGTGCCGCCGTGCCCGTGACGGGCGCCGCGACCGACATCGGACCCAACGGCAAGCCGCGGACCATCGTCGGCGCACAGACGATCGAGCGGACCGAGCAGCTCAACGAGACGGTCCGGATGGGCTACGCGTTCACCGACCATGTCGACGCGACGCTCACGCTCGGGCATTGGGAGAACCATTACCGGCAGCACGGCGAAACCTTCCTGCGCGATGCAGCCGCCAATCGGGTCTACGGCGGCAACGTGTCGATCGGCGGCCAGAACATGACGGTCGCACCGAACGCGTTCGCGCCGCAGCGCGGCGACCAGGAGAACTGGCTGTACGCGCTCGGCCTGAACGGCCGACTCGATTCCGGCTGGCGGCTGTCGGGTGTCGCGTCCGCGTACGACGTGTCGCGCGACGTGCTGCGCGCGGCGTCGACCGTGCAGGGTGGTGCGGGCACGCTGTTCCAGGGCGACGGCACGGGCTGGCGCACGCTCGACCTGAAGGCCGAGGCGCCGGAAGTGAAGGGCCACACGTTCACGTTCGGCTATCACTACGACAACTACTTCCTGCGCAACGTCACGTACAACACGGCCGACTGGCTGGCCGGGCCGACCACGTCGCTGTCGAGCGTCTATCGCGGCGACACGCGCACGCAGGCGCTGTTCGCGCAGGACGCGTGGCGCGTCGCGCCGGGCTGGCTCGCGACGCTGGGGCTGCGCTACGAGCGCTGGGATGCGTACGGCGGCGCGCTCGGCAACGCGACCGGCACGCTCGGCTATGCGGACCGGAGCGCGAACGCGCTGTCGCCGAAAGTCGCGCTGCAATGGGACGCGACGGATGTCTGGCGCTTCCGGCTGTCGTTCGCGACCGGCACGCGTTTCCCGACGGTCGGCGAATTGTTCCAGGGCACGATCTCGAACAACGCGATCGTCAACAACAACCCGAACCTGCGGCCTGAAAAGGCAATCGACTGGGACTTCACGGCCGAACGCGACGTGGGCGTCGGCGTCGTGCGTGCCAGCGTGTTCCAGAGCGACCTGCGCGATTCGATCTACAGCCAGACGACGGTGTCGGGCGCGACGACCGTCACCAACATCTCGAACGTCGACCGCGTGCGCGTACGCGGTGTCGAACTTGCGTTCAGCGGCGCGAACGTCGGGCTGAAGGGGCTCGCGATCGACGCGAACGTGTCGGCGAGCAACGCGCAGATCCTTGCCGATGCCGCGAACCCGGCCTATGTCGGCTCCCGCTTTCCGCGTATTCCGCGCATGCGCGCGAACCTGCTTGCGTCGTATCGCTTCGACGAGCACTGGCTCGCGAGCGTCGGCGTTCGCTACTCGGGCCGCCAGTTCAACACGCTCGACAACAGCGACGTGAATCCGGACGTCTACGGCGGCACGAGCTCGTTCACGGTCGTCGACCTGAAGGCGCGCTACCGCTTCGACCGTCACTGGACCGCATCGGTCGGCATCGACAACCTGACGGACCGCCGCTACTACGTGTTCCACCCGTATCCGGGCCGCACTTTCTATGGAGAACTGAAATGGTCGCTGTGAAGCCGTTCGCGGCAGGCTGCGTGCTGTGGCTCGCGGTGCTGTCGCCTGCCGGCGCGCACGATGCGCACGACGTGCCGAAGGCGGCCGATCCGCACGCGGCGCACATGAGCATGCAGGCCGCGCCCGCGCAGCAGAAGCAGCCGCTCGCGACGGGCGCAGCATTCGATGCGCATCACCGGCTGTGGGCCGCATGGGTCGAAGGCGCGCACGTCGTCGTCGCGCATTCCGACGACGCGGGTCGTACGCTGTCGGCGCCCGTTACCGTCAACGCGATGCCGGAGCCGATCTACACGAGCGCCGAGAATCGCCCGAAGATCGCGTCGAGTCCGGACGGGCGCGCGGTGTACGTGTCGTGGTCGATGCCGCTCGATGCGCCGTACACGGGCATGGTGCGCTTCTCGCGATCGCTCGACGGCGGTGCGAGCTGGAGCGTGCCTGTTACCGTGCATCGCGACCGGCAGGCGATCACGCACCGCTTCGACATGATGGCCGTCGATCCGGCCGGCAACATCGCGATCGCATGGATCGACAAGCGCGATCTCGTGGCGGCGAAGGCAGCGGGTCAGGCGTACGAAGGCGCGGCCGTCTACTACGCGGTGTCGCGCGATGGCGGCGCATCGTTCGAAGCCGAGCGCAAGGTGACCGACCACACGTGCGAATGCTGCCGGATCGCGATGGCGATCGATCCGGCCGGACGCATCGAGGCCGTGTGGCGCAACGTGTTCCCGGGGCAGATCCGCGATCATGCGCTCGCCGTGCTGCCCGTATCGGCGTCGGAGCCGGTCGTGCCGGCGCGCGCGACGTTCTCGAACTGGCATGTCGAGGCGTGCCCCGAGCACGGGCCGGCACTGGCGATCACGCCGGACGGCATGCGCCATCTTGCATGGTTCGGTGTCATCGACGGGCGTGCCGACGTGTTCTATTCGCGCATCGGCGCCGATGGTCAGCCGCGTGGCACGCCGTGGGCATTCGGCGCGAATCCCGCGGTGCCCGGCGAGCAGGCGTCGCACGCGGCGCTCGTCGCGCGCGGCGACGTCGTGTGGCTCGCATGGAAGGCGTTCGACGGCGCTACGATGCAGATCAAGCTGCGCCGGTCGGACGATCGCGGCGAGCACTGGTCGGCGCCGCGCGTGATCGCATCGACGTCGGGCGCGAGCGACAACCCGCAACTGCTCGACGATGCGGGCCGCATCTATCTGTCGTGGCGCACGCGTAACGACGGTTATCGGCTGATCACCGTGGAGGGGGCGCAATGAAACGGCTGATCGCGTTGATCGGCGTCGTGCTCGCGAGCCTGCCGGCATGGGCCGGCGGCGAACTGCAGCCGTTGCGCGCGGCCGACGTCGCGCGCTTGTATGCGACGGCGCACGAGCGGCCGCTGGCGGTCGAGATCTGGTCGCTCGATTGCGGATACTGCCGCGAGAACGCCGCGCATCTGGTCGCGTGGCAGCGCCGTCATCCGGACGTGCAGCTCGCGATGGTCGCGATGGATGCGTACGACGACGACGGCGCGGCGATCTCGCAGGCGCTCGCGCAGATGAACCTGCCGCCGCAGGTCGCGCGGTATGCGAACGCGGAGCCGATGCCCGAGCGTCTGCGGGCGGCGCTCGATGCGGGATGGAGAGGGGAAATGCCGCGCACCGTGTGGATCGGACGCGATGGCGCACGCGAAGCACGCAGCGGATTGCTGACGACCGACGTGCTCGACAGCTGGTTGCAGCGCACAAGGCGCTGAAAGAGCCGGCGGCGCGCGGCGAACGGGCCGCGCGCCGGCCTGATGCGAAAACGCGCCCGAAGGCGCGTGGAGAGAATCGTCAGGCGGCTCTCCTGAATAGCCGGATCACGAACAGCAGGATCACTGCGCCGGCGACCGCGACGATCACCGAACCGATGAAGCCGCTGCCGATGCTGATGCCGAGCAGACCGGCGAGCCAGCCGCCGATCACGGCGCCGACGATCCCGACGATGATGTCGACGATCAGCCCGAAGCCGCCGCCCTTCACGAGCAAGCCGGCAAGCCAGCCGGCGATTGCGCCGATGATGAGCCACATAATCAAGCCATGAGTCATGGTGGTCCTCTCCTTGGGTTGAGTCGAATTGACCGGACGTCGGCAGTCGCGCGCCGCAAGCTGGGTGAAAGCGGCATGCGACCCGCCGCGCCGCCCACGCAATGTAACGCGATAGGCGGGTCAGAATCGTTAAGTAATGTTATGCACCCTGAACCGGATTTTCCAGGGAATTCGTCTGTCCCCGACGCGGCTCGTGCACGGACGACGCATGGTGAAATGAATTTGTAATAAATGGATGCTGGCGAAGTCTGTTGGCCATGAGCGTCATCGTTCGTGCGTCGCTGCCGGCATGCCCGAGTCGGGCAGTCCGTCGCTTGCGTCGGCGATCAGTCGTGCGACGGTTGCGCTATCGCCAATCGTCTCGATCGCAAGCAGTGCGAAGCGGGCGAGAAAGAGCGACGCATCGGCTTCGCCGACACGGGTCATCGTGCGGCACAGGTCGGTGTAAAGGGTGTCGCGTTCTGCGTCCGTCATTCCGCGGTCTCCTGAAGATCGGTCGATGTGCGTGAATGGAGCGCGCGTTCGAGCGCAGCGGCCACGTCGCCGGCGCGAGCGTCGTGCCAGCGGCCGAGTACATGGCCGTCCGGACGCACGAGATAGACGGTGCCGTCGCGCGCACCGTACAGGTCGAACAGCCGGCCGTCGTCGTCATGGCCGCCGCAGGCGGGTTGCCGCAGTGCCGCGTGCCGTGCGAGCGTGACGAGCGCGAACGGAATCCCCGCATCCTGCAGGTGCCGTTCGAGATCGGCCAGCGTCGGATCGGGCACACCGTCGGCCGTGAAGCAGAACGCGGTGAAGCGCGGGGCGACGAGATCGGTCAGGTGGCCGGGGCGAATGTCGTTGCCGTGCGCCGCGTAAAGCATCAGCGGGCATTCCGCGAGCACCGTGCCGGGCGCCGGGCCGGCCGCAAACGTGTCGCGTTCGGCTGCGTTGAGCGGCGACGCCGCATACGCGATGGCCGATGTCTGGCGCGGGTTGATCAGCGAACGCAGCGCCGGATGCCGGACCGCGAGCGACAGCACGGCCTTGCGCATCAGTTCGAATGCAAACGACGGCGGCGCCATGAACTCGGTGCTCTTCGTACCGTAGCGGAGGTTCTCGTATGTCGCGAACACGCGCTCGTCCGAGTAGCTGTCGAGCAGCGCATCCGATGCGAGGTCGCGGATCACGTACGCGAGTTTCCATGCAAGGTTGTCGGCATCGTCGATGCCCGAATTCGCGCCGCGCACGCCGAAGATCGGCACGAGATGCGCGGCATCGCCGCAGAACAGCACGCGGCCGTGCCGGTAGCGTTCGAGCGTCAGCGCGTTCGCCTTGTAGATCGTGATCCAGATCGGCGACCAGTCGCCGCGCTCGCCCATCATGTCGAGCAGGTTCTGCACGCGCGGGATCACGTTCTCGGGCTTCACGGCCGCTTCGGCATCCTCGCCGTCGCGCAACTGGTAGTCGATCCGCCACACGTTGTCGGGCTGCTTGTGGACGAGCACCGTCGAGCCCGGGTTCGACGACGGGTCGAAGTACGCGAGCCGTTCGGTTGGCCGGTCGCTGTCGAGCGCGATGTCGACGATCACGTAGCGGCCCTCGTAGCTCGTGCCCTGGAGCGACAGGCCGAGCGCGTCGCGCATCGTGCTGCGTCCGCCGTCGCACGCGACGACCCAGTCGGCGTCGAGCGCGTAGCCGCCGAGCGGCGTGTCGACGTCCAGACGCGCGCCATCGGCCTGCCGGGTCACACCGGTGACCTTCGTCTGCCAGCGGATTTCGATGAGCTCGGGGCGGCGCAGCGCGGCGTCGAGCAGGAACTGCTCGATGTGATACTGCGCGAGATTCACCATCGGCGGCAGCTTCTGATTCTCGTCCTGCGGCATCGTGAAATGCAGCACTTCGTCGCGCCGGTAAAAGCTGCGTCCGCCGGTCCACGGCAGCCCCACGCGCAGGAAGCCGTCGAGCGCGCCGAGCCGTTCGATGATCTCGAGGCTGCGTCGCGAGATGCAGATGGCGCGGCTGCCGTGGCAGACCGCGTCGTCGGCCTCGATCAGCACGCTGCCGATGCCGTGGTTCGCGAGGCCGAGCGCGACGGCCAGGCCCACGGGGCCGCCGCCGACGATCGCGACGCGATGCCGGCGCGTATCGATGCCGTCGTCGCAGTCCGGCAGATGCGCGGGATGGTGCTCGGCGACGAACGGGTAGGGCTTGAAGTCGATATCCATCGTTGGCTTCCGGGGTGCTCTGGTTCGACGCGCGCGCATCGACGCTGCAATGCGCGCAACAGGTCGGTGCAGTATGGAAGCCGGTCGTGCATCCGTTGTCCCCATTTCGGGTACAGCGACAGGAAAGAGGCGTGGCCGCGATACGCTCGACGCGAGCCGAAACGTTTCAGGGCTGCATGCACAGCGCAAACAGTTCGCGCTGGCTCGAAATGCCGAGGCGCCGGTATGCGCGCTTCTGGTAGGTGACGACGCTCGATGCCTTCACGCCGATCGTCTCGCCGATCTCGTGCGCGGTCTGGCCTTCGAGCACGCCGCGCAGCACGTCGAGTTCTCGCTTGGACAACTCGGGGCATGCATTGTGCAGTCGTGCGAGCATCCGTTGCGGGATGCCGATCTGCGTCGCGCCGGCCAGTGCGTAGTGATGCTTCGCGGCCTGCGCGATCAGCGGCGCGAGCGCTTCGATCGCCGCGATCTCGCGCGGCTGGAACGCGCCGCTGCGATGTGCGCGGTACAGGTTGATCGACAGCCAGGTTGCGTCGCCGGGCTGCATCAGCAGCGCCAGCCGGTCGGATACGTCGGGGCCGCGGTAGCACGCCGCCCGATACGCTTCGTGACCGATCTCGTCGCCGGCCTGCTGGTGCAGCAGCAGGTCGTGGCGGCGTGTGCCGCGATGTGCGGTCGACACGATCGGCTGGTTGCCGTCGAGTGCGTAGAAATGTCGTGCGTAGGTATCGGCGATATCGCGCAGGTAGCGGCCGCCGCGATGGTCGGCAACCGACATCGTGCGCGGGCGGTTGCCGAACTCGTACGCGAAGATCGTGCATTGCGTGATCGACAATGCATCGTCGAAGAGCTTCAGGACTTCGGCCGCGAATGCGTTCGGCTCGTTGCCGCCGATCGCGGCGACGAGGCTCGTTGCGCGGGACACGTCCAGCTGCGCGGTGAGATTCGGTCGCTCGAGACGCCAGGTGCGCATGATGCGGGAGAGAGGGCGGAGTGGTCCGGCGATTGTAATCGGCGGTGCGCGGCGCGTGACTCGGGAGATGCCCGCAAGCAGAGGTGGCGTGGGCAGGCGCGCGATTTCGGCGCCGGAAAAGAGAAAAGGTCTGACAAGCGATGCTTGTCAGACCTTTATGTCTTGGTGCCGGAGATAGGAGTCGAACCTACGACCTTCGCATTACGAATGCGCTGCTCTACCAACTGAGCTACACCGGCAGCAGAGAAATGAAATTATATGGTGAAATCCGAGATCTTGGCAATAGGTTTTGCGAACTTTTTTCAGCTTGCTACCGCTGCTTCGCGAAACCATCGATCCGGCGGACTTCCCGCTTTCACTTCACTGCGATGGGCCCGTCAGGGCCACATCGCGAGGCGGGATTGTACTTGCGTCCCGCACCTCCGTCCAGTGCTGCAGTGCAATTATTTGGCTTCGTCGTGATAGCCGGTGACGCGCTCGACTTCGTTCTTCGAACCAAGGAACACGGGCACGCGCTGGTGCAGGCCGGTCGGCCGCACTTCCATGATGCGCTGCGTGCCGGTCGTCGCGGCGCCGCCCGCCTGTTCGACGATGAACGACATCGGGTTCGCTTCGTACATCAGGCGCAGCTTGCCCGGACGATCGGGCGTGCGCTTGTCGGCCGGGTACATGAAGATGCCGCCGCGGTTCAGGATCCGGTGCACGTCGGCGACCATCGATGCGATCCAGCGCATGTTGAAGTTGTCGCCGCGCGGGCCGTCCTTGCCGGCGTTCAGCTCGTCGACATAGCGCTTGACCGGGTCGTACCAGTGGCGCGCGTTCGATGCGTTGATCGCGTATTCGCGCGTGTCGGCCGGGATCTGCATATTGCTTTGCGTGAGCACCCACGAGCCGACTTCGCGGTCGAGCGTGAAGCAGTTCACGCCGTTGCCGGTCGTCAGCACGAACACCGTTTGCGGGCCGTAGACGGCGTAGCCGGCCGCGACCTGCTCGGTGCCGGGCTGCAGGAACGATTCCTCGGTCGCCTGCTTGCCGTCCGGGCAGCGCAGCACCGAGAAGATCGTGCCGATCGATACGTTCACGTCGATGTTCGACGAACCGTCGAGCGGGTCGAACACGAGCAGGTATTCGCCGCGCGGGTAGTTCGCGGGGATCGGGAAGAACGTTTCCATTTCTTCCGACGCCATCGCGGCGAGGTTGCCGCCCCATTCGTTCGCGTCGAGCAGGATCTCGTTCGACAGGATGTCGAGCTTCTTCTGCACTTCGCCCTGGACGTTCTCGCTGTCGGCGGTGCCGAGCGCTTCGCCGAGCGCGCCCTTCGACACGTTGTAGCTGATCGCCTTGCACGCGCGTGCGACGACTTCGATCAGCAGGCGCAGGTCGGCGGGGAGGTTGTTGGTCTCACGTTGCTGTTCGATCAGGAACTTCGACAGCGTGGTGCGGCGGGCAATGGACATGACAGACTCCGAAAGGCCAAAGAATCCTTGAATGCCCGCAATTTTACCCGCCGCGCCTCCCGTGCCGCCGGCTTTTTTCGTCCGGTTACATGGCCGGGCGGGCGAATCGGCCGGGTTCCCGGCGTCGGCGGCGGGCGCCATGCGCATCGCAGCGGCGGCAAACCGCGCGGTCAGACCCCGCGATTCCGCGCGGTTCCAACCGCGTTCGTCCAACAAAAAAGCCGGTGCCGCATCAGGCGGCACCGGCTCGATCGCGCGGGCGCGACGCGGTCGATTGGCGTTACGCGAGCGCCTTCTCGACGATCTCGCGCACATCGCGCGATTTCGCGCCGGCGGCGACCTGTTCGAGCGCTTCTCGCATCCGGTCGCGCAGCGCGGGCGTGAAGCGGCGCCACAGTTCGAGCGAGCGCGCGAGGCGCGCGGCGACCTGCGGGTTGATCGCGTCGAGCGCGAGCACCTGTTCGGCCCAGAACGCGTAACCCGAGCCGTCCGCCGCGTGGAATTGCGCGGGGTTGGCCGCGCAGAAGCTGAAGATCAGCGAGCGCGCGCGGTTCGGGTTCTTCAGGTTGAACGCGGGGTGCGCGAGCAGCTTGCGAACCTTCGCGAGCGTCGGCTGCGCGGGCGTGCCGCGTTGCGCGGCCTGCATCGCGAACCACTTGTCGATCACGAGCGCTTCCTTCTCGAAGCGACGGTAGAAGTCGTCGAGCGCATGTTCGGCCGGCCCGTTCGCACCCGCGGCGGCCGCGGACAGCAGTGCGCCGAGCGCAGCCGCGCGATCGGTCATGTTGTTCGCCGCGTCGTACTGCGCGGTCGCGAGGCGCACCGCATCGGCCGGGTCGTCGAGTTCGGCCAGATACGCGAGCGCGAGGTGCTTCAGAGCACGGCGGCCGGAAGCCTCCGGCGTCGGCTCGTAAGCACCGGGCGTCTGGTGCTGCTCGTACGCGGCGAGCCAGTCGGCGCGCAGCGCGGTCGCGAGCTGGCGGCGCACGAACAGGCGCGCGCGATGCACGGCGGCCGGATCGGCCTCGGCCATCTGGTCGGCGAGATAGGTTTCCGACGGCAGCGTCAGCGCGAGTTCGCGGAACGCGGGCGACAGCGTCGCGTCGGTCAGCACGCGGCGGAACGCGGCGACGAAGTTCTCGCCGAGCGTGAGCGGCTCGTTCGCGGCGGCGCGCGCGGCGAGCGTCAGCAGCGCGCGCGTCGCAAGGCGCTGGCCGGCCTCCCAGCGGTTGAACGGATCGCTGTCGTGCGCGAGCAGGAACGCGAGATCGTCGTCGCTGTAGTCGTACTCGACGATCACCGGCGACGAGAAGTTGCGCAGCAGCGACGGCAGCGGTTCTGCCGGCACGTCGACGAACGTGAAGGTTTGCTCGGTGTCGGTGAAGTCGAGCACGCGCGTCGTGCCCGATGCGGCGGCTTCGCCGTCGAGACGCAGCGGCAGGTCGCGGCCGTCGCGGCCGATCAGGCCGATCGCGAACGGAATCAGCAGCGGCCCCTGCTGCGTTTCGCGCGCGGCCGCCGACGCGTCGCCGTAGCCCTGCGCGAGCGTGACCGTATAGCGGCGCGCAGCCGCGTCGTACGCGGTGCGCACCGACACGCGCGGCGTGCCGGCCTGGCTGTACCAGCGCTCGAACTGCGCGAGGTCGCGCCCGTTCGCGTCGGCCATCGCGTGACGGAAGTCGTCGCAGGTCACCGCATGGCCGTCGTGGCGCTTGAAGTACAGGTCCATCCCCTTGCGGAAGCCGTCGCGGCCGAACAGCGTCTGGTACATCCGCACGACTTCCGAGCCCTTCTCGTAGACGGTCATCGTGTAGAAGTTGTTGATCTCGACGTAGCTCTCCGGGCGCACCGGGTGCGCCATCGGGCCCGCGTCCTCGGCGAACTGCAACTGGCGCAGCACGCGCACGTCCTCGATGCGCTTGACCGCGCGGGCCGCCGACTCGATCTCGTCGCCGGTGGCCATGTCGGCCGAGAATTCCTGGTCGCGGAACACCGTCAGGCCTTCCTTCAGGCTCAACTGGAACCAGTCGCGGCAGGTCACGCGGTTGCCCGTCCAGTTATGGAAGTACTCGTGGCCGACCACCGATTCGATGTTCGCGAAATCGGTGTCGGTCGCGGTCTCGGGGTTCGCCAGTACGTACTTCGTGTTGAAGATGTTGAGCCCCTTGTTTTCCATCGCGCCCATGTTGAAGTCGCCGACCGCGACGATCATGAAGCGGTCGAGATCGAGCTCGAGGCCGAAGCGCTTCTCGTCCCAGCGGATCGAGTGGATCAGCGAATCCATCGCGTGGCGCGTCTTGTCGAGATCGGCCGGCTCGACCCACACCTGCAGCAGCTTTTCCTTGCCCGAGCCGGTCGTGATCGTTTCCTCGATCGCGACGAGCTTGCCCGCGACGAGCGCGAACAGGTAGCTGGGCTTGCGGAACGGGTCCTCCCACTTCGCGAAGTGGCGGCCGTCGGGCAGGTCGCCGGAATCGACGAGGTTGCCGTTCGACAGCAGCACCGGGTACGCGGCCTTGTCGGCGCGCAGCGTGACCGTGTACGACGCCATCACGTCGGGGCGGTCGAGGAAGTAGGTGATGCGACGGAAGCCCTCGGCTTCGCACTGCGTGAAGAAGTTGCCGCTCGACACGTAGAGGCCCGACAGCGTCGTATTCTGGTCGGGCGCGCACGCGCTTTCGAGCGCCAGTTCGAACGCATCGGGAACGTTCTCGACGGTCAGCCCGTGCTCGTGCGCGCGCACGGCGCCATGCGGCGCGCCGTCCAGCCGTGCACCGAGGAATTCGAGCGCTTCACCCATCAGCTCCAGGTGCGGCGCGGGGGCGGCGTCCGGATTGCGGCGCACGCGCATCGTATTCCTGACGATCGTGCGGGCCGGCGCGAGATCGAATTCGAGCGCGACGGAATCGATGAGGAAGGCCGGCGGCGTATAGTCTGCGCGGCGGATCACGGTGGAGGAGGCGTTGTCGGACATGGTCGTCGAGATCGGTGGAGTGGGGGACGGGCCCGCGGCACGGGCCGGGCGAACCGGGCCATTGTACAAAGGCTTGCGGCTGCGTGCCGGGCGAACTTTTTACCGGTTCCGGCAGTCCGCGTATTATCGGCATCCCGTTACGGCTCGCGCGGTGCGACGAACGGGTGACGGATCGACGAGGATCAACATGAAACGCGAATGGATTCAACGCGGGGCGGGCTGGGCGACGGCGCTGTGCGTGGCGCTGCTGACCGGCTGCACCAGCTACGTGACAACCCAGGTCACGGCCTTCTCCGACTGGAGCGGCAGCGACGCGACACGCACCTATGCGTTCACGCGCACCGATGCGCAAAAGAACAGCATCGAGCAGTCGACGTACGAGCCGATCGTCGCGAATGAGCTGTCCGCGTATGCATTCCGGCAGGTGCCGCCGGCGCAGGCACGCTATCTCGTCGGGCTGACCTATGCGGTCGGCAGCGATCTCGTGACGGTGCCGCAGCCGGTCTACTACGATCCGTGGTTCGCGCCCGGGCCGTACTGGCGGCGCGGGCCGTGGGGTCCGTGGGGCCCCTGGGGGCCGATGCCGGCCGGCTATGTCGCGCAGACGTACCAGGTGTTTGACTACACGCTCGGCATCCGCATCACCGAGCGCGCGACGGGCAAGGAGGTCTACAACGTGTCCGCGCGCACGACCGGCGACAACGGTACGCTGCTGTACGCGATGCCGTTCCTCGCGCGCAGCGCGCTCGCCGATTTCCCGTTGTCGAACGGCGCGGTCCGCTCGGTCCGGCTGCCGGTCGACAAGCGCGGCGGGCCGGCGGCGCCGGCCGCCAACGAACGCGCGGTGCCGGCTGGGCCGGCTTCGGGCGCGGCGGTCGCGAAGTAACGCGGCGTCAGCCCCGGCGCGGCCGCCCGGCCGCGCCGGCTATCCCTTTTTCGTCAGGCCCCTCGTCAGACCCCGACGCCCAGCAGCGCCAGCGCGCCGAGCACGACGAACAGCACGGCTGCGATCCCGTGCACGAGCTTCGTCGGCAGACGGTGCGCGAAGCGGTCGCCGAGCAGGATCGCGGGCACGTTCGCGAGCATCATCCCGAACGTCGTGCCGGCCACGACGCCGATGTAGTCCTGGAAGCGCGCGGCAAGCGCGACGGTCGCGATCTGCGTCTTGTCGCCCATTTCCGCAAGGAAGAATGCCACGAGGGTCGCGCCGAACACGCCGAGCCGCGAACGGTTGGCATTGGCTTCGTCGGCATCGAGCTTGTCCGGCACGAGGATCCACAACCCCATCGCGATGAACGAGAACGCGAGCGCCCAGCGCATGATCGACGGCGTGACGAGCGCGCCGAGCCATTCGCCGAGCGCGCCTGCGAAACCGTGGTTCACGAGCGTCGCGACGAGCACGCCGAGGATGATCGGTACCGGCTTGCGATAGCGCGCGGCCAATACGAGGGAAAGCAGTTGGGTCTTGTCGCCGATTTCAGCGAGGGCGACGGCGCCGGTCGAGATCAGGAAGGCTTGGGACACGTATGGGGTTCCACGGGCCGGTGTTGTGCGTGCGAGCGACGATCCACCGCGCGCCGGGCCCTGATGCGGCGCACTGTGAACCATCGGTCTCGCCAGGCCTAGGTGGCTGCGTCCGCCATGGCCGAACGGCCAAGTCTGTTGACGGACGCCTCCGTCACGATGCGCGCCGGGGGCGCGGGACATCGAGCGGAGCGGCTACTCCCCAATGAGCGGCGAATTCTAGCACGGTGCGCTGCGCGCGGGAAAGCGGTCGGGCGGAGCGTCGGGGCGCGATCGGCGAGTGACGACCTTCGACTGCCCGGCATGCGCGGCGGCGAAGGTGCGCGCATGCCGGGACGGGACCCCCGCGAGCCGTTACGCGGCGGGGCGGCGTGCCGCGCCGCGCTCGTGGACGAGCTCGCCGGCCGCATAGGTGCGGTACACCGCACGGTCGTCGCCGAGCAGCGCGAACGCGAACAGCAGTTCCTCGAGCGAATCCGCGCGCTTCGTGCGGCGCGCAAGCAGCGGCGTGGCATGCGGATCGAGCACGACGAAGTCGGCCTCGGTGCGCGGCGCGAGTGTGCCGACCGTGTCGGCGAGGTCGAGCGCCTGCGCGGCGCCGGCCGTCGCGAGCCAGAACATCCGCGTCGCGCTCAGGTGGTGGCCCGACAGCCGCGCGACCTTGTGCGCTTCGTTCATCGTCTGCAGCATCGAGAACGACGTACCGCCGCCGACGTCGGTGGCGAGCGTGACGGGCACGCCGTATTCGCCGGCCTTGTCGAAATCGAACAGCCCGCTGCCGAGGAAGAAGTTCGACGTCGGGCAGTGCGCGACGACGGTGCGCGTCTCGGCCATCCGGCGGCGGTCCTCGTCGTCGAGGTGGATGCAGTGGCCGTACACCGCGCGCGGGCGCAGCAGCCCGTAGCGGTCGTAGATGTCGAGATAGCTGCGGTGGCCGGGGAACAGCTCGGCCACCCATTTCACCTCGTCGACGTTTTCCGCGACGTGGCTCTGCACGAACACGTCCGGATGGCGACGCGCGAGTTCGCCGCACGCCTCGAGCTGCGCCTCGGTCGACGTCGGCGCGAAGCGCGGCGTGAGCGCGTACATCTGGCGGCCTTTGCCGTGCCATCGGTCGATCAGCTCGGCGCTGTCGTCATATCCCGATTGCGCGGTGTCGCGCAGGAATTCGGGGCAGTTGCGGTCCATCAGCACCTTGCCCGCGATCATCCGCAGGTTGCGGGCGTCGCTCGCCGCGAACAGCGCATCGGCCGACTGCTTGTGCACCGTGCAGTAGACGAGTGCGCTCGTCGTGCCGCAGGCGAGCAGTTCGTCGATGAAGAAATCGGCGACTTCGCGCGCATGCCCGGGATCGCCGAACTGGCGCTCGGTCGGGAACGTGTACTTGTCCAGCCACGGCAGCAGGCCCGGCGCCGGCGACGCGATCATGTCCGTCTGCGGATAGTGGATGTGCGTGTCGATGAAGCCGGGCACGATCAGCTTGTCGCGCAGGTCATGGACGATCGCGTCGCGCGCGAGCGTCGCGGCGAGCTGCGCATACGGGCCGGCCGCGACGACCTTGCCGTCGTCGACGATCAGGAGACCGTCGGTCTCGTAGTTCGCGGCCTGGCTCGATTGCGCAGGGTCACCGTTGAAGGTCAGCAGTTGGGAACGAAAAGCGGTTTGCGTCATGACGAATGGTCCTGCATCAAGGTAAGGCGAACAGAAGAAAGCGATCGACGCCGCGCGGGCGAAGGCATGGATGGCGCCGTCCGCACGGGGGCGGGACGGCGCTTCGCGAGCGGCCGCGGCACGCTGCGTGCGGCACGGCCGGATGCGATCGCGCGGGCGAACGTGGCGGCCGGGGCCGCCGGCGCGTGGTTGCCGGCGAACCTCGCAGCCATTGCGCTCGCGACCGATGCGGTGGCGAACGAAACGGCAAACCGTGACGGCCGGCGCGCGCGAGCGATGACGGATTGCGCCGTCGTCACGCGTGCACGCAGGCGATCGGCCCGGCACAAGGCCGAACCGGTGGTCGCGAAGCGGATGCCGTTGCCGTGTTTCATCTGTCTAGCGTTCCTCGATGCCGGCCGTCACGCGGCTTGCCAGTACGCGTCGAGGCGCGCGAACAGCGCGTCGCGCTGCGCCGGTTCGATGAACGACGCCTCGAAGCCGTTGCGGATCACCGCATGGACTTCGGCATCCGTGAGTTGCAGCCCTTCGGCCGTCGCGAAGTAGTTTTCATTGACGTAGCCGCCGAAATAGGCCGGATCGTCGGAGTTGATCGTTACCGCGACGCCGCGGTCGAGCAGCGCCTTCAGCGTGTGTTTCGCCATGTCGTCGAATACGCACAGCTTCAGGTTCGACAGCGGGCAAACGGTGAGCGCCGTGCGCGATTTGGCGAGGCGTTCGACGAGTGCCGCGTCCTCGATGCTGCGCACGCCGTGGTCGATCCGGTCGACCTTCAGCACGTCGAGCGCTTCGTAGATGTAGGCGGGCGGGCCTTCCTCGCCCGCGTGCGCGACGAGCTTCAGCCCGAGCGCGCGCGCCTTTTCGAACACGCGCGCGAACTTCGTCGGCGGATGGCCGAGCTCGGACGAGTCGAGACCCACGCCGATCAGGCGATGGCGATAGCGCTCGAACAGCGGCAACGCGGATTCGAACGTCGCGAGCGCGTCCTCTTCGGACAAGTGGCGCAGGAAGCACAGAATCAGCTTGCTCGACAGCCCGCGCTGCTCGGCATCGGCGAGTGCGCGCTCGATGCCCGCGACGGCCGTCTCGATCGGCACGCCGCGTTCGGTGTGCGTCTGCGGGTCGAAGAACAGTTCGGTGTGGACGACGTTGTCGGCGAGCGCGCGTTCGCAGTACGCGGCCGTCATGTCGTGGAAATCCTGCTCGGTCAGCAGTACGCTCGCGCCTGCGTAATAGATGTCGAGGAACGATTGCAGGTCGGTGAATGCGTACGCGGCGCGCAGTGCGTCGATCGAGTCGTACGCGAGCTTCACGCCGTTGCGCTGCGCGAGCGCGAAAATCAGTTCGGGCTCGAGCGAGCCCTCGATATGGATATGCAGCTCCGCTTTCGGCGCGCGGGCAATCTTGTCCTTGAATGTCGGGGTCATGGCGTGGTTCTTGGTCGGTCAGTATGTTGGGGAAGCCTGCGCGGGTGCGTTCGCCTCGACGGCCTGCAGCAACTGCGCGGCCACCGAGATCGCAATGACTTCGGGCGCCTTGTCGATGATGCCTTCGACACCAATCGGGCAGCGCATCCGCGCGACCTGGGCCGGGTCGATGCCGATCGCCGCGAGGCGATGATCGAACTGCACGCGTTTCGCGTGCGAGCCGGTCATCCCAAAGTATGCGTAGTCGCCGCGCCGCAGGATGCGCTCGGCCAGCATGAAATCGAGTGCGTGGTCATGCGTCATCACGACGAAGTAGGACTGCGGCGGCGCCGCGTCGACGGCATCCGCCGGGGCAGCGGCCGCGTCGATCGCGAGATTGCCGATGCCGGCGAGCACGTCGGCCGGCGGGAACACCGCATCGAGACCGTCGATCCAGCGCACGTGGCACGGCAGCGTCGCCAGTATCTTCACGAGCGCGGTGCCGATGTGCCCGGCGCCGAACAGCATGACGGGGAACGCATACGGCGCGATCGTTTCGGTCATCAGCGACACGCCGCCGGTTTCCCACAGCAGGCAGTCGGCACGCGCGGCTTCCGATTCGGGCTCGCTCAGCAGCGGCGCGCCCGGCGCGGGGCCGAATGATACGCTACGCACGGTCGCGGCGCCGGCCGCGACGCGTTTCGCGAGCGACATGATCCAGCCGAGATCGCCGACGTCGAGCCGCTCGAACGCGAGCACGACCGCACCGCCGCAGCACTGGCCGAGGCTCGGGCCGAGCGCGAGCCGCTCGAGCCTGCGCGCGTGGGGCACGTGCGCACCATCCTTCAGCAGATGCCGTGCGATCTCGATCGCTTTCCATTCCAGGTGACCGCCGCCGATCGTATGGCGGGCCGTGTCGCGCGTGACGAGCATCTTGGTGCCGGCTTCACGCGGCGCGGAGCCGTCGGTGTGCGCGACCGTCACGAGCACGGCCGCTTCGCCGTGCGCAAGCAGTTGCTGCAGATCGCCGAGCCAGGCTTCCATCAGCACGCTCCGTTCGGGACGACGCGGCACGACACGCGGCGCGGGCTGGCGGGCGCGGCGGCAACGAGGACGGACGGGAGCGGGGCAGGCCGGCCGCACGGCCAATGCGGTGCGGCGGCAGCGCGCCGACGGCGCGCGCGAACGACGCCGCCGGACGCGCGGACGCCATGAGGGTGACGGATGCGGATGGTTTGCGTTGTCATGATGAATCCAGTCGACATTGCGGATCGGGCGCGCGTTACGCAGGGGGTGGTGAGACCGCCTGGCCTCGCGCACGTAGATCGCCATCCAGTCCCGAAGATAGCACCGCAAGGCGACGGGAACATCACCGGGCGGTGATCCGGGCTATCAGGAGGCGATCATGTCGATCATAGGCCCGTCGCGCGGGGTCAGGGTGCCGATGCGTGCACATCGGGCCGAAACGCAGGCGTGACGGGGCGTGGGTGCGCAAGCCGCGCGACGCGCGTTCGCCCGGATATCCGGGCGGCGGTGGAGTAGGTGTTTACGCGTGGCCGGCAAGGTGCGGCCGGCAGAAGCATCGGTCAGAGCCGGAGGATGACGAACCGGCGGGACGAACCGGCCGCGCACGGCACGATCGATCGGGCCGCGCGCGCCGGGGGCCGGAAAAGCGGCCGGTCAGCCCGCGAGCTTGCGGCGATGGCGCCAGAGGCTCGCGACGACCGCAATCAGGATCGCGGCGAAGCCGATCAGCGCCCAGCCGGGTAGCAGGATGCCGAAGATCGGCGGATAGACGGTCTCGCACAGCCCGGCGACCTTGAACATGCCGGGGAACCACTGCGCGGGCGGCAGGCTGTCGACGATCGGCTGCAGCGTGTCGAAGCCGCAGCTGAAGCCCGGATTCATCTGGATCGACAGGTGCCGCGCGGCCGTGCCGACGCCGCCGGCCGCGGCGATCGCGATCAGCAGTTCGAGCCCCCAGATGACGCGCCAGTTGCGGATCCCGGCGGCCAGGAACGCGAAGATCCCGATCGCGCAGAAGAAGTAGCGCTGGATGATGCACAGCGGGCACGGATCTTCGTTCTTCACGTACTGCAGGTACAGCGCACCGGCCAGCAGGGCGATGCACACCCATCCGAGCAGCATCAGCAGGCGGCGTTCGCGGCGTAGCGCAAGCGTGTAGTCGTTCATGTCGGCGGGGTTCCTCGTGGGTCGGTCCGGAAAACAATCGCGCGATTTTAGCGCGAACGGTCTGGCACGAAACTGACAGCGCGCGTGCGGCACCCTGCCGCACCGTGCGCGCCGCCCGCCGGCGGACGGTTGGTGCGGTCAGCGGATCGTGTTCAGCACGGCCTCGACCGACTGGCCGATCGCGAGCAGCGCGTCGTCGCGATGCGGTGCCGCCGCGAGCATCAGGCCGACCGGCGCCGCGTCGCGCGGATGGCACGGCAGCGACAGCGCGCACGCGTCGAGGAAGTTGAACGCGCTCGGGTTGCGCAGGATCAGCGCATTGGTGCGCGTGAACGCGGCGTCGTCCGCTTCGAGTTCGGCGATGCGCGGCGGCACGACCGGCACCGTCGGCGCGACGAGCGCATCGAAGCGCGACCAGACTGTGTGTGCGGCTTCGTCGAGCATCGCGGCGCGCGCGGCGAGCAGGTCGAGATAGTCGGCCGCGCTCGCGGGTTCGCCCTTCAGGATCCGCGTGAGCACGCGCGGGTCGTACCGGTCGCGGTGTTGCGCGAGCAGCGGGCGATGCCACGCGTAGGCCTCGATCGGCGAGAAGCCGAAGCGGTTGAGGTCCGGCAGCCGGTCGAGCGCGGGGAAGCGCACTTCCGTGACGATCGCGCCGGCGGCCTCGAGATGCTTGAGCGCGGCGTCGAGCGCGGCCGCGACGTCGGCATCGACGCCGTCCGTCACGTAGTTCGTCAGCACGCCGAGCCGCACGCCTTCGAGCGGCCGGGCGGCCGGCACGTGCGGTTCGAGGCCCGCGAGCATCCGGTCGACGAGTGCGCAGCATGCGACCGTCAGGCCGATCGGGCCGAACGAGTCGAGCGTCGTCGACAGCGGCACGCCGCCTTGCGTCGGGATCCGGCTCGCGGTCGGCTTGAAGCCCGTCAGCCCGCACAGTGCGGCCGGAATGCGGATCGAGCCGCCCGTGTCGGTGCCGAGCGCGACAGCGGCCATCCCGTCGGCGACGGACGCGGCCGCGCCGGACGACGAGCCGCCGGAAATCCGCGCATCGCCGGGCACGTCGCGATGGTACGGCGAGCGCGGATTGCCGAAGTGCGGGTTCAGCCCGAGCCCCGAGAACGCGAACTCGCTCATGTTGGTGCGGCCGACCAGCACCGCGCCCGCGCGCTTGAGCCGCGCGACGGCGACTGCGTCGGTACGCGCGGCCGGCGCACCCTCGAGCACGCGCGAACCCGCGCGCGTCACCTGGCCCGCGACGTCGAACAGGTCCTTGACCGACACGGGAATGCCCGCGAGCGGCGACAGCACGGTGCCCGCGGCGCGCAGCCGGTCGTGCGCATCGGCGGCCGCGCGCGCGTTGCCGGCATCGACTTCGGTGAAGACGACGGCGCCCTGGCCCGACGGATCGGCGATCCGGTCGAGCGCGGTGTCGACGAGCGCGCGGCTCGTGGTCCGGCCGGCTGCGAGATCGGCGGCGAGCTGGGCGAGCGGGGGAAAGGGCGTGAAAGTGGTCATGAGCGGCTCAGGGGCGAAGATGTTGAAGAAGCGTGGAGCGGAACGAGTCGATATGGCCTTCGACGGCCGCGCGTGCGCCGGCGGCATCGTGCGCGGACAGCCGTTCGAACAGTTCGCGATGCTCGAGCTGGACGTCGGCGAGATGGTGAGGTTCGGACAGCGTGACGAACCAGAAGCGCAGCGAGCGCTCGTGCAGCGCACGCAGGATTTCGGCGAGGACCGCATTGCGCGCGGCCGCGGCGATCGCCTGGTGAAGTGCGCGGTCGAGTTCCATCATGCCCTCGACGTCGTGCGTGTCGACGCAGGCCTGTCCGTCGTCGAGCAGCGCAGCCATGCGCGCGAGATCGTCGGGTGTCGCATGGCGCGCGGCGAGTTCGGCGCAGTGCGCTTCGTTGATGCGCCGCACGTCGATCACCGCGACGATGTCGTCGAGCGACAGCGGTTGCACCATCAACCCCTTGCGCGGCATCACGGACAGCAGCCCCTCGAGCACGAGCCGATGCACGGCCTGGTGCACCGGCGTGCGGCCGATCCCGGTGCGCGCGACGAGGTCCGCTTCGTTGAGCGCGGCGCCCGGCTTCAGGCGCATCGTGATGATGTCGCGCTGGATCAGCGCGTACGCGCGGTCGGCGAGGCTGACCGTCGACGCGGCGCGCCGGTCGCGGGTAACGTCGGCCAGGGCATTCATGCGGGTTGTGGCACGGCGGCCGGACGGGGCGCGATCATGGCGTGGGCGTTCGGAAAGCGTGGACGGTATCTGGATATTATTGTGATATATCACTGGTGTCCAGTGCCGGCGACCAGACGTCGGTATCGTCGGCGCGCGAACGGGGACGCTCCCCGGCGCGGTTTGCCGCCGACTTGCAACAATATCGACAGGATGTTGCAGGTTTGCCGCTCGATCGTGCACTGAAGCATAATGAATCCTCGTCTATTCATACGCGTGAGCGACGTACCAGACCATCGTCATGAGCGAAAACACGCCTTCCCAGGCCGGTCTGCCCGGCACCTCTTCCGTTTCTTCCGGTTTCCCCCGTTCCGATCCGGCGAAAACGCCCGATGCGCCGGCAGCGCAGGCTGCCGCGCAGAACGTCGCCGCGGACGGCGCGTCGCCGGTCACGGCAGCGTCCGAGCCGGGCGCGCCCGGCGCGACGGGCGCCGCTGGCAATGGCGCTGCCGCGCCGTCGCCGAAGCCTGGCGCGCCGCCGCCCGGGTTCGGCGCGCCGCCCGATTTCGACACGCCGCGCCCGCCGCCCGCGAACGCGCAGAATGCACCGCCGGCCTACCTGAAGCAGAGCGACACGCCGTGGTCGGTGTTTGGCCGGATCGTGGCCGCGCGCGCGCGCCGGCTGTTCGACCGCGCTGGCCAGCGCATCACGCAGCGTACGCTGCGCATCGGCGTGTCGGCGCGGATCTTCCATCCGGAACCGGGTGCGAAGGGGCTGCGGGGCAAGACGCTGCAGTATCTCGAGGAATCGATCGCACACTGGGTGATGTCGCGCGACGTGCTCGTGTTCATGATTCCGACCGTTGGCCATCAGGGCATGATTCACCCGAGCAACATCCGCCTGCGCGACTACGCGAAGCATCTCGACGGCCTGCTGCTGCAAGGCGGCGCCGACGTGTCGCCGCAAACCTACGCGGCGTCGGACGCCCGCCCCGAATGGCCGGGCGATCGCGTGCGCGACATGTACGAACTCGAGTTGCTGCACGAGTTCGTCGAGTCCGGCAAACCCGTCCTCGGCGTGTGTCGTGGCTGCCAACTGATCAACGTCGCGTTCGGCGGCTCGCTGTACCAGGACATCGCCACCGATGTGCCGACCGCGAATGCGCACGTGAGCGAGCATTACGACCAGCATCGCCACGCGATTCGTTTCCCCGACTCGTCGACGCTCGCGAGCATGTTCCCTGGGCGCAGCGAAGCGATCGTCAACTCGATCCACCATCAGGCGATCCGCGATCTCGGCCGCGATCTGAACATCGAGGCCGTGTCGGCCGGCGACGGGATCATCGAAGGCATTCGCCACCGGCGTTCGCCGTTCGTCGTCGGCGTGCAATGGCACCCGGAGTTCCATCGTGCGGGCGGCTCGGAATTGCTCGACTGCACGCCGCTGCTCGATGCGTTTCTGCGCGCGGCGCGCGAAACCCGCCTGTAGCCAGCCGCATTTTTCGCGTCGTATGAGGGCCGGCCGCATCCTGATAAATTCGAGATGCGGCCGTTTCGTTTTGAACGATAATCGCGAGTTCCGATTCGTTCGCCGGAGTCTGACGTTGGCTTTCCAAAATTTTTCCCCTGCACGATGTGCTACGTGGATCGTTGCACTGGCGGCCTGCGCGCATGCGGGCGCGGCCTGGTCCGCCGACGCGACCGCGCCTGTCGCCGGTACGCGTCCTGCGGTAACGAGCCTGCGCGGCGACGCGTCGCCGGCGGCATCCGCGTCGGCCGCGACGGACGCAGCAGCGCAAGGCAATGTCGCCGAGCTGACGCAGATGCTGCACGACGGCCGGATCGTCGAAATGCGCACGACGTACAACGGCAGCTACGGCGCGAGCCTGATGTTCGATCCGCGCGAGATGACGTACTACGTCGCGCTGTTCCAGGACAAGAATCTGTGGCGCGTGATCCGGTCGCAGGAGAAGAGCCGCGCGGAGATGGTGTACGCGAACTTCGTCCAGCAGACCGTGCAACTTGCCGATATCGAGATCCGTCGTACCGAGCTGCAGGCGCAGAAGGCGTTTCTCGAGCGCGTGATCGCGCTGCAGGCGAATCGTGCGCAGCAGTTGCAGGCCGACCTGAGCGTCGCGCGCAGCCAGCAGGCCGAAGTCGCGCAGCGGCAGAGGTCGGCCCAGGAGCAGACGCAGGCACTGCAGGTCGAGAAGCGGGCCGCGCAGTTGCAGTTGCGCGATTTGCAGGAGCAGGTGCGGCAACTCGAGAAGCAGACCGAGACGGGGCTGCCTGTACACAAGTAACGATTCGTCGGACGGACGGAAGAGACGAGCGAAACCCGGCGAAGCGATCTTCGCCGGGTTTTTTATTGGTCGGGCGTCAGCGCGTGAACGCGTCCGGCACGTCGGTCAGGCGGCGATGGGACAGTTGCGACGTCCAGTCGAAACCGGCGGCGGGCGCGTGCGTTGCGCGGGCAGGCCGGGTAGCGTGCAGCGCGCTTGCCATCGCAATCAGCGTGAGCGGATCGTCGAGCGTGCCCGTTGCGCGCGGCGGCGGGACGAGCCGATCGCGTGTGCGGGTGTCGGCTGCGTTGCTCTGGATCGGCTGACGTGCAGCCAGCCGCTGCACGGTCGGGGGCTGGGGCGGTGCCGCCGCTTTGCGCTCGCCGTTTGACCGATGCGGCGATGCAGTGGCTGCGCGCTGCACACGGGACGTTGCATTCGGACGAAGCGCTGCCGGACGAAGCGTGACGCGGTGCGTGCCCGGTGATGATTCGGCGTTTGTCGCGATAGGTGTCACCATCTTGCGCTGCGGTGACGCGTTCGTCGGCGTACCCGGCTGAACCGCGGCGACCCGCACGGTACCGGTCGACGTGGCGTGATCCGGTACACCGCCGGCCGTTTGAATCGCGTGCCCGGGCCCGAAACCCGTGGACGGCTCATGCGCGGCGATCAGCCAGCCGATGATGCCGAGTGCGCCGATGCTCCAGCAGATCGCGGACATCGCGCGCCGGTCACGGGAGCCGCCGGCGGTACGGCGGGAGCGCCGGCCGCCAGCGGCAGCCTGCGCGACCGGCGCTCCGGCCGAGGTCGGCGCCGACGCCGACACCGCCACGGGCATCGGCTGCCAGCGGCACGCACGGTGCGGCCTGTCGACGTCGATGCAGGACGTCGACAGTGTCGCGAGGCAATGCTTGCCGGGCCGGGCGCCGGGCGCGCCGCGAAAGGTCCATTCGCGGCCGAACGACGGGATGTGAGCGAGCGGGGCGACGCGAGGGCGGCCGAGCGCGCCTTCGACGGGGACGAGAGGCGATGGGGTCATGAGGGCGGTGCGCCGTGCGACACGGGCAACCGTGCCGGCCGCGGCGCGGAAATGTCGTCGCAAATCGTGACATTGTGGTCAGTCGGCGAAGGCCGGTCGATCAGATCGATCTGATTTTTGCTTCCGTTTCGGGGTGACTCGTACGATAGGAAGGCCGCGACGGCAATGACAGGGGGCACAAGGCAAATGTCGGCTTGGCGTGGCATCATTCGCCGACCATGCCGGGGTGCGCGTCGTCGTGCGGCGCGCCGCCGGCGGGCAGCGATGCCCGTGCGCGCCGGCCCGGCGCGCCGCGTGTCGTTGGATCCATGCGGCGCGGATTCGCGCCATCCGAGCTGAGCGAGAAAAACATGTCCACAGCGTCACACGCCATCGCGCAGGAATCGAAAGTCCGCACCGTATTCCGGGTAGTCAGCGGCAACTTCCTGGAAATGTACGACTTCATGGTCTACGGCTATTACGCGTTGGCCATCGCGAAAACCTACTTTCCGAGCGGCAACGCCTTTGCGTCGCTGATGCTGTCGCTGTCGGTGTTCGGCGCGGGCTTCCTGATGCGTCCGGTCGGCGCGATCGTGCTCGGCGCATACATCGACCATCACGGCCGGCGCAAGGGGCTGATCCTGACGCTCGGGCTGATGGCGCTCGGTACGCTCACGGTGGCCTCGGTGCCCGGTTACGCGACGATCGGCGTGCTCGCGCCGGCGCTCGTACTGCTCGGCCGGCTGCTGCAGGGCTTTTCGGCGGGCGTCGAACTCGGCGGCGTGTCGGTCTACCTGTCGGAGATCGCGACGAAGGGCCACAAGGGGTTCTATACGTCGTGGCAGTCGGGCAGCCAGCAGGTGGCCGTCGTGTTCGCCGCGCTCGTCGGCGTGCTGCTGAACCGCGCGCTGCCGGCCGAGGAGATGACCGCATGGGGCTGGCGCGTGCCGTTCCTGATCGGTTGCCTGATCGTGCCGTTCCTGTTCCTGATCCGTCGATCGCTGAAGGAGACCGACGAGTTCCTCGCGAGGCGTCATCGTCCGACGATGGGCGAGATCATGCGCTCGATGCTCGACAACTGGGGTGTCGTGGTTGCCGGCATGGGGATGGTGATCATGACGACGGTGTCGTTCTACATGATCACCGCCTATACGCCGACGTTCGGCAAGGAAGTGCTGCACCTGTCGTCGCTCGACGCGCTCGTCGTGACGGTTTGCGTGGGGATCTCCAACCTCATGTGGCTGCCGCTGTCCGGCGCGCTTTCCGATCGCATCGGGCGTCGCCCGGTGCTGATCGCGTTCACCGTGCTGACGCTGCTGTCGGCTTACCCGGCCGTGCTGTGGCTCGTCGGCGATCCGTCGTTCCTGCGGCTGCTGGCGGTCGAGCTGTGGCTGTCGTTCCTGTACGCGTCGTACAACGGGGCGATGGTCGTCGCGCTGACGGAAGTGATGCCGGCCGACGTGCGCACGGCCGGCTTCTCGCTCGCGTACAGCCTGGCGACGACGATCGGCGGCTTCACGCCCGCGATCTCGACGCTGCTGATTCACCAGACCGGGAACAAGGCGGCGCCGGGGCTGTGGCTGAGCGTTGCCGCGATTTGCGGGTTGATCGCGACGCTCGTGCTGTATCGCACGCCCGAGGCGCGCAACCAGTACAAGGCGGCCTGACGGGCGCCCGCACATCGCGCGGCGCCGGCCGTACGCATCACATTGAAAAAGGGAGCGCGGCGCGCTCCCTTTTTTCGTGTGCGTGACCCGTCCTGAAATAGGTTGACACTTTTTCGCCGAAACGAAGAGGTGCCAAGTGGAGCAAGGGATCAAGCGGACCCAGCGGGACTACAGTCTGGCTTTTAAGCTGTCGGTGGTGACGCAGGTCGAAAAAGGCGAGCTGACGTACATAGAGGCGCAGCGACGCTACGGAATTCAGGGACGCTCGACCGTACTGGTATGGTTACGTAAGCACGGCTTGCAGGATTGGGCCGATCCATCCGGGCGTGC
>NZ_MDEQ02000046.1 GCF_001883705.2 Burkholderia catarinensis
GGGTGGGCGGGGCAATATGTCGCAGTTGACGCAGGGGGCGGCGCGATGCCCGCGTTGCACCGGTTTCGCCCATCTCGATGCGCAGGCGCGGTAAGATGCGCACAATTCCATTCGCGCAGCGGCGGCCCCGCGTTTGCCGGCCGCCCCTCAGACTATCGAATCGATGCAATCCGTTCCGGCTTCCCTGTCCCTGACCGATACCGCGTTCTTCTTCGACTTCGACGGCACGCTCGTCGAACTGGCGCCGACTCCCGACAGCATTCATGTTCCGCCGTCGCTGCTGACGCTGCTCGACGCGCTGTGGCGCCGCTCGCACGGCGCGGTCGCGATCGTGTCCGGGCGCGGCATCGACAGCCTCGACGCGTTCCTGAAGATGCCCGGCCTGCCTGCCGCCGGCCTGCACGGCGCGGAGCGTCGCGATGCGAACGGCGACACGCAGCGCATCGGTTTCAACGACGATCGTCTGCTGCGCATCGAGCGCGAGCTGGCGGCCGTCGTCGACCGTCATCCGGGCATGCTGCTCGAAATCAAGGGCGCGGCCGTCGCGCTGCACTACCGCAACGCGCCCGAGCGCGAGGCGGCTGCACGCGAAGCGGCCGAGCGCCTCGTTGCCCAATATGCCGATGCGTATGTGCTGCAGCCCGGCAAGATGGTGTTCGAGATCAAGCCGAAGGGCGTCGACAAGGGGCGCGCGCTGGCCGCGTTCCTCGACGAGCCGCCGTTCGCGGGCCGCGTGCCGCTGTTCGCGGGCGACGACCTGACCGACGAAAAGGGCTTCGCGGTGGTCAACGCGCGCGGCGGCCTGTCGATCAAGGTCGGCGCAGGCGAGACATCCGCCCGCATGCGGCTCGACTCGGTCGACGCGCTGCATGAGCAGATCGCACACTGGCTCGGCACGGGGCAGCCGGACGCATGAGCCGGCTCATCATCGTTTCAAACCGCGTCGCACCGATTTCGGAAGGCGAGCCGGCGGCGGGCGGTCTTGCGATCGGCGTCTACGATGCGCTGAAGGAGACCGGCGGCATGTGGTTCGGCTGGAGCGGCGAGGTCGTCGCGTCCGGCGCGCCGCAGATCCGCATCGAGGAGCGCGGGCCCGTGACGTTCGCGACCGTCGGGCTGTCGCGCCGCGATTACGATCAGTATTACCGCGGTTTCTCGAACGCGACGCTGTGGCCCGCGTTTCATTACCGCGCGGACCTGATCCAGTACGACCGCCACGAATTCGACGGCTACAGCCGCGTCAACGTGTGGCTGGCGCAGCAGCTCGTGCCGCTGCTGCAGGACGACGACGTGATCTGGGTGCACGACTATCACCTGATCCCGTTCGCGCGCGCGCTGCGCGCTGCCGGCGTGAAGAACCGGATCGGCTTCTTCCTGCACATCCCGTTTCCGGCTGCGCAGGTGCTCGTCAACGTGCCGCCGCACCGCGAACTCGTCGAGTCGCTGTGCGCGTTCGACCTGCTTGGCTTCCAGACGGAGCCGGACCTGCGCGCGTTCTGCGATTACATCGAATTCGAGGCAGGCGGCGAGGTCGAGCGCGACGGGCGCACGGTACGCGTGCGCGCGTTCGGCCAGACGCTGCGCGCGGCCGCCTATCCGATCGGCGTGTATCCGGACGAGATCGCATCGCTCGCGCAGGCGGGCGAGCACGGCAAGGCCGTGCGCACGCTCGCGACGTCGCTGCGCGGGCGGCAACTGATCATGAGCGTCGACCGGCTCGATTATTCGAAGGGGCTCGTCGAGCGCTTCCGCGCGTTCGAGAAACTGCTCGAGCACCAGGCGTCGATCCGCAACCGCGTGTCGTTCCTGCAGATCGCGCCGTCGACGCGCGCGGACCTGCGCGCGTACCAGGACATCCGCCTGCAGCTCGAAGCGGAGTCGGGGCGCATCAACGGGCGCTACGCGGAGCTCGACTGGGCGCCGATCCTCTATATTCACCGCCAGTACGACCGCCAGGTGCTGGCCGCGCTGTACCGGCTCGCCCGCGTGGGCTTCGTGACGCCGCTTCGCGACGGGATGAACCTCGTCGCGAAGGAGTATGTGTCCGCGCAGAATCCGGACGATCCGGGCGTGCTCGTGCTGTCGCGCTTCGCGGGCGCCGCGCGCGAGCTGACGGGCGCGCTGATCGTCAATCCGATCGATATCGACGGGATGGCCGATGCGCTGTCGCAGGCGCTGACGATGCCGCTCGCCGAACGGCGCGCGCGTTACGCGGACATGATCGCGCAGCTTCGCGAGAACAACGTGTCGGTGTGGCGCGACAACTTCCTGCGCGATCTGCAGCACGTCTAGCCGGCCGCTCCCGGCGCAATGAAAAAAGCCGCGGTGCTTCACGCCCCGCGGCTTTTTTGTCGGCTGCGCGCCGCTGCGTCAGGCCACGCGTTCGCCGGTCGGCGTGTTGCCGTCGGGTGCCGCGTGATGGCGGCCATGCTGCTTCGTGAGCAAGTCGCGGTACAGGCCGGGGCGGTTGCGCAGCACGTCGGGATTGCCGTCGTCGATCACCTTGCCGTTGCTCATCACGATGATCCGGTCGAAGTTGCGCAGCGTCGACAGGCGGTGCGCGATCGCGATCACCGTGCGGCCGACCATCAGGCGGTCGAGCGCGCTCTGGATCGCTTCCTCGGACGCGCTGTCGAGCGCCGACGTCGCTTCGTCGAGCAGCAGGATCGGCGCATCCTTCAGGATCGCGCGCGCGATCGCGATGCGCTGGCGCTGGCCGCCCGACAGCTTGACGCCGCGGTCGCCGACGATCGTGTCATACCCTTCCGGCATCGCCTCGATGAACTCCGCGCAGCGTGCGTCGCGCGCCGCGGCGAGCACCTCGTCGCGGGTCGCATCGGGGCGCCCGTACGCGATGTTGTCGTAGACCGTCCGGTGCAGCAGCGAGATGTCCTGCGGCACGAGCGCGATCGCGTGGCGCAGGCTGTCCTGCGTGATGGTCTTCACGTCCTGGCCGTCGACCTTCACGACGCCGTCCTGCGTGTCGTAGAAGCGCTGCAGCAGCGCGAGCACGGTCGACTTGCCGGCGCCCGACTTGCCGATCAGGCCGACGCGCTGGCCCGGTTCGATATGGAGGTCGAAGTGGTCGAGGATCGCGCGGCGGTGCGGATACGCGAACGTCACGCGCTCGAAGTCGACGCGACCGCCGGTGGCCGACAGCGGCTGCGCGTCGGAGCGGTCCGGCATTCCGTGCGGCTCGAGCAGTGTCTTCACGGCTTCGGACAGCCGCGCGATGTGCTGCGTGACGTCGACGAGCGCGACCGCGAGATCGCGCGTGCCGTGCAGGATCGTGAAGCCGAGCGAGCTGACGAGCACGATGTCGCCCGACGTCGCGCGGCCCTGGTCCCACAGCCACAGCGCCCAGCCGAGCAGGCCGGCGGACAGCATCGCGGTGATCACCGCGTGCAGCAGGCGCAGCTTCTCGAGATAGAACAGGCTCTGCTGGCGCGCATCCATCTCGGCCTTGACCGTTGCGCCGAAGCGCTTCTGTTCGCGCAGCGTCATCCCGAACGCACGCACGAGGCCCATGTTGCCGATCACGTCGACGAGTTCGCCGTCGACCGCCGCGGCCTTCGCCGCGAACGCATGGTGGCGCGCCGAGCCGCGCCCGGCCAGCTTGAACAGGATGATGGAGAGCACGGCGGAGCAGCCGAGCAGGCCGGCGGCCATCAGCGGATTGACGACGATGATCATCAGGATCGCGCCCATCACCGCGATGCACGGCGGCAGCACGTTCCACGCCATCGTGTTCTCCGACGTGTAGACCGCGTTCGACGTGGCCGTGATGCGGCTCGCGAGCGTGCCCGGCTGCTTTTCCGAGTAATACGTCGGCGAATGGCCGATCAGGTACTGGAACAGGTCGCGCCGCAGGTCGCCGGTGACTGCGACGAACGTGTGCGCGGCGGCCCAACCGCCGATGCGCCACAGCAGGTTGTCGGCCGCGATCAGCCCGACGAGCAGCGCGAACGCGCTCCACAGCGGGCCAGGGTGATGGCGCCCGGCCGCCAGCACGTCGATCAGGTGCTTGATCGCGTATTGGGAGCCGAGCGCGCAGCCGACGGCGGCCAGCACGCTGCAGAGCACGACGAGGTGCGCAACGGGATGGAGACGGATGTAGCGGAACAGGAACGCGATGGGCCGGTGCGCGTAGCTCGACAGCTTCGCGTTGTGGGCGTTGCGCTGGGCAGGGGTGAGAGATTCCAAAATATGCGTGCGGTGATTCGGTGATTGAGCGTTGCGGCTGGATCGCATGCCGACGTTCGCCCGGACTGAATAATCCGGCATTGTAAACAAGGCCGTGCGTCGCGCTGCGCGAATCTTGCCTTGGCCAGGGGGCTCGCGAGCAATTTTGAGATAAAATCCGGCATCCCGACCTGCGTCATGTGGCTGAATCACGCTGACGGCAGTCACGGGTGACAAGGATCGCCAAAAGGGCCTTCCACTCTAGAACGGACACCCACGTCCGCGGGTTGCAAAGTGTTGCGCCTTTGTAACAAAGTAAAGTGTTTGAAATGTCGTGCGCCGTATCGGGATTAACCCTAGATAATCGGCTCCGGGTTCGATTCCAGGTTTTTTTACGAACCCCTGTCAACGGGTCTTCGTTTCAAACGTTCTATGCCTGTCGCGTCGCCGACGCTCCTTGAGCAGTGCGGGTTAGACGCCCCGGCAGGCTGATTCGTCCGATCTTCGGACGAAATGCATCCAGCCCGGACCGCCGCAGGTTGCCGACCCATACCTGGTTTTTAGCCGATTTTTTAGGAGTTACGCATGCGAATCGCCCAAATCGCTCCGTTGCACGAAGCAGTCCCCCCGAAGCTGTACGGTGGTACCGAGCGAGTGGTGTCCTATCTCACCGAAGCACTCGTCGAGATGGGGCATGACGTCACGCTCTTCGCGAGCGGCGATTCGCAAACCTCCGCGAAGCTCGAAGCCTGCTGGCCGCAGGCATTGCGCCTCGACCCGACGATCCGCGACGTGATGGCCCCGCACATGCTGCTCCTCGAGCAGGTGCGCCGCCGCGCGGAAGAGTTCGATGTCCTGCACTGCCACATCGACTACTACCCGTTCTCGCTGTTCTCGCGCCAGCCGGTCCCGCATCTGACGACGATGCACGGCCGTCTCGACCTGCCGGAACTGCAGCCGATCTTCAACGCGTTCAGCGACGTGCCGGTCGTGTCGATCTCCGACAACCAGCGCATCCCGCTGCCGCAGGCGAACTGGCTGTCGACCGTCTACCACGGCCTGCCGGAAAACCTGCTGACGCCGATCCCGAACGTGAAGCCGAGCTATCTGGCGTTCCTCGGCCGCATCTCGCCGGAGAAGCGCGTCGACACGGCGATCCGCATCGCCGAGCAGGCCGGCCTGCCGATCAAGATCGCCGCGAAGCTCGACAAGGCTGACCGCGCATACTACGAAGAGAAGATCAAGCCGCTGTTCGCGCTGCCGCACGTCGAGTACATCGGCGAAATCAGCGAGTCCGAAAAGGCCGAATTCCTCGGCAACGCGCACGCGCTGCTGTTCCCGATCGACTGGCCGGAGCCCTTCGGCCTGGTGATGATCGAGGCGATGGCATGCGGCACGCCGGTGATCGCGTTCAAGCGCGGCTCGGTGCCGGAAGTGATCGACAACGGCGTGTCGGGCTTCGTCGTCGAGGACGAACTGTCGGCCGTCGCGGCGCTCAAGCGCCTCGATACGCTGCCGCGCGAGAAGGTCCGCGCCGCGTTCGAAGCCCGCTTCTCGTCGAAGGTGATGGCACAGAACTACGTGAAGGGCTACGAGGAACTGCTGCGCCAGAAGCGCCGCACGGTGCTCCGCGAAGTCAACGCAAGCTGATTGCGGGCCGCCGCCGCGCTGCGGCGCACGGCCTCATCGACGCCCCGTCCGGGTTTCCGGCGGGGCGTTGTCACATCTGCGGCGCGGATCTGTTGTATTCTCGCCGCGCCCGACGCCGCGAACGGTCCCCCGAAGCGGCCGGCACGCCATCCGGCCGTCTGTCCAGACGGTAATGTCCCTATAATGGCCGTGCCGTGAAATTCGGCCCCGCACGATCATCCAGAGGAGAGCAGTCTTGGCGAGAACGAAAACCACGCGCGCAGCGCCGGCCCCCGGCGCCGGTGTGATCTTCGCGTTGCGCGCGATCGGTCTCGTGCTGCTCGCGCGCTGGCTGTTCTCGATGTCCCAGATGGGGTATCGCGCATCGCTGTCGGCGATGGTGTCGTCGCCGTGGGCGTTCCTCTACCTCCTGCTGATCTTCCTGCTGCTCGCGCTGCCGGGCGCCGTCGCGCGTGCCGAGCGGCCGTTCCATCCGCTGCCGCAGTGGCTGCGCCAGGCGTTGCGCGTCTTCGCGCTGGCCGGTTTCCTGTTTGCCGTCTGGTCGATCGGCGCGTTCGCGTGGGTGGCCGGCTGGCGCCGCGCGCTGCATGCGGTGACGGCGACCAACGGCTGGCTCGTCGCCGCGCCCGCGCTCTACGCGGCGATCGTCTGGATCTGCCGTCCGCGGCCGCTGTGGCGGACCAACGTGGCCGCACGCCGCTTCGCGGTCGGCCGTTATGCGATTTCGCTCGACGTGCTGACGCGCACGGCGATCGTCTGGATGGAAAGCCGCAAGGTCGGCCAGTACGACGCGCGCGAACTGTCGGTGCGCTGGCCCGGCCGGGCAGCGCCCGCCGCGGGCGAGCAGGGCGCGCCGGACGTGCAGCCGGCTACGGTGCCGCCGCGTCGCGGCGGCCTGTTCCAGAGGCCGAAGGTGGAGCTGCTGTGGGATTCGCCGGCGGCCGTCGGCCATAACCGGCAGATCGTGATGCGCGCACCGCTCGCGACCGAGGGCGACCGCGTCGCGGTGCTCGCGCTCGACGCGGCGCTCAAGCAGATCGTCTGACCGGGCCCGCGCACCGGGCGCGGGCGACAAGGAGGCGCGATGATCGTCCGTTGGTTGCTGGCCGCCATTCACCTGAGCGCGTTCGCCGTCGCGTTTGCCGCGATCGCGGCACGCAACCGCGCGTTGCGCCGGCTCATCGCATCGGCGCAGGCGGCCGACCTGCCGGGCGTATTCAAGGCTGACGCAGCGTGGGGGCTGTCGGCGCTCGTGCTGATCGCAACTGGCCTCGCGCGTGCGTTCGGCGGTTTCGAGAAGGGCACCGCGTACTACCTGCACGCACCGCTCTTTCATCTGAAGATGACTGCGCTCGTGCTGATCCTGTTGCTCGAGGTCGTACCGATGCTCGGGCTGATCCGGTGGCGCGCTGCCGCGCGGCGGCGGCAGATGCCCGATATCGGCCGGGCGCGCACCTATGTGCGGATCGGCCATTGGCAGGCGGTGCTGCTGGTCGTCATCGTGTTCGCCGCGTCGGGGATGGCACGGGGGATTGGGGCGGCCGGCTAGGCCTGGCCGGGTAGGTGCGGCCGGCTAGGCCTGGCCGGGTAGGTGCGGCCGGCTAGGCCTGGCCGGGTAGGTGCCGCCAGCTAGTCCCGGCCTGCCGGATATGACCGGGCGATCCTGCCGCCCGGTCCGTCCCGTACTCAGCGCACGAGGCTGGGGCGCTTGTTGTTGAACGTCCACCCCGGAATCAGATACTGCATCGCCGCCGCATCGTCGCGGGCGCCGAGTCCGTGCTGCCGGTACAACTCGTGCGCGACCGCGACGGCATCCATGTCGATGTCGACGCCCAGCCCCGGCCGCTTCGGCACTTCCACCAGCCCGTTCTCGATCTTCAGCGGTTCGCGCGTCAGCCGTTCGCCGTCCTGCCAGATCCAGTGCGTGTCGATCGCGGTGACCTGGCCCGGCGCGGCGGCCGCGACATGCGTGAACATCGCGAGCGATACGTCGAAGTGGTTGTTCGAATGCGAACCCCACGTGAGACCCCAGTCGCGGCACATCTGCGCGACGCGCACCGAACCCTGCATCGTCCAGAAGTGCGGATCGGCGAGCGGGATGTCGACGGCCTGCAACTGCACCGCGTGGCCCATTTGCCGCCAGTCGGTCGCGATCATGTTGGTCGCCGTCGGCAGCCCCGTCGCACGGCGGAATTCGGCCATCACCTCGCGGCCCGAGTAACCGTTCTCCGCGCCGCACGGATCTTCCGCATAGGCGAGTACGTGATGCTGGTCGCGGCACAGCCGCACGGCTTCATCGAGCGACCATGCGCCGTTCGGGTCGAGCGTTACGCGCGCATCGGGGAAGCGCTCGGCGAGCGCCGTCACGGCCTCGATCTCGCTTGCGCCTTCGAAGACGCCGCCCTTCAGCTTGAAGTCGTTGAAGCCGTAGCGCGCATGCGCGGCCTCGGCGAGCCGCACGACCGCCTCGGGCGTCAGCGCGGCTTCGTCGCGCACGCGCGTCCAGTCGTCGGTCGCGCCGCTGCCGTCGCGATAGGGCAGCGCGGTCTTCGTGCGGTCGCCGACATAGAACAGGTAGCCGAGCATTTCGACGCGCTCGCGCTGCTGGCCCTCGCCGAGCAGCGCGGCGACCGGCACGCCGAGATGCTGGCCCAGCAGGTCGAGCAGCGCGGCCTCGAGCGCGGTGACGGCGTGGATCGTCGTGCGCAGGTCGAAGGTCTGCAGCCCGCGGCCGCTCGAGTCGCGGTCGGCGAAGGTACGCCGCACGTCGTTGAGCACCGCGTGGTAATTGCCGACCGGCTGGCCGACGACGAGCGCGCGCGCATCGTCGAGCGTGCGGCGGATGCTTTCGCCGCCCGGCACCTCGCCGACACCGGTCCGTCCCGCGCTGTCCTTCAGGATCACGAGGTTGCGGGTGAAGAACGGACCGTGCGCGCCGCTCAGGTTGAGCAGCATGCTGTCGTGGCCGGCGACCGGAATCGCTTGCAGGTCGACGATGCGCGGCGTGTCGTGGGAAGGCGAGGCTGTGACGGCGTTCATGGGCGGCGATGGCAAAAGGGTGGGCAATGCCGTGCGGCAAAAGCTTTGCCGCGCGCGGCGGGAGGTGCGATCATTCGACAACCGACGTGCGCGGCGCGCAAGGCCTGCATGTCGACGCAACCCGGAACGGGGTGGGAGCGACAACCGGACCAGCGGAGCGCGGAACGCGAACGCTGGCTGATCGTAAAGCATGGGACCAGGCGGCGCTGGAATGCCGGCTTGAGTCGACAGGAGATCCGTGCATCGATCATCAGTCGTCGGATGACTTGTGACGCAGTATAATGAATCATCGGCCGTCGCTCAAACCCCGCGTAAACCCTCGGCCCACATCAAGATCATTCAAAAAGGAACCGGCCTCATGTCCGTGCCCACGCTTCCCGCCGCGCCGCGCCGTCGCGCACGCAGCCTCGCGCAAGATGTCGTCGACGCGCTGACCGCGCAGATCGAAAACGGCACGATGCGTCCCGGCGACAAGCTGCCGACCGAAACCGAAGTCATGGCGGCGCAGGGCGTGAGCCGCACGGTCGTGCGCGAAGCGATCTCGCGGATGCAGGCGAGCGGCCTCGTCGAGACGCGCCACGGCATCGGCAGCTTCGTGCTGGAGCCGTCGCGCCGCCAGACGCTCGGCATCGATCCCGCGACGATCACGACGCTGCGCGACGTGCTCGCGGTGCTGGAATTGCGCATCAGCCTCGAAAGCGAATGCGCGAGCCTCGCCGCCCAGCGCGCGAACGATACCGACCTCGCCGCGCTGCGACGCGCGCTCGATGCGATCGCGACGGGGGCGGGCGGCGGCCGCGACACGGCGCAGCTCGACTACCAGTTCCATCTGCAGATCGCGCAATCCACCGGCAACCGCTATTTCGTCGACATCATGACGCAGCTCGGCACGTCGATCATCCCGCGCACGCGCGTGAATTCGGCGCGCTTTGCCGGCGACGATCTCGAGCGTTATGTCGGCCGGCTGAACCACGAGCACGAGGATATCTACGAGGCGATCGCGCGGCACGACCCGGAGGCCGCACGCGCCGCGATGCGCACGCACCTCACCAACAGCCGCGAGCGGCTGCGCCGTGCACACGAGGCGGCCGAGGCCGAGCGCGACACGCAGGCAGGCTGACGCGCCGGGCCGCGCGGCCCGCGTTGCCACGGGCCCGGTCGAATTGCGTCAACATCAGTCGTCATATGAGATCGGCGTAGCTTCATCGATCTCCGGGGCCGGGCGGCGTTTCCGCCGCCCGGCCGCCGACCCCGCCGCTCAGCCTCCCTTCGTCACGATCGTCTTCCACGCGCCGCTCTTCACCTGGTACAGCGTCGACATCCCGCTCTTCAGCGAGCCGTCGTTCGCAAACGAGATGCGGCCGGTGACCCCTTCGAAGTCGACCTTCTTGAGCGCCGGGCGATAGACCTTCGGTTCGATCGAGCCGGCCGCCTGCATTGCCTTGATCGCCGCCCACGCCGCGTCGTAGCCGAACTGCGCATACGACAGCACCTCGACGCCGAAGCGCTTCTTGAAGCGCTGTTCGAAATCCTTCCCTTGCGGCAGCTCGTCGAGCGGCTGGCCGTATTCCCACGCCATCGCGCCTTCGGCAGCCGGGCCCGCGATCTTGATGAACTCGTTGTCCTTCACGCCGCCGCCGCCGACGAACTGCGCGTTCAGCCCGAGCTGGCGCATCTGCTTGATGAAGTTCGCGGCGAGCGAATCGAGGCCGCCGAAGAAGATCAGGTCGGGATTCTTGGCCTTCAGGCTCGTGATCTGCGCACGGAAGTCGACGGCCTGGTTGCTGGTGAACTCGCGGCCGATGATGTTTCCGCCGGCGGCCTTCACGGCCTTCTCGAACTCGTCGGCCTCGCCCTGGCCGAACGCGGTGCGGTCGTCGATGATCGCGATGCGCTTGGCCTTCGTCACGGCGACCGCGTACTTGCCCGCGTTGCCGGCGTTCTGGCCGTCGGTCGCGATCACCATGAACATGTTCGCGAGCCCGCGCGACGTGAGCGTCGGGTTGGTCGCGGCCGGATCGATCACCGGGATGCCGGCCTTGTCGTACACGACCGATGCCGGAATCGTCGTCCCCGAGTTGAAGTGGCCGACCACGACCGACACGTTCTGGTCGACCAGCGCCTGCGCGGCCTGCACGCCGATGCGCGGGTCGGCCTGGTCGTCCTGCACGACGAGGTTGAAGTGCGCGGGCTTGCCGGCGATCTGCACCTTCTGCGCGGCAGCGTCGTCGAGCGCGAGCTGCACGCCGTTCTGCAAGTCCTTGCCATAGCCGGCGTTCACGCCCGTGAGCGGCGCGGCGAAGCCGATCTTGACGTCGGTTGCGTCGGCGGCGTGCGCAGCCTGTTGCGAGAGGAGGGCAAGCGCGGATGCAATCGACACCGACAGCACGGAATGACGGAATTTCATGTTGTTCCTCTTGTTCGACACCTGCGAGTAGGTACCGCGCGCGTCCGGGCGGGCCGGGCGCGTGCGACGGGCGGGCGGTTCGACCGCTTCTCGGAATCGGGCGGGGAGGTCGGCATCGTGATTCTCGGAAGAATCTCCCGTCAGGCTCCGCGAGGAGCCCCGATTATCTCGATATATAGGTCGCCGATAAGCACGGGTCTTGGCAATTTGCCGCGCAATCGGTGCGGATTTGCGCATAGCTTCCGCGTGTGCGGGGACGGCCGGTATCGGGAGTTTCCCGTCGCGCACGGAGCGGGCGGGGAAGAGCGGGCGGGGAGGAGGAGGGGGCGGTGCGGGGCAGAGCAGCGGCGCGGCCCGCCTGGGCCGCGCCGCGCCGCGCTTGGGAAACCGTCAGTCGGACAGCGCGTCCGATTCGGCTTCAGCGTCGTTGTGCGACGCGGTCGTGCGGATCAGCGGGTCGCTGGTGCTCGGGCGGCCCGTTTCGACGTGGCCCGCGAAGCGGCGCAGGAAGCCGAGCAGCCGGCCGTCGCTGACGGTCAGGTCGTACCAGCCGTGGCTGCCGCGCAGATCCCAGTAGTCGTCGACGTGTGCGCCCGGTGCAAGGTCGAACGTGCGCGAGCGGCCGTGGCCGTACGCGTTCGTGACCTTGAGCCGCACGGCCTTGTGGCCGCGGTTCATCAGGCGCAGCGTGATGTTGCCGTTCGCGACGTCGTAGCCGTAGATCACCTCGGGGTTCACGTTCGCGCTGCCGACGCCGGTCGCGAACGGGCCGCGGAAATGGCAGTAGAAGCCGTTCGGACCGTACACGTCGAGGTCATAGAGGCCGAGCGACGGCGCGGCGCTCCACGTATCGGCGATCCGCTTGCCGGCGTCGACCGTGTATGCCCACGGGCCGTCGAGGCGATTGCGCGACTGGACCTGGAACGCGGCACCCGCACTGCCCGTGTTCGCGAAGGTCAGCCGGAACTGGCCGTTCACCGATTCGACGCGGCCGTGCACGAACAGCTCGTACGGCAGCGCGCGTGCCGGACGCAACCCGGCCTCCTGTTTCGGCAGCTTCTGCAGCACCGGCGGCACGGGGATGTAGTCGGGATGGCGCAGGCGATCGGGCGGCGCGTAGCCGCTCGTGTCGGGCAGCGTCGGCCAGCCGGCGTCGGCCGTCGCGAAATCGAACGCGGCGGTGAGGTCGCCGCATACCGTACGGCGCCACGGCGACACGTTGCCGGCCGTGACCGGATATTGCGCGCCGAACCGCGCCTCGATGAATTGCAGCAGCGACGTGTGATCGAAGGTCTGCGAGCAGACCCAGCCGCCCTTGGTCCACGGCGACACGACGAGCATCGGCACGCGCGGCCCGAGCCCGTACGGGCCGGCCATATGCGACGCGTCGCCGGCGAACGCCTCGTTGGTCGTCGCGACCGTCGACAGCCCGTTGTCGCGCGACTGCGGCGCGAACGGCGGCGGCACGTGGTCGAAGAAGCCGTCGTTCTCGTCGTACGTGATGAAGAGCGCGGTCTTGCTCCACACGTCGGGATTCGACACGAGCACCTGCAGCACCTGCTCGATGTACCACGCGCCGTAGTTCGCAGGCCAGTTCGGGTGCTCGGAATACGCTTCCGGCGCACAGATCCACGACACCTGCGGCAGCGTGCCGTTCTTCACGTCCTGCTGCAGCACGTCGAACAGCGTGCCGCCGGCGCTGATGTTGGTGCCGGTGCGCGCCTTGTCGTACAGCGGGGTGCCGGGCAGTGCCGTGCGGTACTGGTTGAAGTAGAGCAGCGCGTTGTCGCCGTAGTTGCCGATGTACGGGTTTTGCGTCCAGCCCCACGAGCCGTTCGCGTCGAGCCCCGTGCCGACGTCCTGGTAGATCTTCCACGACACGCCGGCCTGCTCGAGCACCTCCGGATAGGTCCTCCAGCCGTAGCCCTTTTCCTCGTTGCCGAGCACCGGGCCGCCGCCCGTGCCGTCGTTGCCGACATAGCCCGTCCACATGTAGTAGCGGTTCGGGTCGGTCGAGCTCGGGATCGCGCAGTGGTACGCGTCGCAGATCGTGAACGCATCGGCGAGCTGGTAGTGGAACGGGATGTCGTCGCGCTTCAGGTACGCCATCGTCGTGGTGCCCTTGTTCGGCACCCACTGGTCGTAGCGGCCCTTGTTCCATGCGGCATGCATGTCCTGCCAGCCGTGCGGCAGATCCTGCAGGAACTGCAGGCCGAGCTTGTCCGCGCCCGGGTGGAACGGCAGCAGCTCGGCCGGGCCGACCGGCTGGTGAAACACCGACTTGCCATTCGCGAGGCGCAGCGGGCGCGGATCGCCGAAGCCTCGGACACCGCGCATCGTGCCGAAGTAGTGGTCGAACGAACGGTTCTCCTGCATCAGGATCACGATGTGTTCGATGTCGCGGATCGTGCCGGTGCGGCGGTTCGCGGGAATCGCGAGCGCATCGCGGATCGCGGGCGGAAACAGGTTCAGCGCGGCGGCGCCGGCGGTGCCGGCGGCGACGCGCAGGAAGTCACGACGATTCGATCGGGTCATGGTCGTTATCGTGGGTAAAAGGGGGAGCCGATTGGCGGGACCTGCGGAAAGGGCGCGCCCGGGTCGCAGGATGCGGCTGCGCCGGTTCGTGCCGTCGCGAGCATAGCGGGGAATCGGTGTCATTCATGTGAAGTCCGGAAACGTTTGCATCCGCATCGAAGTGGCATCGGGGCGCGTATCGCCGGCAGTCGTGGTACAGGTGGGAAGGGGCGGGGCGGGAAAGCGGCGTGGCGCGAGCGGCGCGCCGGCGCAGCGGAGGGTGGTACCGGCGCGTCAGGCGTCCGTCACCCACGCGCCGAACCATTCGCTCGGGCGCGCGATTTCGTCCTGCGCGGCGACGAGTTCGAGCTCGTAGCGGCGCGCATCGTAGGTGGCCTTCACGACCGCGTGCACGGCCGCGAGCGTATGCTCGAACGCGGCGCGCACGGAGTCGCCGCGCAGCCGGCATGCGACGAAGATCGCGCTGGTCAGGTCGCCGACGCCGACCGGATGGCGCGGAAACGCGTACAGCGGACGCTGGCCGATCCATGCCTCGGTTTCGGTGACGGCGAGCATGTTGAAACGGTCGGCCGGGCTGTTGCGGTCGTGCAGGTGCTTGACGAGGATGATCTGCGGGCCGCGGCGGATCAGCGCGCGGCACGCGTCGACGGCTTCGGCGACGGTTTCGATGCGCCGCCCGACGAGCTTCTGCAGTTCGGTGTGGTTCGGCGACATGCCGTCCGCGAGCGCGGGCACCTCCTGGACGATGAATTCCTCGACGCCGGGCTCGGGCCGGATGCCGCCCGTCTGGCCCATCGCCGGATCGCAGAAATACCACGCGTTCGGGTTCGTCGCCTTCACCGAGCGGACGATCTCGACGGCCGCACGCGCTTGCGGCGGCGAACCGAGGAAGCCGGACAGCACGGCGTCGCAGCGCTTGAGCGCGCCGATCGCGGCGATGCCGTCGACGAGCTGCTCCATCTTCGCGGCGTCGATCGCGCTGCCGGCCCAGTGGCCGTACTGCATGTGATTCGACAACTGGACGGTATTGAGCGGCCAGACGTTGATGCCGAGGCGCTGCATCGGGAATACGGCCGCACTGTTGCCGGCATGGCCGTAGATGACGTGCGACTGAATGCTGAGGACGTTTTTCATGGGAATTCGCCTGCACGCGTTTCAGGGTCACGTCACACGATACCCGAGTTCGTCATACGCGCGGAAGTCGCGGCCCCGGAGTGTTGCGCGCCGTCGTCACGCGACCGCGTAGAATCGCGGAGCGCGAGGCGGCCGGGCTGCCCGCGTGCGTCCCCAATCACCGTGATCGCCATGCATTCGATTTGCAAGAAGTTGTCTGTCGCGCGCGCCGTCGTGCTCGGCATGGGTGTGGCCGCTGCGTGCGCGCTGCCTGCCATGGCGGCTGCCGCGGCGCCCGCCGGCAACGAGGGGCCCGTGTACGGCCCGCGCCTGGAAGGGTTCACCTATCCGGAGCCCGTGCACACCTACGCGTTCGTGTCGCAGCGCGAAACCCTCGAGATGGCGTACCTCGACGTGCAGCCGGCGCACCCGAACGGCCGCACCGTCGTGCTGCTGCACGGGAAGAATTTCTGCGCGGCGACCTGGGAGGACACGATCGGCGTGCTGAGCCGCGCCGGCTATCGGGTGATCGCGCCGGACCAGATCGGCTTCTGCAAGTCGTCGAAACCCGATCGCTACCAGTACAGCTTCCAGCAACTGGCGCGCAACACGCACGCGCTGCTCGAATCGGTCGGCGTGAAGTCGGCGACGATCGTCGGTCACTCGACCGGCGGGATGCTCGCGATGCGCTATGCGCTGATGTATCCGAAGGCGACCGACCAGCTCGTGCTCGTGAACCCGATCGGTCTCGAGGACTGGAAGGCGCTCGGCGTGCCGCCGCTGTCGGTCGACTACTGGTATGCGCGCGAACAGAAGACCACGGCCGACGGCATCCGCCGCTACGAGCAGGGCACCTACTACGCGGGCAAGTGGGCGCCATCGTACGAGCGCTGGGTGCAGATGCTCGCCGGGATGTATCGCGGTGCCGGTCGCGATGCGGTCGCGTGGAATTCCGCGCTGATCTACGACATGATCCTCACGCAGCCGGTGGTCTACGAACTCGGCGCGATTCGTGTGCCGACGCTGCTCATGATCGGCGACAAGGACACGACCGCGATCGGCAAGGACGTCGCGCCGCCCGACGTGCACGCGAAGCTCGGCCACTATCCGGAACTCGCGAAACGCACGCAGGCCGCCATCCCCGGCGCGCAGCTCGTCGAATTTCCGGCGCTCGGGCACGCGCCGCAGATCCAGGACCCGGGCGCGTTCCACAAGGCGCTGCTCGACGGGCTGGAGGCCGTGCACCCGCAGTGATGCGGGGCAGGCCGCCAGCGGTGCGCCCGTGCCGTCAGCGCGCCTCGTTCGCGAGCTCGTCGCGGATCTGCGCGGCCAGTTCGAAGGAGCGCAGCCGCGCGGCGTGATCGTATATCTGCGCGGTGATGATCAGCTCGTCCGCGCCCGTCTGTGCGATGCGGTCGCGCAGCTTGTCGCGCACGGTATCGCGCGAGCCGACCGCCGCGAACGACAGCGAATGCGCGACGGTCGCGAGTTCGAGTTCGTTCGCCTCGAGCACGTCGACGGGCGGCGGCAGCTTGCCCGGCGTGCCACGCCGCAGGCTGATGAACTGCTGCTGCAGCGACGTGAACAGGCGCCGCGCCTCGTCGTCGGTCTCGGCCGCGAACACGTTGACGCCGACCATGGCGTGCGGCTTCGGCCACGCGGCCGACGGCCGGTACTGCGCGCGATAGATCTCGAGTGCACGCAGCAGATAGTCGGGCGCAAAGTGCGACGCGAATGCGAACGGCAGCCCGAGCATCGCGGCGAGCTGCGCGCTGAACAGGCTCGAACCGAGCAGCCACACGGGGACGTCGAGCCCCGCGCCGGGCACCGCGCGCACGCGCTGGCCGGGCGCCGGCTCCGCGAAGTAGCGCTGCAGCTCGGCGACGTCGTCCGGAAACGAGTCGGCGCTGCCGATCAGGTCGCGGCGCAGCGCACGCGACGTGGTCTGGTCGGTGCCGGGCGCGCGGCCGAGGCCGAGGTCGATGCGCCCCGGATACAGCGACGCGAGCGTGCCGAACTGCTCGGCGATCACGAGCGGCGCGTGGTTCGGCAGCATGATGCCGCCCGAACCGACGCGGATCGTCTGCGTGGCGCCCGCGACATGGCCGATCACGACGGCGGTCGCCGCGCTCGCGATGCCGGGCATGTTGTGATGCTCGGCGAGCCAGTAGCGCCGGTAGCCCCAGCGTTCCGCATGCTGCGCGAGATCGACGGTGTTGCGGAAAGCCTGGGAGGCGTCGGCGCCGGCCGGAATGGGGGCGAGATCGAGTACGGAAAACGGAATCATCGGGTGGCCTTCGAACGGGGGAAGCTTGTGATGCGCTTACGCAACAAATGCCAAGGATTTTGCCAAAGGGTTCCGGAACGTGCTGGCGACGCGCCGATACCCATGCGCCTTACAGGGGTGCAGGGTCGAATACGGTGATTGTTGCAAAAATCAATTCAATCGCCGATTAATTACCAATCTTTACGGCGATTGGATGTGAATCCGCATCGACATACAAATTTGCACGAAATGTTTGATTTTCAAGACTGCAATACGCCTGCAAACTGCTTACGCTAACGTGAACGTGGCTGTGCCGATAAGGTTCGTCGACCGCTCAGCTTTGCCGGAATTGCACTAGTCCGTTTCTCGTAGTGCCGAGCGCGGGGTGCCGCAGACTGCTAAAATCCGGCGCCTGCCCATGTTGTGCCGATGGTAGCCATTCGAGTCTTCCCGTATCCCGTCCGGGTGGCGCGCGAAGATGCGCCACGCGGGCATGGCCGTATCCGAAGAACGGGTCGTGCCCCCTCATACACAGACGCTGCTGGAACAAGGAGTCGGGTCGTGCCCGCATTCGTCGTTGTCGGAATACCGCATCACGCTCAATCACGCTCAAGCGTTCTCCGTGGCGTTCAGGTCGCCGGGAGGCGTTGCGCATGACGACAACCGCAACGCTGCTCGACTGGCTCCTGATCGCGTTCACGCTGGCCGCGGCCGGCTATGCGCTCGCCGCCGCCTTCGCGCCGCGGCCGCGCACGCCGCGCACGGCCGCGCGCGACGGCTTCGAGCCGGTCAGCGTGCTCAAGCCGCTGTGCGGCGCGGAGCCTCACCTGTACGAAAACCTCGCGACGTTCTGCGAGCAGCGCCATCCGCGTCATGAGGTGCTGTTCGGCGTCGCGTCGGCGGCCGATCCGGCCGTGGCCGTCGTCGAGCGGCTGCGCGCCGACTATCCGGAGTGCGACATCACGCTCGTGATCGATGCGCGCGTGCACGGCAAGAACCTGAAGGTCAGCAACCTGATCAACCTCGCCGAGCGCGCGAAGTACGACCGCATCGTGATCGCGGACAGCGACATCGCGGTGCAGCCCGACTATCTGGAGCGCGTGACGGCGCCGCTCGCCGATGCGTCGGTTGGCGTCGTCACGTGCCTGTATCATGCTCGCAGCGTCGGCGGGTTCTGGACGCGGATCGGCGCGCAGTTCGTCGACGCGTGGTTCGCGCCGTCGGTGCGGATCACGCACCTCGGCCGCTCGAGCCGCTTCGGCTTCGGCGCGACGCTCGCGCTGACGCGCGACACGCTCGACCGGATCGGCGGCTTTTTCGCGCTGAGGGACGAACTGGCCGACGATTTCTGGCTTGCCGAGCTGCCGCGCCGCCTCGGGCGGCGCACCGTGCTGTCGGAGGTCGAGGTCGCGACCGACGTGATCGAGCCGTCGTTCGGGCCGTTGTGGCACCGTGAGACGCGCTGGCTGCGCACGATCCGTTCGCTGAACCCGGCCGGCTTCGCGTTCCTGTTCATTACGTTTACCGTGCCGTGGCTCGCAATCGGCGCGGCGCTCGCGCTGCGTCTCGACGGCACCTTCGCCGGCTCGCTGGCGGGCGGGGCGGCCGTGGTCGGCGCATTCGGGCGGCTCGTGCTGCACGCGCGCGGCGAGGACGGCTGGCGCGCGTTCTGGCGCGACCTGCCGCTCGTCGCGGTGCGCGACACGCTGCTCGCGCTCGAGTGGCTCGCGGCCGCGTACGGCACGCACGTCGTGTGGCGCGGCGCAAGGATGACGGTCGTCGGCGGCGAACGCGCGACGGCGGCCGTGGAAGCAGTGGACGGCCGCTAGGGCCGTTCCAGTCGAACCCGGCCCGAGGGCCGAGACGCGTTGCGCGGTGAGGCCGCGCGGCGCGACATGACAGAGAGGCGGGCGCCGGCACGGCGGCCCGCGGTTTTTTGACTGAATCGTTGTGACGAATCGAACTATGCAGGCTACCGGAGCATTCATGAAAACGCTGTTCTTGCAGGCCCCTTCGTATGACGGCTTCGACGGCGGAGCCGGTTCGCGCTACCAGGCGAAGCGCGAAATCCGTTCCTTCTGGTATCCGACGTGGCTCGCGCAACCGGCCGCGCTCGTGCCGGGCAGCCGTGTCGTCGATGCACCGGCCGACGGCCTGTCGGTCGAGGAAACGCTGAAGATCGCCAACGACTACGACCTCGTGATCATCCACACGAGCACGCCGTCGTTCCCGACCGACGCGATGTTCGCGCAGGACCTGAAGAAGATGAAGCCGTCGATGCTGGTCGGCATGGTGGGCGCGAAGGTGATGGTCGATCCGCACAACTCGCTCACGGCGAGCGAGGCAATCGACTTCGTGTGCCGCGAGGAATTCGACTACACCTGCAAGGAAATCGCCGAAGGCAAGCCGTTCCCGCAGATCAAGGGCTTGAGCTGGCGCGCGAAGGACGGCTCGATCGAGCACAACGAAGCGCGTCCGATCCTCGAGAACATGGACGAACTGCCGTTCGTCGCGCCCGTCTACAAGCGCGACCTGAAGATCGACAACTACTTCATCGGCTACCTGAACTATCCGTACGTATCGATCTACACGGGCCGCGGCTGCAAGTCGCGCTGCACGTTCTGCCTGTGGCCGCAGACGGTCAGCGGCCATCGCTACCGCACGCGCTCGGTCGAGAACGTGCTCGCGGAAGCGAAGTGGATCCGCGACAACATGCCGGAAGTGAAGGAACTGATGTTCGACGACGACACCTTCACCGACGACCTGCCGCGCGCCGAAGCCATCGCCATCGGCCTGGGCAAGCTAGGCATCACGTGGTCGTGCAACGCGAAGGCGAACGTGCCGTACAAGACGCTGAAGGTCATGAAGGAAAACGGCCTGCGCCTGCTGCTGGTCGGCTTCGAATCCGGCGACGACCAGATTCTCGTGAACATCAAGAAGGGCGTGCGTACCGATTTCGCGCGCCGCTTCAGCGCGGACTGCAAGAAGCTCGGCATCAAGATCCACGGTACCTTCATCCTCGGCCTGCCGGGCGAGACGCAGGACACCATCAAGAAGACGATCGAGTACGCGAAGGAAATCAATCCGCACACGATCCAGGTGTCGCTCGCCGCGCCGTATCCGGGCACGACGCTCTACAAGCAGGCCGTCGAGAACGGCTGGATGGAAGAGAACAAGACCATCAACCTGGTCAGCAAGGAAGGCGTGCAGCTCGCGGCGATCGGCTATGCGCACCTGTCGCGCGACGAGATCTATCACCATCTCGAGCAGTTCTATCGCCAGTTCTACTTCCGTCCGTCGAAGATCTGGGAGATCGTGCGCGAGATGCTGACGAGCTGGGACATGATGAAGCGCCGCCTGCGCGAAGGGGTCGAGTTCTTCCGCTTCCTGCGCGCGCACGAGGCCTGATTCGTGGCGACGCAGCGGGCGGCGCGGGCGCTGATCTTCACCGCGGACGACTTCGGGCTGCATCCGCGCGTCAACACGGCGGTCGAGCGTGCGCACCGCGACGGCGTGCTGAACGCCGCAAGCCTGATGGTCGGCGCGCCCGCCGCGCAGGATGCGATCGAACGCGCGCGGCGGCTGCCGTCGCTCGCGGTCGGCCTGCATCTCGTCCTCGCGGACGGGCCGGCTACGCTGCCCGCGCATGAAATTCCCGCGCTCGTCGGCCCCGACGGGCGGTTCGGCGACGCGATGGCGAAGGACGGCTGTCGCTTTTTCTTCCTGCCGCACGTGCGTGCGCAGCTGCGCCGCGAGATCCGCGCGCAGTTCGACGCGTTCGCGGCGAGCGGCCTGCCGCTCGACCACGTGAACGCGCACAAGCATTTCCACCTGCATCCGACCGTGCTGTCGATGATCGTCGAGATCGGCCGCGACTACGGGCTGCGCGCGGTGCGGCTGCCGTACGAGACGAGCGCGCCCGCGCTGCTCAAGCCGTGGATCGCGCTCGTGCGCGCGCGGCTCGACCGCGCGGGGCTTGCGCACAACGACTACGTGGTCGGCATCGAACATACGGGTGCGATGGACGAGGCCGTGCTGCTCGATGCGCTCGCCAAGCTGCCGCCCGGCGTCGGCGAGATCTACTGCCATCCGGCGGAGGCCGGCGACGGCCCGATCACGCCGACGATGGCCGGCTATCGGCCGGTCGACGAACTCGATGCGCTGCTGTCGCCGCGCGTCGCGGCCGCGCTGAAGGCCGCGGGCGTCGCGACCGGCGGCTTCGCCGACGTGTTCGGCCAGCCCGCGGCACGACGCCGCGCGCAAGGGTCGCGCGCACCGGGAGCGCAGCCGTCATGACCCGGTGGATCAAGTGGCTCGGCTGGCCGCTCGGCATCGGCATCCTGCTCGCGCTGGGGCTGCACGAAGGCGTCGGCGACGTGTCGCAGATGCTCGCGCGCGCCGGCTACGCGCTGCTGTGGCTCGTGCCGTTCCATGCGCTGCCGCTGCTGCTCGACGCGTATGCGTGGCACCAGTTGCTCGACCGCCGCGCGTCGCTGCCGTTCCTGTGGTGGATCGCGACCGTGCGCGAGGCCGTGAACCGGCTGCTGCCCGTGGTCGGGATCGGCGGCGAGATCGTCGGCATCCGGCTCGCGCGCTGGCAGGTGCCCGACGCGAGCCGCGTGACGGCGTCGGTGATCGTCGAGGTGCTCGTGACGATCGTCGTCCAGTATGCGTTCGCGGCGCTCGGCCTCGTGCTGCTGCTCGCGACGACGAACAACATGGGCGGCGGCACGATCGGCCTCGCGCTGCTGCTGACGCTGCCGTTGCCGGTGCTCGGCGTCGTGCTGATGCGCCGTGGCGGGATCTTCCACGCGATCGAGCGTTTCGCGGGGCGTCTGCTCGGCGATTCGCACCGGTTGCTGCAGGGCGTCGACGGCCGCCGGCTCGACGCCGACATCGACGGTCTGATGTCGCGCACGGGCCTGCTGTTCAGCGCGTTCTTCTGGCAACTCGCCGGTTACGTGCTCGGCGCGCTCGAGATCTACTGGGCGCTCGCGCTGCTCGGCCATCCGGTGTCGATCGGCGGCGCGATCGCGATCGAGGCGATGACGCAGGCCGTGCGGCATGCGGCGTTCATGGTGCCGGGCGGGCTCGGCGTGCAGGAGGCGACCGTCGTGCTGCTCGCGCAGATGTTCGGCGTCGACCGCGAGACGGCGCTGTCGCTCGCGCTGGTCAAGCGCGGCCGCGAGGTGCTGTTCGGCTGCCTGGCGCTCGGTTCGTGGCAGCTCGCCGAGCTTGTGCGCACGCGCCGCCGCGTCAATGCGCCGCCGGCCGTGCCGCGCGCGCCGCACGCAGCGAGCCGCGTGCCCGAAGCCGAAACTGAAACCGAAACGACGCATTGAACACGAGACGGGCCGCGCGCCCGTCTCGCGCTTTTGGTGTCGCGCGGGTATCCTTGGCGCGTGTTTTCTCGACGTGCATTTCTTCCGATGAATTTCCGTTTCCGGCTGTTTCCCGTGACGATGCTGGCCGCCTTGCTGGCGCTGACCGGCTGCGACGACAAGCAAGGCAATCTCGACGTGCAACGCATCAGGGACTTTTTCAACGCGATCAAGCCGGCGCCGCTGCTGCTGAAGGGGCTGAAGGTCGGTGTATCGACCGAGGCCGACGTGCGCGGCACGATGGGCAAGCCCGAGACCGAGCGCGAGTTCACCGACGGCTCGAAGCGTCTCGAATATCCGCGCGGCCCGATGGGCAACCAGACGTGGTTCGTCGATCTCGATGCGAGCGGGCGCTACACGGGCGCGACGCAGGTGCTGACCGCCGAGAATTTCGCGAAGGTGCGCCCGGGGATGAACGAGGACGAAGTGCGGCGCCTGCTCGGCAAGCCCGGCGACATCGCGCAGTATCCGCTGAAGCCCGAGACGGTCTGGAGCTGGCGCTGGCTCGAGGACGGCGTCAATACCGACGCGTTCTTCAATGTCCATTTCGGCCCGGACGGGCTTGTCTATACGACTTCGCGCTCCGACATCCTGAAGGGACGGTAAGCGTGGCCGTCTTCGGCGCTATATCGAAAAAGCGACCGGAAAATTGCAAAAAGTCCGCTTCCCTGTGTGTTATCCGACTGTCAGGGAGCGGCTTTTTTCCTTTTGAAACAGCGGCGTAGGCCGGGGTTGTAAATGGCGGAACGGATTGTTGCGACGCAGCAATCGCGCGCAAGGTGATTTGAGGCAATCAATTTCGCTTGCGACTATCCGCGTCAGCCCGGCGCGGGACAGGCATACGCGCCGGCATCCATTCCAACTCTGGAGACGCGCGTGTTCCTTTACGGCTTTGGTCCTGTCCTCTGGGCCGGTACCGTGCAGACCATCGAGCTGTCGGTGCTGTCGCTCGCCACCGCGGTGGCGCTGGGGCTGATCGGCGCGGTGGCGAAGCTGTCGCATAACCGGGTGCTGCGAGCGGTCGCGACCGGTTATACGACGCTGATCCGCTCGGTGCCCGATCTTGTCCTGATGCTGCTGCTGTTCTACAGCATCCAGATCTGGCTGAACCAGTTCACCGATCTCGTCGGCTGGAACCAGATCGACATCGACCCGTTCGTGGCCGGTGTGCTGACGCTCGGCTTCATCTACGGCGCGTACTTCACCGAGACGTTTCGCGGCGCGTTCCTGTCGGTGCCGCGCGGCCAGCTCGAAGCCGGCGCGGCTTACGGGATGAGCGGTGCGCGCGTGTTCGCGCGGATCATGTTTCCGCAGATGATGCGCTTCGCGCTGCCGGGGATCGGGAACAACTGGCAGGTGCTCGTGAAGGCGACCGCGCTGGTGTCGATCATCGGTCTCGCGGACGTCGTGAAGGCCGCGCAGGACGCCGGCAAGAGCACGTTCAACATGTTCTTCTTCATCCTCGTCGCGGCGCTGATCTATCTCGCGATCACGACCGTTTCCAACCTCGTGCTGATCCAGCTCGAGAAGCGTTACTCCATGGGCGTGCGGCACGCAGAACTATGATCGAGATCCTCCAGGAATTCGGCAAGGCGTTCCTTTTCTGGGACGGCCAGCGCCTCTCCGGCCTCGCGGTGACGCTGTGGCTGCTCGTCGCGTCGATTTCGCTCGGCTTCGTGTGCGCGGTGCCGCTCGCGGTCGCGCGCGTGTCGAAGAAGAAGTGGGTGTCGATGCCCGTGCGGTTCTACACGTACGTGTTCCGCGGCACGCCGCTCTACGTGCAGTTGCTGCTGATGTACACGGGCATGTACAGCCTCGAGTTCGTGCGTTCGCACTCGCTGCTCGACGCGTTCTTTCGCAGCGGCTTCAACTGCGCGATTCTCGCGTTCGCGCTGAATACCTGCGCGTACACGACCGAGATCTTCGCGGGCGCGATCCGCGCGATTCCGCACGGCGAGGTCGAGGCTGCGCGTGCGTACGGGATGTCGCCGTTCACGATGTACCGCCGCGTGATCCTGCCGTCGGCGCTGCGTCGCGCGCTGCCGCTGTACAGCAACGAGGTGATCCTGATGCTGCACGCGACGACCGTCGCATTCACGGCGACCGTGCCCGACATTCTGAAGGTCGCGCGCGACGCGAATTCCGCGACCTACATGGCGTTCCAGTCGTTCGGGATCGCCGCGCTGATCTATCTTGCGGTATCGTTCGCACTCGTCGCGGCGTTTCGCCGCGCGGAGCGCCACTGGCTTGCGTATCTCGCGGCCGCCCGTCATTGAATTCACTTCGAGGAGAGCCAGTTGGCCGAGATCACTCAAACGAGCGCTGCCACCAAGCTTGCGGCGCTCGACATCCACAAGCGCTATGGCGACAACGAGGTGCTCAAGGGCGTGTCGCTGAACGCGAAGGCCGGTGACGTCATCAGCATCATCGGCGCGAGCGGCTCGGGCAAGAGCACGTTCCTGCGCTGCATCAATTTCCTCGAGCGGCCGAATGCGGGGCAGATCGTCGTCGACGGCGAGGCCGTGCGCACGAAAGCCGACCGCGCCGGTGCGCTCGAAGTCGCCGATCACAAGCAGCTTCAGCGTATCCGCACGAAGCTCGCGATGGTGTTCCAGCACTTCAATCTGTGGGCGCACATGAACGTGCTCGAGAACGTGATGGAAGCGCCCGTGCACGTGCTCGGCCTTTCGAAGAAGGAAGCCGAGGATCGTGCGCGCGCGTATCTGGAGAAGGTCGGCCTGGCGCCGCGTGTCGAGAAGCAGTATCCGTCGCACCTGTCCGGTGGCCAGCAGCAGCGTGTCGCGATCGCGCGTGCGCTCGCGATGCATCCGGACGTGATGCTGTTTGACGAGCCGACGTCGGCGCTCGACCCGGAGCTGGTGGGCGAGGTGCTGAAGGTGATGCAGAAGCTTGCCGAGGAAGGCCGCACGATGATCGTCGTCACGCACGAGATGGGTTTCGCGCGCAACGTGTCGAACCACGTGATGTTCCTGCATCAGGGGCGGACCGAGGAAGAGGGCGATCCGAAGGAGGTGCTGGTGCGCCCGCAGAGCGAGCGGCTCAAGCAGTTCCTGTCGGGCAGTCTCAAGTAACGCGACGGGGCGGGTTTCATACGTGGTACCGGTGTCTCGTCCCGCAGGCGCCACCCGCACGACGCAGGTGGCGATCGTTGCATTGCCGCCCGTGTCGATGTCGGGCGTGGGCCCGATCGTCGATGCGTTGAATCTCGCGAACGAGATCGACGGGCGGTTGCTGTATCGCTGGCAGGTGTGTTCGTGGGACGGGCGGCCCGTGCCGCTTGCGGGCGGTGCGCAGTGGCATGCCGATGCGGCGTTCAACGATGCGATCGCGTGCGACTGGCTGATCGTCGTGTCCGAGCGGTTCCAGCAGTTTGCCGATTACCGGCTGTTTCTCGCGAGTCTCGCGCGGGTCGGGCAGCGCACGCCGCTCGTCACCGGCATTCACCACGGCGTGTGGTGGCTCGCGATGGCCGGGCAGCTTTCCGGTTATCGCGTGAGCGTGAACTGGGAGACGTATCAGCAGTTCGCCGAGCAGTTCGAGCGGTCGATCGTCACGCAGCAGATCTTCGAGATCGATCGCGATCGGGCGACCTGTGCCGGTGGGCAGGCTACCGTCGATTTCATGCTGGCCATGATTGGCCGGGAGCATGGGGTGGATCTCGCGGAGCGGATTGCCGATACGCTCGGGGTCGGGACTTTGCGCAGTGGCGAGGAGCGGCAGCGGATTCCTTTTGTGACTGCGCCTGGGGAGCGGCATCCGCAGTTGAATGACGCGTTGCTTTTGATGGAAGCCAATGTCGAGGATCCGTTGACGACCGACGAGATCGCCGGGTTGGTCGGCGTTTCACGCCGGCAGCTGGAGCGGCTGTTTCGGCAGTATCTCGGGGCGATGCCCTCCAAGTATTACCTCAATCTCAGATTGCTCAAGGCACGCACTCAGTTGCAGCGGACCAGCAAGTCGGTCGTGCAAGTCAGTCTTGCCTGTGGGTTTTCTTCTGCTGCGCACTTTTCTAACGCTTATCGCGAAAGGTTCGGGGTCACGCCTCGGGAGGATCGGCGAGCGTGGCTCGAGAAGCAGACTGGCGGGGGTGGGGAGCCTCGGGGGGGCGCGCTTGTCGAGCGCGGTGCGAAAGATTGATGTTGTTTTGGTTGTTTGCCTGCGTTTGGCGTGAAGCACCTGCGATCGTGTCGGTCTATTAGCGTCGCCCCTGCGCGGGGCAGCGGTCACTTTTCTTTGTCTTGCCAAAGAAAAGTAACCAAAAGAAAGGCGCTCGGATAACACATGACTTCCCGGTGCCATGGCTCCCGAAGTGGACCGCGCCTAAGTGTCCGCGCCAGTCAGGCGGGCGGAGTGGTTCGAGCAATGGATCTGACACCACTCACCACCCAACGGAGCGGTATACCGCCC
>NZ_MDEQ02000047.1 GCF_001883705.2 Burkholderia catarinensis
CCGGCGGTGAACGCGCTGCGGCTATGTATAGCCTAATCGGCACTGCGCGCTTGAACGGTCTCGATCCCGAGGCATATCTCGCCTACGTGCTTTACCACATCGCCGACCATCCGGTCAACCGCATCGACGAACTGCTGCCATGGAGCGTGGCGCTGTCGCTGCCGTCTACTGCTCACGTCGAGCCCATCCGATAGCATCGCGACTCTTCTGCATCGACAAGCTGCACTACAGTTTCGCAAGGGCGCCTACGTTTCTTCGATGCCAGCGCGACACCGATTCGACCAATTGCGACACCGGCTTCGTCGCCACTTCCCCAGTGCGGTGCATCGTGCGCCGCGCGCGGACCCGATCGTCAGAAAGCTCACCGCATCGGTGCATCGCGTATGCCCCGCTCCACGCCCGGCTGGCCTACACCGCATGGCATGCCTCATGCTTAATGAACATCATTCACGTAACTTGAATTAAATTCTCTTAACTTTCATAATCGGCCACGGGCCTTTCAGAAGGAAGTGTCATGAACAAGCCTCTCCGCAGTCTGGTCTTCTCGTTGCTCGGTGCGCTCGCACTCGTGAGCGCCACGGCCAGCCGGGCGCAGTCGGACGATCTGCTGGCACGCATCAAGTCCAACAAGGAAATCACCATCGCGACGGAGGCCCGCTACGCGCCGTTCGAATACGTCGACAACGGCAAGATCGTCGGCTACGACGCGGACCTGATGGCCTATGTGCTGAAGTCGCTGCCCGATGTGAAGGTCAAACAGCTCGACCTGCCGTTTCAGGGGCTGCTGCCTGGCCTCGACGCAAAGCGCTTCGACATCGTCGTGACGGCCGTAACCGTCAACAAGGACCGCGTCAGCCACTTCGCGTTCACAGTGCCGGTCGCCGATGCGACCACGGGCGTGCTGCTGCGCAACGGCGACACCAGCATCAAGTCACCTGAGGATCTGAACGGCAAGATCGTCGGCTCGCAGACCGGCTCGGCGCAGTTGCAGGCATTGCAGGCGCTCGACAAGAAGCTCAAGGATGCAGGCGGCCCCGGCATCAAGCAGATCAAGCAATACGTCGCGTTCGACGAAGCCTATGCCGACCTTGCCGTCGGCCGTCTCGACGCCGTCACGCAATCGGTAGCCAACCTCGGGCCGCTGATGAAGTCGCGCCCCGGCGTGTTCACGCTGCTGCGGCAAACGATCGGCCCGAAGAGCTATTTCGCGTGGGTCGCGCGCAAGGACAGCGACAGCGCTGCGCTCGTCAAGCTCTTTAGTGACGGCATCGCACGCGCGAATCGCGACGGCACGATGAAGAAGCTGCAGGAAAAATGGTTCGGTTCGACGATGGACGTTCCTGTCGATTCCGTTCCCGCGCCTTCGATCTGACGCGCCGCGTACCGACACATGAACGCTCCCGATCTGCTCGCACGCTGCGCCGGCTATCTGCCGCAACTGCTGGACGGCGCGCTGACTACGCTCTGGCTGTCGACGGCCGCCGTGTTCTGCGGCTTCTTTGCCGGCATCTTCATCTACACGATGTCGGCCAGCGACAGCCGGCTGCTCTCAAACGGCGCACGTATCTACGTCAGCGTGTTTCGCGGCACGCCCGTACTCGCGCAACTGCTCGTGATGTATTACGTGCCGTCGGCGTTGGGACTCGCCGTGCCTGGCATCGTAGCAGCGGCAATCGGGTTGTCGATGAACACCGCCGCATATCAGTCGCAGATTCTCGGCGCGGGCTTTCGTGCGATCGCTCGCGGACAGATCGAAGCTGCCGTCACGTTCAATCTGACGCGCCGTCAGGTGCTGTGGCATATCGAAGTGCCGCAGGTGGTGGGCGCGACGCTGCCCGCGCTCGTGTCGGAGACGATCGATATCGTCAAGGCGACGGCGGTGGTGTCGGTGATCTCCGTGACGGATCTGATGCGCGTCGGCCAGCAACTGTCGTCGTCGACGTATCGCCCGCTCGAGGTGTACACATGTGCTGCGCTTTCCTATCTGGCGATCACGACGCTGCTGTCCTTCGCCGCGCATTGCTACGAGCGCCGCATGGCGTCGCGTGCATGATGGAGAGTCAATCGCATGGATAATCTGCTCGCTCTCATTCCACGTTTCGCCGACGCGATGCTCGTCACGCTCGAAGTCAGTGTGATTGCCGTGTTGCTCGGTGTGGCCGGCGGTTTCGCAATCAACGCATTGCGCCTGCGATACACACGCGTACTCGCCGCGCCCTACGGCGTGTTCGTCTGGTTGATACGCGGCATGCCGTATCTGTCGCAACTGATGATCGCCTACTTCGGCCTGCCCGTCTTCGGCATCACGATGACAGCCGTTCAAGCGACAGTCGTCTCGCTCGCGATCTACGCCAGCGCCTATTTCGCGGAGATTTTTCGCGCGGCGTGGGCCAGCGTGCCGTGCGGTCAGCTAGAAGCCGCGGAGGCTTTCGGCGTGAGCCGCTGGGCTGCATTCCGTGCGATCGAGTTGCCGCAGGCGCTCGCGTTCGCGGTGCCGCTGCTCGCGAACCAGACCATTCTCGTGATCAAGGAAAGCGCAGTGGCATCGATTATCACCGTGCCCGAACTGACGATGACGGCAAGCGACATCGTCGCGTCCACTTACACCTATATCGGCCCGTATGCGCTGCTGATCGTGAGCTACTGGCTGCTCACCCAGGCCGTGTCGCTGCTCGCACAGCGCTCGACGTCGATGATTCCTTTCCTGCGTAACGACGCAAATAAAGCCTCATGAGCGCTCAACCTATCCTCAAGCTGCGCGCCGTCGGCAAATCGTACGGCGCAACCCGCGTGCTCAAGGGCATCGACCTCGACGTGATGCGTGGCGAAATCGTCACGCTGATCGGGCCGTCCGGCTCGGGCAAAACGACGGCGCTGCGCTGCATGAACTTTCTCGAAGCCTATGATGAAGGCGAAGTGTGGATCAAGGGACGACTGCTTGGCTATCGCTCCACAGGCCGCACGGCGCGCGACGGCGACAGCGAGGCGAGCATCGCTGAAGTGCGGCGCCCGGTTTCGATGGTATTTCAGCAGTTCAATCTGTGGCCGCACATGAGCGTGCTCGACAACGTCGCCGCGCCACTCGTGCTGGCCAAGAAAATGCCCCGCGCTGATGCGTGTGCAAAAGCGCAAACGGCGCTTGCGCGCGTCGGTTTGCAACATAAGGCAGATGTTTATCCGGCGCGACTGAGCGGCGGGCAGCAGCAACGCGTCGGCATTGCACGCGCGCTCGCCATCGAGCCGGAAGTGATGTTGCTCGACGAGCCGACTTCAGCGCTCGATCCCGAACTGGTCGAAGAAGTGCTGAACGTGATCCGATCGCTTGCACAGGACGGCATGACGATGGTGATGGTGACGCACGAAATGAGCTTCGCCGCGAAGATTTCCGACAAGGTCGTGTTCATGGAAGCCGGTCAGATTGTCGAGTCGGGGCCGCCTGCACAACTGTTCGGCAATTCGCGCACGGCTCGCCTGCAGCAGTTTCTGAAGCCGTGGTTCGATCGCAGCCTGAGCGTTACTACGGCAAACAGTGCGGAGCAAACGTCGGGAGCGTCGTCATGATGCGCACAGAAGATGCATTGCGCGCCGCAAATCATATCGACGATTCACGGCTGCTCGCGTCGATCGAAACGCTCGCCGCCTTTGGCGCACGCTCAGACGGCGGCGTGAACCGCCCCCCGCTGAGTGCAACGGATCTGGATGCACGCCGTTATCTGATTGAACTGGCGCACGCGTTGGGCTGCACCGTGTCCACTGACGCATGCGCGAACCTGTTCATCCGTCGTGCTGGCATCGATGATGCACCGGCTGTGGTGACGGGCAGCCACATCGATACGCAACCGTCGGGCGGCAAACTCGACGGCTGCTATGGCGTGCTCGCCGGTTTCGAATGCATCGCCGCGCTCAACGATGCGGGCATCCGCACGCGCCGGCCGCTCGAAGTAGCGATCTGGACCAACGAGGAAGGCACGCGCTTCGCGCCCGGGGCAATGGGATCGAGCGCCTATATCGAACCGTCGCGGACGGAGGCATACCTCGATGCTGCCGACGCCGAAGGCGTCACACTGCGTGCCGCACTGGAAAGCCATCGGCGAGCTTTGCCCGAACTGCAGTTGTGCGACGGCTCGAAGCCCGCGCATGCGTTCGTCGAACTGCATATCGAGCAAGGTCCGCAACTGGAGAACGCGGACGTGCCGCTCGGCGTCGTCACCGGCATACAGGGCGTGCGCTGGTACGAATTCCATTGTGAAGGCGTCGCCGCGCATGCGGGCACCACGCCGATGTCGATGCGTCGCGACGCGATGACGTTTGCCGTCACGCTGCGTGCGTCGATTGAAGAAATCGCTGCGTCACTGGGCGGCGAACACACACGCGTCACGTTCGGACGCTGGAGCGTGACGCCGAATTCGATCAACACGATTCCATCCGACGTGACGTTTTCCGTCGATTTCCGTCATCCCGACGCGCACGTGCTCGACGCGTTCGACGCGCTGGTTGCCGCATGCGCGCGGCGCCACAGTGCGCACATCAAGCCGCTTTTCGCACACGCGCCAGTGCGTTTCGACGCAACAGTGCTCACGCATATCGACGATGCCTGCCGCGCGCTCGACGCTCAGGCGTTACGCCTCACGTCGGGCGCCTTTCACGACGCGATGTATCTCGCGCAGCACTGCCCGACGGCGATGCTGTTCGTGCCAAGCCGCGACGGCATCAGCCACAACCCGGCTGAAGCCAGGATGCCCGTCATCTCGTGCTGGGCGCCCGCGCGCTCGCACACACCCTCACCACGCTTTGCAACGACTGACAAGGAACACAGATGAGTACCACCCACGCACATGCCCATACGCACGCGACCGACGACAACGGCAACGAACTTGGCCAGAACGCCACGCTGCACAAACCGATTTCCGCCGACGGCACGCCCGAACCCGGCAAGACCTACACGGTGCCCGCGCGCTGCGGCCGCGCGGTGCGTGTGAAAGCCGGACAAACCATCCGTATTTCGAACCCGCACGGCACACAGGTCTGCGATACGTGGATTTTCAATGCCACGCATCTGAACGAGTTCCTCTCGTTCGAGCACACCCGCGCGTTTATCGACAAGATCATTCCGCAGCCGGGCGATCCGCTCGTGACCAATCACCGTCGTCCGATTGCCGAACTGGTTGCGGACACATCGCCGGGCGTGCACGACACGCTGATCGCCGCGTGCGATCTGTATCGCTACAAGAATCTGGGCGTGGAGAGCTATCACGACAACTGCGCGGACAATCTGCGCTTTGCGCTGAAGGCAATCGGCCTGCGCACGCGTGAGGTGCCGCAGCCGTTCAACCTGTGGATGAACATCCCCGTCAAGCCGGATTACACGATCGACTGGCTACCGCCCGTGTCGAAAGCGGGCGATCATGTGGACATCAAGGCGGTGATGGATTGTGTCGTCGTGATGTCGGCGTGCCCGCAGGATATCATTCCCATCAACGCACACAACCCGGTCGAAGTCGAGTTCACGGTTCTCGCCTGATACTCGCCCAACCGCTCTCTTACGCTGATCGATAGAACGCACACGTGGCCACAAGACCCCCCCCCACGACCGCCAACGGCGCTTCCCGCAAACCTACCTCTGCGGTACCGCGGCGCGCCGCGCCCGCTCCGCGCGCGGCTGCTTCCCAATCTGCGCAAGGCTCGGCCGCCGAAGGACTCGGCACGCGGCTACGGCACGCCCGCATGGTGCAACAGCTGACGCTCAAGGCGCTGGCGGAACAGGCGGGCTGCTCGGAGAGTCTGCTGTCGAAGGTCGAGGGCGGTCACGCGACGCCCTCGCTTGCCACCTTGCACCGGCTCGCGCTCGCGCTGGACACGAACATCGCCGCGCTGGTGTCCGGTCCGGTCGCGAACGTCGCGCCCATACAGCGCGCTAGCGAGCGGCCTTCCGTGCGCTTTCCCGGCGCGCAGACGTCGGGCAAACAGGCGCGTGCGGCCAGTTCGATTATCCTGGAACGGATCGTCGTGCCGGGTCCGGGGCGACTGCTGCAAGGCGATATCCATGTGCTCGAACCGCTCGCGCGCAGCGACGAGCAGATCAGCCATGCAGGCGAAGAACTGGGCTACGTGCTCGAAGGCGAACTCGAACTGACGCTCGGCAGCGAATGCTACCGATTGCAGGCGGGCGATTCCTTCTACTTCCCGAGCACCGAGCCGCACAGCTACCGCAACCCTGGCGACTGCATCACGCGCGTGCTGTGGATCAACACCCCGCCCACCTTCTGATACACACGAACACGCCAACCGGGAGCAAGACATGACGGGAACCGACCTCAGCCAGATGCAGCAGCCGCGCTTCGCGGGCATCCCGACTTTTATGCGCGTGCCGTTCAGCACGGACCTGAACACGTTCGACATCGCGCTCGCTGGCGTGCCGTTCGACGGCGGCGTCACCGCGCGTCCAGGCGCACGCTTCGGTCCGCGCGAAATTCGCAATATGTCGACGATGATGCGTGGCATCCATCACGTCACGCGCTTCAATCCGTTCGACGCCTGCCGCGTCGCCGATATCGGCGATGTGCCGTTCACCGATCTCTACCATCTCGAACGCGCACACGACGACATTCGCCGCTTCTTCGAGCCGGTATTCCGCGCCGGCAAGCTCGCGCTGACCGCAGGTGGCGATCATTCCATCACCTATCCGATCTTTCAGGCGCTGGCGCCGTGCGAGCCGATCGCGCTGGTGCATATCGATGCGCATACCGATACTTGGGATGCGTTCAAAGGTTCCAAATTCACGCACGGCGCGCCGTTTCGCCGTGCGGTCGAAGCGGGCCTGCTCGACCCGAAGCGCACGATTCAGATCGGCATTCGAGGCGCGCAGAATTCGGACGAAGGCTGGCGTTATTCGCTCGATCACGGTATGCGCGTCGTCTTTATCGAAGAGTTTGATGAGCTTGGGCCGGCGGCAGTCGCTGCCGAAGCGCGGCGGATTGTTGGCGATGCGCCCGTTTATCTGTCGCTCGATGTCGACGGGCTCGACCCGGTTTTCACGCCGGGCACGGGCACGCCGGAAGTCGGCGGGCTAACGACCCGCGAGACACAGGCGCTGCTGCGCGGTCTCGACGGGCTCAACTGGGTCGGCGGGGATGTGGTCGAGGTATCGCCGCCTTACGATCAGACGGGCAACACCGCGCTGGTCGGCGCGACGCTGATGTATGAAATCCTGTGTCTGCTTGCGAAGCGCGTGAGCGAAGTGAATCGGTAACGCCCTACTGTTTTCCCTTCCACGGCACGAGCCTGCGCTTCAGCGCGCGCATGCCGAGATCGAACAGCCACGCAATCGCGGCGATCAGCACCACGCCCATCACCACGGCATCGGTGCGCAAGAAGCGCGACGCGCTGAGCACCATCTGACCGAGGCCCGCCGTGGCCGCGTGTTTCTGCCGCGCGCGCCGCGGCATCTTGCGGCGCGTGCCCGTGACGCGGACCATCGACCGGTTGCGCCTAAAAACCGAGCCGACTTTTCAATGACTTACCGGCGAAGGAATTGTGTTATCCATTGAAAGGCCAAGATCAAGAGATAACAGTCTCCTCCCAGGGCTATCCTGTCCAGTTGAAGCGATTCAACCCACCCGCACGACGTCGACGCGCATGAGCATGCATCCGGTTTTTCGCTCATCTGGTTGCAGAACTGGTCTGCACCAGTCATCCATCGGGATCAAGGCGAGGGCTGGTGTTCTGGCTTTCGCCCGTGGCTCATAGGAGTGTTACGGACCGGGCTATTTGAGTTTCAGCTGTAGGCGTTCACAACGACTGCTAGCGGTGTTCACAAGAGTACTAGCAGCATCCAGTGATACTGCTAGCACCGTGTTTTCCTGACTGTAAGCGGGGAGGTATCCGGAATTCCGTGTGTGAGGCGGGTTGAGATTCAGACTCCAATGTTGAATCGTTCCGGGTAAAGCAGTGCGAACTGGGTCATGGCACTCTTCCAATCGTGCCGGGAGCCAGTCCACTTCGCCACGACGTTGCGCAGCGCCAGCCAGATCAGTTTGAGTGCGGCCTCGTCCGACGGGAAGTGGCCCCGCGCCTTGATGATCTTCCGAAGCTGTATGTGCAGCGACTCGATGGCGTTGGTCGTATATACAATTTTCCGGATGTCAGGCGCGAAGGCGTAGAACGGAATCACCTGATCCCAGGCTCGTCGCCAGAGGGCGGCAATCGGTGGGTATTTCGCACCCCACGGGCTCGCGTCGAACGCATCCAGCGCCACGGCGGCCGCCTCGGCCGTCGGTGCCCGATAGACTTCCTTGAGCGCCGCTGCGACCGATTTCCGGTCTTTCCAGCCGGCGAAGTCCAGCGAGTTCCGGATCAGATGCACGATGCAGGTCTGGACCGTCGTTTCCGGGAACACGGAGTTGATCGCTTCCGGGAAGCCCTTCAGGCCATCGACCACGGCAATCAGGATGTCCTGAACGCCGCGCAGCTTCAGGTCATTGACTACGCGCAACCAGAACTTCGCGCCCTCGGTCTGCTCGATCCAGAGGCCCAGCACGTCGCGTGTGCCGTCGCGACGCACGCCCAGCGCCAGATAGATCGCTTTGTTGCGCACCACGCCTTCGTCGCGGATTTTGACGCGCAGCGCGTCGAAGAACACGACCGGATACATGGGCTCCAGCGGTCGTTGCTGCCACTCGCGCACTTCATCGATGACGGCGTCGGTCACCGTGCTGACGAAGTCCGGCGACACCTCGATGCCGTAGTGCTCGGCCAGAAACGACTGAATCTCGCGCACGCTCATGCCACGCGCGTACATCGCGATGATGCGTTCGTCAAAGCCAGTGAAACGGCGTTCGTGCTAGGGAATCAGGATCGGCTCGAAGCTGCCGTCACGGTCACGTGGCACTTCGACCCTAACCGGGCCGCGATCGGTGAGGACGGTCTTGCCGCTGGCGCCGTTGTGCTCGTTGACTTTCCCGACAGGCTTGGGCTGGCCCGGCGGGTAACCCAGATACAGATTCATCTCGGCACCCATCGCGCGTTCGATGACCGCCTTGTTGAACGCCAGCATCAGGTCCTGCACCTCGGCGGGCGACATCGGCCCCTTGACCAGTTGATCCAGCAGTTCCTTCGGCAGCTCAGGCAGCGGCCCACGGGCCGCTGCCTGCGAGGCTACCGTCTGTCTCTTCTTCTTCATCGGCATATCCATGACTTTTACACCTCATGATATGCCTCGCCCACGAAATCACGGATAGGTCCGACTGCGGCCGACTCTTCACGCGCGACTGGATGTTTTCCCAACAATTCTGATTGCGCCAGTATTCTGTAATCCGAATCATCAAACCCAGGCACGACCGTGCGACTCAGCAATAGCATCGATTTGAGCCATCGGTGCGTCTTTCGCCTGTCCGCTACTGGGCCGAATTGATGCCAGCTTCTCTTTGGTCGACGTCTTGGAGTCCTTAGACCCATCAAACCCGAATTCGTCACTCATTGCTCCTCCCTCTCTACCATCACTTTTCCGCGTCATGCCAAGCGGCAGGCTGACTCAAAATCCCGCGCCTCCAGGCTACAAACTGAACCCGCTCCCGCTTCATTCCCGCCGCGCTTCGCGCAGCGCATCCTGCATCACGATGCCAGCCGCTTCGATGTGCCTCTTTGTCAGGCGCTTCGCGGCACGCCGGTCGCGTGCGAGCACTGCATCGAGAATCGAACGATGTTCCGCGAGCGAAAGGCTTTGGTAGCGCTCAAGCTGCCAGACTAGCCGCAGATAACGGTCGGTCTTGCGCCAGATCGCCTCTAGCGTCTCCAGCAGATGCCGCTTACCGCTCGCCTGATAGATCGCGCGATGGAACGCCCAGTTGTCGATCGACCAGTGCTCGACCTCGTGCGCGTCCGCGTCGCGCGCGAGGATCTCGCAAACCGCGGTTTCGTCCTCCGCACTGAACCGGTCGATCGCCGCATTGAGCGCGAGCAGCTCTAGCGCGACCCGCATTTCGGTCAGCTCCGCGGCCTCGAAGGTCGTCATCGCGGACACGAATGCGCCGCGGTTCGGCACGATAGTGACGAACCCGCCCGCCTGCAGTTGCACGAACGCCTCCCGCACCGGAATGTGGCTGGTGCCGAACTCCTTTGCGATTAAGTCCTGCCGCAACTGCGTCCCCGGCGCCCAGGTGCCGTTCGCGATGCGTTCGCGCAAGAGCTCGGCGAGCAGCGCCGAAGAAGACTTGCCATCGGCTAATTTTTTCATTTTAATATATTAAAACACTAACGGAGGTTGATGTGACTGTATCCAGACTGACAAACATCCCTGGCATCGGCGTCGACCGGGTGGGCGCCGCCGCGGACTCTCTGCGCGACGCGGACATTCTAAGGCTCGAGAATCTCGACACCGACCTGCGGCCGCCCGCGGCAGCGCTGGCGAGCACCCACGACGCGATCGACGACGACGCGGCGAATAGCTACTTGCCCTTCACCGGTCAGCGCGCGCTGCGCGAAGCAGCGGCCACGCGGGTTGGCCGAAGCTCCGGAGCCACCTACGACGCCGCAAGCGAATGCATCGTGTCGGCCGGCGGTCTCGCAGGCATTCTCAACGTGCTGCTGGCCGTGCTCGAACCAGGCGACGAGGTGGTGCTGACAAATCCTACCTACGCCGGCTTGATCAACCGTGTGCATCTGGCTGGTGGCGTACCGAAGTTCGCACGCTTAGTGCCGCGCGCTGACGGCTGGCGACTCGACCTCGACAGCCTCGCCGCCGTGATTGGGCCGCGCACGAAAGCACTGCTCGTCATGTCGCCTTCGATGCCGAGCGGCTACGTGGTGTCTCACGACGAATGGCGCGCGATCGCCGAGCATTGCGAACGTTACAACCTCTGGCTGATCTACGACGCCGCAATGGAGCGCATCCTGTTCGACGGGCGCGAGGTCCTACATCCCGCCGCATTGCCAGGCATGCGAGAACACGTCATCACGGTCGGTGCGGTTTCGAAGGAGTATCGGATGATCGGCTGGCGTGTCGGCTGGATCGTCGGGCCTGAGTCAATCATGAACGACGTGCGGCTCGTGAGCTTATCTAACGTTGTGTGCCAGGTCGGCATCGCCATGCCGGGCGCAACCGCCGCACTAACGGCAAGCGACGACGGCGTGGCGGTTGCGACGGCAGAATGGGAGCGTCGCCGCGACTTCCTGATGGGCGCGCTCGCCGACCTACCCGTGATCCGGCCGCACGGCGGCTGGTCGATGCTGATCGATACCCGCAGCATCGGCCTGGAACCGCCCCACGCATCGAAACTGCTGCTTGAGCACGGCAAGATCGCCGCGACGCCGATGACGAACTGGGGACCCGATGCTGACCGCTATTTGCGCTTTGTGTTCGCCAACGAGTCCGCCGCACGCTTGCATGACATTCGTGAACGCATCCGTCGCTCATGGCAGACGTAGAGAAGAAAGGGGCTGGGGGCCGCAGATCTCATCAAAATGGCGCCACTTCGTCATGTGAGCTACGGCCCATTCCGGCGAATTACAACAATCTGACTTCCGCATGAAAAACAAGGTAATCAGCAATGGCGCCACCAAAGTCAGGATCATTGCGGTGCTGCGGCGGATGGCACACAACTTCATCACGAAATCTGGAGTTGAAACTGTTTCTCGACCCGGCAGCGTTCAAGGTCACACGCTTTTTCATCGCACAGTCGGCAGTTCCGAATCGAGGTCAACGCATCAACGGACATGCGCTTGAGGAGTTGCTCACAAATTGCGATTAACGCAGCTTGCAGTGTTTCCGGTAGTTGACCGGTCAAGGGTTCGATGGCTTTTCGACGCGCGTCAAGGACGGCGCAAGCGAGACTCCTCCCGGCCTGCGTAAGCGATTAGAACACCGCACGCCGATCGGCACCTGCGTTTCGCTCAACGCATCCATCCTCGACCAAACGCTCAACGAGTCGTACCTCTGTCGCTGCCCCATGCGGGCGGTCCCGCGCTAATCGCCGACGATCGCGATCACGCCCAGCACGACGAACAGCGTGCCGGCGAGAAACTGGCCGATCCGCAGCGCCCGGCCGCCCGGTGACACGCGGGCGCGCAACGGATGGGCGAGCAGGATGCAGAACACGTCGGCGGCGGAAAACAGCAGGTTCGCGCAAGCGCCGAGCAGGAACAACTGCCAGCCCAGCCCGAGCGGCGCGCCCGAATCGGTGAACTGCAGCAGGAACGAAAAATAGAACAGCGCCGACTTCGGATTCGACGCCTCGATGAATGCGCTCGACGACACGACGTTGCGCGGCACGTCGATCACCGCGTCCTGCCCGGCGCGCGCGCGGATGCGCTGGATGCCGAGCCAGACCAGGTAGGCGCCGCCGACCACCTTGAGCGCGTGATACAGCATCGGCGATGTCTTCAGCACTGCGACCGCCCCGAGCGCCACGATGCAGATCTGGAAAAAGGCGCCGAGGTGAATGCCGAGCGCGGACAGGAAGCCGGCCCGCCGCCCGTGCTGAAGCGTCAACGACACGGTCTGCAGCAGCGCCGGGCCCGGAATGAAGCCGAAGCCGATGCAGGTCAGGCCGAAGAACAGCGCTTGCTCGGGCGACATCAGAGATCGTCTCCGATCACGATGCCGAGCCGGCCGCATTCGCCGCGCACCCGATCGCGCGCGATAGCGAGCCGCTCCTTCGACAGTTCGGGCATGAACACACCGATATAGTCGTCGATGGCAGCCTCGCGATCGAAGATATCGACGTTCCGGTAACGATCGGCCACATCCTGCCGCAGCGTGCGGTTTCCGATCGCGAGCCCCAATTGGGCCGACGTCGTCTCAGCCTCGTCCGGATCGGTCAGATAGCGAAAATCCTTCGAGCCCGGTTCCGGCGACAGCAATTCGATGTCGGCGCTGATGATCACATCCCGCCCGGCCTTCAGAAACGCGATGTAGGTCTCGATGTTTTCCTCCAGCAACTCCTCGTTCATCCCCAGATGCCCCAGCACGAATCCGGCCTTGATCGCCACGCCATGCGTGCGCGCGTTGTGCAGTGCCCGCAAATTAGCGTCGGCCATCCGCTGCGCGGCCGCCACCGGGTCCTTGTTCCGCAGTGGCTTGTTGAGCGCCTGCAGCGAACGCGCGGCGCCTGCGTCGACGCCGACGAACAGGATGCGGAAGCCGATTTCACGCATGGCTTTCAGCACTTGCTCCTTCTCCATGCCGTCCGCGCGCGCGTAGCCGACCAGCACCGGACGCGCGTCCGCCGGCAATGGGCGCCACCATTGTGGCGGCGACTCCGCCATGTCGAGCATCAGCCGCGCGAACGTGAGCGGTAGCTCGTCAGCCGTCACGTACAGGTAATCGTAGCCCGCCTCCCATGCGCTGCGGACGGCGGACCACGCGTGGTCCGCAGGCAGCTCGTTCTTCCACATGCTGCCGTACTGGATCGAGCAGAACGAGCAGGCATCGTCGCCGCTGAACTTGATGCAGCCGCGCGCGATTTCGACAGGCACGCCCTTGCGTACCTGCCGTCCGGTCAACGCCAGGATCCGCTGACCCAGGCGCCGGTTGAAATTCTCGGTGTAGACGGCGGTATGCGGCAAGGTCCGATCGATCAGACCGTAGTCGATGACGCGGTTCACCGCCTCACGAATTGCCGGATCGGCAACGATCCGCCCTGATTCCAGGCGAACCGAACCGGGATAGACATTGTTTGCACGTGATTGCTGCCAGTCTCTCAGGAAATCGACCAGGCCGCCGTACACTTCGTTGCCGACGAATCCGCAATCGATCAGTTCGCCGTGGCGGTCGAGAATCTCGCGGCTCAACGCCGTGAAATGATCATTACCGACGACGATCGCGATATGCGGATCGAAGGATTTGACCGCGAGGGCGATCCGGATCGCGGCTTCGTAATTAGCCGTGATCGCACTGAGACAGACGGCGAGCGTGCGGCCGGCCTGCTCGCGGATAGCCGCGAGGATGCGGTCGAGCGGGTGAATTACGCCGTCGACATAACAGCCTTCGAAACCCGACAGCGCGTCGACATAAGAAGCCAGAGACAGGATGCCGAGATGCGGAAAATTGGCCCAGTCGGTATGTTGAATGCCCTTCGATACGACGATGTCGTTCGCCTCGCCCGCGCTGTCCGCATCCAGATCGTTGCTGTTCGGCGGGTTAATAAAAAATACGACAGCCCTCGGTTCGCTCATGGCGCGGTTCTCTCGGTATTGTGGATCGGTTCTGTCGCAGGTCTGGTAAGTTGGGACGATAAAAGTGAGCCTCCCTCGGTTTTCGCGCACCAAAGGAGAGTCGTTATGCTGTCATTGGCTATCGAAACTCGAACACACGCGAGATAACTTTATTTTTCAACGACGAGAAAGATGGCGATCGCCGCCATGGCGACTGAACTCGATCTATTTATGCACTTGAGTGACGAACTAGCCAGCCGGGATCCTAGCACCATGCCGCTTCCAGCATAAATCGTCATCGTGACGATATCGATCACCGCCGATAGAACCGCAAGCACTGCGTACTGGAAAAGCAGGTTCCCAGAAGCATCAATGAACTGTGGCAGGAATGCCACGAAGAATACGATCACCTTCGGATTCGAGAACGCCACGAGAAAGCCTCGGACGAAATGCGCGCTGGCGGCCCGCTTCCCCCGATTCAACACATCGCGCTCGCTCAGTTGTCCATCTGAATTCCAGATCTTCCAGGCAATCCAGAGGAGATACACAAACCCTCCCCAGCGTATTGCCTGGAATACATTCGCGTACAGCTTGATTATCACTCCTAGACCGAGCCCCACCAATCCGATGATTACCATATCCGATAGCGCGGCACCGAGGGCACAAAAGAAAACTCCCTTCTTTGACTTCGCGACGCCGTTTGACCAAGCCAACAACGAGGTCGGTCCAGGCAGGATCGCACCCGCAAAGCAAAATATGGCATACAAAGCGATGGTATTGGCACTCATAATATCAAGCGGAGTAGGTTCCCCGAATATTTTTCAAGTAGTCGTAAGTGGTGGGGAGCGTCGATGACAAATCCTCCTCTTCCCGCTTGAGATTCTGAAACTCAGTGAGTGCTTTTTTCATCCATTCATCGTGGTATACGAGCTTGGGGTGTGACTTCTCCGGTACCCAATTTAGGCCAGCGAACATGCAATAGTAATTGCTATTGGTCCAGAAATTCGAAAATTCCAGATCGAAGTTACCGTAATAGTCGCTCTCGTTTACCGTCACCGGCGGACATACGACGAGGCCGGCGTTATACGCGCTGAGTTTCTCGTGCAGTGAATCCGAAATCTTGAGGTCGTGCTTGTTTGCCCTCCAGAAATCAGAGTCATTTCTCTTGGTTGTGAAGTAGTGGGTCTGGATGAAGTCCCTGCAGTCGTCGAACATCACTTCAATCTTCTTGTTGAACGAGTCTGCCAGCCGGGGATCCCGGGTAGCATCCGGGAAATGCTGAGCGAACTGATAGATCGCTGCATAAATAAAGTAGAGTCCGGTCGACTCCAGCGGCTCGAGAAAGCACGACGAGAGTCCGATCGAAACGCAGTTCTTGACCCACGCTCTCCGGTTGCGTCCCGTGCGGAATTTGATGTGGTTCAGTTTAACTTGATCTTCCTTGACACCCCAGAGCTTCATGAAATCCTCCGTCGCGGCCTCTTTCGAGCAGAAACTGCTCGAATAGACATACCCCGATCCAAATCTGCCGAGCAGTGGAATCTTCCATGTCCAGCCGTTGCTCATCGCAATCGCCGATGTATACGGTTCGACACCGTTGGCCTCGTCATCGTGGGTAATCGACGCCGCAACCGCCGAATCGCACAGCAGGTATCGCGACATGTCAATGAAGGGCTCGTTCAACGCCTGGTTGATCAGAAGCCCCTTGAACCCTGAGCAGTCGACAAAAAAGTCTGCTGCGATCTCAGCGCCCGATTGGAGCCGGACCGACTTGATTCCGCCATCTTCATTCAGTCGCGTCTCGACGACTTCGCCCTCGATATGCACGACGCCCCAACTTACCGCGAGATCTCTGAGGTAATTGGCGACGAGATTGGCGTCGAAATGCCACGCATGGCTCATACGCGATTTTCCGTCGCGATCCTTCGGCGAAAGTTTGGCATTGAGCAGTTTTGCCTTGTTATAACAGGCGTACGCGAACTGCTCCGATGTCTGTCCTGTATTTTTCAGGTGCGCCCAATAGTGAGAAAGAGGAATTCCATTTACTTCTTTTAATTGCCCGAACATGTGATAGAAATAGTCATCTGGATCACTTTTGGTGTTCCAGCCAACGAATTTGATCGCCGACTTGAACGACGCGTTGCAATGAGGCATCCAGTCCTGCTCTTTTAGCCCCAAAAAGTCGAAGAATACCTTTTGCAGATTCGGAATTGTTGCCTCGCCCACTCCAATTTTTGGAATGGAGGGTGCCTCAATCAGTGAAATTTTAACCTTGTGGCCATACGCTTTTGATAGATAGGAGGCGGTCATCCATCCCGCGCTTCCTCCACCCACAATCAGAATGCTTTTCACCAAATTCTGCATAGCTCCTCTCATGCGACTAAAATTGAACTGTTTACCCCGTCTAAATAATTCGAGTTTTCTTTGCCGTTTTGTTGGCGCTTCCGCAGGCCACGTTAACGCAATGGACCACAGGGGCTGTTATTTTAATATGTCAATTTTTGAAGAAAATATTGATCTCCTCGACAAGACCGAAGTCACGCTTTTCAAGCGCAGCCATCGTCAACTCCTTGTTCTCTGGATAATTGCCACATTCAAGCGGAAATGGTATGTGCCACGACCACACCTAGTCGCCAGAAAAGGAATGGCCAGAACCCCTAAATGAATCAATTCGCTTGGCGCCGATCATTTATTAATGAAAGCCGCCGAAGTGTTTGGTGGGCGAGAAAACAAGCCGCGCAATAATTTAAAAACTCACGCCCACTGGAAATGGCGCTGGATTGAATTGCCAAAATAAATCTACTCGATATGAAAGCATTATTGGTATTCATGGCCATAATTTCGTCGACCTTACCGCGAGACCAAGTTCGAACACCGTGACCAATCACCCTCATGCATTATTAATTCAGGCTAGCATGCCGGAAGTGCAAATTCAACACAAATTCGAGCAAACTATCGTTTGCTTCATATTTATAGATCAATTCTCCATTTAGCGCTGCATTGCCTCCGCCAATTCATGAGTCAACTTGGTGCGCTCATTTAAATCGTACTGGGAAAACTACTGTATATTTGACAGGAAACTGACCTTCGTCGATCTTTATCTTAAGATTTGCCACGGTAGCGAAACATTTCTTCCGAATGCGATGCACCTTCGTCGTGCGTGAAATTGAAACCAAGTCGTATTCAGATGCACGAGAGGAACAATTCCGATGTGGGCAGCCAGCAATTTTGATTCTTTATTGGAGTGAAATAGAAATTTCGATGCAAATTGCGTAATAATACTTTATTATCGTATTCTCGCACTAGTTGACAGAACTGTTATCTGTTTAATCAGCGAGATAGGGAGCATAGGCGTGCCGACTGTGTTTAGGCAAAGACGCCAGGCTAGCAGAGGTGGCCGCGCAAAATCGGACAGCCGGATAAGTGGAACTTCCGAGGCCTGAGCCAGCGATAATGCTGGCAAAGGAACCGAGAAATGACGAAGAGAACCCGACGGACGCATTCAGCGGCGTTCAAAGCGAAGGTGGCGCTGGCCGCAGTCAAGGGCGAGCGGACGCTGGCCGAACTGGCGCAGCAATACGACGTCCATCCGAATCAGATCACGGAATGGAAGCGGCAGTTGCAGGAGCGTGCGGCCGATGTGTTCGGTACGACTGGGTCGCCGCCAACTGAGCCGCCCGTGGACGTAAAGACGCTGCATGCGAAGATCGGCCAGTTGACGCTGGAGAATGATTTTTTGTCCGGAGCGCTCGGCAAGGCCGGACTGCTGAGCGTAAAGCGATGATCGACCGTGCGCATGCGCTACCGGTTTCGCGACCGACGAAACTCGTCGGCATCGCGAGATCGAGCGCGTATTACCAGCCTCAGCCGGTCAGCCAGGCCGATCAACTGCTGATGCGCCGCATCGACGAACTGCACATGGAGTTTCCATTTGCCGGGGCACGGATGCTGGCGCGCCTGCTGCGTCGGGAAAGTCATGAAGTGGGTCGCCGCCGCGTGCGCACGCTGATGAAGCGCATGGGCGTGGAGGCGCTGTACTGCAAGCCAAACACGAGCCGGCGCAACGCGCAGCACAAGATCTGGCCGTACCTGCTGCGCGGCATGAAGATCCAGCGCGCCAACCAGGTGTTCGCGCTCGACACGACGTACATTCCGATGGCGCGGGGCTTCGTCTATCTGACGGCCGTGGTGGACTGGGCGAGCCGCAAGATTCTCGCGCATCGGGTTGCCATCACGCTGGAAGCTTCGCACGCCGTCGAGGCACTGGAAGAGGCATTTGCCCGCTACGGACTGCCGGACATCGTGAACACCGATCAGGGCAGCCAGTTCACGGCAGGCGCGTTCACCGAGGCCGTGCTGGGCCGTGGCGTGCGGCTGTCGATGGACGGCAAGGGGGCCTGGCGTGACAACGTATTCGTCGAGCGGGTCTGGCGCAGCATCAAATACGAAGAGGTCTACGTGAAAGCGTATGAGTCGGTCAGCCACGCCCGGCGCTCCATCGGCGACTACATCGAGCTGTATAACCGGAAGCGGCCCCATTCGAGCCTGACGGATCGCACGCCGGATGAGGCATACTTCGCGACGCTGCCTGCGATCAAATCGGCAGCATGATCGCCCCTGACGTTCCACTTAAAAATCTCAGAATACTGTCCGAACGAGCAGGGCTACCTCTTTTCGTCGTCGATGTCGACGGCGATTACGTTCAGTCCCATCGCCTTTGCATACTGTACGGCCAGATGCCCCAAACCACCTATGCCAGAGATGACGACCCAGTCATCGGGCTTCGTGTCGGTCACCTTCAGCCCCTTGTAGACGGTCACACCCGCGCAGAGGATCGACGCGATATCGACAAACAATACATTGTCAGGAAGATGCCCGACAAAGTTCGGATCAGCCACGACGTACTCCGCAAAACTGCCGTTGACCGAATAACCGGTATTCTGTTGTGACTCGCACAGCGTTTCCCAGCCGCCCAGGCAATGTTTGCAATGCCCGCAGGCGGTATAGAGCCAGGGCACACCGACGCGATCTCCCTCCCTGGCATGGGTCACGCCGGCACCTACCCCAACTACATGCCCAACGTGGCCCGGAATGAAGGGCGGGTTGGGCTTGATCGGCCAATCACCGCCGGCGGCATGCAGGTCAGTGTGGCAGACTCCGGGTTGCCGCGATCTTCACAAGTATCTGGCCCGGTCCGGGCGTGGGCACGGCGACTTCTTCGATCGCGAGCGGCTTGCCGGATTCGCGAACAACAGCCGCCTTCATGGTCTTCGACATGGAGAACTCCTAAACTGAAGTGGACGAGTCACGGAGCGACATTGCGCCTGCATGACCAATGATGAATGACCGACCGCTACGAGCCCACGCTTGCGCGGTCGAGAATGACTGCTCTTAGAACGGTGCGTCGATGTCGACGACATCGATCAGCTTGTGGTTAACGAACTCCTTCAGCCCAAGGCCAAGCAGTTCACGGCCGTATCCAGAACGCCGGATGCCGCCAAACGGCAGGTCGGCTTCGGACTTGGTCGGATGGTTGACGAACACCATCCCCGTCGAGATCTTTCTGGCGACTGCCGCGCCACGTTTCAGGTCAGTCGTGAAGACCGAGCCGCCGAGACCGAACGGCGAATCGTTGGCGATACGGATCGCATCCTCCTCGTTCTTCGCACGGAACAGCATCGAGACCGGACCGAAGAATTCCCAGTAGCGAGCCGGATTGTCGTCGCTCATTCCGGTCAGGATCGTCGGCTGAACGAACGCGCCATGCGTAGGCACAGATGGCCCGACCTGCTCTGCTGAGGCGCCGTATTCGACGGCCTGACGGATCTTTTGCTTAATCTCGTCGGCCGCCGTTTGCGACGAGAGGGGAGCAAGCGTCGTTTCCGGAGCGAAGGGATCTCCCGCTTTCAAGCCGGCCACGCCCTTGCGGTAGAGGTCGAGAAAGGCGTCATAGACTTCGTCCACGATGATCATCCGCTTCGATGATACGCACACCTGCCCACCATTCCAGTGTCGGCCGAACACCGCCCACCTGACCGTCTTTTCCAGATCGGCATCGGCAAGCACCACAAACGCGTCGGCGCCGCCAAGCTCCATCGTCGACTTTTTGAGCGCCTTGCCGGCTGCCGCGGCGATTACCGCACCCGCATCTTCGGAGCCGGTAAGCGCAACACCGTGCACGCGCGGGTCGTTGATGATCGTCTCCACCTGCGAGCGGGTGGCATACAGGTTGACGAAGGCTCCCTCCGGAAGGCCCGCCTCGCGCATCAGCTTCTCGAAAGCCGCGGCGCTTTGAGGTACGTTGGATGCGTGCTTGAGCAGCATCGCGTTACCTGCCGAGAGCTGGGGCGCAATGATGCGGGCGATCTGGTAATAGGGGAAGTTCCACGGCTCGATCGCGAGCAGCACGCCAAGCGGCTCATGGACAAGCACCGCTTCGCCTTCTGCCGGATCCAAAACCGGTAGCTTTTCTGGCTTGAGCAAATCTTCCGCGTGACGGACGTAGTATTCGAAAATGCGTGCCGAGAGTTCGACTTCAGCCTTCGCTTCGGCGAACAGCTTGCCCATTTCAAGCGTCAGCAACCGTGCATAGGCGTCGCTGTCGCGGCGCAGGAGCTGAGCCGCCTTCTGCAGGATTTCCGCACGGATCGAAAAGGACGTTTCCCGCCACGATAGGAAGGCCGCATGTGCCTTGTCGATAGCGCCGGCGACCTCGGCATCGGTGGCGTACGGAAAGGTTTTGAGTATCTCGCCATTGTAGGGGTTGGTGGTTGCGTAGGTCATCTCTAGCTCCTTCGAAAAAGTGAAATTTTCTGCTGCGTTCAGACAACTACTTCCTTGACCGCCTGTACCATCTGGCTTAAGACAGCCTGTGCATCGCCGTAGACCATGTTGCAGTTGTCCTGGTAGAAGAGCAGGTTTTCCACACCCGCATAGCCCTTGCCCTGTCCCCGCTTGACAACGAAGACCTGATGCGCCTGATCCACATTGAGGATCGGCATGCCGTAGATCGGCGACGACCCGGCACGGATGCCGTGGTGATGCTCATGTCGGCTTCTGCGATATGCTTGCCAAGCGCCTGCACGACGCGCTCTTTTTCTTCAGCGGTCAGCTCACGTGCATAGCCACCCTGACCGCGCGCGTCGCCCCCCCATATCGACAAATTTCGCACCAAGAGAGAGCGCCTGCTCGCGCGCCTCTGGACGCACGTCGTAGCCTTCCGTGATTGCGCCGAGCCGGTGCGCCGTAGCGATTGCCTGGAGTCCAGCTACACCGAGGCCCATTCCACGAACCTTCGCAGCACGCAGAGAACCGACCGCGGTCGTCATCATCGGCACGATACGTGGCATGTGGACCGCACCGAGCAGCGGAGCGTAGTAGCCGACAAGCGCGGCTTGGCTCGACAGTGCGTCCATCGCCTGTGCCCGGCTGATCCGGGGGATCTGGTCCATGCCGAAGTTTGCAATTCGCCCTTCACGCAGCGCGCGAGGGAGTTCGGGATTGGTTGGGTCCGGCAGAAACGAGATCAGGATGGCACCTGGTTTCAGCGCACTTATCGCCTCGACCGACGGCGGCTGCACAGCGAGCATGACGTCAGCGGAGGCGGCGAGCTTTCCGACGTCTTTTTCAATATGGATATCGCCGTAGGCAGAATCCGCAAACGTGGCTGCTATGCCGGCATCCGCCTCGAGGGATAGCCCCGCACCCAGTTGCCGCACGCGCGTCGCAACTGATGGCGTCATTGCCACGCGCCTTTCACCAGGCTGTATTTCTTTTAGAACAGGTCGATTGAAGGCCATGATCGCACCGAAGTTAGAATTGGCGGCTTGTAGCTCTTTACTATTTCAACTGGTGATCAGACTATTATTTATCTACATAACTGAATTGATTTGGATCAATTCCGCCGAGGAATGCGGCCGGTGATGTTCAAGTAGGATTGGCCTGCTGGAGCCAACCAACATATCCAGAACACGACGTTTCACATCGACTCCGGATGGCGATCGGTCGTCCAACGCGTCGTGTTCTTCCACCGTCGAGCCGCCACCGTTTGCATACGCCGAAGATCTCAAATGAGGGGAATCGACGTATCTGACCCGCAAGCCGCCAAAGGCGGCGAGATGCACGCGTAGCCGCACCTTACGCATGCATCTGAAGACTGCGACTCGCAAGCGCTTTGACGACGATCGATTGAACTCATGTTCGGCACGCCACGCTTGTGCGTGGCATGTTGCATAAATCGGGCGTAGATACAAGGTGACCTCTATGTTTCGATCTCAGGCAATGCGGACGGACTGCGGGCGTACAAGGGCCGCCTTGCGGTTGAGCACGCCTGCACGAATCGATGCTTCGGTTGCCTGGGAGCAGATCTCGCGAGCCCACCGGCAGGAGCCCATAAGAATCTTGAGCCTGTACATCAGAGTCTCGGCCAGCGAGCGCGGGTGGTAGCCACTCGCCTGCTTCCATTCACGCCGGCTGCTTCTTGTGATTGCGTCGATGGCAGCATTGCGCCAAGCCGCACCGGGCGTGCGGTCTGGCCACGGCGTCGCGCCCTCACGCGGCGGGATCGACGGGGCAGCTCCGTACGCCGCAATCTGAGCATGGCACGCCTTGGTGTCGTAGGCGCCATCGCCACCGATGGTATCGATTGCCGTGTCAGCGGGAATCTGGTCGAGCCACTCGGGCAGAACTTCGCCATCGCCTTCGTCCTGATGGGTCATCAGCACGGCGCAGATCTGGCCGGTGTTCGCGTCCATTGCCAGATGTACCTTGCGCCACGTGCGACGTTTGGACCAGCCATGCTTGCGTACCTTCCACTCGCCTTCGCCGTAACCGTTGTCGTCGATGAACAGCAAGTGCCTAGACCGCAGCGTCTAGCAAGGGATTCATGATGTGAATACCAGGTGATTCAAAAGAAAAAGTTCAAGGAGACCTGATCACTCGATATGCTCGGAAAATCTCTTCCGTTTCGCAGCGGGGCGACTTGTCCACTAACGGGGGCGCCGTTGCAAGTGGTCACCGGGTGTATCTCAACCCCGATATCGCGATTTCCATCTCATGGTGCCGCAGGGCCCTGGCTTCGGCATGCCGATCGACGAGGACAAACTCGCCTACTACCAGCGCGACGGCGGCCAATATTGCCGCGCGGCCTGACTGGAGGACACGACATGCCATATGTAATCGAAACGTGGGACAAACCCGATAGCCTGTCGCTGCGAATGAAAGCGCGTCCCGATCATCTCGAGCTTCTCGCAGAGAATGCGTCCATGCTGCTCGCTTGCGGCGCGAAGCTAGCCGATGATGGAAAGGATTTAGGCGGCGGTCTCTACGTCGTGGACACGGACATGCGAAGCGAAGCGCAGGCATTCATTGAATCGGACCCGTTCTTCAGGGCGGGGCTCTTCGATAAGGTGCAAATCACGCGGTGGCGCAAGGCGTATGTGGCTAAGGAAGGTCTGCATAACCGCGTAAATATCGACGAGGCATCAATTCAGCGACCGGTGCGTCTGCCGATCACGCCGGACACTGGGCGAACCCCGTGAAGCATGGCGCGAATGACATGCGATTCGCCATCTCTGACCTGATCAGCCTGCCGGTTTCATTCGGCGTCGAGCCATCCACACATTTGCCAGTGCAAACAGTGTGTGCAACTGCGCCGTGTTCTTCTTCAACCCGCGATAACGCACCTTGACGTGTCCGAACTGCAGCTTGATCACCCGGAACGGGTGCTCGACTTTGGCCCGGATGCTAGCCTTGACGTGTTCGAGCCGCTCAATGAGCGCATCTTTTGTAGCGTCACTGTCAAGCTGGCGACGCAGGCCCGGGCGCAGGGCCACAGCCAGCACGCCCTGATTTTCTGCGTGTCGTCGCGCTTCTCCACGCCCTGATACCCGGCATCGGCAAACACGTCCGACTCTTTGCCATGCACCCGACGCCCCCCCCGTCTTCAGTAGCACCGGGCTTTAGAGTCCGGGGGGTAAATGTAGCTCTTTCTCGGCCAGTTTCCGGGCGTAGGATGCGGGCGTTAATCCGCCCAGCGATTTCTTCGGTCGTTCCTCGTTGTATTCCCGACGCCAAGTCTCGATCACGACCCTGGCATGTGACAGGCTAGTGAACCAGTTCTCGTTCAGGCATTCATCCCGGAAGCGCCCGTTAAATGATTCAATGTAGGCATTCTGGTTCGGT
>NZ_MDEQ02000048.1 GCF_001883705.2 Burkholderia catarinensis
CTGGATCTGCTGCGCATCGCGCGCGACCGAGTACCACATCAGGAAGCCGACCGCCGCGCTGATGACCAGCAGCACGAACGCGCCGAGCGCGCGCGTGCCGTAGTGACCTTCGTAATACAGGTAGAGCAGCGCGGTGATCAGGCTGAACAGGACGAACACCTCGTAGAGGTTCGACACGGGGATATGTCCGACGTCGGCACCGATCAGGTAGGACTCGTACCAGCGCACCATCAGCCCCGTGAAGCCCATCAGCACGGCGGCCCACGTGAGCTTCTGGCCGATCGCGGCCCCTGTTTCCGAGCGGGCGAGCAAGCCGATCCAGTAGAAGATCGTCGCGAGCACGAACAGCGCGCTCATCCACAGGATCGCCGACTGGCTCGACAGGATGTACTTGAGGAAGAACGCCGAATCGGCGCGCGCGAGATCGCCCTGGTAGATCTGGATCGACAGCAGCGACAGCACGGCGATCGACGCCATCGTCAGCCGGGCGGGCTTCCAGCGCCAGCCGAGCGCGATGAGCGCCGGCACGGTGCCGATCATCACCGCCTTGTCGTAGTAATCCATGTGCGCGTTGTAGTGCACGAACGCATAGCCCGCGCCTACCACGAGCGCCAGCGCGAACAGCCAGTCGACCAGCGACAGGCGCGCGAGGAACGGACGGTCGTCGAACAGCGGCGACGAGATCGGCGCCTGGGCCGACGCCGCACGGGAAGAGGAAACTTGCGTGAGATCCATGATGTTACCGGGTGGAATTCTCGGAATCGGAACCGCCGCCGGCAGGCGGGCGGGCCGTCGATGCCGCACCGGCGGGCGCGGCGTCGCGAGGTGCGGCGCGCAAGGCGACGCCGGCCGCGTCGCGCGTCTGCACGAATTCTTTCTCGAAATCGAAGGTCCTGCGGGCCGTGGACATCGCCATCACCACATCGACGCCCGAACCGGCATCCTTGAGCCAGAACCAGAGGCGCCGCTCGCGCACGTAGAACATCGAGAAGATGCCGGCGACCAGCAGCAGGCTGCCAAGATACACCAGATTCTTGCCGGGTGCGCGCGTCAGCTGAAATACCGAAGCTTGCACCTGCTTGAATGAGTCAAGTTGCAGATAGACGGGCGATCCATACAGAAAGCTGTCGGATAGCGCATTGATCGCGTTCTGTACGAACCGGATCGTGTCGGTGCCCTGCTGGGCGGCCGGCTCGCCGGCACGCTCGCGCGCGATCTGCCAGACCTCCCACATCGAGCCTTCGAGCATCCGCAGCAGCAGGCTCGCGGCCTTCTCCTGCTCGGCCTTCGGCACCGAGCGGTCGATGAACGTCGCCACCGCCTGGAAGCCGCCGATCGGCTGGCCGTCGGCGCCGCGGCCACCGCTGTCGTCGCTCGCCGCAAAAAGGGTCAGCACCTTGGATGCGCTGTCCTGCAGGCGGCCGCGCAGCGATGCGTCGGTGCCCGGCAGCGAACGCCGCGCGAAGCGCGCGGCGGCTTCGGTGCGCACGGCCGGATCCTCGAGCGCGGCGCGCACGCGCATCCATTCGCCGATCGAATCCTGGCTGTCGGCCGGGATCCGCATGTAGCGGAACGGATCGTTCGGGCTCGCGCGCACGCCGGCGAGGAACACGCGCTCGCCGTTCATGTCGACGGGCAGCATGTAGTTGTTGAATTCGCGCGCCTGGCCGTCCTTGCCGCGGATCTTGTATTGCACGGACGGGCCGATGTTGTGGAGCTGCGTCGGCTTCGACGTCTTCGCACCCGAGCCGAGGCGTTCGTCGAACGCTTGCTTCAGCGACTCCGTCTTCGCGACGCCGCGCACATCCGGCTTGCCGTTCGCGTCGGCCATGTTCTCGACGTTGATCGCACGGAAATCGGAGAACTCGACCGTGTCGCCGTCGGCGCCCGGCATCTGCAGCGGCGCCGAACTGCCGATCGTGCCCTGCACGGGGAAGGTCTTCGCGATGCCGCCCGTCATCGGGTAGGCCGTCATCTGCATCTGCGAGCCGCCGTCCTGGAAGCTCGACTGGTAGATCGACACGCCCTTGTACGTGAACGGCTTGTTGACCTCGACGCGTGCCGGAATCTTCTTGCCGGTCTCGCGATCGATCACGACGATGTCGCTCGCGAACAGCTTCGGCATGCCCGTCGTGTAGTAGTCGACGATGAACTTGTTGAGCTGGATCGAGAACGGCAGATCCTGGATCAGCGAGCCGCTCGGCTGGTTCAGGATCGCGGTCGACACGAACTGGCCCTCGGGCACCCACGCATAGCCGCGGAACGTCGGGTTCGACGCGGACAGGCGATGGTCGGGCGAGATCTCGCTGATCGACGCGCTCGTGTTGACCGGGCTCTTGCCGAACATCCACATCTGGAATTTGATCGGCAGGTTGCTGTCGAGCAGGCCGCCGATACAGATCACGACGATCGCGAGGTGCGCGGAGATGTAACCCCACTTGGTCAGCGCGCCGCGCTTCGCGGAGATCAGCGTCGCGCCGTCGGTTTCACGCACGACGTGCTTGTAGCCGGCCTTGGTGACGAACGTGACGAGCGTCGCCGCAACGGTCGCGCGCGTACCGGAAGCCGCGTACTCGGCCTTGTGGTGGAACGCGCGCAGGCTGCCTTCGCGGACCTTGTCCTTCCAGCTCTTCGCATCGGCGAGCATCTTTGGCGCGTTGCGGATCACGCACAGCGAGATCGACGTGACGAGGAAGATCAGGATCAGCATGAACCACCACGCGCTGTACACGTTGTACAGGCCGAGCGAGCGGAAGATATCCGCCCAGAACGGCCCGAACTGGTTCACGTAGTTCGGATACGGATCGTCCTGGGTCAGGACCGTGCCGATGATGCTCGCAATCGACAGCACCACCAGCAGCGCAATCGCGAAGCGCATCGAGCTCAGCAGCTCGACCGCGCGCTTCGGCGCACCCTGACCAGACTTCGACTGCAACCCCGACGTGGTAACGCTCATTCAAACTCCGACTTAGGGGAAACAGCCCCCACGTTCACTTTATTCGCTGCCCCCGAGGGGGTGGCCAGCACTCTTGGGACGACCCGGCGAGTGCCGACAAAAAAGGGCGAGGCAACCGCAATGGTGCGGCGCCCCACCCTTTTCTTGTTCTGACTCCGGCCGCCTTTCGGCGCCCGGTCATTCCATTCGCGACCGGCCGCTCAACGCAGGCCCGCGATGTAATCCGCGACGGCCTTGATCTCGGTATCCGACAGCCGCGAAGCGATCTGATGCATTGCCTCGTTGTTGTTGCGCGCACCAGCCCCTTGCTGGAACGCGGTCAACTGCGCGACCGTGTAATCGGCCCATTGCCCCGACAGACGCGGGTACTGGACCGGGATCCCCTGCCCTGTCGGCCCGTGGCAGCTCGCGCAGGCGGGCACGCCCTTCTCCGAGATGCCGCCGCGATAGATCTTCTGGCCGACCGGCACGGTCGCCGCATCGCGTGCGGTGCCGAGCTTCGTCGTCTGCGACCCGTAGTATGCGGCGACGTTGCGCATGTCGTCCGCACTCAGCGCGCTCGCGAATCCGACCATCACCGCGTTGGTACGCACCGGCCCCTTCGCGCCCGGCTGCGCCTTGAAGTCGTTCAACTGCTTGACCAGATATTCGGGATGCTGGCCGGCAAGCTTCGGGAAACTGCCCGACGCGCTATTGCCGTCGGCGCCGTGACACGACGCGCAGACCTGCCCGGCAATCGCCTTGCCACGGTCGAGATCCGGCTTTGCCGCCTCCGCCGCGTTTGCCTCCGCTACGAAACCTACGAACCCTGCTGCAACCTGAAGCACCATCAGAGACTTGCACAGTCGATTCATTCGCACACCCTGTTTCGTCTTGTGGGAATTTGAGGTTCTGCAAAAAACGACGGCGACCAGTCTACCGCAGAAGCCACATAAAAGCGCGAGGCAGGCGCCCGGTGGCCTTCGGCAAAACCGTCGTATTGTACAATATCGTGTTGAAAGCTCCCGCGCCTATCGGGGCTACCCCGCCTCCACCAAGCGGCTCGCGCCGCCCGTCCTTCCGGTTCCCATGGCCTTTCTGCTCCATCAAGCCCGCTTCTACACGACCGTCAACCATCTGCGCGACTTGCCGCCGACGGTACAGCCGGAAATCGCGTTCGCGGGCCGCTCGAATGCCGGCAAGTCGACGGCGATCAACGTGCTGTGCAACCAGAAGCGGCTGGCCTTCGCATCGAAGACCCCCGGCCGCACGCAGCATATCAATTACTTCTCCGTCGGCCCGGCCGCCGAGCCCGTCGCGAATCTCGTCGACCTGCCCGGCTATGGCTACGCGGAAGTGCCCGGTGCCGCAAAGGCACACTGGGAAATGCTGCTGTCGTCCTACCTCGCGACCCGCTCGCAGCTCTGCGGCCTGATCCTGATGATGGATTCGCGCCGTCCGCTGACCGACCTCGATCGCCGCATGATCGAGTGGTTCACGCCGACCGGCAAGCCGATCCATACGCTGCTGACGAAGTGCGACAAATTGACGCGGCAGGAAAGCATCAATGCGCTGCGGACCACGCAAAAGGGGCTCGATGCGTATCGCGACCAGGGCGTCCAGGGCAAGCTGACGGTCCAGCTGTTCTCCGCGCTGAAGCGCACGGGGCTCGACGAGGCGCACGAGTTGATCGAGAGCTGGCTGCGGCCGTCCGTCGCCGACGAAAATAGCGAGCCTGTAGCACAATGATCGGGCAACGCGCGGCCGGGATCGGCGGCGCGCACCTGACGGCGCCTGCGGATTCGGCCGGCTCATAAAAAAACCCGCCGTTTAACGGCGGGTCAAACAGCCTAATCGAAAAACGACAGGCACCCGCTCAGGGAGGAGAAGCGGGGAGCTGCACGCGACGCGTGCCGCTCGATCGCTATCATATACCAACGCTCCCAAAAATCACCTAAGGGTTCCGTAAGGTCCTTACCGCCCTGATTTCTGCCAAATCGCCATGAGCTTCCATCCGCTTCATCGTCCGCGCCGGATGCGCCGCGACGACTTCTCCCGCCGCCTGATGCGCGAAAACCGCCTGACCACCGACGACCTGATCTATCCGGTGTTCGTCGTCGAAGGCACCAACGAACGGCAGCCGGTGTCGTCGATGCCCGGCGTCGAGCGCGTGTCCGTCGATCTGCTGATGCATGTCGCCGAGCAATGCGTCGAACTCGGCGTGCCCGTGCTGTCGCTGTTCCCGGCCATCGAGCCGTCGCTGAAAACGCCTGACGGCCGCGAAGCAGCCAATCCGGAAGGCCTGATCCCGCGTGCGGTACGCGAGCTGAAGAAGCGCTTCCCCGAGCTCGGCGTGCTGACCGACGTCGCGCTCGATCCGTACACGAGCCACGGCCAGGACGGCGTGCTCGACGAGAGCGGCTATGTGATCAACGACGACACGATCGAGATCCTGGTCGAGCAGGCGCTTGCCCAGGCTGAAGCCGGCGTCGACATCGTCGCGCCGTCGGACATGATGGATGGCCGCATCGGCGCTGTCCGCGAGATGCTGGAAAGCGAAGGCCATGTCCACACGCGCATCATGGCCTATTCGGCCAAGTTCGCGTCGGCGTTCTACGGCCCGTTCCGCGACGCGGTCGGCTCGGTGTCCAACCTGGGCAAGGGCAACAAGATGACCTACCAGATGGATCCGGCGAATAGCGACGAAGCGCTGCGCGAAGTGCGCCTCGACATCGACGAAGGCGCCGACATGGTGATGGTCAAGCCCGGCATGCCGTATCTCGACATCGTGCGCCGCGTGAAGGACGAGTTCCGCTTCCCGACCTATGTGTACCAGGTGAGCGGCGAATACGCGATGCTGAAGGCCGCAGCAATGAACGGCTGGCTCGACCACGACAAGGTCGTGCTCGAATCGCTGCTCGCGTTCAAGCGCGCGGGTGCCGATGGGGTGCTCACGTACTTCGCGCTCGACGCCGCGCGTCTGCTGAAAGCGCAACGCTGATCGCACGCCCGCAGGCGGAAAGACAAACGGCGGACACCTCGGTGTTCCGCCGTTTTTTGTTGGCCGTCGATCGGGGCCGTCCGACGGCGTCGAGCGTCAGCTCATGCCGCGCGAGCACCCCGGTTCGCCACCGGCACGCCCGACGAACACCGTCATACCGTCGGGACCGCAGCCCGATCGAGGCTGCGCAGGAACGTCTCGGCCGCCTGATAGCCGACCACACGCCCGATTTCGTTGCCGCTGCGATCGAAGAAGATGATGCCCGGCGGCCCGAACAGGTTGAAACGCTTGAGCAGCGCCTGGTCGTCCGGATTGTTCGCGGTGACATCCGCGCGCACGAGGTGAAGCTTCGCGAGCCGCGCCTGCACGCGCGCGTCGGTAAACGTCAGATGCTCCATCTCCTTGCAGCTCACGCACCAGTCGGCGTAAAAATCGAGCATCACGGGCTGGCTCGACGCCTTCAGCAGCGCGTCGAGTTCGCCGCTGGAGCGCACCGATGCGAACGCGGGCCCGTCCTGCGCGGCGGCCGCCGCAGCGCCGCCCGACGCAGCCGTGCGCGCCGCGAGCACGGCCAGCGGCTTGACGGGATCGGTCGATCCCGCGGCCAGGCCGACGAGCAGCGTTGCCGCCCAGATCGCGAGCGCGGCACCCACACCGCGCCCAAGACGGCGCCAGATCGACGCGGCACCGGCATTCGGCGTGAACAGGCCGAGCGCCGCGGCCGCGATAAGCAGCCACAACGCGGCGAGCACCATCTTCAGACCGCCCGCAAGCACGGGCCACACGATCCACAGCGCGGCCGCGAGCAGCACGATGCCGAAGAACACCTTCACGCCGTCCATCCATGCGCCTGCGCGCGGCAGCACCGTCCCGGCACCCACGCCGACGACGAGCAGCGGTACGCCGAGCCCCAGTCCCATCGCGAACAGCGCCGCACCGCCGAGCAACGCATTGCCGGTGTGCGCGATAAAGGCGAGCACCGCGAACAGCGGCGCCGTCATGCATGCGCCGACGACCAGCGCCGACAATGCGCCCATCGCCGCGACCGCCAGGAAGTGGCCGCCCTGGCGCGCGCTCGAGGCCTCGGCCGCGCCGTTCTGCCAGCGTGCGGGCAGCGCGATGTCCTTGCCCGAAATCAGCGACACCGCGAACGCGGTCAGCAGCACGCCGAACGCGCCGAGCACCCATGGATTCTGCAGCCACGCGCCGAGACTCTGGCCGACCAGCGCCGCGGCAATGCCGAGTACCGTGTAGACCAGCGCCATGCCGACCACGTAGGTCAGCGACAGCGCAAAGCCGCGCGCATGCGTCGCGCGCGTGCCCTGGCCGATGATGATCGCGGACATGATCGGAATCATCGGGTACGAGCAGGGCAGGAGGCTCAGCACGACGCCCGCGACGAAGTACAGTGCGACGATCGTGAAGAAGCCGTGCCCTTCGAGCAACGACTGCGCAAAATCGGCGCTCGTGACCTTGTCGAACCAGCTGCCCGCGGCAGCCGTTTCGCCGGACGACGATGCGGCGGCGCCGAGCGCGGCGCTGTCGACCTTCACCACGTGCTCGGCCGGCGGATAGCAGATGCCCTCGTCCGCGCACCCCTGCGACGTCACGGCGAGCTCGAACGGCCCCGCCGCCTGCTTGACGGGCACGTGAACCACGACCTCGTCACGATAGGTCTCGACGTTCTTCTGGAACGTCTGGTCGAACTTCACGTGGCCGGCCGGGAACTGCGGTTCGCCGAGCGTCGCCTGCCCGCTCTTCACCGCGAACGCGAACCGCTCGCGATACAGGTAATAGCCGTTGGCGACCTTGAAGCGGACGTCCACCTGTCCCGGCGATTCGCTCGCACTGAACTTGAACGCAACCGACGGATCGAGGAAATCGTCGGCCGCACGCGCGACCGACAGGCCGCCCAGCACGAGCACGAACGACAACAGGACTGCAAGGAACCGCAGCGCGCGCACGCGCACGGGAAGCGCCATACCGTTAAACATGAAATAGACGTTGAGTTTCGCTGGTCACCCACTGACCGTACGCGGCCGATGCCGTCGCCTGCCAGGAGACGATTTCAGGCGTCTCGTAAGGGTGATGCGCGAGAATAAATCGTTCCAGTTCGAGCGCCCGCACGGGGCTCGTCTTGAACAGCAACTGGATCTCGTCGGCCGTTTCGACCTTGCCCTGCCAGTGATAGCGCGACTTGATCGCACCGAGCTCCGACACGCACGCAGCAAGCCGCGCGTCGAGCGCGCCGTCGGTGAGCGCGGTGGCCGTCGCCGCATCGGGCACCGTCGTCAGCATCAGCACCACTATCATCCGCCCCCTCCTGGCTGGTCTACCGGCTCCTGCCGACGCGGGTTGCCCACCAGGGGACCACGCCAGCTGCCTCGTATCGTAGCGCAGCCCGAGCAACGCTGCCGGCATCGGCCTGCGACAATCGATCGCAGCCGGCATCTCAAAAACAAAAAGGGCCAAGCAATCGCTCGGCCCCTTTCAGATACTGCTGCGTACCGGAAGCTTATTCAGCTTCTTGCACGTTTTCCGTTTCGTCGACTTCCGGACGATCGAGCAGCTCGACCAGTGCCATCGGTGCGTTGTCGCCAACGCGGAAGCCGAACTTCAGCACGCGCAGGTAGCCGCCCGGACGGTTCGCGAAACGCGGACCGAGCACGTCGAACAGCTTCGCCACCGAGTCACGATCGCGCAGGCGGTTGAACGCCAAGCGACGGTTTGCCAGCGACGGCTTCTTGCCGAGCGTGATCAGCGGCTCGACGACTTTACGGAGTTCCTTCGCCTTCGGCAGCGTCGTCTTGATGACTTCGTGCTCGATCAACGAGTTGGACATGTTACGGAGCATAGCCAGACGGTGGCTGCTCGTGCGGTTCAGTTTCCGCAGACCATGACGATGGCGCATTTCAGTTTCCTTGATTCAAAGTTTTGATCCAGCTCTTCTATCGCACCTCGAAGGGTGCACGGGCCGGTAGCGAAAAAAGCAAGATGCGGATTTTAAAGGAAAATCCGCATCTTTGCCAACTACAGCAACAACCGGGCTTACTTGTCGAGACCAGCCGGCGGCCAGTTCTCGAGCTTCATGCCCAGCGTGAGACCGCGCGAAGCGAGCACTTCCTTGATCTCGTTGAGCGACTTGCGACCGAGGTTCGGCGTCTTCAGCAGCTCGTTTTCCGTGCGCTGGATCAGGTCGCCGATGTAGTAGATGTTCTCGGCCTTCAGGCAGTTCGCCGAACGAACCGTCAGCTCGAGATCGTCCACCGGACGCAGCAGGATCGGATCGATCTGCGGTGCACGCGACGGCGCTTCGGCTGCCGTTTCCGTGCCTTCCAGTGCCGCGAACACGGACAGCTGGTCGACCAGGATGCGGGCCGATTGACGGATCGCTTCTTCCGGAGTGATCACGCCGCTCGTCTCGATGTTCATCACGAGCTTGTCGAGGTCGGTACGCTGCTCGACACGTGCGCTTTCGACAGCGTAGCTCACGCGGCGAACCGGCGAGAACGATGCGTCGAGGACGATGCGGCCGATGATCTTGGCCGTGTCTTCGCCGTAGCGACGGACGTTGCCGGGCACGTAGCCGCGACCCTTTTCGATCTTGATCTGAACGTCGAGCTTGCCGCCCTTCGACAGGTGCGCAATCACGTGATTCGGGTTGATGACTTCGCAATCGTGAGCCAGCTCGATATCGCCGGCCGTCACGACGCCTTCACCTTCCTTGCGCAGCGTAACCGTCACTTCGTCACGGTTATGCAGCTTGAACACCACGCCCTTCAGGTTCAGCAGCAAGTTGACGACGTCCTCTTGCACGCCATCAAGCGTCGAGTACTCGTGCACCACGCCTGCGATCGTGACTTCGGTCGGCGCGTAGCCAACCATCGACGACAGCAGCACGCGGCGAAGCGCATTGCCCAAGGTATGGCCGTAACCGCGTTCGAACGGTTCCATGACCACCCTCGCGTGGTTCTCGCCAAGCGATTCCACGGCGATGATCTTGGGTTTCAGCAAACTGGTTTGCATGGGCTTTCCTTTTCAATACCCTCGGCTCGTTACACCGATAAGGCTGACCGGTAACAACCAGAAAATAAACAGCCGAGGCCCCTCCTTGCGCAACGCAATCGGGGGACCTCGGCCGTCAATCGGATTAACGCGAATACAATTCGACGATCAGGCTTTCGTTGATATCGCCTGCGATGTCAACGCGTTCCGGCATTTGCTTGAACGTACCTTCGAACTTCTTCGCATCGACTGCAACCCAGCTCGGCATGCCGCCTTGCTCGGCCAGCGACAGCGATTCGACGATACGAGCCTGCTTCTTCGCCTTTTCACGGATCGCGACGATGTCACCCGCCTTCACTTGCTGCGACGGGACGTTCGCGACGACGCCGTTCACGGTGATCGACTTGTGGCTCACGAGCTGACGCGCTTCAGCGCGGGTCGAACCGAAGCCCATGCGATACACGACGTTGTCGAGGCGCGACTCGAGCAGTTGCAGCAGGTTTTCACCCGTGTTGCCCTTGCGGCGGTCGGCTTCAGCGAAGTAACGACGGAACTGACGCTCCAGCACGCCGTAGATACGCTTGACCTTCTGCTTTTCGCGCAGCTGCGTACCGTAGTCGGACGTACGCGCGCCCGAGGTACGGCCGTGCTGACCCGGCTTGCTGTCGAGCTTGCACTTGTCGGCGAGCGAACGGCGTGCGCTCTTCAGGAACAGGTCGGTGCCTTCACGGCGGGACAGCTTGGCCTTGGGGCCGATATAACGTGCCACTTTGCATTCCTCTATCAATCAGTCACGCGGATCTAAATCCGCGCTAGTTCGCGCCCTTTGGGGCGAACGGTGGGCTTAGTCAATCAAAAAAGCAACGCCCGTCGACGCTACGCGGCGACAGGCAATGTGCTAGCACGAACGTGCCAGCACATCTTTAGATACGACGACGCTTCGGCGGACGGCAGCCGTTGTGCGGAATCGGGGTGACGTCCGAAATCGCGGTGATCTTGATGCCGAGGCCGTGCAGTGCACGCACTGCCGACTCACGACCCGGGCCCGGGCCCTTGATCCGCACTTCCAGATTCTTCACGCCGTATTCCATCGCGACGCGGCCAGCCGACTCGGCTGCGACCTGAGCAGCGAACGGCGTCGATTTGCGCGAGCCCTTGAAGCCCTGGCCGCCCGACGTCGCCCATGCCAGTGCGTTGCCTTGGCGATCGGTGATCGTGATGATCGTGTTGTTGAACGACGCGTGAACGTGAACCACGCCTTCAGCGACGTTCTTCTTAACCTTCTTGCGAACGCGTTGCGCCGCGGTGTTCGAAGCCTTAGCCATTACGTTTTCCTGTAACTGTCAGTTCCGCTTACTTCTTCAGCGCTTGCGCTGCACGACGCGGACCCTTGCGAGTACGTGCGTTCGTACGCGTACGCTGACCGCGCATCGGCAGGCCCTTGCGATGACGAACACCACGGTAGCAACCGAGGTCCATCAAGCGCTTGATGTTCATCGTCACTTCACGGCGCAGATCGCCTTCGACGACAAACTTGCCCACTTCTTCACGCAGCTTTTCCAAGTCTGCGTCGGTCAAGTCCTTGACCTTCTTCGAAAAATCGACGCCAGCTGCCGCGCAGATGCTGCGCGAACGGGTGCGGCCGACACCGAAGATCGCCGTCAGGCCAATCTCGGTATGCTGGTGATTCGGGATGTTAACCCCTGCGATACGAGCCATTGTTTTTCCTCAAACAAAAAGCGCAAACAAACGCGCGGTCAGCCTTGGCGCTGCTTGTGGCGCGGATCCGAGCTGCAGATCACGCGAACGACGCCTTTGCGCTTGATGATCTTGCAATTGCGGCAAATGCGCTTAACCGATGCCATCACTTTCATGATAATACCCTTTTTTTCAAATCACTTCGCCCGGAACACGATCCGCGCACGAGACAGATCGTAAGGCGTCAACTCGACCGTCACCTTGTCGCCCGGGAGAATGCGGATGTAGTGCATCCGCATTTTTCCGGAGATATGCCCCAACACGACATGGCCGTTTTCCAGCTTCACACGGAAGGTCGCATTCGGGAGGTTTTCGATCACCTCACCCTGCATCTGGATTACATCGTCTTTGGCCATAGTCCTATTAACGCATCGGGATGTTGCCGCCCTTGAAGTTTGCCTTCTTGAGCAGCGACTCATACTGTTGCGACATAACGTACGACTGCACCTGCGCCATAAAGTCCATCGTGACGACGACAATGATCAGCAGCGACGTTCCACCAAAATAAAACGGCACGTTCCAGCGCAGCACCAGGAATTCCGGCAGCAGACACACGAAGACGATGTAGATCGCACCGGCCAGCGTCAGACGCGTGAGGATGCGGTCGATATATCGTGCGGTCTGATCGCCCGGACGGATGCCCGGAACAAACGCGCCGCTCTTCTTCAGGTTGTCTGCGGTTTCCCTGCTGTTGAACACCAGTGCGGTGTAGAAGAAGCAGAAAAACACGATTGCCAGCGTGTACAGCAGCACATAGACCGGCTGGCCCGGCTTCAGCGCTTCCGCAACGTTATGCAACGTATTGGAAATCCAGCTTCCCGTCGGCTGACCGGTACTGAACCAGCCGAGAATCGTTGCCGGGAACAGAATGATCGACGATGCGAAGATCGGCGGAATCACGCCCGACATGTTCAGCTTCAGCGGCAGGTGCGACGACTGCCCACCGTAGATCTTGTTACCGACCTGGCGCTTCGCGTAGTTCACGAGAATCTTGCGCTGACCGCGTTCGATGAACACGACCAGATAAGTCACCGCGGCAATCAGAACGACGATGATAATCGCCGAAATGATGCTCATCGAACCCGTACGCACCAGCTCGAACAACCCACCGACGGCATTCGGGAACCCTGCTGCGATCCCGCCGAAGATGATGATCGAGATACCGTTGCCCAGACCTCGCTCGGTAATCTGCTCGCCGAGCCACATCAGGAACATCGTACCGGTAACCAGCGTCACGACCGTCGTCAGACGGAACAGCATGCCGGGATCGGTGACGAGGCCCGGCTGGTTTTCCAGCGCAGCCGCGATACCGAACGCCTGGAAGGTCGCGAGCACCACGGTGAAATACCGCGTGTACTGCGTGATCTTCCGTTGCCCTGCCTGCCCTTCCTTCTTCAGCGCTTCGAGCTGCGGCGAAACGATCGCCAGCAACTGCATGATGATCGACGCCGAAATGTACGGCATGATCCCCAGCGCAAAGATCGTGAAGCGGGAAAGCGCGCCACCCGAGAACATGTTGAACATGCCCAGGATGCCACCCGCCTGGCTCTGGAACAGCTTAGCCAGTTGATCCGGATCGATGCCCGGCACGGGAATGTGCGCGCCGATGCGATAGACGATCAGCGCCAGGAGCAGGAACATCGCTCGCCGACGCAGATCGCCGAATTTCGCCGTGCTTCGACCGGGTTTTGCAAGACTCGGGCTGTTAGCCAAGTACCTTCTCCGATGAATGCAAGTGACGACGCGCTACGCGTGTCACTCGGCGAACGAACCGCCAGCCGCTTCGATCGCAGCGCGCGCACCCTTGGTGGCACCGAGACCCTTCACGACGATCTTGCGCTTCAGTTCGCCCGTCGCGATGATCTTTGCGCTCCGCGTCAGCTCGCCGACCAGGCCGGCTTGCTTCAGTGCGAGCAGATCGATCTCATCGACCGGCAGCTTCTCGAGGTCGCCCAGGCGCACTTCACCGACGAATTCCTTCGTCAGCGACGTGAAGCCGCGCTTCGGCAGACGACGTTGCAGAGGCATCTGACCGCCTTCGAAACCGACTTTGTGGAAGCCGCCCGAACGCGATTTCTGACCCTTGTGACCACGGCCAGCCGTCTTGCCGAGGCCCGAACCGATGCCACGACCGACGCGACGCTTGGCGTGCTTTGCACCAGCGGCCGGCTTCAGGTTATTCAATTCCATATCAACTCCTTGATCCGTAGGGCCGCTTACGCGATGACCTTAACGAGGTACGAGACCTTGTTGATCATGCCGCGGACCGCCGGCGTGTCCTGCAGCTCGCTGACCGAGTTGAGTCGGCGCAGGCCCAGGCCACGCACGGTCGCGCGGTGCGTTTCGCGGGTCCCGATCAGGCTCTTAACGAGCTGAACCTTGACAGTTTTTTCAGACATGGTGACCACCCGGGCTTAGCCCAAAATATCTTCGACGGACTTGCCGCGCTTCGCCGCGATGTCTGCCGGGGTGGACTGCTTGCGCAGGCCGTCCAGCGTGGCGCGAACGAGGTTGTACGGGTTCGTCGAACCGTGGCTCTTCGCCACGACGTTCTGAACGCCCATCACGTCGAACACTGCGCGCATCGGGCCGCCGGCGATCACGCCCGTACCTGCCTTCGCCGGAGCGAGGAGGACGGCCGATGCACCGTGCTTGCCGTGCACTTCGTGCTGCAGCGTGCCGTTCTTGAGCGGCACCTTGAACATGTTGCGACGAGCTTGTTCCATTGCCTTCTGGACAGCGACCGGCACTTCCTTCGCCTTGCCCTTGCCCATACCGATGCGGCCATCGCCGTCGCCAACCACGGTCAGTGCGGCGAAGCCGAGAATACGGCCACCCTTCACGACCTTGGTCACGCGGTTGACCGAAATCATCTTTTCACGAAGGCCGTCGTCGCGCTCGTCAGCCTGAACTTTCGCTTGCATCTTTGCCATGACGAATTCCTTCCTTAGAACTTGAGCCCAGCTTCGCGAGCTGCCTCAGCCAGCGCCTTGACGCGGCCATGGTAGCGGAAGCCCGAGCGGTCGAAGGCGACGGATTCGATGCCGGCGGCCTTTGCCTTCTCGGCAATACGCTTGCCGATCAGCGTCGCAGCATTAACGTTGCCACCCTTGCCCGACTTGTCGGCGAGCTCGGCGCGCACTTCTGCTTCGAGCGTCGACGCGCTTGCGAGCACCTTGGTGCCGCAGGGCGAGAACACTTGAGCGTAGATGTGCGTGTTCGTGCGATGCACGGCGAGACGCGCGACCTGAAGCTCAGCGATCTTGATACGCGTCTGGCGAGCGCGGCGCAGGCGAGATTGAGTCTTATCCATGATTGCGCACCCTTACTTCTTCTTCGTTTCTTTGAGGATCACAACCTCGTCGGAATAACGCACGCCCTTGCCCTTGTACGGCTCCGGCGGACGGTAACCGCGAACTTCCGCAGCTACTTGACCGACTTGTTGCTTGTTGATCCCCTTGATCACGATTTCGGTTTGCGTCGGGGTTTCAGCCTTGATGCCTTCCGGCATCTGGTGCACCACCGGGTGCGAGAAACCCAGCGACAGGTTCAGCTTGTCGCCTTGCGCTTGTGCACGGTAACCGACGCCAACCAGCGTCAGCTTGCGCTCGAAACCCTTGGTCACGCCGTGCACGGCATTCGCGATGATCGCGCGCATCGTGCCCGACAGTGCATTTGCTTCGCGGCTTTCGTCGACCGGCGACAGATTCAGCGCGCCGTCGTTGTTCGCCACGTTCACGAGCGGATTGATCGCTTGCGTGATGGTGCCCAGCGGGCCCTTGACGGTGATCGCACCGTCGGCCAGCTTGACTTCCGCGCCTTGCAGCGCGATCGGGCTCTTACCTACTCGAGACATGTTTCTCTCTCCTCGGCTTTAAGCGACGTAGCAGATGACTTCGCCGCCGACGCCGGTAGCGCGCGCCTTGCGGTCCGTCATCACGCCCTTCGGCGTCGACACGATAGCCACACCGAGGCCATTCATGACCTGCGGAATGTCGTTACGGCCGCGGTACACGCGCAGGCCAGGCTTCGACACGCGCTCGAGGCGTTCGATGACCGGGCGGCCCGCGTAGTACTTCAGCGCGATATTCAGTTCGGACTTCGCACCTTCCGCCTTAACAGCGAAATCGTCGATATAACCTTCGTCCTTGAGGACTTGCGCGATTGCAACCTTGACCTTCGACGAGGGCATCGCGACCGATACCTTCTCGACCATCTGCGCGTTGCGGATGCGAGTCAGCATATCGGCGATAGGATCACTCATGCTCATTTACGTTTCTCCTATTACCAGCTCGCCTTGGTCAGGCCAGGAATCTCGCCACGGAATGCGATTTCACGAATCTTGTTACGCGCGAGGCCGAATTTGCGGAACGTGCCACGCGGACGGCCCGTGATCGCGCAGCGGTTACGCTGGCGGGTCGGGTTTGCGTTGCGGGGCAGTTGCTGCAGTTCAAGGCGTGCTTCGTAGCGCTCTTCTTCCGACTTGCTTTGGTCTTCGACGATCGCCTTCAGCGCTTCGCGCTTTGCTGCGAACTTCGCGACCAGGCGGGCGCGCTTCTTTTCACGTTCGATCAGTGCCAGTTTAGCCACGGTAACCTCAGTTTCTGAACGGGAACTTGAAGCTGGCGAGCAGAGCCTTTGCTTCGTCGTCGGTCTTCGCAGTCGTCGTGATGCTGATGTTCAGCCCACGCAGTGCGTCGATCTTGTCGTAGTCGATTTCGGGGAAAATGATCTGCTCTTTCACACCGATGTTGTAGTTGCCACGGCCATCGAAAGCACGACCCGACACGCCGCGGAAGTCACGCACGCGGGGCAGGGCAACGGTCACGAAGCGGTCGAGGAATTCGTACATCGCCTGGCCACGCAGCGTCACCATCGCGCCGATGGGGTAACCCTGGCGGATCTTGAAGCCTGCGATTGCCTTGCGCGCCTTCGTCACGACCGGCTTCTGACCAGCGATCTTCGTGAGGTCGCCAACGGCGTTCTCGATGATCTTCTTGTCAGCGATCGCTTCGCCAAGACCCATGTTCAGCGTGATCTTGGTGATGCGCGGCACTTCCATGACCGACTTGTAACCGAACTTCTCGATCAGGCCGGGCACAACCTTTTCTTTGTAAAACTCTTGAAAACGAGCCATTTTTTACTCCGCTGCGTCAGGCGCTCAGTACGGCACCGGTCGTCTTCAGGAAGCGAACCTTCTTGCCTTCCTCGACCTTGATGCCAACACGCGACGCCTTGCCATTCGCGTCGACCAGTGCGACGTTCGAAATATGCAGGGGCATCGTCTTCGCTTCCACGCCGCCCGTCGTACCCTTCATCGGGTTCGGCTTCACATGCTTCTTGACGAGGTTGATACCCTCAACCGTCACATGTTCAGCACCGACAGCCAGCACGACGCCGCGCTTGCCCTTGTCCTTGCCGGTGACAATGATTACTTCGTCACCCTTGCGAATCTTGTTCATCGCGACTCCTTACAGCACTTCCGGCGCCAGCGAAACGATCTTCATGAATCGTTCGCTACGCAGCTCACGCGTCACCGGCCCGAAGATACGGGTGCCGATCGGCTCGAGCTTGTTATTCAAAAGCACAGCGGCGTTGCCGTCGAACTTGATCAGCGAGCCGTCTTGACGGCGAACACCCTTGGCGGTGCGGACCACCACGGCGTTGTAAATTTCGCCTTTCTTCACGCGCCCGCGCGGCGTTGCCTCTTTGACGGTCACCTTGATGATGTCGCCAATGCCGGCATAACGACGCTTCGAGCCGCCGAGCACCTTGATGCACAGGACTTCACGTGCACCCGTGTTGTCGGCTACTTCGAGCCGAGATTCGGTCTGGATCATGGTTTGTCTTTCCCAACTTAATCCGGATGCACCACCATGATGCATTCGGTCAGTCTTGGTCCCGTCAGCCAATCGGCTGCTTGGGTTGGAACAGCAGCGACGGCAAACGAAACCCGCCATCGCAATTCGGTGAATCTTTCGGACAGGCTGGCGCCAGTCCGCTTCCCCCACCAACTTCGCCCGCGACGGGGCTCCCATAAAGAGGGAAGACCAGGATTATAACAAATAACCCTGGTCACGCAAGCAAAAACTTTGCGATTTCAAGCACTTCGTGGAGAAGCGCTTGTCACTGCCTACTGCACCGCCCGCTTAGATGACGCGAGCGGCCTCGACGAGGCGCGACACCGCCCAGGCCTTCGTCTTCGAAACAGGACGAGTTTCCTGGATTTCGACGAGATCGCCTTCGTTGCAGGTGTTCGCTTCATCGTGCGCATGGTACTTCTTCGAGCGCACGACATACTTGCCGTAGATCGGGTGCTTGACGCGGTGCTCGATCAGCACGGTGACGGTCTTGTCCATCTTGTTGCTGACGACCCGACCGACCAGCGTCCGCTTCAGCGAGGTTTTCACGCTATCGTTCATTTCTGGTTCGCCTTCTGAGTCATGACGGTCCGCACACGTGCGATGTCGCGACGAACCTTCTTCAGCTGGCTCGTGTTCGTGAGCTGCTGGGTCGCGAGTTGCATGCGCAGGCCGAATTGCGCCTTCAGCAGGTCCGCCAGCTCCTTGTTGAGCGCGGCCTGGTCTTTCTGGAGAAGTTCGGAAGCCTTCATATTTTCTCCTTAGGCGCCGAGCTGGCGCACGATGAACGCCGTCTTGAGCGGCAGCTTGGCTGCAGCCAGACGGAACGCTTCGCGTGCCAGTTCTTCGGTTACGCCGTCCATTTCATAGAGCATCTTGCCCGGCTGAATCTCGGCGACGTAGTACTCCGGGTTACCCTTACCGTTACCCATACGCACTTCGGCCGGCTTCTGCGAAATCGGCTTGTCCGGGAAAATCCGGATCCAGATGCGGCCGCCACGCTTGATGTGACGCGTCATTGCACGACGCGCCGCTTCAATTTGACGTGCGGTCAAACGACCGCGACCGATCGCCTTCAGGCCGAAATCACCGAACGACACTGCGTTGCCGCGCGTCGCCTTGCCGGTGTTACGACCCTTCTGCTCTTTACGATACTTCCTGCGTTTCGGTTGCAGCATCGTTATTCTCCAGTCTTGCCGTCTTCGGGCTTGCCGGCGCCACGGCGCGGTGCGCCACGGCGAGCACCCGGAGCGCCGCCTTCGCCGTCACGGCGCGGACGACGGTCGCCCGGACGCGCATTGCGACGCGGACGCTTGTCTTCGGCTACTTCTTCCACCACCGGCGCGTCGTTGCGGCCGAGCGTGTCACCCTTGTACACCCACACCTTGACGCCGATGATCCCGTAGGTCGTCTTCGCTTCCGAAGTCGCGTAGTCGATGTCGGCACGCAGCGTGTGAAGGGGCACGCGACCTTCGCGATACCACTCCGTACGTGCGATTTCGATACCGTTCAGACGGCCTGCGCTCATGATCTTGATGCCCTGGGCACCCAGACGCATCGCGTTCTGCATCGCACGCTTCATCGCGCGACGGAACATGATCCGGCGCTCGAGCTGTTGCGTGATCGAGTCAGCGATCAGCTGAGCATCGGTTTCCGGCTTGCGGATCTCTTCGATGTTGACGTGAACCGGCACGCCCATGCGGCGTTGCAGTTCCGTCTTCAGCTGTTCGATATCCTCGCCCTTCTTGCCGATGACCACACCCGGACGCGAGCTGTAAATCGTGATGCGCGCGTTCTTCGCCGGACGCTCGATGACGACCCGACCGACCGAAGCGTTCTTCAGCTTCTTCTTCAGGTATTCACGAACACCGATGTCTTCCTGAAGCATCGCCGCGAAATTGTTGTTGTTCGCGTACCAACGCGAAGCCCAATTACGGCTGACGGCCAAGCGGAAGCCAGTCGGATGAATTTTCTGTCCCATCGTATGGCTCCTTAATTCCCGACCGTCACAGTGATGTGACAGGATTGCTTCTCGATGCGGTTACCGCGGCCCTTGGCGCGCGCGGTGAAACGCTTGAGCGATGCAGCCTTGTCGACGAAGATGCTCTTGATCTTGAGCTCGTCGATATCAGCGCCTTCGTTGTGCTCCGCATTCGCGATTGCCGACAGCACAACCTTCTTCACGATGCCAGCCGCCTTCTTCGGCGAGAACGTCAGAACGTTCAGCGCCTTGTCGACCGGCAAACCGCGGATCTGGTCAGCCACAAGGCGCGTTTTTTGCGCCGAGATGCGGGCACCGCGATGAATTGCTTTCACTTCCATCTTGATTGCCCCTTATTTCTTGGCCTTCTTGTCGGCTGCGTGACCCTTGAACGTACGGGTCAGTGCGAACTCGCCAAGCTTGTGGCCGACCATGTTTTCCGAGATGTACACCGGAACGTGTTGACGGCCGTTGTGAACAGCGATCGTCAGGCCGATGAAATCCGGCAGAATCGTCGAGCGACGCGACCAGGTCTTGATCGGTTTTTTGTCGCGCGAAGCTGCAGCCGCCTCAACTTTCTTCAGCAAATGGGCGTCGCAGAACGGACCTTTTTTAACAGAACGTGCCATTGCCTACTCCTTAACGCTTGTGACGGCGCTGGACGATCATCGTCGTCGTGCGCTTGTTGCTGCGGGTGCGGTAACCCTTAGCCGGCGTACCCCACGGGCTAACCGGATCGCGACCTGCAGCCGTCTTGCCCTCACCACCACCGTGCGGGTGATCGACCGGGTTCATCGCAACGCCACGCACCGTCGGGCGGATACCGCGCCAGCGGTTCGCGCCAGCCTTGCCGATCTGGCGCAGGCTATGCTCTTCGTTGCCGACTTCACCGATCGTTGCACGGCACTCGATGTGCACGCGGCGGATTTCGCCCGAACGCAGACGAACCTGCGCGTAGACGCCTTCGCGCGCCAGCAGCATGGCCGACGTACCAGCCGAACGCGCCATTTGCGCGCCCTTGCCCGGCAGCATCTCGATGCAGTGGATCGTCGTACCGACCGGAATGTTGCGGATCGGCAGCGTGTTGCCTGCACGGATCGGCGCTTCCGAACCCGACATCAGCTGTTGGCCGACGGTCAGGCCCTTCGGGGCGATGATGTAGCGACGCTCGCCGTCTGCGTAGAGCACCAGCGCGATGTTCGCGCTGCGGTTCGGGTCGTACTCGAGACGCTCGACCTTTGCCGGGATGCCATCCTTCGTGCGACGGAAATCGACGATACGATAGTGTTGCTTGTGACCACCACCCTTGTGACGCGTGGTGATGCGACCGTTGTTGTTACGGCCGGCGGTCGAGCTCTGCGAGTCGAGCAGTGCCGCGAACGGCTTGCCCTGGTGCAGGTTCTTGTTGACCACCTTGACCATCGCGCGGCGACCCGGCGAAGTCGGTTTAACTTTAACGATTGCCATGATTACTTGGCCTCCGCTTCAAAGTTGATTTCCTGGCCGGGCTTCAGGCAAACGTACGCCTTCTTCACGTCCTTGCGGCGACCCATCGAACGGCCAAAGCGCTTCTGCTTGCCCTTCTGAATCAGCACGTTGACGGAATCAACTTCGACCTTGAACAGCAGCTCGACAGCCGCCTTCACTTCCTGCTTCGTGGCATCCGGTGCGACTTCGAACACGACTTGCTCGTTCTTGTCGGCAACCAGCGTCGCCTTTTCCGAGATCACCGGTGCGAGCAGGACCTGCATCAAACGATGATCGTTCTTGCGAATCTCGCTCATGACAGCAACTCCTCGATCTGGGCGACCGCAGCCTTCGTGACCAGCACTTTCTTGAAGTAGATCAGCGACAGCGGGTCAGCGTAGCGCGGCTCGACAATTGCCACGTGCGGCAGGTTGCGCGAAGCCAGGTACAGGTTTTCGTCAACCGTGTCGGTGATGATCAGCACGGAGTCGAGACCCATGGTCTTGAATTTGTCGGCCAGCAGCTTGGTCTTCGGTGCTTCGAGGATGATGTCCTCGACGACCGACAGACGGCCTTCACGGGCCAGCTGCGAGAAGATCGAGCAGAGACCTGCGCGATGCATCTTCTTGTTGACCTTGTGCGAGAAGTTTTCTTCCGGCGAATTCGGGAAGATACGACCACCGCCACGCCACAACGGGCTCGACGACATACCGGCACGAGCGCGGCCCGTACCCTTCTGGCGCCACGGCTTCTTGGTCGTGTGCTTGACTTGCTCACGGTCCTTCTGTGCGCGGTTACCCTGGCGAGCATTCGCCTGGTAAGCGACGACGACCTGGTGGATCAGCGCTTCGTTGTAGTCACGACCGAACACGACGTCCGATGCGTTGACCACTGCACCTTCCTGACCATTTTCGTTCAGGAGCTTGAGTTCCATTATTTCGCCCCCTTGGTCTTGACGGCCGGCGTCACGAAGACTTTGCCGCCCTTCGCGCCCGGAATCGCACCCTTCACGAGCAGCAGCTTGCGCTCTGCGTCGATACGAGCGATTTCGAGGTTCTGCACCGTCACCGTAACGTCACCGAGGTGACCCGTCATGCGCTTACCCGGGAAAACGCGACCCGGATCCTGCGCCATACCGATCGAGCCCGGCACGTTGTGCGAGCGCGAGTTACCGTGCGTGGCACGGCCGGAGGAGAAGTTGTAACGCTTGATCGTACCGGCGTAGCCCTTACCGATCGACACGCCTTGCACGTCGACCTTCTGGCCTACTTCGAAAAGATCAGCACCGACCACGGCGCCATTCGACAGCTCAGCTGCCTTGGCCGCGTCAATGCGGAATTCCTTGAGGACTTCACCGGCTTCGACACCGGCTTTGGCGAGATGACCTGCCAGCGGCTTCGTCACGCGCGATGCGCGGCGGGAGCCGAATGCAACCTGCACGGCCGTGTAGCCGTCGGTTTCAACAGTCTTGATCTGCGTCACGCGGTTGTCCGACACGTCCAGCACGGTGACGGGAATCGAATCCCCTTCAGCCGTGAAGATACGGGTCATGCCAACCTTGCGACCTACGAGTCCAAGGCTCATCATTTTCTCCATTCCCGACTGCGATTGGTCGGGGCTGATTTACAAAATGCCGGGCACGCAAGGCCCAACTTTTTTTCGCGAATACACGAAAAGCCAAGCAGTATAGCCCGACTTCTCGATTTCCGCAAGCAATACAAAGACTTAGCGCCATCCGGCAAGCCGACCGGCACCGAAAGCCTTACTGCAGCTTGATTTCCACGTCGACGCCAGCCGGCAGATCGAGCTTCATCAGCGCGTCAACCGTCTTGTCGGTCGGATCGACGATGTCCATCAGGCGCTGGTGAGTACGGATTTCGAGCTGATCGCGCGACGTCTTGTTGACGTGCGGCGAACGCAGGATGTCAAAACGCTGAATGCGCGTCGGCAGCGGCACCGGGCCACGGACGATTGCGCCAGTCCGCTTCGCGGTATCGACGATCTCGGCAGCCGACTGATCGATCAGGCGATAGTCGAATGCCTTCAGGCGAATGCGGATTTTCTGTTGCTGCATGACGATTCCTTGAAAAGAGCGAGGCGATGTTGCATCGCCGAACACCAAAAGAACGTGAGACATGACGCCCGCGGGGAGCGAGGCACCAGATCCCAAATGGAACTTCCACTGCTAAGCCCGCGATTCTACACGAAATTCTGAAGTGGTGGTGCGGGTTTATCGATCCATGCAACAGGACGCCGGAAAAACAAAACCGGGTGCCAGCGTAAGCTGGACACCCGGTTTCGGCGGTACAACCGCATACCGCGGAATCGCGGACCCCGTCGGAGCCCGCGGATCGTCGATATTACTCGATGACCTTGGCGACGACGCCGGCGCCGACCGTACGGCCGCCTTCGCGAATCGCGAAGCGCAGACCTTCTTCCATCGCGATCGGTGCAATCAGCTTCACCGTGATCGACACGTTGTCGCCCGGCATCACCATTTCCTTGTCCTTCGGCAGCTCGATCGAGCCCGTCACGTCCGTCGTACGGAAGTAGAACTGCGGACGATAGTTGTTGAAGAACGGCGTGTGACGGCCGCCTTCATCCTTGCT
>NZ_MDEQ02000049.1 GCF_001883705.2 Burkholderia catarinensis
GCACGCCCGGATGGATCGGCCCAATCCTGCAAGCCGTGCTTACGTAACCATACCAGTACGGTCGAGCGTCCCTGAATTCCGTAGCGTCGCTGCGCCTCTATGTACGTCAGCTCGCCTTTTTCGACCTGCGTCACCACCGACAGCTTAAAAGCCAGACTGTAGTCCCGCTGGGTCCGCTTGATCCCTTGCTCCACTTGGCACCTCTTCGTTTCGGCGAAAAAGTGTCAACCTATTTCAGGACGGGTCACAGGCGACAAAAAAGCCCGCCTAGGCGGGCTTTTTTGCGATCGCAGGAAACAGGAACGCCCGCGCGAGCGGGCGCACCGGATTTACGCTGCTGCCTGCAGGCCCTTGACGGCTGCGGCCAGGCGGCTCTTGCTGCGAGCGGCCTTGTTCTTGTGAACGATCTTCTTGTCGGCGATCGTGTCGATCGTCTTCACGGCAGCCTTGAACAGATCGGCAGCCTTTGCGTGGTCGCCGGCTTCAACAGCCTTGCGAACCGACTTGATCGCGGTACGGAATTTCGAGCGCAGCGCCGAGTTGTGCGAGTTTGCCTTCGCGGCCTGGCGGGCGCGCTTGCGTGCTTGTGCGGAGTTAGCCATGACGGTTCCTTATCCTGTCCTGTTTCCAGAGCTTGGAGCCTGACGGCCAAGCGCTGCTTTTCGATCCGTCCCCTGAGAACGATTGCCCAGGGGCGCATAAAAAAACGGTGATTTTAACCGAGGCCGGGACATGGGAACGGCAGTTGCCGTGCATGTACGAGCCCAGAAACCGGCGATTATAGCAACAAAATCAAGCGAGTGGCAAGTTCAACGTGACGCCCGCCGGGCGGGGCGCCGGCCGCTTGCGCGCTTTTCGGCATCGGCCGCTGGCCGGGTCGCGCAACGTCCGTATAATAAGCGCCCCATGAATCTATTCCGAGCCCTGCTGACGGTCAGCGGCTTCACGCTGCTGTCGCGCGTGACCGGACTGGCCCGCGAGACGCTGATCGCACGTGCGTTCGGCGCCAGTCAATACACCGACGCGTTCTACGTCGCCTTCCGTATCCCGAACCTGCTGCGCCGCCTGTCCGCGGAAGGCGCGTTCTCGCAAGCGTTCGTGCCGATCCTCGCCGAGTTCAAGAACCAGCAGGGGCACGATGCGACGAAGGCGCTCGTCGACGCGATGTCGACCGTGCTTGCGTGGGCGCTTGCCGTGCTGTCGGTCCTCGGGATCGCCGGCGCGTCGTGGGTCGTGTTCGCGGTCGCGTCCGGCCTGCACAGCGACGGGCAGGCGTTCCCGCTCGCGGTCACGATGACGCGGATCATGTTCCCGTACATCGTGTTCATTTCGCTGACGACGCTCGCGTCCGGCGTGCTGAACACGTACAAGAACTTCTCGCTGCCCGCGTTCGCGCCGGTGCTGCTCAACGTCGCATTCATCGCCGCGGCCGTGTTCGTCGCGCCGCACCTGAAGGTGCCGGTGTTCGCGCTCGCGTGGGCCGTCATCGCGGGCGGCGTGCTGCAGTTCCTGGTGCAGCTGCCGGGCCTGAAGAAGATCGACATGGTGCCGCTGATCGGCCTCAACCCGCTGCGCGCGCTGCGTCACCCCGGCGTGAAGCGCGTGCTCGCGAAAATGGTGCCCGCGACGTTCGCGGTGTCGGTCGCGCAACTGTCGCTGATCATCAACACCAACATCGCGTCGCGGCTCGGGCAGGGCGCGGTGTCGTGGATCAACTACGCCGACCGCCTGATGGAATTCCCGACGGCGCTGCTCGGCGTCGCGCTCGGCACGATCCTGCTGCCGAGCCTGTCGAAGGCGCACGTCGACGCCGATTCGCACGAGTATTCGGCGCTGCTGGACTGGGGCTTGCGCGTCACGTTCCTGCTCGCGGCGCCGAGCGCGCTCGCGCTGTTCTTCTTCGCGACGCCGCTCACGGCAACTCTCTTCAACTACGGCAAGTTCGACGCGCATACCGTCACGATGGTCGCGCGCGCGCTCGCGACCTACGGGATCGGCCTCGTCGGCATCATCCTGATCAAGATCCTCGCGCCGGGCTTCTATGCGAAGCAGGACATCAAGACGCCCGTGAAGATCGCGATCGGCGTGCTGATCGTCACGCAGATCTCGAACTATGCGTTCGTGCCGCTGATCGGCCATGCGGGCCTTACGCTGAGCATCGGCGTCGGCGCCTGCCTGAACTCGCTGCTGCTGTTCATCGGGCTGCGCAAGCGCGGCATCTACCAGCCGTCGCCGGGCTGGCCGCGCTTCTTCGTGCAGCTCATCGGCGCGACGCTCGTGCTCGCGGGCCTGATGCACTGGTGCTCGATCAGCTTCGACTGGACCGGGATGCGCGCGCAGCCGCTCGATCGCATCGCGCTGATGGCCGCGTGCCTCGTGCTGTTCGCTGCACTATATTTCGGTATGTTGTGGGTAATGGGCTTCAAATACGCTTACTTCAGAAGGCGCGCCAAGTGACGACCGCAATGACCCGCGTCCTCGACTACTTCAGCACGCTCGTGGCGGACGACGACAGTCTGCCCGTCACGGAAGCCGCGCTGTCGCTGGCGCAGGACGCATATCCCGACCTCGACCTGCAGGGCTCGCTGGCCGAACTCGACATGCTGGCGGCGCGGCTGCGCCGGCGGCTCGCCGACGATGCGGACCTGAAGGGCCGGGTCGCCGCGCTGAACGACTTCTTCTTCCGCGAACTCGGCTTCGCGTGCAATCACAACGATTACTACGACCCCGATAACAGCCACCTGAACGCCGTGCTGAAGCGGCGGCGCGGGATCCCGATCTCGCTGTCGGTGCTGTACCTGGAACTCGCCGAGCAGATCGGCGTGCCGGCGCGCGGCGTATCGTTCCCCGGCCATTTCCTGCTGCGCGTCACGCTGCCGGACGGCGACCTGATCATCGATCCGACCAACGGCCATTCGCTGTCCGAAGCCGAGATGGTCGAGATGCTCGAGCCGTACGTCGCGCGCGCGGCCGGTGCGGTCGACAGCGCGTTGCGCGCGCTGCTGCAGCCCGCGACGAGCCGCGAGATCATCGCGCGGATGCTGCGCAACCTGAAGACGATCTATCTTCAGACGGAACGCTGGCAGCGGCTGCTCGCGGTGCAGCAGCGACTCGTGATTCTGTTGCCGGAGCAGCTCGACGAGGTGCGCGACCGCGGTTTCGCGTATGCGCGGCTCGACTACCTGCGCCCCGCGCTCGAGGATCTCGAGGAGTATCTCGGCGAGCGGCCGGATGCGGACGACGCGACCGTCGTCGAGTCGCAGGTGACCGAATTGCGGCAGCGGATGCAGCGCGACGGCGAGGATTGAGCCACGCGCCGCTGCCGGAACCCGGAATGAAAAACGCCCGCATCGCGGGCGTTTTTTCATGCGAGCTTACTTCGGCTGCATCCGGATCGCGCCGTCGAGGCGAATCACTTCGCCGTTGAGCATCGGATTCTCGACGATCTGGCGCACCAGCATCGCGTATTCGGCCGGTTTGCCGAGCCGCGGCGGGAACGGCACCATTGCGCCGAGCGCGTCCTGTACGTCCTTCGGCATGCCGAGCAGCATCGGCGTCTCGAACAGGCCGGGCGCGATCGTCATCACGCGGATACCGCTGCGCGACAGGTCGCGCGCGATCGGCAGCGTCATGCCCGCGACGCCGGCTTTCGAGGCCGCGTAAGCGGCCTGGCCGATCTGCCCGTCGAATGCGGCAACCGACGCGGTGCTGACGATCACGCCGCGCTCGCCTTCCGCGGTCGGCGCGGTGGCAGCCATCGCGGCGGCCGCAAGCCGGATCATGTTGAACGTGCCGACGAGGTTCACGTTGATCGTCTTCGCGAACACGTCGAGCGGATGCGCGCCGTCCTTGCCGACGGTCTTGGCGGCGGGCGCGATGCCCGCGCAGTTCACGAGGCCGCGCAGCGTGCCCGCGCGCGTCGCCGCTTCGACGGCCGCCTGCGCGTCGGCCTCGCTCGACACGTCGCAGCGCACGAAAATGCCGCCCAGCTCGGCCGCGAGCGCGACGCCCGCCGCCTCGTTCAGGTCGGCGAGCACGACCTCGCCGCCTGCCTGTGCGAGCATCCGGGCCGTCCCGGCGCCGAGGCCCGACGCACCGCCCGTGATCAGAAATACGTTGCCGTGAATCTCCATGACTGCCTCCTTGGGGCGGTTCCACGCAAAGCGGTTGTTCTGTGCGATGCCGGGCAATCGGTTGGTTGACAAGCAGTGCGCCGGTCGTCGGCGCGCACGCATTCGACCGATTGTACGGGGCGCCGTCGCGCGGCGGCGAGGCAAGAACGGCCGTGCGAGTCCCGGCCGGGCGAAAAAAAACCGCCCGGAGAGGGCGGCTTGCGGGTGCGCGACGCGGCGCTTACTTCAGTGCGCCAAACGCGCGCTCGCGGATTTCGTCGACGCTGCCGAGGCCCGAGATCTTGCGATACTGCGGGGCCTTCAGGCCGTTTTCCTCGCCTCGCTGCGCCCAGTCGCCGTAGTACGTGATCAGCGGCTTGGTTTGCGCTTCGTACACTTCGAGACGCTTCTTGACGGTTTCTTCCTTGTCGTCGTCGCGCTGGATCAGCGGTTCGCCCGTCACGTCGTCGTGGCCCTCGACCTTCGGCGGGTTGAACTTGACGTGGTACGTGCGGCCCGATGCCGGGTGCGTGCGGCGGCCGCTCATGCGCTCGATGATTTCCGAGAACGGGACGTCGATCTCGAGCACGTAGTCGATCGCGACGCCGGCTTCCTTCATCGCGTCAGCCTGCGCGATCGTGCGCGGGAAGCCGTCGAACAGGTAGCCGTTCGCGCAGTCGGATTCCTTCAGGCGTTCCTTGACGAGGCCGATGATCAGCGCGTCCGGCACGAGCTTGCCGGCGTCCATGTAGCCCTTCGCTTCGACGCCGAGCGGCGTGCCGGCCTTCACGGCCGCGCGCAGCATGTCGCCCGTCGAGATCTGCGGGATGCCGAACTTTTCCTTGATGAAGTTTGCCTGGGTGCCCTTTCCCGCGCCGGGCGCGCCCAACAGGATCAAACGCATGGTGATATCTCCAGTATGTAGATTCGTGTGGCGAGACGCAAAGGCGCCGGCGACGGTGTGCGCGGGGCTTGCCTGGCGCGCGGCGGACCGGTCTGATGCGGCGCGTCGGCTTTGGCGACGCGCGGCTGCCGGCAGGGCCGCGTGCGGGGTCAAGCGAGGACGCGCTGGTCGCGGACGGCTCGCACAATCGCCTGATTATGCCACGGGTTATTTTGAACCCGGCTGAAAAAGGGCCTGCACGCGGGCGAGATCGGCGGGCGTGTCGATGCCGGCTTCGGGCGCGCTCGCGGTGATCAGCACTGCGATGCGCTCGCCGTGCCAGATCGCGCGCAGTTGTTCGAGCTGCTCGGCCTGTTCGATCGGCGCCTGCGCGAGCGTCGGATAGGTACGCAGGAAACGCGCGCGATACGCATAGAGGCCGATGTGCCGGTAGACCGGGAAAGCCGGTGCTGGCATGGCCGCGACGTCGGGCCAGTGCGGTTGGTACGCGTCGCGGCTCCACGGAATCGGCGCACGCGAGAAGTACAGCGCGACGCTCTGCGCATCGAGCGCGACCTTCACGACGTTCGGGTTGAACACGTCGGCCGCGTCGTGGATCGGGTGGGCCGCCGTCGCGATCGCGCAGGCCGGATGCGCGGCCAGGTGCGACGCTACGTCGCGCACGAGCGCGGGGTCGATCAGCGGTTCGTCGCCCTGTACGTTGACGACGACGGTGTCGTCGCTCCACCCGAACGTCGCCGCGACTTCCGCGAGCCGGTCGGTGCCGGACGGATGGTCGGCACGCGTGAGCACCGCTTCGAAGCCGTGGTCGCGCGCCGCATCGAGCACGCTTTGTGCGTCGGATGCGACGAGCACCTGCTGCGCGCCCGCTTCGCGCGCGCGCTCGGCGACGCGCACGACCATCGGCTTGCCGCCGAGATCGGCGAGCGGCTTGTTCGGGAGCCGCGTCGACGCGAGCCGGGCGGGAATGACGGCGATGAAGGGTTGCGGGTGAGTCATCGGGAGCAGCGGTGAGAAGGACGGCGCGGGCGGCGCGTCTGGAGCCGGTCGCCCGGCGGGTTGGGCGGCCTGGCCGCGGATGGGCCGCGGCCAGGCCGTCGTCGGGCGGCTTAGCGGCCGGCCGGGTCGACCGGCGTGCCTTCGACGGTCTGGCGTGCTTCGTCGACGAGCATCACGGGGATGCCGTCGCGGATCGGGTAGGCGAGCTTGTCCGCGTTGCAGATCAGCTCCTGCGCGGCACGGTCATAGTGGAGCGGGCCTTTGCAGATAGGGCACACAAGGATTTCAAGCAGGCGAGTGTCCACGGAGTTTCTCCACAACGAGGGCAATGAGGCGAGGGTCGAGCGCGGCTTCGACGGGGACGACCCACAGTCGAGCGTCGCGCCAGGAAGCGCCCAATTTTACTGCATCCTTCTCGGTGATCAGGATCGCGTCGACGGCGTCGTCGACGAACGGATTGTCGGCGAACGCGTAGTGGTCGGGCAACGCGCGCGTCGCGGGCGCGAGACCGGCCGCGCGCAGCGTCGCGAAGAAGCGTTCCGGCGCGCCGATGCCGGCCGCGGCGAGCACGCGTTCGTTCGCGAATTGCGACAGCGGGCGGCGCAGCGCGGGCTGGTCGAGGTGCCACGCGGCGCCGGGCGTGAGCGCGAGCGCGTAGGTGTCGGGCCACGGCGGCAGCGTGCCGCTGTACGGATCGTTGACGAGCGTGGCGTCGCGGTGCCGCGATAGCGGCTCGCGCAGCGGCCCGGCCGGCAGCAGGAAGCCGTTGCCGCCGAGCCGGTGGTCGAACACGACGAGCTCGACCGTGCGCGCGAGGCGATAGTGCTGGAGGCCGTCGTCGCTGACGATCACGTCGACGTCCGGATGCGCGGCGCGCAACGCCCGCGCGGCCGCGACGCGATCGGGGCATACCCAGACGGGTGCGCCGGTGCGGCGCGCGATCAGCAGCGGTTCGTCGCCGGCCGCGCCTGCCCGCGACGCGGGCGTGACGGCGGTCGGCGCCTTCACGTTCGCGCCGTAGCCGCGCGACACGACGCCGGGCGTGAAGCCGGCCGCCCGCAACGCGTCGACGAGCGCGATCACGGTCGGCGTCTTGCCGGTGCCGCCGACGGTCACGTTGCCGACCACGACGACGGGCACGCCGACGTCGACCGGCTGCTTCCAGCCCTGTGCGTAAGCGGTGCGCCGCAGGGCCGCGCACAGGCCGAACACGCAAGCGAACGGCGTGAGCGCCCACGCGAGCGCGCCGCGCCGCTGCCATTCGCGTGTCAGGCGCGCTTCGAGCCGCGCGAGCGGGCCGCCGGGCGCGCTCATCGGGCCGGGCGCGGCGCGTCGTGCGCCGCGGCGTGGGACGGATTCGTCAAGGCGGATTCTCCGTTGGGCGGCGCATGCCGCGGGGTCTGCGGAAGGCGGCACTCTAGCGCGCCGCAGGCGGACGCGGCAAGCGCGACCGGCCGCCGCAGCCTGCGGGGCCGGATCGAAACACCTTGTGGATAACTCTGTGAAGAACTCCCGGTTCGATTGCGTCAAACGCCCGCCGGGTGGGCTTCGAATCGGATTGGAATAGTTTTGAAAGGTTTAAAAATATATAAAAATCAATGTGTTATCGAGAGTTGCCTGGGTTTTTCCGCAGTTTTAAAGCGTTTTAGATGGACCGTTGCCAAAGTGTGGACACCTTCCGCGCGGCGCGGCGAATGCGGCCGGCGCTGGACGCCGCGCGCGTGTCGGACTATCGTGTCGCCGCCAGCATTCATTCGACCGTCCATGTCTTCCGACTCCTCTTTTGCCGCACCCGGCGCGACCCGCGGCGGTGACGAAGTGATTCCCGTTTCGGCGCTCAACCGCGCGATTTCGACGATGCTCGAGCGCTCGTTTCCGCTGCTGTGGATTTCGGGCGAAGTGTCGAATTTCACGCGCGCCGCGAGCGGCCACTGGTATTTCTCGATCAAGGACCAGCAGGCGCAAATGCGCTGCGTGATGTTCCGCGGCCGTGCGCAATACGCGGAATTCACGCCGCGCGAAGGCGACCGGATCGAGGTGCGCGCGGTCGTCACGATGTACGAGCCGCGCGGCGAAGTGCAGCTCAACGTCGAGGCCGTACGGCGCACCGGGCAGGGGCGCCTGTACGAGGCGTTCCTGCGGCTGAAGGCGCAGCTCGAGGGCGAGGGGCTCTTCGCGCCCGAGCGCAAGCGGCCGTTGCCGGCCCATCCGCGCGCGATCGGCATCGTCACGTCGCTGCAGGCCGCCGCGCTGCGCGACGTGCTGACCACGCTCGCACGCCGCGCGCCGCACATCCCGGTGATCGTCTATCCGGCGCCCGTGCAGGGCGCCGGTTCCGCCGAAAAGCTCGTCGCGGCAGTCGGGGCCGCGAACGCGCGGCGCGAGGTCGACGTGCTGCTGGTCTGCCGCGGCGGCGGCTCGATCGAGGATCTGTGGTCGTTCAACGACGAAGCGCTGGCGCGCGCGATCGCGGCGAGCGAGCTGCCGGTCGTCAGCGGCGTCGGGCACGAAACCGATTTCACGATCGCGGATTTCGCGGCCGACGTGCGCGCGCCGACGCCGACCGGCGCGGCCGAGCTTGCGAGCCCGCAGCGTGCGCTGCTGCTGCGCGAGGTCGGCGACCGCCAGCGGGCGCTCGCGCGCGGCATGGAACGCAGGCTCGAACAGCGCGCGCAGCAGCTCGACTGGCTCGCGCGCCGGCTCGTGAGCCCGGCCGAGCGGCTGCAGCGGCAGCGCACGCACGTCGAGCAGCTCGCGGTGCGGCTGGCGTCGGCGGCGTCGCGGCCCGTGCGCGACGCACGCGCGCGTTTCGCGCTCGCGCAGCTGCGCTGGCAGCGCGCGCGGCCCGATGCGTCACAGGCGCGCCAGGCGCTCGCGGGGCTGTCGCAACGTCTCGCGGTTGCGTTGCAGCGCCGTCACGAACGCGACACGGCACGTGTGTCAGCCTGTGCCGCGCGGCTCGAGGTGCTGAGCCCGAAGCGCACGCTCGAGCGCGGCTATGCGGCGCTGATCGATGCGCAGACGGGCCGCGCGGTGCGCGCGCCGAACGCGCTGAAGCCGCAGCGGCGCCTGACCGTGCATCTCGCCGAAGGCTCGGCCGACGTGTCGCTCGCCGACGTGCAGCCGCGGCTGACCGATACGATCTGACGTAACCGGCGCAAGCGGAACGAAGCTTGCTGCAACGGCCGCATCGTGTACGGGAACGGATGCTGCGCATAGTCGGGCTCGTCCTGCCGGACGTTGCGCAAACATCGCTTTTCCGCATACCGCGGATAAATGGCCCGTGAGTTTGCGGGGTTATTCGTCCTCGCCTACAATCGGACGCTCGGCAGCATCCAACACAGCCCCCCTACATACTCAACGAAGGAATCGCCATGGCTCATACGCTCCCGCCGCTCCCGTACGCTGAAGACGCACTCGCGCCGACCATCTCGCTCGAGACGATCCAGTACCACTACGGCAAGCACCACCAGGCTTATGTGACGAACCTGAACAATCTGATCCCGGGCACGGAATTCGAAAACCTGTCGCTGGAAGAGATCGTGAAGAAGTCGTCGGGCGGCATCTTCAACAACGCCGCGCAAATCTGGAACCACACGTTCTTCTGGAACAGCCTGTCGCCGAACGGCGGCGGCGCACCGACGGGCGCGCTGGGCGACGCGATCAACGCGAAGTGGGGTTCGTACGACGCGTTCAAGGAAGCGTTCACGAAGGCTGCAGTCGGCACGTTCGGCTCGGGCTGGGCATGGCTCGTGAAGAAGGCCGACGGTTCGCTCGACATCGTGTCGACGAGCAACGCCGCGACGCCGCTGACGACCGCCGACAAGGCACTGCTGACGATCGACGTGTGGGAACACGCGTACTACATCGACTACCGCAACGCGCGTCCGAAGTTCGTCGAAGCGTTCTGGAACATCGTGAACTGGGACTTCGCAGCGAAGAACTTCGCGTAAGTCCGGCGCCTGCGCGCCGCCACGGCGCGCGGCACCAAGAAAGAAGCCCTCGTTTCGAGGGCTTTTTGTTTTTTGTCTCGCCGGACAGTGCCGCGTTTGCCGGATCAGGCGGACATGCCGAGCACCCGGCCGAGCGCCGCACTCGCGATCACGACGGCCCACGGCGGCATGCGCCAGAACACCAGTGCGACGAATGCGACGAGCGCGGCGGCCAGGTCACGCGGCGCGACGATCGTATCGGTCCAGACCGGGTGATAAAGCGCGGCGTTCAGTGCGTGCCGTCGTGCAGCCCGCTCGCGCGGCGCAATGCGTCGAGGTCCACCAGCTCGATCTCGCCGACATGCAGCCGCACGACGCCGTCGGCCTGCAGCGCCTTCAGCAACTGGTTGGTGGTCTGCCGCGTCAGCGACAGCATCGACGCGAGCGTTTCCTGCGACAGCCGGATGTGCGTGCGCCCGGCGCTGATGCCGCCGTAGCCGTCGGCGATCATCAGCAGGCGGGCGGCGAGCCGCTGCGCGGCCGGCATCACGCTCATCGATTCGACGGTCAGGAAGCTCAGGCGCAGCTTTTGTGCCATCAGCAGCGCGAATTGCCGCCAGTATTGCGGCGTCGCATCAAGGATCGCGAGCAGCGCGGCCTGCGGGACGTGCAGCAGCAGCGTGTCGTCGAGCGCGATCGCGTCGTGCGTGCGCGGCTGGCCGTCGAACAGCGCGATCTCGCCGAACCACGTGACGGGCTCGGCCACCGTCAGCAGCGCTTCCTTGCCGTGCGGGTCGACCGCACCTATCGTGAGTGAACCGGCCAGTACCGCGTACAGCCCGCACGGCGGGTCGCCGCGCCGGAACAGCGCGTGGTCGGCCGGCAGGCGGCGCAGTGCCGCGCGGGCGAGCAGGTCCGCGCGCAATGCGGGCGGCAGCGCGGCGAACCACGGGTTCGCTTCGATCTGCGGCAGGTACGGGGCGAGCGAAGAAGGCATGGGCACGCGATGTCGGGTAGCTGACAGAGGTTCTCGGGCGTGACGCGCATCATAGCGCTCGATAACCGATCAGGAGACGCGATGAAGACGCTCGAAGACCATCTTTCCCAGTATGCGGCCTACCATCGCGACGCGCGCAACATCGCGACGCATCTGGTCGGTATCCCGATGATCGTGTTCGCGGTCGAGGTGCTGCTGTCGCGGCCGGCGCTCGGGATGCTGGCCGGCATCGCGCTGTCGCCGGCGCTGCTGCTCGCCGTCGCGTTCGCGGTGTTCTACCTGCGTCTCGACCTGCGGTTCGGGATCGTGATGACCGCGCTGTTCGCGCTCGGCCTGTGGGCCGCGCAGGCGCTCGCGTTGCTGCCTGCCGCGCAATGGCTCGCGATCGGCATCGGCGCGTTCGTCGTCGGCTGGATCGTGCAGTTCGTCGGGCACTGGTTCGAAGGGCGCAAGCCCGCGTTTGTCGACGATCTGGTCGGCCTGATGATCGGGCCGCTGTTCGTCGTCGCCGAGGTCGCGTTCTTCGCGGGGCTGCGCGGCGACGTGCGCCGCGAAGTCGAGCGGCGGGCCGGCCCCGTGCATGGCGGCGCGCATTCGCATGTCTGATGCGCCGGTCCGCGTGTTCGGCGCGGGCGCCGTCGGCTGCTATCTCGGCGGTCGGCTCGCGGCTCGGTGCGCACGTGACGCTGGTCGGCCGTGCGCGGATCGGTGACACGATTCATCTGCACGGGCTCACGCTGACCGACCAGCGCGGCTATCGCGCGTCGCTCGCACCGGCCGATGTGGCGTTCGCGACCGATCCGGCCGCCGCGGCCGCTGCACGGCTCGTGCTCGTCGCGGCGAAGTCGGCGGCGACGCGTGACGCCGCGGCGCGTCCGGCCTGGCGTGGCGATGCGCTGTGGGCCGAGCTGACCGCGCAGGCGCCGCACGCGGGCGACGTGCGGGCCGCATAGGGCGACGCGCAACCCGTTGCGTGCGACGCCGCATAGGTCGCGCAACGGCTAAGATGCGGGGTGCGTCATACGACGCCTATGCGGAGCAATCGCCATGGTGGATCGCCCGACTCTCGACGCCTACGATGCCCATGCCGCGCAATATGCGCAGGACTGGCTCGACCAGGCCGTGCCCGACGACATGTACGCGTTGCTCGAACAGCATTTCTCGCCGGGGCCGACCGCGGACGTCGGCTGCGGAGCCGGGCGCGATACGGCCTGGCTCGCCTCGCGCGGGTTCGACGTGCGCGGCTACGACGCGAGCGCCGCGCTACTCGACGAGGCGCGGCGGCACCATCCGGACCTGACCTTCGAGCTGGCCGCGCTGCCGGCGCTGGCCGGCGTGCCGTCCGGCGCGTTTCGCAACGTGCTGTGCGAAACGGTCGTCATGCACCTCGAGCAGGCAGACGCGGCGGCCGCCGCCGCACGGCTGGCCGATCTGCTGATGCCGGGCGGCACGCTGTACCTGAGCTGGCGGGTGGCCGGAAACGGCACGTTGCGCGACGAGCGCGGCCGCCTCTATACGTCGCTCGACTCGGCGCGGATGCATGCGGCGCTCGGCGCCGGCGTGCAGGTGGTCGACGAACACGAGGTCGTCAGCGCATCGTCCGGCAAGCGTGTACACCGTCTGATCGTGCGCAAGGCGGCCGGCGCCGCGTGACGGCGGCGCGCCGCCACGCTCATTCGCGGTTGAGCGCCGCTTCCCAGTTGATGTCGACGCAGAGCACCTGCATGCCGGTCGCGGCGGGCGCGGCGACCGACGCGGTCACGCACAGGTGCGCCTCGTTGATCGACAGGTAGGGCGCCGTCAGATGCACGCGGCCCGGCGAGCGCATCGCGTCGATGAAGTACGGGCGGCGCTCCCAGCTCGCGCCTTCGGAATGCAGCAGCGGGCGGAAGCGCTTGGCGCGCTGCGATACGCTGCCGCGTGCGAGCACGTTGTCGCCGATCTGGCGCCCCGACGCGTCGAGCAGGAAGCAGCGCGCGGTCTCGGGCAGCCCGAGCACGGCCGCGGCCGCGTCGGTGAGCGGCTCGTTCGCGCCGAGCTTCCGGCTCGCTTCCTCGAGTGCGGCGACGTACGGCGCGAGCCGTTCCGCCTGCTTGCGCTCGCGTTGCGCGACGCGCAGCCTCAACGCGGCCGACAGCGTATCCATGCAGCCCGCGGCGGCCTGCGGCTGCACGGGTTCGACGCTCGGTCCCGCGAAATACTGGCCCTGTACGAAATCGACGTTGCATTCGAGCGCGATCAGCGCGTCGCGCTCGGTCGCGAGGCCGCCCATCAGCACGAGCTGGCCGGATTCGTGCAGCAGCGACACGAGCCCCGGCAGCACGCGTTCGAGATGCGAGTGCTCGCTCGCCTGAGCGAGGATGCCGCGGTCGAGCGTGACGATGTCGGGATGCAGGTGCCACACGCGGTCGATGTTCGAATGCTTCGCGCCGAACCCGACGAGCGCGATCAGGAAGCCGGCCTTGCGCAGCCCGTCGACGATCGCCGCGTAGCGCGGCGTCTCGCCGCCCGCCTGTTCGGGCACCTCCAGCACGACGCGGTGCGGCGGCAGCCCGAGCGCCTTCAGGTTCGCGAGCATTGCGTCGCCGTAGACGGTGTCCATCAGCGCGGCCGGATGCAGGCTCAGGAAGAGCCATTCGTCGTGACTGTCGAACGCGTGGAAGTTGCCGAGATGCAGCGATTCGGCGAGCCGGCCGAGCTCGAGTAGGTCGCCGCGCCGCGCCGCCTGCGTGAACACCTCGTGCGACGCCACCTGGCGGCTTCCCTCGTCGTGCGCGCGCAGCGATGCGTGATAGCCGATCGCGCGGCGGTGCGACACGGAGAAAACGGGCTGGAACACGCTGAACACGGTGTAGCCGCCGTACAGCACGGTGCGCCGGTTCCCGTCGTCGCCGGCGACGGGGCGGGGCGGCTGAAAGCCGGGGGGATCGATTTCGATCATGCTCATGATGTCGGCCGAAGGAAGACTGCCAGTTTACCTAGAGAATAGGCGAGCAAGAAGCGTGCACGGCATCGTACCGCGTGCGGCGGCACGTCGCGCCCAACATGCGGGGCGTGGCGGGCACATGGCAGGGCCGCGCTGCACCGAAATGGTGCGCGTCGACCCGGTTCGGCGCGCGCCGGGCGTCACGCGCGCTCGGACGGGTCGGTCTTGCGTGCGGTGCTGCGGATCTCGGGCGCGAGCTGCGCGAAGATCCACGCGGACGCGGCCGTGATGATCCCGACGCAGATGAATGTCGCATGGAACGCGGGCAGCGTGTTGCTCGGCGTCACGGTGCGCAGCATGCCGGTGAACGTCGCGAGCAGTGCGCCCGCGACCGTGACGCCGAGGCTCATCGACAGCATCTGCACGAGCGAGAACAGGCTGTTGCCGCTGCTCGCGCCGCCCGTGCCGAGATCCTTCAGCGTCAGCGTGTTCATCGCGGTGAACTGCATCGAATTGAAGCCGCCGAACAGCGCGAGATGCACGACCTTCACCCAGACGGGCACCGTGTCGTGCATCAGCGCGAAGCTCGCCATCATCACGCCGACCATGATCGTGTTCGCGAGCAGCACCTTGCGGTAGCCGTGCCGCGTGATCAGGCGCGTGATGATCCGCTTCGAGAACATCCCGGCCGCCGCCACCGGCAGCATCATCAGCCCGGCCTCGAACGCCGAGTAGCCGAGGCTCACCTGCAGCAGCAGCGGGATCAGGTACGGCATCGCGCCGCTGCCGATCCGCGCGAACAGGTTGCCGAGCAGCCCGACGCTGAACGTGTGGATCCTGAACAGCTCGAGCGAGAAGATCGGTTGCGGCGCGCGCACCGCATACAGCCCGTATGCGACGAAGCACGCGAGGCTCAGGATCAGCAGCACGAGCACGGCCGCGTGCTGCATCCCGAGATCGGCGAGCCCGTCGAGCGACAGCGAGATCGCGACCATGCCGATCGTCAGCAGCAGATAGCCCTTCAGGTCGAAGCGGCCGACGGCCGGGTCGCGCGAATCGGGCATCGAATAGAAGGTCGCGACGCAGCCCGCGACGCCGACCGGCACGTTGATCAGGAAGATCCAGTGCCACGACGCGATCTTCACGAGCCAGCCGCCGAGGGTCGGCCCGATCAGCGGGCCGATCAGGCCGGGAATCGCGACGAACGACAGGGCGGACAGGTAGCGCTCGGCCGGGAACGTGCGCAGCACCGCGAGCCGCCCGACCGGCAGCAGCATCGCGCCGCCGACCCCCTGCACGACGCGGAATGCGACGAGCTGCTGCAACGTATGCGCGTTCGCGCACAGCAGCGAGCCGAGCGAGAACACCAGGATCGCGCTGAAGAACACGCGCCGCGTGCCGAACGTATCGGCGAGCCAGCCCGACACGGGGATCATCACCGCCATCGTCAGCGAGTACGCGATCACGACCGACTGCATCCGCAGCGGCGATTCGCCGAGGCTCGCGGCCATCGACGGCAGCGCCGTGTTGACGATCGTCGCATCGAGCGTTTGCATGAAGAAGCCCGTCGCAACGAGCCAGAGCATCACGGTGAGGTTCTTTTCGCCGGGAGCGGCGGCAGGCGGGTGCTGGAACATGAAGGCTGGGCAGTGGCGCGGGACAGCCGACATTGTAGGGAAAGCCGCCGTGCCGTGCCGGTTCGGCGCGGGGGCGATGCGAAGTCCGGCCGGCGGGTGCCCGTCCCCGTCCCCGTCGGTTGACCAGTACAGTTCAGCCGAAAGTGTCTGTCACCGTATCTGTCCGTGTGCTGCCACTGTCCGAAATACTGGTGCTATCGAACCCGTGCGACCAGGAGGCTGCCATGCGCGAACTGAGACTCTACGTGATCGACGGCGACGAGCCGGCGGGACGGTGGCGGATCGTCGATCGCACTGCACTGCAGGTGGCCGACGGCGAAGTATGGGTGACGATCGAGGGCCGGCCCGACGATCACTGGCTCGGCACCGGCGATTCACTGACGTTCATGCCCGGCATGCGCGTGTGGGTCAGCGCGGGGCCGCACGGCGCGACGTTCGCGTTCGGTCCGCTCGCGGCCCCGGCCATGCGCGTCGCGCACGCGTGGTGGCGGCCGCTCGTCGCGTGGCGCGACGGCCGGCGTCATGCGGCTGCGTCGCTGCCGACGTAGCGCGCCCGGGGCCGGATCAGTTTCCCGTCCGCGTATTGTTCGAGCGCATGCGCGATCCAGCCGGCCGTGCGGCCGGCCGCGAACAGCGTGAACGCCGCGCCGTCCGGCAGCGCGAGCGTGCGCTCCAGCACCGCGAGCGCGAAATCGATCGCCGGCCGCAGGCCCGTCGCCGCTTCGACGCGCGCGGCGAGCGTGCGCGCCGCATGCAGCGCCGGGCGGTCGGGCGCCGCGGCGTGCAGCGCATCGAGCAGCGCCAGCGCGCGCGGGTCGCCGTCGGGATAGAGCGGGTGCGCGAAGCCGGATAGTGCCGTGCGGGCGCCGTCCGCCCGTTCGTCGTGCGCAAGCCGCAGCGCGAGGTAGCGATCGAGGTCGGCGGCGCGGGCCGCTTCGTCGAGCAGCGTGCCCGCGCGAAAGGTCTCGCCGCCGTGGCGCGGCCCCGACAGCGCAGCGAGCCCGCCCGCGATCGCGCCGAACAGGTGGGTGCCGGTCGACGCGATGCAGCGCACCGCAAAGGTCGACGGATTCAGTTCGTGATCGGCGCACAGCACGAGCGCGCGGCGCAGCAGGTCGGCTTCGTCGCGCCGTCGCACGCGCCACGCGGCAGCGAGCTGCCGGTGCACGGGCGCATCGCCCGGCGCGATGCCGGCGAGCGCGGCCGTCGCGACGCGCAGCAGCAGCGTGGCCGAATCGAGCTGCGCGTCGCGCCCCTGCGCCCACAGGCGCGGCAGCGACGCGGCTGCGGCAGGCAGCAGCACCAGCGTGCGCTCGAGCGGCGCGAGATGCGCCCAGCGGCGCGCCCAGTCGTCCCACTGCGCGGCGTCGAAACCGGTCGACGCGAGCGACGCGTCGGCAAGCCGCGCGGGCGGACAGTCCCACAGCCTCGCGGCCGTCTCTTCGAGTGTCGCGTCGTCGGCAAGCGCGATCGCATCGGCGCCGCGGTAGCGCAGGCGGCCGTCGGCGATCTGCGTGATTCGCGATTCGAGCACCGGCACGCCCCAGTCGAGCGAACGCTCGGCGACGCCGCCCGAGCGTTTCGCGTCGGCGCGGCGGCGTGCGAGCAGGCGCACCTCGTCCGCGTCGTAGCAGCGGCGCTTGGTCGCGCCGTCGGGCAGCGAGCGCAGCAGGCCACGGCTCACGTACGCATAGAGGGTGCTCACGCTGACACCGAGGATGCCCGCGGCTTCCTGCGCGCTGAAGGATGTCATGCCGATCGCTCCTGTCGGGGCGCATGAAGCGCGGCCCCGCTACAACTATTCGTTATGTATTGATTTGCGCAATCAAGATTGATCGTGCGTGTCGCGAATTCTAGACTCGATTTCGTCTCCTCTTACCACGCCTATCTCACCATGACCCCCGAACTCGCATTGACGCATCTGTGGCAACTCGCACACGGCGACCCCGACGCGCTGGCCCGCGCGACCGTGACGGGGCAGGACCCGACGCTGCCGTCGACGTTCCGGATCGGCACGCTCGCTGCGGCGACGATCGCCGCAGCCGGGCTCGCGGCGGCCGAATGCCACCGGCTTCGCACGGGCGCCGCGCAATCCGTCGACGTGTCGGTGCGCGACGCGCTCGTCGCGTTCCGCAGCGAACGCTATCTGCGCGTGGACGACGGCCCGCCGCCGGAGTTGCGTCATCCGGTGACGGGCTTCTTCGAGACGGGCGACGGGCGCTGGATTCAACTGCACGCGAACTTCCCGCATCACCTGCACGGGATCCTCGACGTGCTCGGTTGCGGCCCGCAGCCGGCCGACGTCGCCGCGGCGATCCGGACGTGGGACGGCGCGGCGCTCGATACCGCGCTGGCCGAGGCCGGTCTGTGCGCGGCGTTGATCAGAATGCCTGACGAATGGGCGGCGCACGAACAGGCGCGCGCGATCGCGTCGCTGCCGCTGTTCGAGATCGAGCGGATCGGCGACGCGCCGGTCGAGCCGATCGGCCGCGGCGAGGCCGGCCCGCCGCTCGCCGGCGTGCGCGTGCTCGATCTCACGCGCATCATCGCGGGGCCGGTCGCGGGCCGCACGCTGGCGTCGCACGGCGCGCAGACGCTGCTCGTCAACGGCCCGCACCTGCCGAACATCGCGCCGCTCGTGATCGACAACGGGCGCGGCAAGCGTTCGACGTGGATCGACCTGCGCGACGCGGCGGGCGTCGATACGCTGCACGCGCTCGCGCGCGACGCGGATGTGTTCCTGCAGTCGTACCGGCCCGGCGCGCTTGCGGCGCGCGGCTTCGCGCCGCAGACGCTGGCGGAGTTGCGGCCCGGCATCGTGTGCGTGTCGGTGTCCGCGTACGGGCATGCGGGGCCGTGGGCGGCGCGGCGCGGCTTTGACAGCCTCGTGCAGTCGGCGAGCGGGATCGCATGGCAGGAGCAGCAGGCCGCGCACGCGCACGAGCCGCGCCATCTGCCGTGCCAGGCGCTCGATCATGCGACGGGTTATCTCGCGGCGTTCGGCGCGATGGTCGCGCTCGCGCGCCGGGCGCGCGAAGGGGGGAGCTGGCACGTGCGGCTGTCGCTCGCGCAGACGGGGCGCTGGCTGCAGTCGTTCGGCGTCGTGCCGGACGGCCTGCAGGCGCCCGATCTCGCGGCCGCCGACGTGCGCGACCGGATCGAGCGCATCGCGTCGCCGTTCGGCATGCTCGACACCGTGCGGCCGGCCGAGCGGTTGTCGGCGACGCCGCCGTCGTTCGCTCGCCCGCCCGTGCCGCTCGGCACCGACGATGCGCGCTGGCAGTGAGCGCCGGCGGCGCGGCTGGCGTTACTTGCGCAGCTCGACGACGAAGTCGTAGTAGTCGTTGCGGCAGTAGGTATCGGTCAGTTCGATCGCGCGCTGGTCTGACGTATAGCCGATCCGCGTGATCAGCAGCAGCGCGTCGTGCGGCGCGATGCCCATCTGTTCGGCGATCTCGTCGGTCGCGTTGACCGCGCGGAAATGCTGCAGCGCGCGCACGATCGGCGTGCCGCGCGCTTCGAGATAGCTGTACAGCGAGCCGCCGATCGCCTCCGGATCGGGAATCAGCGTCGCGGGGAACGTCGAGTTCTCGACGGCCATCACGATGCCGTCGGCCAGGCGCAGGCGCTTCAGGCGCGTGACCGATGCGGCCGGCGACAGCCCGAGCTGGATCACCTCGTCGCGGTTCGCGGGCTGGATCTCGCGCGCGAGCCATTGCGAGCTCGGCTTGAAGCCGCGGCGCTCGAGCATTTCGCTGAAGCTCGACAGCCGCGACAGCGGATCCTCGTAGCGCAACTGGATGAAGTTGCCCGCGCCCTGCGTGCGGCGGATCAAGCCCTGCTCGACGAGCAGCGCGATCGCCTTGCGCGCGGTGATGCGCGACACGCCGAGCGCGTCGGACAGCACGCGCTCCGAAGGCAGTGCTTCACCGGCCGTCCAGCGGTTGTCGTGGATCGCGTCGCCGAGCTTGCGGGCGAGTTGCAGGTAGAGCGGCGTGTCGTTGTCGGGGTCGGGGCGCAAGTCCTGCCAGCGGTCGTCCGTGGGTGCCTTCATGGAATAGGTATCGATCAGGTTGCGGCCATTCTAAGTCATCATGCGGCACCGTTATAGCCGGTTTTTGCCGTGCAATAGGCCGCGGGCGCGCCGATTGACTACACTGACGCGACGTATTCCATGGCTGGGCCGCGGTGCGCGGCCACGAATCCGCAACGAGGAACGCATGACAGACACGATCGCCAAGGTCGTCCTGCCGGACGGCGAGACCATTCCTAAGCTCGGCCAGGGCACCTGGGAAATGGGCGAGCGGCCGGCCCGCCGCGCGGACGAGATCGCCGCGCTGCGCGAAGGCGTCGAACTCGGGATGACGCTGGTCGACACGGCCGAGATGTACGGCGAAGGCGCGACCGAGGAACTCGTCGGCGAGGCGCTCGCGGGCCTGCGTGAAGAAGTGTTCCTCGTCAGCAAGGTCTACCCGCACCACGCGAGCCGGCGCGGCGTCGTCGCCGCGTGCGACGCGAGCCTCAAGCGCCTGCGTACCGATCGCCTCGACCTGTACCTGCTGCACTGGCGCGGCTCGGTGCCGCTCGAGGAGACGGTCGAAGGCTTCGAAGCGTTGCGGCGCGCGGGCAAGATCCGTCACTGGGGCGTGAGCAACTTCGATACGGCCGACATGGCCGAGCTCGTCGACGAAGCGGGCGGCGGTGCGTGCGCGACCAACCAGATCCTCTACAACATCTCGCGGCGCGGCCCGGAATTCGACCTGCTGCCGTGGCTCGCCGACCGCCGGATGCCCGCGATGGCCTACAGCCCGGTCGATCACGGGCGGCTGCCGAAGCGCTCGCCGCTCGACGAGATCGCGCGGCTGCGCGGCGTGTCGGTGATGCGCGTCGCGCTGGCATGGGTGCTCGCGCGGCCGGGTGTATTCGCGATCCCGAAGGCGTCGCGGATCGAACACGTGCGCGACAACCGTGCCGCGCTCGATTTCGTGTTGAGCGCTGACGAGCGCGCGCAGCTGGACGCGTATTTCCGTCCGCCACGCAGCAAGCGCGCGCTCGAGATGCTCTGACCGCACCCGGCCAGGCAACGCTTCGGGTCAGTGGTTGCCTCCGGACGATCCGCCGTTGCCGTTGCCGCTGCCGCTGCCGTGGCCATTGCCGACACCGTTGGCACCGCCATTCCCGGCGCCTCCACTGCCGTTGCCGTTACCATTGCCGCCGCCATTGCCGTGGCCGCCGTTGCCATTGCCACTGGCACCGGCACCGGCACCGTTGCCGTTACCGCCACCGTTGCCCGCGCCGCCACTGCCATTGCCGTGGCCGCTACCATTGCCGTGACCACCGCCGTCACCGTCACCATGGCCGCCACCGGTGCCGTGGCTACCGCCACCGTCGCCATGGCCGCTACCAGTGCCGTGACCGCCGCCGTCACCGTCGCCATGGCCGCCACCGGTGCCGTGGCTACCGCCACCGTCGCCATGGCCGCTACCAGTGCCGTGACCGCCGCCGTCACCGTCGCCATGGCCGCCACCGGTGCCGTGGCTACCGCCACCGTCGCCATGGCCGCTACCAGTGCCGTGACCACCGCCGTCACCGTCACCATGGCCGCCACCGTTGCCGTGGCTACCGCCACCGTCGCCATGGCCGCTACCAGTGCCGTGACCGCCGCCGTCACCGTCGCCATGGCCGCCACCGGTGCCGTGGCTACCGCCACCGTCGCCATGGCCGCTACCAGTGCCGTGACCACCGCCGTCACCGTCGCCATGGCCGCCACCG
>NZ_MDEQ02000050.1 GCF_001883705.2 Burkholderia catarinensis
GTGGATCTGCTGGCAGCGCGCCCCGCATTGTTCGCAGTACATCACCTTGCTGACCGGCTTCAGATACAGCGACAGCGTGTGGCTTTCTCCTTCCGGCCATTCCACCCGCTCTAACCGATAGCCGGTCCAGCAACCCAGCGCTTGAAGTGCCTTGCGATCGAGCAATTCTTCCTCCTGACCTCCTAAAGTCAGGCGTCAGATTACGCAATCGCCCTCAAACCCTCCACGGTTTCCTGCGAAGAACCAAAAGAAAGGGCCGAATCCCGCGGGATTCGGCCCTTTGTTCATGGAACGGGCGCGCGCGCCGGCGTTCAGTGCGTGCCCTTCACGTCCTTTGCGTCCTTCGAGAACTGCACGGCGATCGCGCCGAGCACGCAGATCGCGGCGACGTACGCGACCGGCGCGAGCGGATTCGACTTCATCATCAGCGACACGATCACCGGCGTGAGGCCGCCGAAGATCGCATACGCGACGTTGTACGAGAACGAGATGCCCGAGAAGCGCACGACGGCCGGGAAGCTCTTGACCATCACGAACGGCACCGCGCCGATCGTGCCGACCATGAAGCCCGCGATCCCGTAGTAGAGCGGCAGCGTCGACGCGTCGGCCGCAACCTGCACGAACAGCAGGTAGTAGCACGCGGCCAGCCCGATGCCGCCGATGCCGAGCACGCGCTTCGCGCCGATCCAGCCCGCGAGCGAACCCGCGGTGATGCAGCCGGCCGTCAGGCACAGCGTCGCGACGCTGTTCGCGAACAGCGTCGTCGCGGGCGTCAGGTGGAACTGCTTCTGCAGCAGCGCGGGCGTCATCAGGATCACGACGACGATCGCGGCCGACAGCATCCACGTGAGCAGCATCGACACGATCACCGCGCGAACATGGTCGCGCAGCACGGCCTTCAGCGGAATCTCGGCCGCGAGCGCCTTCTTCGCCTTCATCTCGGCGAACACCGGCGTTTCATGCAGCCAGCGGCGCAGGTACACGGAGAACAGCCCGAACACGCCGCCCAGCAGGAACGGGATTCGCCATGCGAACGCGCCGACTTCGGCGCTCGAGTAACGGCTGTTGATGCCTGCGGCGACGAGCGAGCCGAGCAGGATGCCGGCCGTGAGCCCCGCGGTCAGCGTGCCGCATGCGTAGCCGATGTGGCGCGACGGCACATGCTCGGACACGAACACCCACGCGCCCGGCACTTCGCCGCCGACCGCCGCGCCCTGCAGCACGCGGAACAGCAGCAGCAACACCGGCGCGAGGATACCGATCGAGTCGTAGGTCGGCAGCAGGCCCATCAGCAGCGTCGGCACGGACATCATCAGCACGCTCAGCGTGAACATCCGCTTGCGGCCGAACAGGTCGCCGAAGTGCGCCATGATCACGCCGCCGAGCGGGCGCGCGAGATAGCCGGCCGCGAAGATGCCGAACGTCTGCAACTGGCGCAGCCAGTCGGGAATGTCGTGCGGGAAGAAGAGCAGTCCTATCGCCGGGGCGAAGAACACGAAGATGATGAAGTCGTAGAACTCGAGGGCGCCGCCGAGTGCGGCAAGGCCAAGGGTTTTATAGTCGCTGCGCGTGAGCGCGCGTTCGGCGGCGCGAGGCACGCCGCTCAATTCGGAAGCTTGCATGGTCAGGACGATCGGTTTTCGAATGTAGTTGTCGGTGCTGCGTCTCCAGAGCCCGCTATTGGCTGGACTAGGCGCGGCCTGCGTCGTCGAAAGCGTGCCGGGTGCCGGATGGGGCACGGAACACGCGCCGCCGCACCGGGATGGGGCACGGCGGAGACGAAGCGTCAAAGCGGGGTGGGAGGATTCTACAGGAGCGCGAAATGCACGCCCGGCACGCGCGGCACGCGCACGGGTGTGCGGGTGCTCGCCGAGGATGGCTTCGGGCCGTGCAGCCGAAGCGCGCGCGGCGCGGGCGGCCGGTGAGCCGCTGGCGCGCCGCGCGGGGCAGGGTCGTGCTATCAGTTGCCGGCGATCGTATCGACCGGCTTGAACGCGCCGTGCTCGACCTTGTAGATCGTCACCGGCGCATCCTTCAGGTCGCCCTTCGCGTCGTACGCGACGCTGGGCGCCGACACGCCCTTGATCGACACCTTGCCGAGATACGGCGTGTACACCTTCGGGTCGGTCGAGTTTGCGTCCTTCATCGCGGTGAGCAGCGCGATCGTGCCGTCATACGAGTACGGCGAGTAGGTGATCACGTCTTCGTTGAAGCGCGCCTTGTAGCGCGCCGCGTAGCCGGCGAAGCCCGGCATCTTTTCCTTCGGCAGCCCGCCCATGTAGACGATCGCGCCTTCGGCCGCATCGCCGCCGACCTTCAGGAAGGTCGGCGAGCGCGACATCTCGCCCGTCACGAACGCCGACTTCATCCCGAGTTGGCGCATCTTGCGGATCATCGGCGACGATTGCGCGTCGCCGCCGCCGTAGAAGATCGCGTCCGGATTGGCGCCCTTCAGGTTGGTCAGGATCGCGGAGAAGTCGAGCGCCTTGTCGTTCGTGAAGTCGCGCTTGACGATCGTGCCGCCCGCCGCCTCCACGGCCTTCGCGAATTCGTCGGCGATGCCCTGGCCGTAGGCCGTGCGGTCGTCGATGATCGCGATGCGCTTGAAGCGCAGCGTCTTCACCGCGTACGTGCCGACGATGCGGCCCGCTTGCGCGTCGCTCGTCAGCAGCCGGTAGGTCGTCTTGTAGCCGCGCGCCGTGTATTGCGGCGACGTCGCCATCGAGATCTGCGGCAACCCTGCGCGATCGTACAGGTCGGATGCCGGAATGCTCGTCCCCGAGTTGAAGTGGCCGATGACCCCGCGGACGTTGTCGTCGATCAGCCGCTGCGCGACGGTCGTGCCCGTGCGCGGGTCGGCCTGGTCGTCCTGCGAGTCGAGCTGGAACGTGACGGGCTTGCCGCCGATCGTCGGACGCGTCGCGTTGAAATCGGCGATCGCGAGCTGCACGCCCTTCTGCATGTCCGTGCCGTAGTTCGATTGCGGGCCCGTCAGCGGTGCGGCGAAACCGATCTTGACGACGTCGGCGGCGATGGCGTGCGCGCCCGACAGTGCGCAGGCAGCGGCCAGCGCGACGTGCGATACCTTCAGCTTCACTTTCACTTCCCCTTGATGGCGTGGTTGGGCCGCCGCCGGCTTGCGGGCCGGCGCCGGTAAACCGGTCGAGACGGTTCGGTCGGCAGGCCGATGCGACGGGCCGTGCAGGCGCGCCGCGTGCTGCCCGCGCTGTGCCGGAATCGGCGTGCGCGACGGCGGATGCGGTGGGCCGTGCGTGCCGATTGCTGCAGTGGCGGGATGTCGTCTCGTGACCGTGAAGCGAAGTCTAGATAGCGAAAATGCGCGCGTCTTGCGCGTTCGGTGCGCGGCCGGCGACGATATCGGCATATCGTCGATAACCCTGATATATGCCGAAATCGTCATGACGAATGCGCAAACGCGCCAAGACGCGGGTCGTCCGCATTTTTAGGATGGTGAATTCGGATGGGTGGTGCCGGTGTGTCGACGCGATACGCCGGCAGCGGCGGAAGCGGAACCGCGGCCGGCTACGCACGCGTTTCGCAGTGGTTGCGCGCACAACCTGTGTCGACGGCCGACGAGGGCCGGTCGGGATGCACGATGCGACCGGCCGCCACCGCCTGCTTGCCTGCCCCGCGCTCGGCGCGACGCGATCGAAGGGGCGCTTCTATAATCGACGCCATCTGCCACTCGCATAGCGGTTGCCGGGATGACGACCTTGCTTGCCGTACCGCCCATGAGCCTGCCCGAACCATTGCGCTACCAGCCCGACAACGCCGATCTCGGCGCGATGCTCGCGCACTTCCGCCTGCTCGAACCGGTGTTCGATGCGCTGCCGGACGTCGCGTTCTTCGTGAAGGATGAGACCGGCCGCTACGCGATCGTCAATCGCACGCTGGCGATGCGCTGCGGCTACAAGGACAAGCGCGGCCTGCTCGGCAAGACGGCCGACGAAGTGTTTCCGCGCCGCTTCGGCCGCAGCTATTTCGAGCAGGACATGGCGACGATCAACGCCGGCCAGCAACTGATGGACCAGCTCGAACTGCACCTGTATCCGGGCCGCCAGCCGGGCTGGTGCCTGACCTGCAAGGAGCCGCTGCGCGACGCCGCGGGCAGGGTGGTCGGCCTCGCGGGCATTTCGCGCGACCTGAAGGCGCACGAGGGATCGCACCCGGCGTACAGCCGGCTCGCCGACGTGGTCCAGCACATCCAGGATCACTACGTGCAGCCGCTGAACCTGAAGCACCTCGCGCAGATGGCCGGGATGTCGGTCGCGCAGCTCGAACGCTACTTCCACAAGGTGTTCCACCTGACGCCGCGCCAGGTGCTGCTGAAGACGCGGCTCGATGCGGCTACCGCGCTGCTCGTCACCCACGACAAGGTGACCGATGTCGCGGCGCTATGCGGCTATACGGATCACAGCGCATTCACGCGCCAGTTCAAGGCGACGGTCGGCGTGACGCCGACGGAATACCGGTTGACGCTGCAGGAGCGGGCAGGGTGACGCGGCGTGCCGGACGTGCCGGCGCGTCGCAGGGATGGGGGCAGTGCGGGAAGGCGGGGAAAACGGCGGCTCAGCGGTAGCCGAGCCCTTTCAGGATGGCCGTGCCGTCTTCGGTCAGCCGGAAGCTCGGTGCCGTATCGGGGTCGAGCTTGACCATCTCGACGAGGCCGGCTTCCTGCAGCGCAGGCAATTCGGGTTTGGCGTTCGCGCCGATCGGCGCGTGCAGCAGCACGAGCAGCGTCGCGATTTCATGATGACTGAGCAGGCGGCGCAGCATCGTCTTCTTTGCAGGGGGCGCGGCCGGGCGGCCCGCGGGTGCTTCTACGGCGCTCATCGCTTTCCTCCTTTTCAAGATAACCATCGGGTACTGGTTGCGGATGGTGCCGTCGAAGACTTAAGCGATTCTTAAAACCGTGGCGGGCGGCGGGATGCTGCGCTGCGGTACAGGTTACGGGATGTAACGTCATACGCAGCGCGGCTTCTGCCCCGATCGCGGCCGGCCGCGCGGGCTGGTCCGCGGCCCGCACGATTCACCATGATGGTGCGCGCAGGATGTGGCCCTTTGTGTCGGCCGCCGACCACGTCTAGGGTCCGGCCCCCGAATCCCGATTCGCGTCCTTCCCTTATTTCCTGCGCTGCGCCTGCGCGGCGAGCCGCACGGCCGCGTTCGCCGCGCCGTAGCCGTCGTATCCGCCGCGCCGCTCGACGATTTCGAGCGAGAAGCGGTTGTCGACCAGCTCTGTATACGCATGCAGGAATTCGCCGCCGTGTTCGTCGCGGTCGTACAGCAGGTGATGGGCGCTCAGCGTGTCGATCAGTTCGTCCGGCAGCGCGTAGCGTGCGGCGAGATCGTCGTAGTAGTTGGGCGGAATGCGCAGGAACGGCACGCCGTCGGCCGCGAACGCGGCGACCGTCTTCACGATGTCGTCCGTGCGGAATGCGACGTGGTTCAGCCCCGTGCCGTGGTAGCGGTCGAGCGATACGGCGACGGCCGTGTGACGGTCGACCGATGCGTTCAGCACGATCCGCACCGAGCCGTCGGCGCTGCGCACCGCGCGGCTGCGCATCAGCCCGTACGGGTCGGGCACGAGCCAGCTGCGCTCGGCCTCGAAGCCGAACGCCGTCTTGAAGAACAGGATCCATGTGTCGAGCGCGTCGGCCGGCAGCGCGAGGCACACATGGTCGATGCCCGTCAGCGGGCCGACTTCGCTCGGGCCGTCGATGTCGGTCAGCACGAAGTCCGATTCATACAGCGTCGGCGCATTCGGCGTTTCGTCGACGAAATACTCGAGGCTGCCGTCCGGCGCCTGCACGCTCGGCAGCACGCGCTCGTTCGGCCCGACGCGGCTGGAGAACGGCGCATAGCCGAAGCCGGCCGCGCGTTCGAATGCCACCTTCGCATCGTCGACGCGGAACGCCGACGCGCACAGCGACAGCCCGTGCTGCTGGAAGAACGCATCGGCGAACGAGTCGCGCTCGGCGTTCAGCACGATCGACGCGGCGCCGTGCTGGAACAGCGTCACGTCCTTCGAGCGATGGCGGCCGGCGAGCCGGAAGCGCATCCTGCCGAGCCATTCGCCGACGGTCGCCGCCGCCTGGGCGTCGACCGCGAATTCGATGAACTGGAACCCGACGTGCGCGGGCGGTGCCGGCGGCGCGAAGAGCGGCTGGCCGGCGGCCGGTGCGCGGCCGTCCTGCGCGAGCCGCTCGCGCGTCAGTTCTTCCAGGTAGAGCAGCGAGCGATGGCCGTCGGCGGCCGTGATCGCGGTCGGCGCCGCGCGAAAGCCGTCGTTGAAGATCTCGAGCGACAGCGGCCCCGTGTAGCCCGACTCGATCACCCGCGCGGTGAAACGCGCGAGGTCGAAGTCGCCCTGGCCCGGGAACGAGCGGTAGTGGCGGCTCCATTCGAGCACGTCCATCGCGAGCTTCGGCGCATCGGCGATCTGCACGAACGCGATCCGGTCGCCGGGAATGTCGGCGATCGCGTCCGGCGAATCGTCGAGCGACAGCGTGTGGAAGCTGTCGAGCGCGAGGCCGAGGTGCGGGCTGTTCACGGCGTTCACGAGTTTCCACGCGTGGCCGTACCGGTTCACGACGCGGCCCCACGCGAGCGCTTCGTACGCGGCGACCACGCCGGCCTGCCGGGCGGCTTCGGCGAGCGCACCGAGCTGGTCGACGAGCAGCCCGTCGTCCGTGATCGTGTCGGCCGACACGCTGCTGCACACGAGGATGCGGTCGGTGCCGAGCGCATGCATCACGTCGAACTTGCGCTTGATGCGATCGAGGTTGCGGGCGAGCTGGGCCGCGCTCACGCCCTCGAAGTCGCGAAACGGCTGGAACAGCACGATGTCGAGGCCGAGATCGGCGGCCATGCGCCGGACGTCGGCGGGCGATCCGTCGAAGTACACAAGGTCGTTTTCGAAGATTTCGACGCCGTCGAAGCCTGCGGCCTGGATGGCGGCGAGCTTCTCGGCGAGCGTGCCGGACAGTGACACGGTGGCGATCGAGCGCTGCATGGGGCGATTCCTGCGGATGAGCGGGGCATGGCGTCGGTCGAACCGGCCCTGAATGAACCAGTCGTTGAGTTCCGGACGGACGCCATATCCCGAATTTACTGGGCTAGTAATCCGTATTGTACAAACTAACTAGGTGGTACAAATTAGCGAAAACCCGAAAAGACAGCCTGCTTGCGCGGGCGCACACTAGCGCCAAATTCCGATGTTTTCGGGGCGGCGCCTGCCACGGTCTGCCCCTATTTTAGGAGCAGAATCACCATGAGCAAGCACAAGGTGCTGGTGCTGAACGGCCCGAACCTGAATCTGTTGGGCACGCGCCAGCCCCACATCTACGGCGCGGAAACGCTCGCCGACGTCGAGCAGCGCTGCCGCACCGCAGCAGAAGGGCTCGGGCTGGAGATCGAGTTCCGCCAGTCGAATGCCGAGCACGAGCTGATCGACTGGCTGCATGCCGCGCGTCACGACACGCACGGCATCGTGATCAACCCGGCCGCCTATACGCATACGTCGGTGGCGCTGGCCGACGCGCTTTCCGCGATCGCGAAGCCGGTGATTGAAGTACATATCTCGAACGTGCATCGTCGCGAGGCGTTCCGCCACCATTCCTATGTGTCGGCGGTCGCCGAAGCCGTGATCTGCGGCTGCGGCACCGAAGGCTACGTGTTCGCGCTGCAGCGGTTGGCGACGCTGTTTGCGCAGGAAGCCGCGCGATGAGCCGCCCGTCGTTTCTGATCGGCCTGATCGGCCAGGGCATCGGCGGCTCGCTGTCACCCGCGATGCACGAGGAAGAAGGATTCCGCCAGGGCTTCGGTTACGTGTACCGGCGTATCGATCTCGACGTGCTCGGCGTGACCGTCGACGCGCTGCCGCAATTGCTCGATGCCGCGCAGCGGATGGGCTACAACGGGCTCAACATCACGCACCCGTGCAAGCAGCGCGTGATCGAGCACCTCGACGCGCTGTCGGACGACGCCCGCGCGCTCGGCGCGGTGAACACCGTGCTGTTCAAGGACGGCAAGCGGATCGGCCACAACACCGACTGGTCGGGCTTCGCGAAATCGTTCCGCCGCGGGTTGCCCGACGCGTCGCTCGAGCGCGTCGTCCAGCTCGGTGCGGGCGGCGCGGGCGCGGCCGTGGCCCACGCGGCGCTGCAGATGGGCGCGGCCGAACTGACGATTTTCGATGTCGACGGCACGCGCGCCACCACGCTCGCGACCGAGTTGCAGCAGCGCTTCCCCGCGGCGCGGGTCGCGTCGGGCGGCGCTCCGTCCGGCGACCCTCTCGCGGCCGCGATGCGCGCCGCGACGGGCCTGATCCACGCGACGCCGACCGGCATGACCAAGCACCCGGGCCTGCCGCTGCCGGCCGAGCTGCTCCATGCGGGCATGTGGGTGGCCGACATCGTGTATTTCCCGCTCGAAACCGAACTGGTCCGTGCCGCGCGCGCGGCCGGCTGCGCCACGCTGCCCGGCGGCGGGATGGCCGTCTACCAGGCCGTCGACGCGTTCGAGATCTTCACCGGACGCACGCCCGACGCCGAGCGGATGCTCGATCACTTTCAGTCGCTCGTCGCGCGCTGACCCCCTTACAGATACATAAAGAGAGACCAGGAGACAATCATGCAGCACACCACTCACACGAATGCCGCGCCGGCCCAGGCGGCCGGCACGGTCCGGCGCACGTCGGCGCGCTACAAGATTCTCGCGCTGCTCGCGATCGGCACGATGATCAACTATCTCGATCGCACCGTGCTGGGGGTGGCTGCGCCGCAGCTCACCAAGGAGCTCGGCATCAACGCGGCCGTGATGGGCATCATGTTCTCCGCGTTTTCGTGGACGTACGTCGCGATGCAGGTGCCCGGCGGCCTGTTCCTCGACCGCTTCGGCAGCAAGGTCACCTATTACTGGTCGATGACGCTGTGGTCGCTGTGCACGTTCCTGCAGGGCTTCGTGCCGGGCATCGCGACGCTGCTCGCATGCCGGCTCGGCCTCGGCGTGACGGAGGCGCCGTGCTTCCCGACCAACAGCCGCGTCGTCGCGACATGGTTCCCGCAGAACGAACGCGCGATGGCGACCGGTACCTATACCGTCGGCGAGTACATCGGCCTCGCGTTCTTCAGCCCCGTGCTGTTCGCGCTGATGGGCGCGTTCGGCTGGCGCTCGCTGTTCTGGGTCGTCGGCGCGGTCGGTATCGCATTCGGCCTGGTCTGGTGGAAGTTCTATCACGAGCCGCGTGATCATCCGGGCGCGAACTCGGAGGAACTCGCCTACATCGAGGCGGGCGGCGGCCTCGTGCACGCTGCGCGCAAGGGCGACAACGGCGGCAAGGGCGCGCAGAAGAAGTTCAGTTGGGCGATGGCCGGCCAGCTGCTGAAGAAGCGCCAGCTCGCGGGCATCTGCCTCGGCCAGTTCGCCGGCAACTCGACGCTCGTGTTCTTCCTGACCTGGTTCCCGACCTACCTCGCGACCGAGCGCCACATGGGCTGGCTGAAGATCGGCTTCTTCGCGGTGATGCCGTTCATCGCCGCGTCGGTCGGCGTGATGTTCGGCGGGATCTTCTCCGACTGGCTGCTGCGCCGCGGCAAGTCCGCGAACCTCGCACGCAAGCTGCCGATCATCGCGGGCCTGCTGCTCGCGTCGACGATCATTCTCGCGAACTACGTGCAGAGCAACGAGGCCGTGATCGCGATCATGTCGGTTGCGTTCTTCGCGCAGGGGATGGCCGCGCTCGGCTGGACGCTCGTGTCGGACATCGCGCCGGACGGCCTGCTCGGCGTGACGGGCGGCATCTTCAACTTCGCGGCGAACCTCGCGGGCATCGTTACGCCGCTCGTCGTCGGCTTCATCGTCGCGTCGACCGGGTCGTTCGTCGGCGCGCTCGTGTTCATCGGCGTGATCGCGCTGCTCGGTGCGCTGTCGTACATCTTCGTCGTCGGCGACATCAAGCGGATCGAGCTGTAAGCACCCGCTCCACACACATCCGGTGCGTACGCCCGGCGGCCGGTTGGCCGCCGGGCTTTTTTATTTGCGCGCCGGCTGGCTTGCCGGCGCGTGTCCTGGCTAGCGTGCACCTCAGGCGCGCCGCACGGCGATGCCGAGCGATTCGACCGCCTGCGCGATCGCCGCGACCGCGCGCCGGATGTCGCCGGCATCGATCGCGCCGATGCAGCCGACGCGGAACGTTTCGAGCTGCGTGAGCTTGCCCGGATACAGGATGAAGCCCGCGTCGCGCACCGCGTCGTAGAAGCGGCGGAAATCGTAGGCCGGATGGTCGGGCGCGTGGAACGTGACGATCACCGGCGCCTGCACGCTCGTGTCGAGGAACGGCGCGAAGCCGAGCGCGCGCATCGATTCGACCAGCGTCCGGCAGTTGTCCGCATAGCGCGCGCCGCGGGCCGGCTGGCCGCCTTCGGCCAGGTACTGGTCGAGCGCGGCGCGTAGCGCGGCGATCACGTGCGTCGGCGGTGTGAAGCGCCACTGGCCCGTCTTGCGCAGGTACGCGTACTGATCGTGGAGATCGAGCGCGAGCGACGGCGAGTTGCCTTCGCTCGCGTCGAGCGCATCGCGCCGCACGATCGTGAACCCCATCCCCGGCACGCCTTCGAGGCACTTGCCGCTCGCCGAGATCAGCGCATCGATGCCGCTGCCCGCCAGCGCGATCGGCAGCGCGCCGAACGAACTCATCGCGTCGACGATCAGCCGCTTGCCGTGGCGCCGGCACGCGGCCGCGATCGCGTCCAGAGGGTTCAGGATGCCGGCGCTCGTTTCCAGGTGCACGAGCGCGACGTGCGTGATGCGCGGTTCGCGCACGAACGCAGCCTCGACCGCTGCCGCGTCGACGGCTGCGTCCTCGCCGAACGGCAACGCGATCGCGTCGATGCCGAGCCGGCCGAGGATCTTCAGGATGCGCGCGCAATACGCGCCGTTGTCGGGCACGAGCACGACACCGTCGCGCGGTACCAGCGTGCCGAGCGCGGCCTCGACCGAGAACGTGCCGCTGCCCTGCATCGGCACGCACACGTACTCGTCGCCGCCATGCGCGATCGCGACGAGATCGGCACAGACGCTGGCCGTCAGTTGATTGAAAGCGGTGTCCCACGAGCCCCAGTCATGTTGCATTGCGTGGCGGGTTGTGGCGGACGTGGTGAGCGGGCCGGGCGTGAGCAGAATCGGGTCGGGCATGGTTTTTCTCCGGCAAGGGTCGAACGAAACGCCGGGCGGCATTTCTGAATGGACTTGCATGATATTGGCAAAATGTGTCATTTTTTGGAAATCGTGGCATTCGTCACGGGTTTGTCATCGAACGCTGTGATCCTTCGCTTGCCGCGCGAAACCCAACCGCAGCGCGGCGGCGAGGCGGGCCGTCGAGCGGCCTTGCCCGGAGATAACAGGAGAGCCGGATCGTGCCCCCGGCCGTTTGGTGTTCCGCCTACGGAGAAGTGAGATGACACTGCAGAAACCCTCGCGCGCCGCTGCCGGCGTGTTCCGCAAGCTCGCGCTGGCCGCTTGCGCCGCCGGTCTGCTGCAAGGTGCCGCGATGCCGGCGCATGCGGCAAACGCGGTCGTGCTGTATACGGCGGACGGCCTCGAGAACCTGTATCGCGATGTGCTGCCGGCCTTCGAGAAGAAGGAAGGCGTCAAGGTCAACATCGTGACGGCGGGCAGCGGCGAGGTCGTCAACCGCGCGAACATCGAGAAGAATTCCCCGAAGGCCGACGTGATCGTCACGCTGCCGCCGTTCATTCAGCAAGCTGGCCAGATGGGCCTGCTGCAGCCGTACCAGAGCGTGAACTACAAGAACGTGCCGGCCATCGCGAAGGCCGAGGACGGCACGTGGGCGACGTTCGTGAACAACTACTTCTCGTTCGCGATCAACCCGGACGTCGTGAAGAACCAGCCGAAGACGTTCGCCGACCTGCTGTCGCCGAACTACGCCGGCAAGGTCGCGTACTCGAACCCGGCGACCGCCGGCGACGGGATGGCCGTGCTGATCCTGACGACCTCGCTGATGGGCGAGGACAAGGCGTTCGACTACCTCGCGAAGCTGTCGCAGAGCGTGAAGTTCCACACGAAGGGCACGGGCTACCTGAACGTGCTGCTGTCGCGTAACGAGATCAGCGTCGCGAACGGCGACCTGCAGATGGACCTCGACGACGCCGAGCACGGCGCGCTGTCCGTCAAGCCGATCTTCCTGGCAGCGAAGGAAGGCGACCAGCCGACCACGTTCCAGCTCCCGTACGGCATCGGCCTGATCAAGAGCGGCCCGAACCAGGACGTCGGCAAGAAGCTGATCGACTACCTGATGTCGACGGAAGTGCAGTCGAAGGTGCCGGACATGTACGGCATCCCGGGCCGCACGGACGTGCCGCTGGCCGGCAAGAACGGCGAAGCGGTCAAGAAGGCGATCGCGGGCGTGAAGCTGATCCCGGTCGACTGGGCCCAGGTGATGGCGAAGAAGCCGGTGTGGCTCGAGCGCTGGAAGAAGGACGTGATCGGCAGCTCGGGCAAGCAGCTCGACGTCGTCAAGCCGAAGTGATCGGCGCACGCCGCCTGTATTAGTGAGCAAGAGGATGAACCCGGTGGAAACCACCCTGACCCATCCCGGCGCATTCGGCGCCGCCGAACCGCAAGCGATGCTGCGGTCCGGCGCGCCGGGCGGCGTGCAGATCGAGCATCTGAGCGTGCGCTACGGCGCACGCACGGTGCTGGAAGATCTGTCGCTGTCGATCGGCGCCGGTGAATTTCTGACCGTGCTCGGCAAGAGCGGCTGCGGCAAGACCACGCTGCTGCGCTTCATCGCCGGGTTCGTGAAGGCCGACGGCCTGACCGGCACGCTGACCGTTGCCGGACGTGACCTGACCTATGCGCCGCCGCACAAGCGCAATCTCGGTCTGCTGTTCCAGAATTACGCGCTGTTCCCGCACCTGTCGGTGTTCGAGAACGTCGCATTCGGGCTGCGCGCGCGCGGCATGGCGTCGTCGGAAGTGACGCGCCGCGTCGCCGACGCGCTGAAGCTCGTGCAGCTCGGCGATGCAGGCCATCACCTGCCCGCGCAACTGTCGGGCGGGATGCAGCAGCGCGTCGCGCTGGCCCGCGCGCTCGTGATCGAGCCGGACGTGCTGCTGCTCGACGAGCCGCTGTCGGCGCTCGACGCCAACCTGCGCGCGTCGGTGCGCAGCGAACTGAAGGCGCTGCACGAGCGCCTGCCGAACCTGACCGTCGTCTGCGTGACGCACGACCGCGACGACGCGCTCGTGCTGTCCGACCGCGCGCTGCTGATGCGCGACGGCCATATCGCGCAGCTCGGCACGCCGCAGCAGTTGTACGATGCGCCGCGGGACGGCTACGTCGCACGCTATCTCGGCCCGGCGAACCTGTTGCCGCCGCACGTGATCTTCCCGCTCGGCGATCCGCGCCACGAAGTGCGCGACAAGGTCGCGTGCGTGCGCCCCGAGCGCCTGACCGTGATGCCGCTCGCGGCGGGCGGGCTGCACGGCACGGTGTCGTCCGTCGAATGGCAAGGCGCGGACCTGTCGATCGCGGTCGTGATCGACGCGGCGCCCGACGAGCCCGTGCGCGTGACGATGCAACGCGGCCGCGGCGCGGCCCCCGAGCGCGGTGCGCGCGTGTCCCTGCATTGCGAGGCAGACGATGTCGTCCTTATCGAGCCCTGAAGCCGGCCTGCCGCCGCACGTGCTCGCATCGGCCGCCGCGCACGCCGCCGCGGCACGGCGCCGCAGGCGCATGGGCGACCTGCATCTGGCCGCGCTCGCGATCGTCGTGCTGGGCCCGCTCGTCATCTATCCGCTGGTGCGGCTCGTGCTGCTGAGCGTGTCGGGCGATCACGGTCTGAGTTTTGCCGCGTACCGCACGTTCTTCGGCAACCCCGACACGCGCGGCGTGCTGCTGACGACGCTCGGCGTGCTGTTCGCGAGCGCCGGCACCGCATCGGTGCTCGGCGTGCTGCTGGCCGCGCTGCTGTTCTTCAAGCCGTTTCCGGGTGCGTCGCTCGTCACGCGCTTCCTGGAGCTGTACGTCGCGTTTCCGTCGTTCCTCGTCGCGTTCACGCTGATCTTCCTGTACGGCTCGCAAGGGTCGATCAGCATTGCGCTGCAGCACCTGTTCCATCTCGAGAATCCGCCGCTCGATTTCCTGTTCGGCATCGGCGGCGTGATTCTCGCGCAGACCGTGTTCTATACGCCGTTCGTCGTGCGGCCCACGCTCGCGTCGTTCGCGACGCTCGACCTGCGGCTGATCGAAGCCGCACGCAGCCTCGGCGCGCCCGGCTGGATGCTCGCGCGCCGCGTCGTGCTGCCGATCGCGTGGCCGGGCATCGCCGCCGGCACCGTGCTGTGCTTCCTGCTGACGCTGAACGAGTTCGGGATTCTGCTCGTGCTCGGCAGCGCGCGGCTCGTGACGCTGCCGGTCGCGATCTACAGCAGCGCGACCGTTGACCTCGACCTGCCGACCGCATCGGCCGGCGCGGTCGTCATGCTGGCGCTGTCGCTGGCGCTGTATGCGGTTTATCGCCGGGTGAACCGGCGTGCGACGGGAGGGAACGATGTCCGCTGAATTCCGTATCGGGCAGGCCGTGCCGCGCCACCGGATCGGCTGGAGCGACACGCTGCTCAAGCATGCGTCGCGCGCCGCGCTCGCGCTGGCCGCGTTCGCGTGCTTCTGGTTGTTCGTGTTGCCTGTCGTCGTCGTCGCGCTGTCGAGCGTGTCGACGCAGTGGTCGGGCACGATCTTGCCGGCCGGCTACAGCCTGCGCTGGTTCGAACGGCTCGGGTCGCCGGAATACGACGCGCTGCTGACGAGCCTCGAGATCGGCTTCGGCGTGTCGGCGATCGGCACGATCCTCGGGCTGTGGCTCGCGCTTGCGCTCGAAGGGCGCGACCGGCGCGGCCTCGGCGCGGTCGTCGACGCGCTCGTGATGGTGCCGAACGGCGTGCCGAGCGTCGTGCTCGGGCTCGCGGTGCTGATCGCGTATCACCAGAAGCCGCTCGACCTGTCGAGTTCGGCGGCGATCGTCGTGCTCGTGCAGCTCGCGCTGATTCTGCCGTTCTGCTATCGCTGCGCGGCCGCCGCGCTGCGTCCGGAGCTGACCGTGCTGCGCGAAGCGGCGGCGAGCCTCGGCGCGCCGCCCGCGATGGTGCTGCGCCGCGTGCTGCTGCCGCAGCTCGTGCCGGCGCTGCGTGCGAGCCTCGCGCTCGGCTTCGCGCTGTCGCTCGGCGAGCTCGGCGCGACGCTGACGGTTTATCCGCCAGGCTTCGCGACCGTGCCGATCGTCGTGATCGGCCAGGTGGAGCGCGGCTACTACCTCCCGGCATCGGCACTGTCGCTGCTGATGCTCGGCGCGTCGCTCGCGGCGCTGCTGCTGATCGCCGCGCGCGTGCCGCGCGGCAAGCGGGCGGCATCATGAACGCCGCGTTCGCATTGCGCCATCCCGGTAACGCGTCGGCGGCCGGTGCATCGACGGGTCTCGCGGGGCGCTCGGTCGATGTCAACGGCCGGCGCTACCGGCTGCCGGTCGAGCCGACCGTCGTCGTCTGCGTCGACGGCTGCGAGTACGACTATCTCGAACGGGCGGTGGAAGCGGGCGTCGCGCCGTTCATCGGCCGGATGATCGCGGAGGGCACCGCGTGGCGCGCCGATTGCGTCGTGCCGACCTTCACCAACCCGAACAACCTGTCGATCGTCTGCGGCGTGCCGCCGTCGGTCCACGGGATCTGCGGCAACTATTTCTGGGACGCGGCCGCCGACGGCGGGCGCGGCGCCGAAGTCATGATGAACGATCCGGCTTACCTGCGGGCCGACACGCTGCTCGCGGCGGCGTCCGACGCCGGTGCACGGGTGGCCGTCGTGACGGCGAAGGACAAGCTGCGCCGGCTCCTCGGCTGGCGGTTGAACGGCATCTGCTTTTCCGCCGAGAAGGCCGCGCAGGCGAATCTCGCGGAAAACGGGATCGTCGACGTGCTCGACTGGGTCGGCCTGCCGTCGCCGGACGTCTACAGCGCGGCGTTGTCCGAGTTCGTGTTCGCGGCCGGCGTGAGGCTCGCACAGACGCGCCAGGTCGACCTGATGTACCTGTCGACCACCGATTACGTGCAGCACAAGTGCGAGCCGGGCAGTGCCGGCGCGAACGCGTTCTACGCGATGATGGACGGTTACCTCGCGCAGCTCGACGCGCTCGGCTGGGCGATCGGGCTCACGGCCGACCACGGGATGAACGCGAAGCACGATCCCGCGACGGGCCGGCCGAACGTGATCTATCTGCAGGATGCGTTCGACGGCTGGTACGGCGCGCAGGCCGCCCGAGTGATCCTGCCGATCACCGATCCGTACGTCGTGCACCACGGCGCGCTCGGCTCGTTTGCGACCATCTATCTGGCGCCGGGCGTCGACCGGACCGAGGCGATGTGGCGCGTCGGCGGCCTCGACGGCGTCGAGCTCGTGCTCGACAACGCGGAAGCTGCCGCACGTTTCGAACTGCCGGCCGACCGGATCGGCGATCTCGTCGTGATCGGCCGCCGCGACATGACGCTCGGCACGCGCGAGCGCGAACACGATCTGTCGGGCCTCACGGTGCCGCTGCGTTCGCATGGCGGCGTATCGGAGCAGGAAGTACCGTTGCTGTTCAATCGCCGTATCGAGCGGGACGATCCCGCACGTCGCCCGCGCAACTTCGACGTGTTCGATTTCGTGCTGAACCGGATCGCGACATGATGGCTCATCCCCGGCAAGACCATCCGGCGTTTCGCGCGGAGGCGCTGCGCTGGTGCGGCACGCGCGCGACGCGCGAGCGCAGCTTCGACGTCACGGACCCTTACACGGGCACGCGCGTCGGTACGGCGCCGCTTGCGAGCGTCGACGACGTGCGCGCGGCATTCGATTACGCGATGGCGTACCGGCCGAAGCTCACGCGCTACGAACGTTCACAGATCCTCGAACGCGCGGCCGCGCTGCTGCGCGAGCGCACCGAGGAGGCGTCCGATCTGATCACGCTCGAATCGGGGCTGTCGAAACAGGATTCCCGCTACGAGATCGGCCGCGTTGCCGACGTGCTGAAGTTCGCGGCGGTCGAGGCGCTGCGCGACGACGCGCAAAGTTTCTCGTGCGACCTGACGCCCCACGGCAAGGCGCGACGCGTGTTCTCGCAGCGGCAGCCGCTCGACGGTGTGATCGTCGCGATCACGCCGTTCAATCATCCGATGAACCAGGTGGCGCACAAGATCGCGCCGGCGATCGCGACCAACAACCGCGTGATCGTGAAGCCGTCGGAGAAGGTGCCGCTGTCGGCGTTCTATCTGGCCGACCTGCTGGTCGAAGCCGGGCTGCCGGAGCCGATGCTGCAGGTGCTGACCGGCGATCCGCGCGAGATCGCGGACGAGCTCGTCACGCATCCGCATGCGTCGCTGATCACGTTTACGGGCGGCGTCGCGATCGGCAAGGCGATTGCCGCGCGGGCCGGCTACCGCCGCATCGTGCTGGAGCTGGGCGGCAACGATCCGCTGATCGTCCTCGAAGACGCCGATCTCGAACGCGCGGCGTCGCTCGCGGTGCTCGGCTCGTACCGGAATTCGGGCCAGCGCTGCACGGCGGTCAAGCGGATGCTGGTGCAGCGCTCGATCGCGCCCGCGTTCACCGAGTTGCTCGTCGAGAAGACCCGCGCATGGAAGTACGGCGATCCGTTCGATCCCGCGAACGAAATGGGCACGGTGATCGACGAGGAAGCGGCGCGGCTGTTCGAGGCGCGGGTCGGAGAGGCGGTCGCACAGGGCGCGCGCCTGTTGACCGGCAATGTGCGGCGTGGCGCGCTCTATGCGCCGACCGTGCTCGACAACGTCGATCCGTCGATGACGATCGTGCGCGAGGAGACCTTCGGCCCCGTGTCGCCCGTGATCGCGTTCGACACGATCGACGACGCGATCCGGATCAGCAACGGGACGGCGTTCGGGCTGTCGTCGGGGGTCTGTACGGACAGCACGGCGGCGGTCGTGCGGTTCGTGAACGAGCTGAACGTCGGCACCGTGAATGTGTGGGAAGTACCCGGATACCGGATCGAGCTGTCGCCGTTCGGCGGGGTCAAGGATTCGGGGCTCGGTTACAAGGAAGGCGTGCAGGAGGCGATGAAGAGCTTCACGAACCTGAAGACATTTTCATTGCCCTGGGAGTGAACGAATGGCATTGACGGTGGAAGAGATCCACGGGCTGTATCGCGAGCATGGCCATGTGGCCTATAGCGGCGAGCCCGTGACCCAGCTCGAGCATGCGTTGCAGAGCGGATTGCTGGCGGAGGAGGCGGGGGCTGGCGAAGCGCTGGTGGCGGCGGCGTTCCTGCACGATCTCGGGCATCTGCTGAATCGCCAGGGCGAGACGCCGAGCGCGCGCGGGATCGACGATCTGCATCAGTATTACGTGCTGCCGTTCCTGCGGCCGCTGTTTTCCGACGCGGTGCTGGAGCCGATCCGGCTGCACGTCGATGCGAAGCGCTGCCTGTGCCGCACGGACGCCGGCTACTTCGAGAGCCTGTCGCCGGACTCGGTGCGCAGCCTCGCGCTGCAGGGGGGCATCTTCAGTGAAGACGAGACGGCGGCGTTCCTGCAGCGCCCGTTCGCGGAGGACGCGCTGCGTCTGCGCCGCTGGGACGATACGGCGAAGGAAGCAGGAAAGGTGACGCCGGATCTTGACCACTATATGGAGATCGTCGCGAAACAGGTGCGCGTGGTCTGACGATTCGGGCGCTTCTATATAAGGCCCCACACGCGGCAGCGTGCGGGGCCTTATATTTTTTTGAGAAACCCCTTGCGCGGATCGAGGACGCTGCCTACAATCACGCCTCTTTCGCGCTAACGGAAACGCGGCGCGGAAGGGGAAGCAGAGCTGGCGGTGTGCTGCAGTCTGGAGCGCGCTACTGGCAAAGGAAGATGGGCCCCGCAGTCGCAACGATGTCGTGTAAAAAGTTGTTGACGAGCTGAGAAACACGGTTCATAATCTCGCTTCTCTGCTGCTGAAAACGCAGCGCTGCTGGGAAACGCGAAGTTTCTCGCAGAAATGCTCTTTAAAAATTAACAGCCGATAAGTGTGGGCGCTTGATGGAAGCGAGCTGATCCTCGGATCAGATAGCGAAAGTATCAAGAGTCTCACACTAAAGTAAGTCAGGTTTATGAAGCAATTCATATTCCTGTCAGCTTTGAGTGAGCGACCGGTTCTTAACCGAACCGAAAAACAGTAACAGGTTTAAACTGAAGAGTTTGATCCTGGCTCAGATTGAACGCTGGCGGCATGCCTTACACATGCAAGTCGAACGGCAGCACGGGTGCTTGCACCTGGTGGCGAGTGGCGAACGGGTGAGTAATACATCGGAACATGTCCTGTAGTGGGGGATAGCCCGGCGAAAGCCGGATTAATACCGCATACGATCTTTGGATGAAAGCGGGGGACCTTCGGGCCTCGCGCTATAGGGTTGGCCGATGGCTGATTAGCTAGTTGGTGGGGTAAAGGCCTACCAAGGCGACGATCAGTAGCTGGTCTGAGAGGACGACCAGCCACACTGGGACTGAGACACGGCCCAGACTCCTACGGGAGGCAGCAGTGGGGAATTTTGGACAATGGGCGAAAGCCTGATCCAGCAATGCCGCGTGTGTGAAGAAGGCCTTCGGGTTGTAAAGCACTTTTGTCCGGAAAGAAAACCTCTGCCCTAATACGGCGGGGGGATGACGGTACCGGAAGAATAAGCACCGGCTAACTACGTGCCAGCAGCCGCGGTAATACGTAGGGTGCAAGCGTTAATCGGAATTACTGGGCGTAAAGCGTGCGCAGGCGGTTTGTTAAGACCGATGTGAAATCCCCGGGCTCAACCTGGGAACTGCATTGGTGACTGGCAAGCTAGAGTATGGCAGAGGGGGGTAGAATTCCACGTGTAGCAGTGAAATGCGTAGAGATGTGGAGGAATACCGATGGCGAAGGCAGCCCCCTGGGCCAATACTGACGCTCATGCACGAAAGCGTGGGGAGCAAACAGGATTAGATACCCTGGTAGTCCACGCCCTAAACGATGTCAACTAGTTGTTGGGGATTCATTTCCTTAGTAACGTAGCTAACGCGTGAAGTTGACCGCCTGGGGAGTACGGTCGCAAGATTAAAACTCAAAGGAATTGACGGGGACCCGCACAAGCGGTGGATGATGTGGATTAATTCGATGCAACGCGAAAAACCTTACCTACCCTTGACATGGTCGGAATCCCGCTGAGAGGTGGGAGTGCTCGAAAGAGAACCGGCGCACAGGTGCTGCATGGCTGTCGTCAGCTCGTGTCGTGAGATGTTGGGTTAAGTCCCGCAACGAGCGCAACCCTTGTCCTTAGTTGCTACGCAAGAGCACTCTAAGGAGACTGCCGGTGACAAACCGGAGGAAGGTGGGGATGACGTCAAGTCCTCATGGCCCTTATGGGTAGGGCTTCACACGTCATACAATGGTCGGAACAGAGGGTCGCCAACCCGCGAGGGGGAGCTAATCCCAGAAAACCGATCGTAGTCCGGATCGCACTCTGCAACTCGAGTGCGTGAAGCTGGAATCGCTAGTAATCGCGGATCAGCATGCCGCGGTGAATACGTTCCCGGGTCTTGTACACACCGCCCGTCACACCATGGGAGTGGGTTTTACCAGAAGTGGCTAGTCTAACCGCAAGGAGGACGGTCACCACGGTAGGATTCATGACTGGGGTGAAGTCGTAACAAGGTAGCCGTATCGGAAGGTGCGGCTGGATCACCTCCTTTC
>NZ_MDEQ02000006.1 GCF_001883705.2 Burkholderia catarinensis
GCTCCGGTGTGAGCGGCTTTGAGTCTTGCTTTGGCATGGTGGAACCCGATCACGCACGCCCGGATGGATCGGCCCAATCCTGCAAGCCGTGCTTACGTAACCATACCAGTACGGTCGAGCACCCCTGGATTCCGTAGCGTCGCTGCGCCTCTATGTACGTCAGCTCGCCTTTTTCGACCTGCGTCACCACCGACAGCTTAAAAGCCAGACTGTAGTCCCGCTGGGTCCGCTTGATCCCTTGCTCCACTTGGCACCTCTTCGTTTCGGCGAAAAAGTGTCAACCTATTTCAGGACGGGTCAAACACGAAAAAAAAGGCGCCCGAAGGCGCCTTTTTCGATGCTGCGAAGCGGGTTACCCCGCCGTCACGCTTAGAAGCGGTGACGCAGACCAACCGTTGCTGCGGTTTGGTTGATCGACGAGCTCGGCAGGTTGTTGTTGAAGCTGTCGCCGTTGTAGATCGATGCGCCAATGCCGTTCTTCGCTGCACGCTGGTACACAGCTTGTGCGTAGACGTCCGTGCGCTTCGACAGTGCGTAGTCAGCTTGCAGGCCGAACTGGTTCCAGTGCGTGCTGCCGTTGTTGATCTTCGCGTTCGTGTACGTGTAAGCAGCGCCCAGGCCGAGAGCCGGCGTCAGGTTGTACTTTGCATTGACTTCGTAGTTGTCAGTGCGCAGCGTGCCAACACTACCGACTGCATTGTTGTCGAGACGCGCTTGCGTCCATGCAGCGCCGACTTGTGCCGGACCGAATGCATAACCAGCAGCAGCACCGTACGTGCGGACGCGGCCTTGGCTAGCGATGCCACCGATCGCCGACGACGTTGCGCCGTTTGCGTTCGTACCGTCACCCAGGTTCGCTTGCGAGTATGCAGCAGCCAGCTTCAGACCTTGGAACTGGTATGCAGCACCCGCGCTGTACGCACGGTTGTTGCCGAAGTTCGTGTTGTTCGAGAACGAGTACGTGCCGCCGAATTGCAGGCCAGCGTAGTTCGCGCTCGTGAACTTGATCGTGTTGTTCGCAGCGACGTCGCCAGTCGTGCTCAGACGGTCAAGGTTCAGCGGGTGCGCGAAGTACGTGCCGCCCCACGAGCCCGTTGCCGTCAGCGGCGCCAGGTAGTCTTGCGTTGCGTCGTACTGCTTACCCAGCGTGACCGTGCCGTACTGGCTCGACAGGCCGACGAATGCTTGACGGTTGAACATGCCGCCGTTGTTACCCAGCTTGCCGTTACCGATGCCGAAGCCGCTTTCCAACGTGAAGATTGCCTTCAGGCCGCCACCCAGGTCTTCCGAGCCACGCAGGCCGAAACGGCTCTGGTCAATGCCCGAACCCATCGCCCAACGCGACTTGCCAGCTTGGCCCAGTGCCGGCTGGACGTTGCTCGTGTAGGTGATGCCTGCGTCCAGCACGCCGTACAGCGTGACGCTGCTTTGCGCGTGAGCGACGGTAGCAAACGATGCTGCAGCTGCTGCAACGATCAGAGTCTTGTTCATTCGTGGAGCTCCCTTCTAAAAAGAGGCAGGTCTCGCGACCTTGTTCATAAACGGTCTTCAACCGCCCGGGAGCGCCATCGGTCCTGCTGGCGGCGCCCGGATAGTTGCCCGTTTGGGAACCGTGAGTTTAGGGGTGTACCCTAGGGGCGCGATCCGCAAATAAAGAAATAAGCTTTTCCAGAACTAGAAATAATGAAAGTGGGGCCATCTCATAAGTATTTGTTTTAACGTTTGTTTTTGACTTCTTGACGATGGCTTTTTGGACGCTTTCATCGCACCATTCTTTCATGTCAGCGTCTTGACGGTTGCATGGAAACAACAAACCGGTTCGGTTCGGCCCCTGTAATCGGCAATTTTTACCCATTTTAGTCCCGAATATCAGGCTCCGCACACCGAAACTCACCCGCCGGTCAGGAAACAGGGGCGACGTCCGCGCCGTCGGCAATGTCGCCGTCAGCCGGCAGACAGGAAAAGCCGGCTTCCGCTGCCGTGACACGCGGTAACAGCCTTAACCGCTCGCGTAACCCGGCCGGCGTACCGGCAGGCTAATGTAAGGCGGCCTCGAATACGGAACAGAACAGGACACGCCATGAATCGACGCTCGTTGTTGCGCGCCATCGGATTGACCGCCGCCTTCGTCGGCACCGGCTGGTTGCGCGCCGCCTCGGCCCAGCCCGCACCACCCGTGTACCGGCCGTCCGGCCCGAACCGCGCGCCCGGCGGCCCACCCTACGCCGACCGCCCGGGCTTCGCGCCGCCGGCGGCCCGGCACGACCGCCGGCCGCCGCCGCCGCGGCCGCACGGCTATATATGGACGGACGGCTACTGGCGCTGGCAGCGCGGCCGCTATATATGGGTGTCCGGCCGCTGGGTCGCGCGGCGCCCCGGGCGGCGGTGGGTGCCCGGCTACTGGCGTCGCCAGGGGCCGGTGTGGGTCTACGTCGACGGGGCGTGGCGATAGGCAGCCCCCCCCGGCTCCGGCCGGTGGAAGATCCGTGGCCGGCAGGCGCGTGCGAACCCGCGCCGTCCGTCCGGCCACGAAATCATGATGCCCGGCAGGCGCGCTCGCGGATCCTGCCCCACCCCGGAACGATGCCGACCGCCAAAAGCGACGCCAATGCATCCAATGCGGCAACCTCGACAACCAACATGCCCGCCGATCGCCGGCGCGCAGTCTTGCCTCGACCGGATCCTGCCGCGCTCCTGTCATGCGCCACGCAACAGAAGACTGCATACTCAGCCGCCCCGATGCCTGCGCTGTGCTCCGGGTTTCGCTTCGCCAGCGCGTTGCCGCCTTCGCGACGAACACGTCAACGCATCGCCGATGCCCTCCATCCCGTCAATATCCTTCGGATAACGAAATCAAACGATGATGATGCGAGCGCACCCGGCCCTGACTCATTGCATCGCGCGCCATCTGCAGCACACTGCCAATCGACGCGACGGTGCGTGCGTTCCGCTCAGCGGCCGCCGCCCTCCAGCTCCCGCATACGGCGGCGCGCGGCGCAGATCGCGCGATGATGCTCGTCGGCCCACCGGATCATCGCCTGCATCGGCGTCAGGAACGAACGCCCGAGGTCGGTCAGCGCATATTCGACACGCGGCGGCACTTCGGCGAACAGCGTGCGACTGATAAGACCGTCCTGCTCGAGCCGCTTCAGCGTACGCGACAGCATCTGGTTCGATACATCGCCGATCGCGCGACCGAGTTCGTTGAAGCGCAACGTCCCGCCGGACAGCGCTTCGAGCACAAGCAGGCTCCACTGGTCGCCGATGCGGTCGAGCACATCGCGGATCGGGCACGGCTGATCGAGTTCGACGGTTTCGTCGGCGGGCGGGAACGGCATGACGGGATCTCTTTCACGGGCAACACACGGTCAGCGCGGTGTGACCTGTTCACACCGCGCTGACTTCTTGTGACGGGTTCGCGGCAACTGTACCATTCGACCGGCCCGACAGCCGCGCGGATTCGCCAGTTCAACGAATCATGACGATGTCGCACGGTTTCAATATCGGCAGCCGTGACGACACGGGCTTCGCGGCGAATCCTTCGTGCCGATGCGGCATGCGCGTCCGCAGCCACGCCCCATCGCCCGCCGATCGGCGCGATCGGCGCAACCCGCAATCGCGCATCGCGCGGCAACCAACGAATCGTCAAACCAGGAAAACGCACCATGCCATCGTTCCGCTCCCCCGTTCGCGCCGTTGCCGCGCTCGTCCTGCTGGCCGCGTCGACGGCCGCGCTGGCCGCCGGCCCCATCACGCGCGACCTGGCCGCCGAGGAAGCCAACCGCCAGCTCGTGCTGACGTTCTACGACCGCTTCTTCAACAAGCACGAAGCGGTCGAGGCTGCCGCCGTCGTAGCGGACGACTACAAGCAGCACAACCCGCACGTACCGGACGGCAAGAAGCCGTTCGTGTCTTACTTCGTCGGCGCCTTCCAGAAGAACCCGGCATCGCGCGCGCGCATCGTCCGCAGCGCGACCGACGGCGACCTCGTGTACCTGCACGTGCATGCGACCGAGCGTCCGGGCGATCGCGGCGAAGCGGTCGTCGACATCTTCCGCGTGAAGGGCGGCAAGATCGTCGAGCACTGGGACGTGATCCAGCCGGTGCCCGAAGCATCCGCGAACCGGAACACGATGTTCTGACGCGCGAGCCTGCATGCGGTGCGCAACGATGCGCGCCGCCCGTCGACGGACGATCGGCCGCCCGCCGGGCAGGCGCGGATGCCCTGCGCCGGGGAGTCCCCTACAATCGAACTTCGCCGCCGCGCCGGCCTCCGTCTCGCATGACCGCACCGCCGGCCGCCGCCGCCTTTGTCGCGCGTTGTCCTCAAAACAATGACAGACAGCCGGCCGCCCCGCTCCTAGTATCTGACTCACCCGGCGGCAGGAACGCGTCGGATGCCACGGAGACACGGAATGCCGAATACCGGATGGACCCCGGCCCGCACGGCCGCAAGCGCGTCGCCGATCGATTCGCCGAGACGGACACAGCGGCGCAATCGGCATGACGCTCCCGTGGCGGAGGCCAGCCTTCGCCACCGCACATCGACGCCTCTGCCCGGCAACGCCGGCACCTGACCGCTCCACATCCCATTCCAACCCGACCGGGTTCGCGCGACCGGACGAGCCAGACGGCCGGCCCGCCGGATGCGTGCGCCCGTCGACCAGCCCCTGTCCGGAGGCGACACATGCAACACGCCGACACCGTCTATCTGAACGGCCTGCTTTACACGGGCGACGCGCAGCGCCGCTTCGCGCAGGCACTCGCCACGAAGGACGGCAAGATCGTCGCGGTCGGCCGCGACGACGACATCCGCCCGCTGGCCGGCCCCGCAACGCGCATGGTCGACCTGGCCGGCAGGCTGATGCTGCCGGGCCTCATCGACGGCCACGTGCACCCGCTCGAAGGCCACCAGATCCTCGGCGACTTCGACCTGTCCGGCATCAACGATCCCGACGCGATCCTGCAGCATATCCGCGCGTGCGCCGATGCGACGCCGAACGAACCGTGGGTCTATCTCGGCGGCGCCAACCTTGCCGCATTCGGCGCGTATCCGACCCGCGAGCTGCTCGACCGGATCGTGCCCGACCGGCCGCTGCTCGTGGTCGGCCTCGACGTGCACAGCGGCTGCCTCAACACGAAGGGGCTCGAAGCGGCCGGCATCCGGGCCGATACCCCCGATCCGGCCGGCGGTGTGTACGAGCGCGATGCGTCGGGCGCGCCGAACGGCGTCGTGCATGAAGCGGCGTTCTATCGCGTGTGCCCGATCATTCCGCAACTGAGCCCGGCCGGCTACCCGAAGTCGCTCGCGAAAGCGCACGCAATGGCGCACGGGTTCGGCATCACGGGCTGGTTCGACGCGCGCGTCGAGGAAGCCGAACTCAAGGCTTACGCCGCCGCGCAGCGCGCCGGCACACTCAAGGTGTACATGAGCGCGGGCCTCTACGCGAACCCGCGCCGCGACCCGCGCGAGCAGGTCGAACGCTTCGTCGCATGGCGCCGCGAGTACGCGCGCGACAACTTGCGCCTGCATACGGTGAAGATCTTCGTCGACGGCGTACCGGAATCGAAAACCGCCGCGCTGCTCGAGCCGTACGCCGGCACCGACGACTGCGGCCTCGCGCTGTGGAGCCAGGACGCGCTGAACGAAATCTGCCTGCTTGCCGATACGGCCGGCTTCGACCTGCACTTCCATACGCTCGCCGACCGCGCGGTACGCATGACGCTCGACGCGCTCGAACATGTGCAGCGCCGCAACGGGATGCGCGACCGGCGCGCGCAGCTCGCGCACCTGCAACTCGTCGATCCGGCCGACATGAGCCGCTTCAACCGGCTCGGCGCGATCGCGAGCGTGCAGACGCTGTGGACGGCCGCACGCGAGGAGCAGCAACAGCTCTATCGCGACCTGCTCGGCGCCGAGCGCACCGCGCGCAACTATCCGTTCCGCAGCCTGCGCAACGCGGGCGCGATGCTCGCGGCCGGCTCCGACTGGTCGGTCAGCACGATGGACCCGATGCAGATCATCCAGACGGGCGTCACGCACCTGCTGATCGACCAGCCCGACAGCCCGCCGTGGAATCCGCACGAACGCCTCGACCTGCTCACGATGCTCGAGGCCTATACGGTAAACACCGCCTATGCGCTGCGTTTCGACGACTGCACCGGCTCGCTCGAAGCGGGCAAGGACGCGAGCTTCGCGATCCTCGACCGCAATCCGTTCGCGCATCCGGTCGAGACGTTCGCGCAAAGCCGCGTGATCGAGACGTGCTTCCGCGGCGAAGTCGTGTACGCCGCGCCGGGGTGGGCCGACTGACGTGCGAACCGGGCGGCTGTCAGGCGACGCCGAGCGCCAGCACCTGCCCGGTCGTCAGCACGTCGCCGAACGTATCCGACAGCGCGGCCAGCGTCGCGCGATGGAGGTCGCGGTGCGGCACCGTGCCGCCGTCCGCGACGTCGAGGTCGCGCGTCGCGCATGCGTCGTCGACGACGATCACCGAATAGCCGAGCGGCACCGCATCGCGTGCCGCGCCGGCGACGCACGCATGCGTCATCAGGCCCGTGACGATCAGCGTGTCGATGCCGGCCGCCTTCAGGCGCGCATCGATGTCCGTCGTCGGGAACACGCTCACCGACGTCTTCTTCACGACCGCGTGATGCGGCGCCGGCTGCAGGTCCGCGTGAAAGCGGAAACCATTGCTGCCGTCCGCGAAGATCGGGCTGTCGGCCGTATCGACGTGCTGGACGTGAAACACCGGAATGCCCGCGCGGTCGGCGAACGCGATCACGCGCTGCGCATTGCCCAGCGCGCGTGGCCCGTCCGGAATCGGCAGGCGGCCGCTGAAGTATTCGTTCTGGAAATCGATCACCAGCAGCGCGGTGCGGGCGGCGGCGATCGACGTCGGCGCGGTCGCGCCGGCCAGTGTACGGATGGTCGGATGTTGCATGGGTCGCTCTCTCGGTTGGCACATCGAACGGAACGGCGCGCCGGGCCTGCCGGCGCCGCCGGACGCGGCCAGGGACCTTCCCGACCGCGAGGCGCCAGTGTCGGGCCGCGCGGCTTTACGCGACAGCGGCGCGCGGGACAACGTCCGACAGGATTGGGCCAACGTACGCCACCGCCTACGACAGCGCGGCCGTTCGCGCACCCGGTTGCGTGCGTCCGTATGCGACCATCATCACGAAGCTGAGCAGGAACCCCGCGCCGCCGATCAGCAGCAGGCCGGTCTCGCCGAACACGGGCAGCAGGTTCGTGAGCGCGCCGGTCACGACCCACGCGACGGCCATCACCGAGCCCGCGACGCCGAGCGCCCAGCCCTGCCGGTCCTCGCTGACGGCGTCGGAGAACGCCGTATACATCGTCGTGTACGCGACCATGTCGAAGCAGCCGACGACCATCGCGAGCGCCCACAGCACCGGCTCGTGCGGAAACAGTGCGGACAGGATCTGGCCGACGCCCGCGACGAGCAGGCCCGTCTTCGCGATGTCGACCACGCGCCATACGCGCAGCATCAGCCGCACGACGAACAGCAGGCCGAACACGAAGCAGAGCCCGATCACGCCGCTGAACAGCCCCAGCCGCGCGCTCGTGTAGCCGAATTTCGCCTGCAGCAACAGCATGATGGTCTGCAGGTAGAGCCCGTAGCCGACCTGCATCAGGAAGAACACCACCGACAGGAACGCGACGTTGCGCTGCCGCGCGGCCTCCCCGATGATCCGCAGCGGCAGCAGCGGATCGATGCGCGTGTCGCCGCGCGGCGCGGCCGAGTCGCGATACGACGCCCAGGTCCAGCATGCGCAGGCCAGAGACAGCGCGGCGACCAGCACGAACGGCGTGCCGTAGTCGAACAGCGGCGAGATCGTCCGGTCGGACGTGACGCCGCCGAGCACGGGGCCGACGATCACGCCCGCGCTGAATGCGAGCGACATGATGCTCATGTTGTACGCCTTGTTCTCCGGCGTGCTGAGGTCGGTGATCGCCGCCTGCGCGATGCCCTGGCAGCCGGCCATCAGCCCGGTGAGCCCGCGGCCGGCCAGCAGCAGCGCGACGCTCGCATGCCACGCGCCGGCCGCCATCATCGCGTAGCCGGCCGCGAGACCGAGCACGCACAGCAGCAGGATCCTGCGGCGGCCGTAGCGATCGGACAGGTCGCCCATCAGCGACGAGCCGAAGAACATGCACAGCGGATAGATCCCGTAGCCGAGACCGAGGTAGAAATTGCGCGCGTGCGCGCCGGCGTCGGCCGGCAGGATGCCCGCGTGCGGATCGCTGAAGATAGCGGACATCATCGGATAAACAAGCCCGAACCCCATCGCGTCGATCGCGATGGCGAGCAGGCAGGGGCCGAGCAACTTGTAATCGAGCCGGGACATGGCGACCTTCCGGACGGAGTGGATGATCGCCCTAGCGTAATGATCGGGCGGCGGCCGCGGTAGGCCGCCGCCCGCGATGCTAACCATCGGTTCGCCCGATACCCTCCATATCGCCCGCGCCGATGGCCCGCCAGCGCGGCCGCCCGCTACTTGACGCTCAGCGGCTCGCCCCGGAACTGCCGGCGCGCAACGACGCACGGCGCGCCGTCGCGCATGAACACGCTCGCGACCAGCCCGAACGACGCGGCGAACAGCACGTACCATGCGGGCGCGACGGGCGACCCGCTCGCATGCGTCAGCCACGTGACGATGAACGGCGCAAAGCCGCCGAACACCATCACCGCGACGTTGTACGCGAGCGCGATACCGGTCGACCGCGAGCGTGTCGCGAACTGCTCGGCGAGCGTGGTCGGTGCGGGACCGTAGCAGACGCCGATGATCGTGCAGATCACGAGCTGCATCACGAGCAGGCGCCCGATGCCCGGCGCCGCGGCCAGCCACGAGAACAGCGGATAGGTGAGCGTCAGCAGCGCCAGCGTGCCGGCGATCAGCACGGGCCGCCGGCCGATGCGGTCGGACACGATCGCGGCGACCGGAATCGTCACCGTCAGCAGCGCGACCGCCGCCATCTGCACCTTGAATACCTGGTCGAGCGGCAGCCCGAAGGTCTTGTGCACGAACGTCGGCATGTTCACGAGCATCACGTAGAACACGGCCGTGCCGGTGATCGTCTGCCCCATCGACACCAGCACGCCGCGCAGGTTGTCGCGCAGCACGCGCGACACGCTCGCCGGCGGCTCGACCGTCGACTTGCTCGCGTCGAGGAACGCCTCGGTCTCCTCCATGTGCCGGCGGATCCACAGGCCGACCGGCCCGATCAGCAGCCCGAGCGCGAACGGCACGCGCCAGCCCCAGCTGTGCAGCGCCTCGTCCGACAGCGACTGGGTGGCCCACGCGCCCATCGCGGCGCCCGAGAACACCGCGAGACACTGGCCGATCAGTTGCCACGATCCGTACAGCCCGCGCCGGTTCGCCGGCGCGCTTTCGACGAGGAACGCGGTGGCGCTCGCGTATTCGCCGCCCGTCGCGAAGCCCTGCAGCAGCCGCGCGACGACGATCAGGACCGGTGCCGCCGCGCCGATCGTCGCGTATGACGGCGCGAACGTGATCAGCGCGATCGACAGCGTCATCAGGAAGATGATGAGCTGCATCGCGGCCTTGCGGCCCCTGCGGTCCGCATAGAGCCCGAGCAGGACGCCGCCCACCGGGCGCATGAAGAAACCGACGCCGAAGGTCGCGAGCGACATCAGCAGCGACGCATACTGGCTCTCGGCGGGAAAGAACAGCCGCGCGATGATGCCGGAGAAGAAACCGTAAACGATGAAGTCGTACCACTCGAGGGTATTGCCGACGACAGCGGCAATCACCTGCCGATGCCGCGAGTTCCCGCGTGAGTCGCGCATGCTTGTCTCCTGCAGTGTCAGGGTGCCGCGCCGCATGCGCGCCGCTTTCCGTGGCGGGCATCGGCGAATCGGCCGTTCGCATCGCCGGCCGATGCGGAACCGGCACCGCGGAACCTTTCGGCCCGCGCGCACGACCGGCGTGAAGCGATGGTAGGGACGCCGAAAACCCGCATCAATCAATGCCCGCGGCAGATGATTAGCCGGAGATTAAATGTTTCCCCGCCGGGCGCCACCGCGCGAAAGCCCCGGAAATTCGCGCATTGTTGCGGCCCGGGTTCTGCGGCAGAATCGTCGGCCGCCCTCCCCGTCGTCCGCACCATGCGCAACCGCATCAACGAAGAGATCACGTTCCGCAAGCTCGAGGTGCTGCTCGCCTTCATGGAAGCCGGCAGCCTCGCGAAAGCGGCCGAGGCGCTGGGCGTCAGCACGGTCAGCGTGCACCGCGCGCTGCACACGCTCGAGGAAGGGATGCACTGCGCGCTGTTCCGCCACGAGGGGCGGAACCTGATTCCGACCGACGCCGCGCAGGTGCTCGCCGAAGTCGCTGGCGAAGTGCTCAAGACGATGACGGACGGGATCCGTTCGACACGCGAGGCGGCCGGCTACGGCGCCGGCCAGTTGAAGATCGGCTCGCTCTACTCGTTGACGATCCGCATCGTTCCCGAGGTCGTGATCGCGCTGAAGGAGCGCCGCACCGAACTGCAGGCCGAGCTCGTGCTCGGCTCGAACGCCGACCTGCTCGACAAGCTCAGGCAGGGCGCGATCGACGCGACGCTGATGGCGCTGCCCGATCCGGACGCCGAGATCGAATCGATCGCGCTGTTCGAGGACGAGATGTTCTTCGCCGCCCCGATCGATTCGCCGTATGCGCGCTGCGACGCGATCGATCTCCACACGTGCCGCGACGAGCCGTTCGTGTCGCTCGGCGAAGGCTTCGCGACGCACCACGGCTTCACGGAAGCGTTCCGCGCGGCCGGCGTCACGCCGAATGTCGTGATGCGGGTGGGCGACATCTTCTCGCTGATCAACCTCGTGTCGGGCGGCGTCGGCTGCTCGCTGCTGCCCGGCCGCGTGCGCGACCTGTTCGCGCACAAGATCGCGCTCGTGCCGCTCGCCGGGCCCACGATCCGCCAGACGATCGGCCTGAGCTTCCTGCACCGGCGCGAGCGCGACCCGAACCTGCTCGCGCTCGCGACCGTATGCCGGCTGACGGTCAAGGGGCCGCACGCGCGGTAACGCGCGGATCGACCGGCCGCGCTTCCCGTCTCCTTTCCTGCTCTTTCCGGCTCGCGCACCCGCATCGTCACGGCGCCGCGCGCGCACGCCGCGCCGGCCTGCGCCACGCGATACGAACCGCGCGTACTCATCCGTTTGGATGGCACGAAGCGCGCGCTTTGTTGCGATCATGGCCGTCATTCATCGTGCGGCACGCACTCGCAGGCCGCGCCACGGAGACACCATGAACGACCCTGCCCTCGGACCGATCGACCAGATCGGCTACGTGGTCGCCGGCCTCGACCGCAGCATCGACGCGGCGGCCGCCTCCGCGTAAGCGGACCCGCACGCGTCCCCTCTCATTCACAGGAGCAACCGATGAAACGACTCGAAGGCAAGGTGGCGCTGATCACGGGCGGTGCCCGCGGCCAGGGCGAAGCGGAAGCGCGCCGGTTCGTCGCCGAAGGCGCACGCGTGGTGATCGCCGACGTGCTGGACGACGCCGGCCGGCGCGTCGCGGCCGAACTCGGCGACGCCGCGCGATTCCAGCATCTCGACGTGACGAACGAAGCCGACTGGCAGACCGCCGTCCATGCCACGCTCGCGCATTTCGGACGGCTGGACATCCTCGTGAACAACGCGGCGATCCTGAAGCTCGTGCCGATCGAATCGTGTTCGCTCGACGACTACCGCAAGGTGATCGACGTGAACCAGGTCGGCTGCTGGCTCGGCATGAAGTCGGCGCTTGCCGCACTGAAGGATGCGGGCGGCGGCTCGATCGTCAACGTGTCGTCGACGGCCGGGATGGAAGGCGTCGCGGGCGGCAGCGCGTACGTGTCGAGCAAGTTCGCGGTGCGCGGGATGACGAAGGCCGCCGCGCTCGAATTCGGCCGCTACGGCATACGCGTGAACTCGGTGCATCCGGGCGGCATCGATACGGTGATGGCGCGCCCGCCCGAGTTCGCGGACTTCGACCCGTCGTCCATCTACAGCGGCCTGCCGATCGCGCGCATCGGCAAGCCCGACGAAGTCGCCAGTCTCGTGCTGTTCCTCGCGTCCGACGAATCCGCGTATTGCACGGGGTCGGAATTCATCGTCGACGGCGGGATGCTCGCGGGCAGCACGTTCCACTGATCCGCACCGCAGTCGACACGCGCCCGCCTGCGGCGGGCGTTTTCGTTTGCAGCCGGGCGAAGTGTCACGCGTTCGAGACGTTTATGACGAAGGAGAACAATGTTTCCCGGCGGGTGACCGGCCGGTTTCCGCGCCGCCCGTGCGGCACGGGCGATGCGATGTCAGTGCGCATTCTCCGCCGCCGGCGCGCGGCATGCGATCAGGCCACGCTGAACGGCCGGCCGCGCGTCGATGCCGGCGAGCCAGCGCTCGACATGCGGGTAGCCTGCGAGGTCGATATCGAGTTCGGTCGCCGCGCGCAGCCACGGAAACGCGGCGATATCGGCGATCGAGTACCGCGACGACGCGAGATACGCCGATTCCGACAAGCGGCCGTTCACGACCCCATAGAGGCGCCGCGCTTCGTTGCGGTAGCGGTCGATCGCTTCCGCATTGACCGTCTTCGATGCATGCAGGAACCACCAGAGCTGCCCGAGCATCGGCCCGATCCCGCCGATCTGGAAGTGCAGCCATTGCTGGACCGCCGTGCGCTCGGCGAGCGTTTCGGGATGCAGAAAGCCCGTCTTCGCGGCGAGATAGCCAAGGATCGCGCCGGATTCGAACACGGCCAGCCCCGTATCGTGGTCGACGATGGCCGGGATCTTGCCGTTCGGGTTGATCGCGAGATACGCCGGGGTGCGCTGCTCGCCGGCGGACAGGTTCACGTGCACGAGGTCGTGCGCGAGCCCGGCCTCTTCCAGGTAGATCGCGATCTTGTGCCCGTTCGGCGTGTCGGCCGTATAGAACGTGAGGGAGTGCGTCGGGGTCATGTGTCGGTCCTTGTCATCGGGTTGTCGTTGCAACTACAATCGTTGCAATTGCAATTCTATGCCGGAACCGATGATCCCGGCGACATGCCAGTACTCGAAGGAGGGACATGCAGACTGCGCGATCCGGTCCGCCCGTGCGGACGCCCGACACCCGCCGCGCCGCGGCGGCCTGCCTCGAAAGGCTGATGACGCAGCGGCTCGCGCCGCGTGGCCGCGCGGTGTCGCCGCTCGGCGCGATGCGCGCGGCCGCCGATTGCCTCGAACGCGATGCGGCGACATCGGAACGCGTCTGGATCGTGCGTGCCGATGCGCGGGAGCCGTTTGCAGACGCGGGAGCGCATCGCCGCATCAGCGCATGGCCGCTGCGGTTTCTCGATGCGCGCAAGCGGTTCGAGAAACCACTGCTATACCTGCTGCATGCGCGCGCGACCGACCGGCTGCGGCTGGCGTCGATCGAAACCGTCGATCGCGGGATCTTCGTGAACGATGCCGAAACGGTCGCGTCGTCCTGGCCGAAAGGCGTGACGCCCGACGTCCCACACTGGCTCGCCGCGAACCCTGCGTGCACGCCGTACGATCCGGCTTCGGGGCATGAGGCGATCGCGATCCTGCGCCACGCGCTGCGCACGCTTTATGTCGCCGGCCAACCGGGATTCTGCTACCTCGCGAGCCACGACGACCCTATGCCCGATGCGAAGCCGCTATCGGCCGCGGCGGCCCGCGATGCGTTCAGCGGCATGGTGCGGGCCGGCCGGCGCGCGGCAGCCGGCGCGGCCGCACAGATCCGGCTGTGCGGCGCGGGCAGCACGCTCGCGCAGGTGATGGAGGCGGCCGATCTGCTGCACGACGAATGGCGCGTCGATTCGACGATCTGGAGCTGCCCGAGCTACACGCAGCTCGCCCGCGACGGTCATGCAGCCGACCGGTGGAACCTGCTGCACCCGCACGCCGAACCGCAGATCGCGCATGTGCGCCGATGCATCGGCGACAGCCGCACGCCGGTGCTCGCGGTGACGGGCTATGCGCGGCACGTTGCCGCGCAGATCGGCGCGTTCGTACCGGCCCGCTTCGCGGCGCTCGGCGCGGACTCTGCCGGCCCGGGTGCCGGCACCCGCGCGCCGAATGCGCACTGGATCGCTGCGGTCGCGCTTCGCCTGCTGGCCGACGATGGCCGCGTGCCGGCCGAATGGGCCGCGCAGGCGATGCGCCGCTATGCGAGCGACTGACGCGCGGGCCGGCCGCCGCTACTTCGCGTCGGCCGCCGCGTCTCGCGCCGCGGCGGTCGTACGGTCGAGCGCGGCGGCCATCGCCGCTTGCTCCTTGCCGGTGAACTTGTCGAGAAAGAGTTCCGCGACTGTCGACTGGTACACCTTCCACATTTTCTTGCGCAGCACCCGCCCCTTGTCGGTGATGCTCGCATACGCGGCGCGGCCATCGTCCGCCGAACGGGCGCGCGTCACGAGCCCCTCCTGCTCGAGCCGATCGACGAGCCGTGTGAGGTTGTAGCGCTCGATCGCGAGCACGTCGGCGAGTTCATGCATGCGGCGCGTGCCGTCGGGCCCGCTCTCGAGCCCCCACAACGCGTCGTACCACGCATAGGCCGGCAGGCCGGCAGCCGCGAGGCGGCGCTCGATCTCGCGAATCATCGTCCGGTGCGCTCGGACGAACGAGAACCACAGATCGGGTTCGGGTGCGCTCATGTCAGGTCGTTCCTCTCGTTGAATTGCAGTTGCAATTAAATTTTACCTCGATAACAATTGCCCCCTAACGATTGCAATTGCAACTATATGCCCGCCGATCGGCGGGCGTTCCGTCGCGCGACGCGGCGCCACGACCGTCGCCCCGCGCAGCCTTATGCTTCTGGAGACATTGCATGACCGCACCTCTCGCGCTACCCGACATCGACCCGCAGGAAACCCGCGAATGGCTCGATGCGCTTGATTCCGTGATCACGCTCGAAGGGCGCCCGCGCGCGCACTACCTGCTCGACCAGCTTGCCGACCTCGACGCGGCGCGTCACGGCAACCTGCACGGCCGCGTGACGACTGCTTACGTGAACACCGTGCCGCGCGAGCGGCAACCGGCCTATCCGGGCGATCTCGCGCTCGAACGGCGCCTGAACGCGATGATCCGCTGGAACGCGATGGTGATGGTGCTGCGCGCCGGCCGGCATTCGAACGTCGGCGGGCACATCGCAACCTACCAGTCGGCCGCGGTACTGTACGACGTCGGCTTCGATCACTTCTTCCGCGGCCGCACCGATGCATTCGACGGCGACATGGTCTACATCCAGGGGCATTCAGCGCCCGGCATCTATGGCCGCGCGTACCTGGAAGGCCGCATCACGGATGCGCAGCTCGACAACTTCCGCCGCGAGACCGGCCGCGAAGCGGGACGCGACGGGCTGTCGTCGTATCCGCATCCGCGCCTGATGCCGGATTTCTGGCAATTCCCCACCGTGTCGATGGGGCTCGGGCCGCTCACGGCCGCGTATCAGGCGCGCTTCATGCGCTACCTCGAATACCGCGGGCTGAAGGCACATCAGGGCCGCAAGGTCTGGGCGTTTCTCGGCGACGGCGAAATGGACCAGCCCGAATCGCTCGCGGCGATCTCGCTCGCCGGGCGCGAACGGCTCGACAACCTGATCTTCGTCGTCAACTGCAACCTGCAGCGCCTCGACGGCCCCGTGCGCGGCAACGGCAAGGTCATCCAGGAACTCGAAGGCACGTTCCGCGCGGCGGGCTGGAACGTCGTCAAGGTGATCTGGGGCGGCGGCTGGGATCGCCTGCTCGAACGCGACACGACGGGCTTGCTGCGCCAGCGCATGATGGAATGCGTCGACGGCGACTACCAGACCTTCAAGTCGCAAAGCGGCGCGTATGTGCGCGAGCATTTCTTCGGCAAGTATCCGGCGCTGCTCGACCTCGTCGCCGATCTGTCCGACGACGACATCTGGAAACTGGCGCGCGGCGGCCACGATCCGGAAAAGGTGCATGCGGCGTACGCTCAGGCGATGCGCACGGATGGCCGGCCGACCGTCGTGCTCGCGAAGACGGTCAAGGGCTTCGGGATGGGCGAAGCCGGCGAAGGCCAGAACGTGAACCACCAGTTGAAGAAGATGAGCGCGGACGCCGTACGCGCGTTCCGCGACCGCTTCGCGCTGCCGGTCAGCGATGCGCAACTCGATGAACTGCCTTACCTGAAACCCGAACCGGGCAGCGCCGAGGCCCGCTATTTCGCGGAGCGCCGCGCCGCGCTCGGAGGCCATGTGCCCGCCCGCTTCAGCCATGTGGCGCCGCTGCCGGTGCCGCCGCTCGCCGCGTTCGACGGCCAGCTCAAGGACAGCGGCGAGCGCGGGCTGTCGACGACGATGGCGTTCGTGCGGATCCTCGGCACGCTGCTGAAGGATCCGGACCTCGGCAAGCTCGTCGTGCCGATCGTGCCGGACGAGTCGCGCACGTTCGGGATGGAAGGCCTGTTCCGCCAGATCGGCATCCACTCTCATCTCGGCCAGCTCTATACGCCGCAGGACGCGGGCCAGCTCAGCTACTACAAGGAAGCGAAGGACGGGCAGATCCTGCAGGAAGGGATCAACGAATCGGGCGCGATCGCGTCGTGGATCGCGGCCGGCACCGCATACAGCAACCACGGCCTGCCGGTGATCCCGTTCTACATCTTCTATTCGATGTTCGGGCTGCAGCGCGTCGGCGATCTCGCGTGGGCGGCCGGCGACGCGCGTACGCGCGGCTTCCTGCTCGGCGCGACGTCGGGCCGCACGACACTGATGGGCGAAGGGCTGCAGCACGACGACGGGCACAGCCATGTGCTGTCGTCGGTGATTCCGAACTGCGTCTCGTACGACCCGACCTATGCGTACGAACTCGCGGTGATCGTGCGCGACGGCCTGCGGCGGATGTTCGCTGAACAGGAGGACGTCTACTACTACATCACGCTGCTCAACGAGAACTACCCGCATCCGGCGCTGCCCGATGGCGCGGAAGCCGGCATCCTCAAGGGTCTCTACCTGCTGCGCGACGGCGCGGCGCGCACCGATGCGCCGCATGTGCAGTTGATGGGCAGCGGCGCGATCCTGCGCGAAGTGATCGCCGCGAGCGACCTGCTCGCGCAGGACTTCGGCGTGTCGAGCGACGTGTGGAGCGCAACGAGCCTGACCGAACTGCGCCGCGACGGGCTCGCCGCGGAACGCTGGAACCTGCTGCATCCGGAGCAGGAGCCGCACGTGCCGTACGTGCAGCAATGCCTCGGCGGCCGTACGGGGCCGGTGATCGTCGCGACCGACTACATGAAGATCGTCGGCGACCAGATCCGCGCGTTCGTCGACGGCCGGCGCTTCGTGTCGCTCGGCACCGACGGCTTCGGCCGCTCGGATACACGCGAGGCGCTGCGCACGTTCTTCGAAGTCGACCGGCACTTCATCGTCATTGCAGCGCTGAAGGCGCTCGCCGACGACGGCGCGATGCCGCGTGCGCGTGTCGGCGAGGCCATCCGGCGCTTCGGCATCGACATCGACAAGGTCGATCCGACCACCGTGTAATCACGCGACGCGCGGCAGGCATGGTCGTTCCGGCCTGCCGCGCGGCCCCGCTCGCGCTACTGTTCGGACTGCGCGAGCGGGCCTTGCGCGCCCTGCCCCGTTCCCGACGGCCAGCCGCCCGCGAGCGCCTTGTACAGCGCAACCGTCGACGCCGCGCTGCGCATCCGGCCGTCGGCCGCCGCGTCCTGCGCCTGCAGCAGCGTCCGTTGCGCGTCGAGCACTTCGTAATAGTCGATCGCGCCGGCCGAGAAGCGCGTCTGCGCGAGCTGCGCGGCGCGCGCGCTATCGGTCGCGGCCCGCACGAGATGGTCCGTCTCGTCACGCGTGCGCGAGACGCGCAGCAGCGCGTTCTCGGTTTCCTCCAGCGCCCCGAGCACGGTCTGCCGATACTGCGCGAGCTGGCCGGCCGCTTCCGCGTCGCTTGCGGCGATCCGCGCGCGCACGCGGCCGACATCGAGGAACGACCAGTCGATGCCGAGCGCGATCAGGTTCGTGTCGCTGCCCGCGCGGAAGAACCCGTAGCTGCTCGTCGCGCTGCCGAGCAGCCCCGACAGCGTAAAGCGCGGGAACAGGTCGGCCGTCGCGACGCCGATACGCGCAGTCGCCGCGTGCAGCCGCGCCTCGGCGGCCGCGACGTCAGGCCGCCGGCGCAGCAGGTCGCCCGGCGTGCCGGGATCGATGTCCGCGGCCAGTGCCGGCAGCGGCACGGGCGTGCCCGCCGGCGCGGCTGCCTTCGGGAGATCGAACCGGCCGACCAGCGCGTCCGGCGTCTGCCCGGTCAGCACCGCGAGCCGATGCTCGTCGACGCCGATCGCGGCTTCGTACACGGCGATCCGCGACGTCGTCGATTCGTACTGCGCACGCGCCCGCGCCGCATCGAGCTCGGAACCGCGCCCCGCGCCGACGCGCGCATTGATCAGCGCGAGCGTCTGCTTCTGGTTGTCGGCGTTCTCGCGCGCGATCCGCAGCCGCTCCTGCGAGCCGCGCAGATCGACATACGTGCTCGCGACCTCGCCGGCGATCGCGACGCGCACCGCGCGCACGTCCGCCGCACTCGCGGCGGTTTCCGCGCGCTGCGACTCGATCGAGCGGCGCACGCGGCCGAACAGGTCGAGCTCCCACGCCGCATTGATCCCGATGCTGGACATCGGCGTATCGCGCTGGCTGCGCGGCGCGCCGAATGCCTGGTCCTTGCTCATCAACTGATGGCCGATCTGGCCGCTCGCGGTAATCGTCGGATAGCGGTCGAAGGTGGCCTGCGACAGCAGCGCATTCGACGCGTCGTAGCGCGACACGGCGACCTGCAGGTCCTGGTTCGCCACGAGCGCCGCATCGATCAACTGTGTGAGCGCCGGATCGCCGAAGCCGCGCCAGAACGTTGCATCGGCATCGGCTGACGCGTCGGGCGGCGTATCCGGCGGCGTATCGGACGGCGACGCATCGTGCTGCGTCGCCGGACGCGCGTCGCGCGCGAACCGCGCGGCCGTGGCCGTGTCGGGCCGCTTGAAATCGGGGCCGACCGCGCACGCGGCAAGCGTCACCGACATCGCGAGCGCGGAAAGACGAAAAGCGGCGCTCATCGGTTTTCTCCTTCGAGGGTGCCGTGCTGTTCGCTCCACACGGCCGGCGTGCCGCCCGCGAGCTTGCGGATCGCCACATAGAACACGGGCGTGAGGAACAGCCCGAACAGCGTGACGCCCAGCATCCCCGCGAACACGGTGACGCCGGTAGCCGCGCGCACTTCGCTGCCCGCGCCGCTGCCGATCAGCAGCGGCACCGAACCCGCAATGAACGCGACCGACGTCATCACGATCGGGCGCAGCCGCAGCTTGCACGCTTCGAGCGCCGCTTCGATCACGCCCTTGCCCTGGATTTCGAGCTCGCGCGCGAACTCGACGATCAGGATCGCGTTCTTGCACGCGAGCCCCATCAGCACGACGAGACCGACCTGCACGAACACGTTGTTGTCGCCGCCCGACAGCCATACGCCGAACAGCGCCGCGCACATGCACACGGGCACGATCAGGATCACCGCGAGCGGCAGCGTCCAGCTCTCGTACAGCGATGCGAGCACGAGGAACACGAGCATCACCGCGAGCGGGAACACGACGATCGCCGCGTTGCTCTGCGTGACCTGCTGGTAGCTGAGGTCGGTCCATTCGAGCGTGATGCCCGGAGGCAGCACCTCCTTCGCGATCTGCTGCAGCTTCGCGATCGCCTGCGACGACGACATCGCCTTCGGATCGGCATCGCCGATCAGGTCGGCAGCCGGATAGCCGTTGTAGCGAACGACCGGGTCGGGCCCGTACGCGGGCCCCACCGTCACCATCGAGCCGATCGGCACCATCTCGCCCTTCGCATTGCGCGTGCGCAGGTTCGCGATGTCGGCAGCCGTCTGCCGGTGACCGGCATCGGCCTGCGCCATCACGCGGTACACGCGGCCGAACACGTTGAAGTCGTTCACGTACATGGAACCGAGATAGACCTGCAGCGTACTGAACAGGTCGGTCAGCGCGACGCCCTGCGCCTTCGCCTTCAGCCGGTCGACCTTCACCTCGAGTTGCGGGATGTTCGCCTGGTACGAGCTGACCGGGTAGCTCATCCCCGGCGTCTTCGCGACCGCGGCCTGGAACGCGGTGAGCGCGTTCTGCAGCTCGCCGTAGCCGAGCCCGCCGCGATCCTCCAGGTACAGCGAGTAGCCGGAGCCGTTGCCGAGGCCCTGGATCGGCGGCGGCATCAGCGCGTAAGTAATGCCGCCGCCGATGGCCGCGAAACGCGCGTTCAGGTCCGCGTTGATCTGCGCGGCACTGCGATGGCGCTGGTCGAACGGCTTCAGGATCACGTACGAGTTCGTGATGTTCGGCGTATTCACGCCCTGCAGCGCATTGAGCCCGGCAAACGCCGGCACCATCTCGACGCCGTCGGTGCCGAGCGCGATCTTCGTCATCTGCTCGGTCACCGCGCTGGTGCGCGCGAGCGACGCGCCTTCCGGCAGCTTCGCGCCCGCGAACAGGTACAGCTTGTCCTGCACGGGGATGAAGCCGCCCGGCACCGCGTTGAACAGCAGCGCGGTCGCCGCGAGCAGCGCCGCATAGACCGCGAACACCACGCCGCGCCGCTTCAGCGTGCGCGCGACGACGCCGTGATAGCGATCGGAACTGCGCTCGAAGAAGCGGTTGAACGGCCGGAACAGCCAGCCGAACGCGCGGTCGAGCACGCGCGTGAGCCCATCCTTCGGCGCGCCGTGCGGACGCAGCAGCTTCGCGGCGAGCGCGGGCGACAGCGTCAGCGAGTTGATCGCGGAGATCACCGTCGAGATCGCGATCGTCACCGCGAACTGCCGGTAGAACTGGCCCGTGACGCCCGACATGAACGCCATCGGCACGAACACCGCGCACAGCACCAGCGCGATCGCGACGATCGGCCCCGACACCTCGCGCATCGCCTGGTGCGCGGCATCGCGCGGGCTCAGGCCCTGCGCGATGTTGCGCTCGACGTTCTCGACGACGACGATCGCATCGTCGACGACGATCCCGATCGCGAGCACGAGCCCGAACAGCGTCAGCGTGTTGATCGAATAGCCGAGCAGATGGAGAAACGCGAACGTGCCGACCACCGACACGGGCACCGCGACGAGCGGAATGATCGACGCGCGCCAGGTCTGCAGGAACAGGATCACGACGAGCACGACCAGCACGACGGCCTCGATCAGCGTGTGCTGCACCGCGCGGATCGATTCCCGCACGAACACCGTCGGATCCCACACGGGTCGGTACGCGACGCCGGGCGGAAAGCGCTTCGACAATTCGTCGAGCTTCGCATACACGGCCTTCGCGACGTCGAGCGCGTTCGCGCCCGGCGACAGGAAAATACCGACCACGGCCGAATGCTTGTCGTTGAAATACGAACGCAGCGTGTAGTCGCCCGCGCCGAGCTCGATGCGCGCGACGTCGGACAGCTTCACGACCTGGCCGTCGTCGCCGTTGCGCAGCACGATGTCGCTGAATTCCTGCACGGTGCGCAGCCGGCCGCGCACGTTGATCGACACGAGGAAGTCGTTCGCCTTCGGCGACGGCTCCGCGCCGAGCTGGCCGGCCGACACCTGCACGTTCTGCTCGCGCACGGCCGCGATCACGTCGCTCGCGGTCAGCCCGCGCGACGCGAGCCGGTTCGGGTCGAGCCACAGCCGCATCGCGTAGTCGCCGGAACCGTACACGCCGACGTCGCCGATGCCGGTGAGGCGCGACAGCTCGTCCTTCACATGCAGCGTCAGGTAGTTGCGCAGGTACAGCGAATCGCGGCTGTTGTCCGGCGAATAGAGGCTGACGTACATCAGCGGCGTCGGCGACTGCTTCTGCGTGGTCACGCCGTACTGGCGCACCTCGTCGGGCAGGCGCGACAGCGCCTGGCTCACGCGGTTCTGCACGCGCACGGCGGCCGTGTCGGGATCGACGCCCTGCAGGAACGTGACGACGACCTGCAGGCTGCCGTCCGAGCCGGCGACCGACTTCATGTACATGATGCCTTCGACGCCGTTGATCGCCTCTTCGAGCGGTTCGGCGACCGATTCGGCGATTTCCTTCGGGTTCGCGCCCGGGTACGTCGCACGCACGACGACGCTCGGCGGCACGACTTCCGGATATTCGCCGGCCGGCAGCATCGGAATCGAGATCAGGCCGATCGCGAAGATGACGATCGACAGCACGACCGCGAAGATCGGCCGGTCGATGAAGAATCGGGAGAAATCCATCACTTGTCTCCCGTCATTGCGCGGCCGGCGCGCCGGCGTCGGCCACGGCCTGCGTGCCGCCGCCCATACCGGTGCCGGTGCCGATACCGGCATCGGCGCGCGCGGGCAGCGCTTTCGGCTTCACCTGCGCGCCCGGATAGTAGATCCGCTGCACGCCGGCGACGACCACGCGGTCGCCCGCGTTCAGCCCCTTCTCGACGATCCGCTCGCCTTCGAGCTCGCGGCCGATCGTCACGTCGCGGCGCAGCGCCTTGTCGCCGGGGCCGATCACGTATACGTACTTGCGGTCCTGGTCGGTCAGCACGGCCTTGTCGTCGACGAGCAGCGCGTCCTGGTCGCGGCCGCTGACGAGCTGCACGCGCGCATACAGGCCGGGCGTAAACGTATGGTCTGCATTCGGCAGCCGCACACGCGCGCGGATCGTGCCGGTTTGCGGGTCGAGCCGGTTGTCGAGGAAGTCGACGGTGCCCGCATGCGGGAAGCCCGTCTCGTTCGCGAGGCCCACGCGCACCGGATCGGCGCCGATCGCGCGATGCTTCGGATCGGCGCGCCGCGCGTTGTAGCGCAGGTAGCTCTGCTCGTCGCAGTCGAAATACACGTAGACCGGATCCTGCGACACGACGGTGGTCAGCAGCGTGTCGTCCGCGCGCGCGAGGTTGCCGACGGTGGCAACCGCACGGCCGACGCGGCCCGCGATCGGCGCGCGCACTCCGGTGAAGCCGAGATTGAGCTTCGCGTCGGCGACGGCCGCGTCGGCCGCCTGCAGGTCCGCACGCGCCTGCTCGGCGGTGGCGCGCGCGTTATCGAGCTCTTCCTGCGACGTCGCATGCGCATCGATCAGCGTCTGCACCCGCTTGAGCTGTACGTTCGCGAGGCTCGCGGCCGCGCGGGCCCGCTGCTGCTGTGCGTTCGCGCGGTCGAGCGCGATCCGGTACGGGCGCGGGTCGATCTCGAACAGCAGCGTGCCCTGCGCGACGAGGTCGCCCTCCTTGTACGCGACGCGTTGCAGGTAGCCGCTCACGCGCGGCCGCAATTCGACCGCGTCGACCGCTTCGACGCGTCCGTTGAATTCGTCCGCGAGGCGGACCGTACGCGGCGCGACGGTTGCGACGCCGACTTCGGGAAGGGGATGAGCCGACGATGCGCCTTTGCCGTCGTGACAGCCAGACAACGCCAGCAGCAGTGCGCAAGCAGCGCCCAAAGGCGACGTCCTGCGTAAGGATAAGGAGAGCATGATGCCTCGCGACGGGTTAAACTGCCGCGTAGCATAAAAGTTGAAGTTAACTTTAAGTCAAGCTTTCCCGGAGGGCGTCATGGGTATCCAGGAAGTCCCGCAATGGCCGCTGATGTCGATCCGCGAAGTGGCCGCGCGCAGCGGCGTGCCGGCATCGACGCTGCGCTTCTACGAGACGCGCGGGCTCATCAAGTCGCACCGCAACGGCTCGAGCCATCGCCACTATTCGCGCGCGGTGCTGCGGCTGATCGCGTTCATCGTGTTCGCGCAGAAGATCGGCTATACGCTCGACGAGATCGCCGAGCAGCTCGTCAGCCTCCCCGAGGACACCGCGCCGAGCAACAAGGACTGGCAGCGGCTGTCGCGCGGCTGGAAGCAGCGCGTCGCGAGCCGGATCGAGGAGCTGCAGCGGCTCTACATCAACCTCGACGAATGCATCGGCTGCGGCTGCCTGTCGCTGAAACGCTGCAAGCTGACCAACCCGGAGGACCGCGCGGGCCGCAACGGGCCCGGCGCGCGGCGCTGGCTCGGTGACAAGCCGCCCACGGACCTCGAATGACGGGCGGGCCGGGCGCGTCGCGCTGATGCCGCGCCTGTTCGTGCCGATGCAGCCGCAAGGCATTACGTTCTGCGAACTGAAGGAGGCGGGTAGCCCGCTCGCATACGAACTAGAGATTGCATATCGGACGCCCTCGCCGCTCGCCGCCGCGCTGCGCGACACCGCGCGCAACGCGGCGAGCGAACTGGGCCTGACGCTGGCAACGTGACCGCGCGCGCGGCGCTCAGTCGCCGAGGAGGTTGAGCGCGATGCCGAGCACCGCCTGCTTGAACTCGTGCTGCCGCGTGGGCAACGACGTGTACTTCAGCATCATGTGGCTGTACGAGACCGTCGTGCCGATCGCGCTCGCGATCATGAAGAACAGCACGTTCGGGTCGACCGGGCGGATCGCGCCGGCCTGCGCCGCCTCCGCCAGCAACGGGAACATCACCTCATGGTACGGGCCCACGAGCCGCTCCTGCAGCCGGTCGAGCCGCCCGCCCTCTTCGGTCGCCGCCGTCGAGAAGAACATGCCCATGTCGGGCTCGTCGAACTCGTGCTCGACGCACAGCTCGAGCGCACGCCGCACGCGGTCGCGATGCGGCAGTGACGACGTGCGCAACGCACGCATCGCGTCGAACATCGGCTCGGCCAGCTCGACGATCTGCTCGACCACCGCGAGCCACAACGTTTCCTTCGTACCGAAATGGTGCGCGATCAGCGCAGCGTCGACCCCCAGCTCGCGCGCGACTTCGCGCACGCTCGTCGCGTCGTAGCCACGCTTCGCGAACGTGCGGCGCGCGGCCCGCAATATCACGTCCGGGCCGACGGACGCATCCGCCAGCGGCCGCCCGCGCGTACGCCGCCTCGACGGTGCGCGCTCAGTGACTTCAGCCACGTTTTCCTGCTCCCTTGAATGGTTCGAATGGGTTCGAATGCCCGCGTTCTGGCCCCCGGTTTTCACTTCGCCGGAACCGGGCTGCCTGCCCGACTCCGTTGACACGCGAAGCCGGGAAGCGCTAGGATCATACCTTATTCATCACGTGATGATTTATCCATGACAACCCCTACACGCATCGTCATCGTCGGCGGCGGGATCGCCGGACTGCAGCTCGCGACCCGTCTGGGCGAGCGTCTCGGCCGGCCCGGGCGGGCGCAGGTCACGGTCGTCGACCGCAGTCCGACCCACATCTGGAAGCCGATGCTGCACACGATCGCGGCCGGCACGCGCGACGTGCAGCAGCAACAGGTGATCTTCCTCGCCCATGCCCGCGATCACGGCTACACGTACCAGCCCGGCGAATTGAAGGGGCTCGATCGCGCGCGCCGCCGCGTGCAACTCGGCGAGATCCGCTCGCAGGACGGCGACGTGGTGATCGACGCACGTGAACTCGAATACGACGTGCTGATCGTCGCGCTCGGCAGCCAGGCCAGCGACTTCGGCGTGCCGGGCGTGCGCGAGCACTGCTATTTCATCGACAGCCAGCAGCAGGCCGAAACCTTCAACGAAGCGTTGCGGATGCGCGTGTTCCGCAGCATCGCGCTCGACGAGCCGTTGCGCGTCGCGATCGTCGGTGCGGGCGCGACGGGCGTGGAACTCGCGGCGGAGTTGAGCCGCTTGCTGGAAGTGGCGCAGGCGTATGGCGACGTGACGGTGCGCGAGCGGCTGCAGCTCACGCTGCTCGAAAGCGGCCCGCGCATCCTTGCCGCGTTTCCGCCGAAGATTTCCGCGTCGGCGCAGCGGCGGCTCGAACAGATCGGCTTTCACGTGCTGACGTCGACGCGCGTGACGTCGGCCGACGCGAACGGCTTCCACTACGGTGACGGTTCGTTCGCGGAAGCGGACCTGATGGTCTGGGCGGCCGGCGTGAAGGCGCCGGATTTCATGCAGGCGCTGGGCGGGCTCGACACGAACCGCGCGAACCAGATCGTCGTCGGGCCCACGCTGCAGGCGACGGCCGACGAGCACGTGTTCGCGATCGGCGATTGCGCGAGCCTGCTGCCCGACGGCCAGGAACGGCCGCTGCCGCCGACCGCGCAGGTCGCGTCGCAACAGGCCGAGCATCTCGCGAAGCACCTGCCCGCGTGGCTCGACGGCAAGCCGATTCCGCCGTTCGCGTTCCACGATTTCGGCGCGCTCGTGTCGATCAGCGACTACGACGCGTTCGGCACGCTCGGGCAGTTCGGGTTCTTCCGCGGCGGCTTCATCCAGGGGCGCTTCGCGCAGTTCAGCCACCTGATGCTCTACCGGCGGCACCAGCAGGCGCTGCACGGTTTCTCCAAGGCGACCTTGCTGTGGATCGCCGAACGGATCAACGGCTGCGTGCGGCCGCGCATCCGCCTGTCGTGATGCCGCGCGTGGCGGCGTCGCGTAACGTTTCGAGGAATGCAGACATGAACAACCGTGCAGCACCCTGGCTCATGACCGTCGCCGCGATCGGCAGCTTCGACATGCCGTCCGTATCATGGGGCGTCCCGCGGCGGCGCAGCGTCACACGCGACCGGCTGCCGTCGTGGGACACGACGAGCAAGCCGACCATCAGCGTGCTCGAGCGGCCCACGGCCGACACCGTGATGATTTCGTGGCGCGACGCATGCACCGGCCACTACGGCTACCAGAAGTGGCGGCTGTTCACGACGCGCAAGCGCGGCGTGTGCGCACTGTCGGGGCAACCGATCGAGATCGGCGACAGCGTCTATGCACCTCAATTGCTCGGCTCGGCGCCGGGCAACGCCGCCGCGATGGTGCTGGCGGCGTGCATCGACGCGGCCCGCGCCGACGAGGCGGCCTGAAGGATCGAGATTCCGCTTCAGGCAGCGGTAACGCGATCCGCATCACGGGCCGCCACTTTCATCCGCGCTTCGGCTTCCGCATCCAGCCGCGCCGCATTCGCTTCGGCCTCCGCTTCCGGCATCAGCTCGCCTTCCCACTTCGCGACCACCGCACTGGCGATCGAGTTACCCACCGCGTTCGTGGCCGAGCGGCCCATGTCGAGGAACGTGTCGACACCGAGAATCAGCAGCAGCCCGGCTTCCGGGATGTTGAACTGGTGCAGCGTCGCCGCGATCACGACCAGCGACGCGCGCGGCACGCCGGCCATGCCCTTCGACGTCAGCATCAGGATCAGCAGCATCGTGACCTGCGTGCCGAGCGACAGGTGAATGCCGTACGCCTGCGCGATGAACAGCGACGCGAACGTGCAGTACATCATCGAGCCGTCGAGGTTGAACGAATACCCCATCGGCATCACGAAGCTCGAGATCTTGCGCCGCACGCCGAAACGGTCGAGCGCATCGAGGATCTTCGGATACGCGGCTTCCGAGCTCGCCGTCGCGAACGACAGCATGAACGCTTCCTTGATCAGCACGAGCAGCTTGAACACGCGGCGGCCGAGGAACAGCAGCCCGGCGGCGACCAGCGTGCCCCACAGCAGGAACAGGCTCACGTAGAAGTCGCCCATGAATACCGCGAACTTCAGCAGGATCGACAGGCCGTTGGTCGCGACGGTCGACGCCATTGCCGCCAGCACCGCGAGCGGCGCGAGCTTCATCACGTAGCCGGTGATCTTGAGCATCACGTGCGCGAGCTGGTCGATCGCCGCGACGAGAATCTTGCCGCGTTCGCCGAGCGACGCGAGCGCGACGCCGAAGAACATCGAGAACACGACGATCTGCAGGATCTCGTTGTTCGCCATCGCCTCGGCGATCGACTTCGGCACCATGTGGCCGACGAAATCCTTCAGCGTGAACTTCGACGTCGCAAGATGCGCGGACGCGCCGATATCCGGCAGCGGCAACCCGAGGTTCTCGCCGGGCCGCAGCAGGTTCGCCATCAGCAGCCCGAGCAGCAGCGAGATCAGCGACGCGGTGACGAACCAGCCGAGCGCCTTCACGAACACGCGCCCCACCGACGACGCGTCGCCCATGTGCGCGATGCCGACGACCAGCGTCGAGAACACCAGCGGGCCGATCACCATCTTGATCAGCCGCAGGAACACGTCGGAGACCAGCGAGATGTAGCCGGCGATTTCCGCCGCGGACTGCTTGTCCGGAAACTGCGTGTAGATCAGGTAGCCGATCAGGATGCCGGCCGCCATCGCAAGCAGGATCCAGCCTGCCGCGGACATTCGTTTGTTCATAACGGAATTCGACGCACGGTGAAGGTGTTGAAGAATGAATGGCGCGCGCCCCGTGCCGTGCCGGGGAGCGCGCATGGCGAGCCGGTCGGGCTTGCGGACGCCCTCGAACGGACGCGCTGCCGCCGCAACGGCATTCGCGGAAAAGCGAACGCCGGCGGCAGCGGGTTCAGCATGTCGCGATCAGGTCAGTAACCGATCGCCGATCCGGCCGGCCGGCGCGGGTCGTTGTAGCCGTAGATGAAACCGACGCGCACGTTGCCGGACACCGACGAATCGTTCCCGGAACTCTGGCGGCTCGCCGCTTCGGTGCCCGGCAGGCCGACCATGACCAGCTCGGCGGCGCCCCACGGCGTCTGCTCGACCATCTTGTAGCCCATGTTGCGCAGGATCGCGAGCGTGTCGGGCGACAGGCCGTAGGTTTCGTAGTAGACCTCGTCGGGCAGCCACTGGTGGTGGATGCGCGGCGCGGCGACCGCGTCCTGCGGCGTCATTCCGTAGTCGATCACGTTCAGCACGGTCTGCAGCGTGATCGTGATGATGCGCGACCCGCCCGGCGAACCGACCACCATGAACACCTTGCCGTCCTTCTTCACGATGGTCGGCGCCATCGACGACAGCGGGCGCTTGCCCGGCGCGATCGAGTTGCGCGTGCCCTGCACGAGGCCGAACATGTTCTGCGCGCCGACCTTCACGGTGAAGTCGTCCATCTCGTCGTTCAGGAAGAAGCCCGTGCCCGGCGCGATGACCACGGCGCCGAAGCGGCCGTTGACCGTATAGGTCGTCGACACGGCGTTGCCGTCGTGGTCGATGATCGAGTAATGCGTCGTTTCCGGCTTCTCGTGCACACCGACGCCCGGCTGCACGTCGACCGACGCCGTCGCCGTGTCGCCGCTGATCTGCTTGCGGATCTCGGCCGCATACTGCTTGCTCGTCAGCTTCGCGACCGGATTGTCGATGAAGTTCGGGTCGCCCAGCAGCGTGTTGCGATCCTCGTATGCGTGACGCATCGCCTCGGTCATGTAGTGGACCACCGAAGCCGACTGGTAGCCCATCTTGCGCATGTCATACCCTTCGAGGATGTTCAGCGTCTCGCACATCGTCACGCCGCCCGAGCTCGGCGGCGGGGCCGACACGAACTCGTAGCCGCGATACGTGCACGTCAGCGGCGCCATGTCCTGCGCGCGGTAGGACGCGAAATCGCCGGCCGTGATCAGGCCGCCGCCGCGCTTGGCCGCCGCCTCGACGATCTTCGGGATCTCGCCGTGATAGAACGCGTCGGGCCCCTGCTCCGCGATGCGCTCGAGCGTGCGGGCCAGGTCCTTCTGCACCAGGCGGTCGCCCGGCTGCAGCGGCGTGCCGTCGGCCCGCAGGAAGATGCGCGCCGCGTCCGGGTCCTTCCTGAAGCGGTCGATCGTCGTGTCGAGGATGTCCGTATCGCCGCGCGTCAGCACGAAGCCGTCGCGCGCGAGCCGGATCGCCGGCGCCATCACCTGCTTGCGCGTCAGCTTGCCGTACTTGCGCTGCGCGAGATCGAGGCCGGCCACCGTGCCCGGCACGCCGACCGCGCGATAGCCGTACAGGCTTTCGTCCGGAATCACGTTCCCGGCCGCGTCGAGATACATGTTCGCGGAAGCCGCGGCCGGCGCGGTCTCGCGGAAATTGATGAAGCGGTCGCGGCCGTCGGCCAGGTGCACGGTCATGAAGCCGCCGCCGCCGATGTTGCCGCAGCACGGATTGGTCACGGCCTGCGCGTAGCCGACCGCCACCGCCGCGTCCACCGCGTTGCCGCCTTCCTTCAGGATGTCGACGCCGATTTGCGACGCGAAATGCTGCGACGACACGACCATGCCGTTCTTCGCTTCAACCGCGGGTTCCGAAGCGGCGAACGCGCACACGCTCATTGCCGACAACAGGGTGAGAACTACGAGCCGCCTCATGACGGAATCCTCCAGACAAATTAACCGGGCCGTGCCGGGATGCGCCGCCGCGTCATCGCGTATCGACGCTGCCAATCCGGCATGTAATAAACAATACATTTCGGCGAGGCCGCGATCATAGCACTCGCTTTTTTGCACTAAAACCTAGGGTTATCACTGAATTTAATGTGACTATGCGCGGAGGCGCTGCTCGATGTATGTTTGTTTCATTACATCGATCGACGTACAGTCGCCGGAGTGATGCGTCCCTCTAATTTCGGGCCGTATGCGGGCCGTCGCACGTCGATCGGCTAACATGCGTGGAGTCGCCGGCAGACGCCCGTCTGCCGTTTGTCATTCAGATTTCAGATAAAAGAGCTGGAGTGCCCGATGGGGACGAGCATCAGGGCGTTGCTGTTATCCCAGATGGATAGCTTCACGCCGTCGGAACAGAAGGTCGCGCAGGCGTTGCTGGATCGCTATCCCAGTCTCGGGCTGGGGCCTATCGCCAGCTTTGCGAAGCAGGCTGAAGTCAGCGACCCGACCGTATTCCGCTTCGTCGTCAGGATCGGCTTTCCGAATTACTCGTCGTTCCAGCAGGCGCTATACGGCGAAATCGACACCGCGATGAATTCGCCGCTCGCGCGGATGGATGCGTTCCACCCCGCCTCGGGCATGCGCGACAGTCATGCGGCGATTTTCCAGCGGCTCTCCCAATCGCTGGCCACCACGATCGAAGGGCTCGACGCGGCGGCGTTCGATGCAGCCGTGGCGCTGCTGGCCAATCCGGACGTTCGCATCTTCTGCGGTGGCGGGCGCTATACGGCGCCGCTCGCTTCGCTGTTTTCGTTCACCCTCGCGTACTCGCGCCCGCATGTTCAGTATGTCGAACCGAATGTGAACCTCGCGTCGGTCACCCTGGCCGACATGGGTCCCGGCGACGTGCTCGTCATCTTCGACTTTCGCCGCTACCAGCGAGACAGCATCCGGTTCGCGGAAGCCGCTCACCAACTCGGCGCGCGGATTCTGCTGATCACCGACGAATGGATGTCGCCGATCGGCGAGTTCGCGGAGATCGTGCTGCGGATCCACGGGCGCCCTTTCGCGATGCTGCAGACCAACGTGCCGGCGCTGGCGCTCGCCGAAGCGCTGGTGATCGGCGTGACGAACCAGCTGCCGGAACTGGCGCGGCAGCGGATGGAGAAGATCGAGCAGCTCAATACCGGGGGGATCGAGCAGGATACGAATCAGCGGGATTTGCCGGAGTGATGGATGGCCAGCGGAACTGGAAACGACGCCATTCACCACGGCCTGAGGCGCCGGATTCCGATTGCCGACACGGTCAAGGTTCTGCGCCCCACCAATGGATCACCTGCTTCCGCATGACGGACGAGAACTTTCACTACTGCGCCGGCCAGCTGCAACCTTTGCAACAAGTCATTCCAAAATTGCCGTTCGCGTCGGAATTGTCGGTGACCGCTCCGAAGACTCCCATGTCGAGCGGATGTTGCAATCGTTCGCCCTCCTTGCCGCGGATATAGACAGCCGGCTCGACGGCAACTACCCGGAATTTGCCGAAGCGCGCCCCGGCATGCTGTATCCCGTAACCCCAAACCGGGGACCTTAGCGCCCCAACAGATAGTCTGCTGCTTGCCTGGCTCATACGTGAAGCCATCAACCCTTGCCAAAGTGAGACTTTGGACGGATATCGATCCACACGTGTCCGCCTTCAGACATCAGCTCTCGACATCCTCGAGACTGAACACCTCGGTCTTGTCGTTATACGAGAACACTTCGCCGTAACGGCCCCAGTCGATCACCGCGTCGAGCGTTTCCTCGGCCGCCTCGTCCGACAGGAAATCCTCCAGCTCCTGCTCGAAGCGCACGCGCGGCGCGCGATGGCCCGGACGCTCGTTCAGCACCTTCCTGATCCGCGCGGCGAGCGGCACGTGCTTCAGCAGGTGATCCGCGAACATCAGCTTGCGCTCCTGCGTGCCGAATTCCGCGAACACGCGCGCGGGCGGCGTCAGGAACACGTCGCCCTCCCGCACGTCCGCAAAACCAAGGTGCTGCAACACTTCCGCGATCGGAAACAGGTCGTCGACTTCCAGGTGCAGCGTGCGCGCGATTTCCGGCATGTCGGCACGGCCGTGGTACGGCGCCATCGCGAGCGTTTCGATCAGGCCGGCCATCAGGTTGGTCGACACGCGCGGCAGCCAGCTGCCGGGCTCCAGCCCCTTCTTCGTCGCCTCGTTGGTCTGGCGCGCGGTCATCTTCGCGTAGATGTCGTCGACGAGCTTGCGGAAATCGGTGTCGAGCCGGTTGCGCGGATGCTTGAACGGCACCTTGATCTCGGCGATCACGCGGCCCGGGTTCGACGACAGCACGAGGATCCGGTCGCACATGAACACGGCTTCCTCGATGTTGTGCGTGACGATCAGCACCGACTTGATCGGCATCCGGCCCTGCGTCCACAGGTCGAGCAGGTCGGTACGCAACGTCTCGGCGGTCAACACGTCGAGCGCGGAAAACGGCTCGTCCATCAGCAGGATCGTCGGATCGACGACGAGCGCGCGCGCAAAGCCCACACGCTGGCGCATGCCGCCCGACAGCTCGCGCGGGTACGCGTTCTCGAAGCCGTCGAGACCGATCAGGTCGATCGCGGCCAGCGCACGCTCGCGCCGCTCGCGCGCGCCGACGCCGAGCGCTTCGAGCCCGGCTTCCACGTTCTGCAGCACGGTGAGCCACGGGAACAGCGCGAAGGTCTGGAATACCATCGCGACGCCTTCGGCCGGGCCGCTCAGCGGCTTGCCGAGGTAGGTCACTTCACCGCCGGTCGGCTCGATCAGGCCGGCGATGATCCGCAGCAGCGTCGACTTGCCCGAGCCCGAGCGGCCGAGCAGCCCGACGATCTCGCCTTCGCGCAGCGACAGGTTCGCATCGTCGAGCACGAGCAATTCGCCCTGCGACTTGTTGAAGCCGCGGTTCACGTGCTCGACGCGCAGGATTTCGTCGCCGAGGCGCGGCGGCTGGAGCGGCTGGGACGGCTTGACGGGGGCGTTGATAACGGTCGAATTTTGCATCGCGCTTACTCTCAATCAAGACGGAGCCGGGATTCCGCATAGGCGTACATCGGACGCCACAGCAGACGGTTGAACAAGGTAACGAACAGGGACATCACGGCGATGCCCAGGATGATCTTCGGGAAGTCGCCGGCGGCGGTCATCTGCGCGATGTACGCGCCGAGGCCGTGCGCGACGACCTTCGTGTCGCCCCACTGCACGAACTCGGACACGATGCTCGCGTTCCACGCGCCGCCCGACGCGGTAATCGCGCCGGTCACGTAATACGGGAAGATGCCGGGCAGGACCGCCTGCCGCCACCACTGCCAGCCGCGGATGCGGAAATTCTTCGTCGCTTCCTTGTAGTCGTTCGGATAGGACATCGCACCGGCGATCACGTTGAACAGGATGTACCACTGCGTGCCGAGCACGATCAGCGGCGACAGCCAGATGTCCGCATTCAGATGGAAGTGGACGATCACGATCACGAACACCGGGAACAGCAGGTTCGCCGGGAACGCGGCGAGGAACTGCGCGAGCGGCTGCACCTTCTCGGCCAGCTTGGGGCGCAGCCCGATCAGCACGCCGAGCGGCACCCAGATCACCGATGCGATCGCGATCAGCACGATCACGCGCAGCAGCGTGATGAGCCCGAGCACGAGCACGTGCCCGACCTCGCCCATCGTCACGCCGGTCGCGACGAAGGTGACGACGTGCCACACGACGTACGCCGTCAGCAGGATCACGAACGCGCCCCACACGATGTCGCCGATGCGCGACGAACGGCGCGCCGACGCATCGCGCGACCGCGTGCCCTTCAGCGACGGCACGCGCAGCGGAATCCGCGCGGCCTGCGACAGCAGCCAGCCGGCCGGCACGAGCAACTGATGGATCAGGTGCGTGCGGCGCATCATGTCGAGCAGCCACGATTGCGGCGCATCGCCCGACGCGGTGTTCTCCATCCGGAACTTGTCGGCCCACGCGACGAGCGGGCGGAACAGGAACTGGTCATAGGCCAGGATCACGACCGACATCGCGACGATCACCCAGCCGACCGCGCCGAGGTTCTTGTCCGAGATGGCCTGCGCGAGATACGCGCCGACCCCCGGCAGCGTAATCGTCTGGTTGCCGACGGTGATGGCCTCCGACGCGACGACGAAGAACCAGCCGCCCGACATCGACATCATCATGTTCCAGATCAGGCCCGGCATCGAGAACGGCACCTCGAGCTTCCAGAAGCGCTGCCAGGACGTCAGGTGAAAGCCGCGCGACACTTCGCTCAGGTCGCGCGGCACCGTGCGCAGCGACTGGTAGAAGCTGAACGTCATGTTCCATGCCTGGCTCGTGAAGATCGCGAAGATCGCCGCGAGCTCGGCGCCGAGCACGCGGCCCGGGAACAGCGCAAGGAAGAACGTGACGGTGAACGAGATATAGCCGAGCACCGGCACCGACTGCAGGATGTCGAGGATCGGGATCAGCACCATGCCCGCGCGACGGCTCTTTGCCGCGAGCGTGCCATACACGAGCGTGAACGCGAGCGACGCGACCATCGCGGCAAGCATCCGCAGCGTGGTGCGCAACGCGTATTCGGGCAGGTTCGACGGATCGAGCGAGATCTTCTGCGTCTGCAGGACGCCGATCGGCGCCATCGTCTGGTGAAAACCGACGATCGCCATCGCCAGCAGGCAGATGATCAGCGGAAACGCGACGGCATCCCAGCGGTTGGGGAGCACGCGCCACGCCGAGGCGTTCGCGGTGCGGTTCGGATCGAATCTGATATCCATCGGTAGCGTCTTGTGTCGGATTGAAATTCGATGGGACCGGCCGCGTGCCGCGCGGCCGGGTGTCGCTTGGGCCGGCGCCGGTCAGAACAACCCGTGCAGCGCCCAGTACAGCGCGGCCGACAGCGCGATCGATGCGGGCAGCGTCAGCACCCACGCGAGCACGAGGTTGCGCACGGTATCCCGTCGCAGACCCGAGCCGCTCGCCGTCATCGTGCCGGCCACGCCCGACGCGAGCACGTGCGTCGTCGGCACCGGCAGCCCGTACGCGTCGGCCATCCCGATCGTCAGCATCGCGACGGCCTCGGCCGACGCGCCCTGCCCGTACGTGAAAGGGGCTCCGGAGAGGTGACTCGGAGTGGGAGGCTATCGGGCGGTCATGACGCAAATGTGACGTGTCACTTACAGGACATTGACACGTCATCTTTCGGGAATCGTGCACCGCTCCGCCGGACGCGAACACGGGTGTTCGATCTCGTCACGCGCGGGAATAAAACCGTCGCTTCGCCGGTATGGCACGCGAAGGCGCCGGTTTATTCCAGGACGATCCGGCCGTCCGGTTTCGTCATACGATTGCGAGGCTCACATGTCTTCATCAACCCCCACCCGCCCGTCGCGCCGCAAGGCGCTGCAATGCATGGCCTTCGGCGGCCTCGGCACGCTGTTTACGCTGTCGGGCGGCATCCTGACGCCGTTCGACCTCGCACTCGCGCAGACCGGCGACGCGCGCCCGGCCGACGCGGGCCGGCCGCTGTTCGTGCAGATCAGCGACACGCATATCGGCTTCAACAAGGAGGCGAATCCCGACGTGTCGGCCACGCTGCGGCAGACGATCGACCTCGTCAACGCGATGCCCGCGATGCCCGCGCTGACCATCCATACCGGCGACATCACGCACCTGTCCAAGCCCGAGGAGTTCGACCACGCGTCGCAACTGCTGTCCGCGCTGCGCGTGCCGGAACTGCACACGGTGCCCGGCGAGCACGACGTCACCGACGGTTCCGGCGCCGAATATTTCGGGCGGTTCGGCAAGGCATCGGACAACCGCGGCTATTACAGCTTCGATCACGCGGGCGTGCACTTCATCGGCCTCGTCAACGTGATGCACTTCAAGCCGAACGGGCTCGGCAGCTTCGGCGACGATCAGCTTGCGTGGCTCGCGCAGGATCTGAAGGGCCGCTCGTCGAGCACGCCGATCGTCGTGTTCTCGCACATGCCGATGTGGACCATCTACGAGCCGTGGGGCTGGGGCACCGGCGACGCGCCGCAGACGATGGCGCTGCTGCGCCGCTTCGGTTCGGTCACCGTGCTGAACGGGCATATCCACCAGATCGTGTCGAAGGTCGAGGGCAACGTGACGTTCCACACCGCGCGTTCCACCGCGTTCCCGCAGCCGACGGCCGGCAACGGCCCGGGCCCCGTGCCGCTCACGGTGCCGCGCGACCGGCTGCCCGCGATGCTCGGCGTGACGACCGTCGAATTCGCGGGCCATCCGGTCACATCGTCGCTGCACGACGCGACGCTGGCCTGACAGACATGAGGAGACCGACATGACCCGCTTCAAACAATCTCGAATCATCGCGGCGCTGATCCTGTACGCGGCCGCCGCCGGCACGCCGCTCGCCGCGTTCGCGCAGGGCCCGGACGGCCCGCTCGTGACGATCCACAACTTCATGTTTTCGCCGATGTCGACCACGATCAAGGCCGGCACGACGATCACGTGGAAGAACCTCGACGGGGAGCCGCACACCGTCGTCAACGATGCCGGCATCTTCCACTCGAAGGCGCTCGACCAGGACGAGACGTACTCGTTCCGCTTCGACAAGCCGGGCGTCTACAAGGTGTTCTGCGGCATTCATCCGTACATGAAGGAGACGATCACCGTCGAATGACGCGGCTCGTCACGACACGCGCGGACGAACGGGGGGTGGCCGCCACCTACAATGACCCTCGTCCCATTCGCCCGCGTGGCAGACGGAGCCGCCCATGAACGATGCGCGTTGCGACACGGCGGCGCGCGCCGGCAGCGAAGCCCGCCCCCGCCCCGGTCGTACCGAAGGGTCGAAAGCGATTGGCGAAGTGAACGCTGCCGCCCAGTGCGGTGCGGACGATCCCCCGCCGCCGATCGCCTAAACTGAATCGAACTGTTCGGATCCGACCCACCGTCACACGCAGCGAGGCAAGCCATGACCGCGAGCCAGCCGGCACGCATGGACCTTCCCGGGCAAGTCGTGCTCGTGCTCCAGGGCGGCGGCGCACTGGGCGCGTTCCAGCTCGGCGTCTTCCAGGCAATGGACGAAGCCGGTATCCGGCCCGACTGGGTGGTCGGCACGTCGATCGGCGCGATCAACGCGGCGCTGATCGCCGGGAATCCACCGGAACGGCGCTACGAAAAACTGTCGGCATTCTGGCGTCGCGTGACCGAACGGACCCGTTTCGACGTCTCGCCGCTGCTGCCCGGCTGGGACCGGACGCTGGCCGAGCTGATGATCATCGGCGGCGGCATTACGGGATTCTTCCAGCCCAATCCGGCGTCGTGGCTCGGGCCGATGGTGCGCCTCGGCGTCGATCGCGCGTCGTATTACCGGATCGCACCGCTGCGCGACACGCTCGCTTCGCTGATCGATCCCGAGCTGCTGAACGCGGGCCACCCGCGCCTGACCGTCAGCGCGGTCAATGCGTGCACGGGCACGATGCGCTATTTCGATTCGCGCGCGACGCGGCTGGAGATCGAGCACATCATGAGCTCGGGCGCGCTGCCGCCCGCGTTCCCGGCGATACGGATCGACGGCCAGCCGTACTGGGATGGCGGCGTGTATTCGAATACGCCGGTCGAGGTCGTGCTCGACGACAACCCGCGCCGCAGCTCGATCATCTTTTCGGTGCAGATGTGGAATCCGGCCGGCCCCGAGCCCGAGAGCATCTGGCAGGTGTCGGAACGGCAGAAGGACATCCAGTACGCGAGCCGCACCGACAGCCATATCGCGCGCCAGCAGCAGATTCACCGGCTGCGCCACGTGATCCGCGAACTGGTCCGGCACGTGCCGGAAGCGGATCGCACGGCGCCGGCCGTGCGCCGGCTCGCCGCGTGGGGATGCGAGACCACGATGCACCTGATCAAGCTCGCGGCACCGCGACTCGACGGCGACAATCAGTTCAAGGACATCGATTTCACGCCGGCCGGTATCGCGGCCCGCCGTCAGGCCGGCTACGACGCCGCGCAACGGGCCATCGCGGCCCGTCCGTGGGACCTGCCGATGGACCCGACGGAAGGATTGACGGTATTCGACCCGGATGCACCGCCCGCCGCTGAAAAAACGGCATGACGCGCGGCGCCGCAACCGCGCGCCGATCGCACCGGCGCGATCACGCGCGATCGGCCTGCAGGCGTGCGCGGCCGGCCGCGCTCACCTCGACCTCCGCCGCGCCGCCGGGCGCATGGTGCCGGATCACGTAGCCGCGCGCGCAGGCTTCTTCCCACACCGGCAGGCGTGGACACGACGTACGCCATGCGTCGATCACCTCGTCGTAAGGCCGCGCGCCGGGCCCGATCCATTCGAGCAGGTCGAGGATCAGCGGCTCGATCGATGCCGTTTCGCGCGCGAGCACGTCCGGGTTGACCACGTGGATCGGCTGCCCGGCCGCGTAGGACACGATCTGGTCGAATACATCCGAAAACTGCGTTTCGTATTCGTCCTCGGTCACGTAGCCGATATGCGGCGTGCAGACGACATTGGGTAAATGCAGCAACGGATGCCGCGGGTCGCGCAGCGGCTCCGTCTCGTACACATCCACAGCCGCCATGCCGGGCCGGCCGGCCAGCAACGCCGCTTCGAGCGCGCCCGGGGCGACGAGGCCCGCGCGGCTGGTGTTCACGAGCAGCGCGTCGGGTTTCATCCGGCCCAGATCCTCGGCCGTCACGATGCCGCGCGTGGCCGGCACGAGCCGCATGTGCAGTGAAAGCACGTCGCAGGTTTCGAAGAATGCACGCTTGTCCGGCGCCGTGTCCCGGCCGTCGTCGCGCGCACGCCGTAGCGACGCTTCGCGCGCCCAGACCAGCACGTTCATGCCGAACGCAGCGCCGTATCGCGCGACCTCCGCGCCGATCCGGCCATAACCGTAAATGCCCAGCGTGCGCCCGCGCAGCGTCCGTCCGACGCCGATCTGCCAGTTGCCAGCCTGCAGCGCGCGCATCTGCTGCGGAATCTGGCGCATCGCGGCAAGCACGAGGCCCCACGTGAGCTCGGCGGCCGCATAGGAAGGCGTGCCCGCGTGCGGGTTCGACGACACGATCACGCCGTGCGCGGTGCACGCATCGATGTCGATATGCGGATAGACGCTGCGCTGGCTGATCAGCCGCAGCTTCGGCAGCCGCTCGATGAGCGGCGCGCGAATCTGCGTGCGCTCGCGGATCAGCACCAGCACCTCCGTATCGCGCAGGCGTTCGGCCAGCGCGTCGACGTCCTGCACGTGATCGTTCCAGATCGTGACCGCGTGCCCGTCCAGCTTGCGGAAGCTCGGCAGCGTACGCAGCGTGTCGAAATAATCGTCGAGGATCGTGATGTTCATCGGGGGTCCTGGCAACGCCGTCATCCTGAACCGGGAGCGCCTCGCAGGGAAATGAATTTATCTTGCCGATTCCTGCATATTTCTGATCGATCGATTGACGTCGCGCACGCACACCGCGCGCATGCTCACTGCCCCGCCGCGCGCATGTCCGGCGCGGTGCCGGCGATGACCGGGCACGATTGCGGCAATGCCTGGCCGAACAGCACAGCCAGCCCGCAAGCGGACGTGAACATGCCGAGATCGTCGTGCCCGACGCCCGGCACTTCGACAACCTGATGTGCGAGATCGTCCGGATGCCGCTTCTTCAGGTAATCGAAATACGCGAGCCCGCGCGCGAGACGGTACGGGCCTTGCGCCATCGCCGCGCACGAACGGTCGATGAAATGCGTGTACGGGTTCGTGTCGGCCTGCCCGAGCAGGTACACGACATGCCGTGCGACGTAGCGCGCTTCGAGATCGCGCGCGTCCTGCGACGCGACGTAGGGCGGCGCCGACTTCAGCCCGTATTTCCACTCCGTCGCGCGCGGACAGGTGCCGCCCGAGATTGCCTCGGCATTCGGCCGTTCGTCGTCGAAATACAGGTAGCTCGACGGGTTCGCGACCACGTAGCGCACGGCGATGCCGGCACGCATCAGCGCATCGCCTTCATGCCCGGTCACCGCGTAGCGCTGCAGCAACTGCGCACCGGCGGAATGGCCGATCACGACGACGGTCGACAGCGACGGGTACAGGCTGCGGTCGGCGAAATGCACGAGCAACGCGTCGAGCGCGGCGAACGAACTGACCGGCCCCGGCTGGCGGGCCGCGTCGCCGCCCTTCCACCCTTCCTGCGTCCACGCGAGCGTTTGCGCGGGCAACGAGAATGCGCGCGTGTCGGCGCGCGTCAGGAACTGCGGCGCGACGACCATCGTGCCCTTGCCGGCGGCGCCGGCTTTCTCGACGACCTCGAGCCCCGCTGCGTAGTACGCGTCGGCATTGCGGAGCGCGCCGTGAATCACGATGAACACGCGCGTGACGTCAGGCGCGGCCTGGTCGAGCGGATGGTCGGCGTAGACGGGCAGCACCGCGCTGCCCTGCGGCGTAGCGACAGCCACGCGCTGGTCCGCGACGGCCTTGACCGGCGCATCGAGACGTGCGCGCTGAGAGGACGTGGCGGCTTCGGCCGGATGCGCGCCGCCCAGCACGCCGACAACGGCGCAGGCAACTGCAAGCGAAACGGCGTATGACAGCCTTCGGAAAGTCGGCAACGCCCGCGACAGCCGGATTCGGGCAAGGGCAGCGGAAATGAGGGACATGGTGACGGGCCGATTGGTTGGTATGACTTTAACGGCGATGGTCGCAGAATCCGTCGCGCGCTGCGGGCCCGTTGCGGTGATCCGCATGCGATACCTGATCCCGTCGGAAGCATTCAATCGAGTGATCGTTGACGATGCCGACAGCCTGCATCCACGCATACACAATCGTCGGGCCAATGAACTTGAAACCCTTTTTCTTCAACTCTTTCGAGATTCGCTCGGAAAGGGGCGAACTTGCTACCCAGCCTTGCCCATCCCCCTGCAATACTTTTCCATCGGTGAACGACCAGCAGAAGTCGCTGAAACGCTCACCCCGCTCCTCCATTTCGCAATAGATTCGTGCCCCACGAATCGTGGCCTCGATCTTTGCTTTGGCTCGGATGATTCCAGCATCTGCCATCAACCGAGAGATGTCCTGCTCACCGTAGCGTGCAACCTTCTCCGGATCAAAGTCCGAAAATGCCTTTCGGAAGGCATCGCGCTTGCGCAGTACGATTATCCAGGCCAATCCGGCCTGGAATCCTTCAAGCATCAGCGTCTCCCACAGCAAGCGTGAGTCGCGGATCGGCACGCCCCACTCGTGGTCGTGATACACCCGCATCAGCGGATCGCTGTCAGCCCACACGCATCGGGCGATGGGTCCCTTGTCGATCATTCTTTTGTCACCCTTGTCGCTCTATGTTTCCGAATGCCTATGCAGTAGGAATCGTGCCCCCGTCAATCACATACTCCGTTCCGGTGATCGTTGCTGCGCGCGGGGAAGCCAGGAATGCAATGAGGTTCGCCACCTCGATGGGTTGCGATGGCCGCCCCAGCGGAATGCCGCCCAGTGAATTCATGATGATCTTTTTCCCACCCTCGTAGTCCGTGCCCGCCTGCAAGGCAAGCCGTTCGGCCAGCGCCACGGATGCCTCTGTTTCAATCCAGCCAGGCGCCACCCGAACGACACGAATGCCCTTGGGTGAAACTTCTTTCGACAGGCTCTTGCTGTATGTCGAGAGCGCGGCCTTCGCCGCCGCATAGGCGGTAGTCGATTCCGGCAAGGGAAGGTCGCGTTGGATCGACGTGACATGAATGACGACGCCGGCACCCTTTGCCAGCATGCCGGGCAACAATGCACGATCCAGCCGGACGGCAGGAAGCAGATTGAGGTTCAATTCGCGCCGCCACTCGTCTTCGCCCAATGCGGCGAAGCCTCCACCAGGTGTCGTCGAACCACCCACGACGTGGACGATGATGTCCACGCCTCCAAAGTGGGCCGTGACAGCCTTTGCCACCGCGTCGCAGCCGTCGATTGTCGTCAGGTCTGCTGCGACGAATACGTCAGCCAGCGTATCGGTCGGCTGTCCCCTGGCCGTGGTGAGGACTTTCGCGCCGAGTTCGTGGAACAGGCCGACGACGGCCTTTCCAACCCCCTTGGTGCCTGCCGTCACCAAGACGCGCTTGCCTTGCAATTCCAGGTTCATGGGCATCACCGAATCTCCAATGACTTGATCCTGTCGCCTTCCAGGCTGAACACATGGTCGAGCTGGACAGGGCTACCCGGGAAGTCGCCCACGACATTCGCCGTGACCGTCAGCCGGCCACCTTCTCGGGAAACGCCGACAGGCTCCACGGTGTACTCGAATTTCTTCCGCGTCTCCCGTCGCCAGGATTCAATGGCGTCATGGCCCTGGTACGTCCGGCCTTCATCAACGACGAGCGCATCCTGCGCGAAGACCCGCGCGATGTGCGTGATGTCCTCGCCATTGCTGATCTTGAAGTAGGCGGAGACTGGATCGGGTAGTGAGAGGGACATGGTTGCGTTCTCGCGATAGTTTGCTGTACTAGCATTTTCACCATAGACTATCCATTCAACAAGAACGCACCGAAAAGTAAGTTACTGTGCTATGGGAAAGATATACACGCCAGCGACCGCCGCACTGGGGGTAGAGGAAGTTCTTCGACTGCTGGAAGGTCGATGGAAACTGATCATCCTTTTCCATTTGTTCGATGGAAAAGTACAACGCTATTCGGATTTCGAGAAGTTGATCCCCGGGATTTCCCAGAAGATGCTGGCCCAACAACTCCGGCAATTGGAATCCGATGGAATCGTGTCGCGAAAGCTGTATCCGCAAGTCCCCCCGAAAGTTGAGTACCGTCTAACGGATTGGGGACAGGCTTTGTGTCCTGCTTTGGATGCGATGCTGAAATGGGCGGAAAAACGCGACGCCCTGGTTGCGACGCCCGTTCCGGACGAGGACACCGGCGACTGATGATTGAGTTAACCGACAATCCCCTCTACGCCGCCCGATCTCCCACGACACCCCCGCCTGAACAGCATTGATCTCGAGGCCTACGCATCGATTGCGTCGACTCATCGCATAGTGAAATGTGAGGTGCGGTCTTGTTTGACCATCTCCTCGCCGTCCCCCAAGTACGGTCATTTTTTTTGTATGTCGATACCTATCAACCCCATAGCCGGTAGTGCTTTCAAACATATCGTCGAATCACGATATAAGATTCGCCCATCGACGATACCCGTTTGCCCGACCGAAACGCCAACCCCATCCATGCCGACCGAACTCGACATCGACGCGATCCTGAAAGCGCTCTCGAACCCCGTGCGCCGGGAAATCCTCGTCTGGCTGAAAACGCCGGACGCGCATTTCCCGCAACAGACGCTGCCGTACGAAAACGGCGTCTGTGCGGGCCAGATCGACGCGCGCTGCGGGCTGTCGCAGTCGACTGTCTCCGCGCATCTCGCAACGCTGCAGCGCGCGGGGCTCGTGACGTCGACGCGGATCGGCCAGTGGGCGTTCTTCCGGCGCAACGAGGCCGTCATCGACGCATTTCACGACGCCCTGCGCCGCGAACTCTAGCCAACGGCCGAACCGGCCATGCGGGCCGCTGTCGCACATGACGCGACGGCTTTCCCGCCTTTCGTGAAGAGGTTATCTGCCATGCCCACGCTGTTCGATCCCGTTACCCTCGGCGACCTGACCCTGCCGAACCGCATCGTGATGGCGCCGCTCACCCGCTCCCGTGCGGGCTCGACGCGCGTGCCGAACGCATTGATGGCGCGCTATTACGCCGAGCGCGCGTCGGCCGGCCTGATCATTACCGAAGCAACGTCGGTCACGCCGCAAGGCGTCGGCTATGCGGACACGCCCGGCATCTGGTCCGACGAGCAGGTCGAGGGCTGGAAGCGCGTGACGCAGGCCGTGCACGCAGCCGGCGGACGCATCGTGCTGCAACTCTGGCACGTCGGCCGGATCTCCGATCCCGTGTTCCTGAACGGCGACCTGCCGGTCGCGCCGAGCGCGATCGCAGCGGGCGGCCACGTGAGCCTCGTGCGTCCGCAGCGCCCGTACGTGACGCCGCGCGCGCTCGAACTCGACGAAATCCCGGGCATCGTCGCCGCATATCGCAAGGGCGCCGAGAACGCGAAGGCGGCCGGCTTCGACGGCGTCGAGATCCACGGCGCGAACGGCTACCTGCTCGACCAGTTCCTGCAGGACAGCACCAATCGCCGCACCGACGCATACGGCGGCCCGATCGAGAACCGCGCACGCCTGCTGCTTGAAGTGGTCGACGCCGCGATCGACGTGTGGGGCGCCGGCCGCGTCGGCGTACACCTCGCGCCGCGCGGCGACGCGCACACGATGGGCGATTCCGATCCGGCGGCAACGTTCGGCTATGTCGCGCGCGAACTCGGCCGCCGCAAGATCGCGTTCATCTTCACGCGCGAATCGTATTCGGGCGACCACTTGAGCCCGCGCCTGAAGGAAGCGTTCGGCGGCCCGCTGATCGCGAACGAGCAGTTCACGCTCGACACCGCGCAGGCTGCGCTCGCGAACGGCAGCGCCGACGCGATCGCGTGGGGCAAGCTGTTCATCGCGAACCCCGACCTGCCGCGCCGCCTCGAACTCGGCGCGTCGCTCAACAAGCCGGTGCCGGAGACGTTCTATGCGGAAGGCGAAACGGGTTATACCGATTACCCGGCGCTGAGCGACGCGGCCTGACGGCCGGACAGCACGTGTTCAGGCGCGCACGGCCGCGCGCATGAACACGCGCTGCGTTTCGTCGAGACCGAGCGCGACGTGATACGCGCGAATCGCGCGCAGCGTGTCGTCGAGCGCTGCGTCGTCGACGATACGGAAACCCAGGCGCGCGTAGTACGGCGCATTCCACGGCGCATCGCGAAACGTCGACAGCACGACCTGTGCGATACGTTCCTGCGCCGCGCGCGCCATCACCTGTTCGATCAGGCGCGCGCCGATCCGCTGTCCGGCATGCGACGGCGCGACATCCAGTTCCTCCACATACAGCCGCTGCGCATCGAGCAGCCGGTAGAACGCAAACCCGACGCACGTACCCTGCGGATCGACCGCGACATACGCGCGGCCGCCGTCGATGCGCACGAGTACGGCGGCCGCATCGGTCGGCTCGCCATCGGCGATGTCGGCCATGCCGATCTCGCGAAACCGCTGCGCGGCGGCGACTTCCACGGCGGCCATCGCGGCCGCGTCTTCCCGCGTGGCGGGACGAATCAGGATCGATGCAGTCATGAAGGCAATTCGGGCAGGCGGTCTGGAACGGCCGTCACTATAATCGAAACCTCATACGTTTCGAACGCCCCCACCCACGAGGTCCGTCATGACGTTCTCCGCACTCTCCGTCTTCGCCTTCGCCCTGCTCGTCACCGCCGGCACGCCCGGCCCGAGCGTCGCCGCGCTCGTCGCGCGCGTGCTGACGAACGGCGTGCGGGACGTGCTGCCGTTCCTCGCGGCGATGTGGCTCGGCGAAGCGCTGTGGCTCACGCTCGCGGTCGCGGGGCTGTCCGCGTTCGCACGCACGTTCGACACGGGCCTGATCGTGCTGAAGCTGCTCGGCGCCGCGTACCTGCTGTTCCTCGCGTGGAAGATGTGGACCGCGCCGACCGATACGGGCGCCGACGACCTGCCGCGCGGCCAGTCGCCGTGGCGCATGTTCGCCGCGGGCATGCTCGTCACGCTCGGCAATCCGAAGATCATGCTGTTCTATCTCGCGCTGCTGCCGACCATCGTCGACCTCACGCACGTCGGTGTCGCCGCGTGGGCCGAGCTGGTCGGCACGATGCTCGCGGTCCTGATCCTTGCCGACTGCTTCTGGTCGCTGCTCGCGTCGCGTGCACGGGCCTTCCTGACGTCGGCGCGTGCCAAGCGGATCGCCAACCGCACGAGCGCGACCGCGATGGCTGGTGCGGCGGTGGCGATCGCGACGCGTTGAGCGGCTACCCGTTACCCGCCACGTCGTCGCCTGTCGGGCCGCCATGATGTCCGACGCGCAAGCGTGGCAAAACGAATGGCCCGGAACGACCGACTGCATTTCTGCATGACGATCGGCGACCATGACCTGCCACGCGAGCCGCTGACGCACGACCCGCGCATCAAGGCCTACGTGCTCGCCGATCCGCTCGACGCATTCCCGACCGCCGCTACGTTGAAGGACGTGCACGCGCCGCATTCAACGAAACACTCGACACGAAGGCGCTCGCGTTCTTCAGCGCGAATCTCCGCTAGCAGCGAATCGCCTTGCGCCAGACACCCGGCGCCGGCGCATGGTCGTTGCACGCGATCAGCGCGCGCACCAGCGCCCAATCGTCGTCATCGCAGAAATCGAGCAGCATCGCGCCGTACGGGCCGCGCTGCTCGCGCAATCGCTCGGCCAGCCGTGCATGAATGCCCTGCACCCTGCCGTCGCCGTGCGCGACCACCGACGGATTCGCGCCCATCCCCGTCCCGCTGCAGAAATTGATCGCCCAGCGGCCGCTGTCCGGCAACGGCAGGTGCGTCAGCAGCGTGTCGATCGCGCGCCACTTCCAGCCGATCGACGCGGCCACCGGCACGCGGTATTCATCCTGGATCACGAACGCGCCGTCGGGATGGTCGATCGTGAACGTCGCGTTGTCGGGCCACGCGGTCAGGTCGATGCCGAGCGGCCGGCCGCTGCGAAAGCGCCGCAGCAGCACGACCGCGCCGCGCACGTCGCCGAGCGCGGGCAGCGTGCCGCCGGCATGCCAGCGCAGCCGCGGATGCCGCGCGCGATGCGCGTCGAACGTCGCATCGAAACCGCGCGTGCACGCGTGCGCCGGCCACTCGTCCTTCACCGACATCACGATGCATTCGCGCGGATGCGCATCGAGAAAACGCGTACAGGTTGCGAGCACGTCGTCGAACGTCATGCCGAGCGCGATGCCGCCGTGATGGATGTCGAACGCATCGCGCACGTGCCGGCAGCGGATGTCGAACAGCCGCACGCCGTGCGCGAGCTGCGCGTCGAGAGGCGCGCGCTGCGTGCGCACGAGCCGATCGTCGACCGTATACGCACAGGTGTCATGGCTGCCCGGTAGGGTCAGCGTATGCAGCAGCCGCGCATCGTCGAGCGCCGACATCCAGTCGGCGGGCGGCGTGCACGTATCGTGGCTCGAAGGGATCATGAATCGATGAACGACAAGGAAAGAAAACCGTGGGTGACGGCGTCGGACGTCGCGGCGCGGGCCGGCGTATCGCGCTCCGCGGTGTCGCGTGCGTTCTCGCCGACGGCAAGCATCGCGCCGCAAACGCGGGAACGCGTGATGGTCGCCGCACGCGCGCTCGGCTATCAGGTCAACCTGATCGCACGCGACATGATCACGCAGCGCAGCAGCATGATCGGCGTCGTGACGGCCGGGTTCGAGAATCCGTTCCGCGCGCGGCTGCTGTCGGACCTGATGGCCGCACTCGGGCAGCGCGCGCTCACGCCGCTCGTGACCAATGCGGAAGATCCGCGCCAGGTCCGGCAATCGCTCGAACAACTGCTCAGCTACCGGATCGCGGGCCTCGTGATGACATCCGCATCGCCGCCGCTGTCGGTCGCGCAGCAGTATCTCGAACACCGGATCCCGGTCGTGATGATCAACCGCGATGCGAACCTGCCGGGCGCGGATGTCGTCGTCAGCGACAACGCGGCGGGGGCCGTCCACGCAGCGCAGCGGCTGGTGCGGGCCGGCGCGCGCCGGCTCGCGTTCGTCGGGCCGCGCGGCGCGAGCTACAGCGCGCAATCGCGCGCCGCGGCGTTCGAGCACGCGATCGGGCGCGGCGATGCGTTCGACGCGACGCTCGCGCGCGTGCTCGACACGCCGTCCGATACCCATGCAAGCGGAATCGACGCGGCGCGGCAACTGTTCGCGGCCGGTGAACGGCCGGACGGCGTGTTCTGCTCGTCCGACCTGCTCGCGCTTGGCGTGATCGACGTCGCGCGCGGCGAATTCGGGTTGCGCGTGCCGGATGACGTGCGCGTGATCGGCTTCGACGACATCCCGGCCGCCGAATACGATGCGTATCGGCTGACGACGCTGCGGCAGGACACGCGCGGCCTCGCGCATGCGGCGATCGACCTGCTCGCCGACCGGATGCAGGCGTTCGACGGCCCGTCGCGCACGCGCGTCGTGCCGGTCACGCAGGTGGTGCGGGACAGCTGCGCGTGACGGGTTGAAATCGGGCGCGGCGGCGCCGCGCGTCACTTCAGCCCGCCCGCGAACCCGCGCAACAGGTAGCGCTGCACATAGCCGGCCACGGCGAGCGTGGGCAGCGACGCCATCAGCCCGGCGCTCATCAGGTCGCCCCAGTCGATGCCGTTCTCCGTCACGTAGCCGGCGATCGCGAGCGGCAGCGTGAAGCGGCTCGGCGTCGACACGAACAGCAGCGCGATCAGGAACTCGTTCCACGCGGCGATGAACACGAAGATTGCGGTCGCGATCAGCCCCGGCGCGCACAGCGGCAGCACGATCTGCACGAGCCGCCGCGCAAGCCCCGCGCCGTCGATGCAGGCCGCTTCCTCGTATTCGATCGGCACGTCGCGCACGAACGCGAGCAGCATCCAGATCGCCATCGGCAGCGCATAGATCTGATACGCGAGCATCAGGCCGAGCGTCGAATCGAGCAGGTGCAGCCGCTTCGCGAGCGCGAACAGCGGCACCGCGATCGTGATCGGCGGCATCAGCTTCAACGCCAGCACGAGCACCAGGAACAGCAGGTCGAGCCGCGCCGGAAACCGCAGCCGCACGAGCGCATACGCGGCCGGAAACGCGAGCGCCAGCGCGAGCAGCGTCGTGCCGAAGCCGACCAGCAGCGAATTGAAGAGCGGCGCGCCGATGCCGTTCGACCACACCGACGCGAAATGCTCGAAGGTCGGCGCGGCCGGCCAGATCCGCAACGGATGATCGAGGCGTTCGAGCGTCGGCATGAACGCCGCGCCGGCCATCCACAGGCACGGCAGCAGCAACAGCGCGAGCGCGACGATGCGCAGCGCCCACGGCACCGCGCGACCGAATGCGGCGCCCGTTCGCGCGTGGGCGATGCCTGCGGGGCGCGCCGTCATGCGCGCCGCTTGCGAACCGTCTGCCATACATACCCCGAGACCAGCAGCGCGGACGCCGCGAGCATCAGCACCGACGCGGCACTCGCCGGCCCGACGTTGAAGAAGCGGAAGCCCGTGTCGTAGATATAGGTCGACAGCGTCTGCGTCGCGTTGCCGGGGCCGCCGCCCGTCAGCGCATAGACCTTGTCGAACAGCTTGAACGTGTCGATCGAGCGCAGCAGCAGCGCGAGGCCGATCTGCGGCGCCGCGAGCGGCAGCGTGATGTCGCGCAGACACTGCCACTCGCTCGCGCCGTCGGTGCGCGCGGCTTCGTACAGTTCGCCGGGAATCGACTGCAGCCCGGCCAGCACGATCAGGAATGCCATCGGCGTCCACTGCCACACGTCGACCAGCGCGAGCGACCACAGCGCGAGATGCGGATCGGACAGCCAGCGCACGCCTTCGATGCCGAACGCCGCGAGCAACGCGTTCAGGAAGCCGTCGAAGTTGAGCCAGTTGCGCCAGATCGCCGAGCACACGAGCGTGGACAGCATCATCGGCAGGATCGCGAGCGGCAGCGCGATGCGCCGCCCCGGAAACGCGCGCACGAACAGCAGCGCGAGGCCGAAGCCGAGCGCGACTTCGGCGAGCGACGCCACGATCGTGAAGCTCAGCGTGTTGCCGAAGCCGGCCGTGAACGCATCGTCGCCGAGCACCGCGCGATAGTTCGCGAGCCCCGCGAACGCGCGGCGGCCGGCCGCGTAGTCGACCCGGCAGAACGAATCGACCAGCACCTGCGCGACCGGATACAGCGCGAGCGCGGCGAGCACCAGCAGCGCAGGCCCGAGCAGCGCGACGAACGGCAGGCTGCGGCCGAGGGCTTTCATGCGCGGTGTCCGGGTGTCCAGTCGAAGCGGGCCGTCACTTGCCGGCCGCGGCCATCGCCTGCGCGATCTTCTGCTGCGCCTGGCGCAGCGCGGCGTCGGGCGCCGACTGCCCGGTCAGCGCGAGCTGAAGCTGGTCGCCGAGAATGCTCTCGACCTGCTGCCAGTCCTTCACGCGCGGCCGCGCACGGCCGGCCTCGAGCGCCTTCAGTTGATCGGGATACCAGCGGTACTGGCGCACCAGCGCCGGATCGTTGAACACACTGCGGCGGGTCGGCGGAATGCCGATTCCGGCGAGGCGCATCTGCGTGTCGCGCGCGGTCAGGTACGCCAGGAAGTCCTGCGCGAGCTTCGCGTGCGGCGCGTCCTTCGGAATGCCCATCTGCCAGATGCCGAGCATCGGCGCCGGGCCCGCGGTCTGCCCGGGCGGCGGCTGCAGCGCGATCTGCCCGACCACGCGCGACTGCTTCGGATCGTCGAGCGCCGGCACCCACGCCGGCCATACCTCGATCGACTGCGCGGCCGTGCCGCGCTGCAGCGCATCGCGCACTTCGGCCGCGCCGTACACGTCGACGTCCTTCGGCGCGGACGCCTTCAGCGCGAGGAAGGTCTTCAGCGCGGCCTGCGCCTCGCGCGAATCGATCGTCACGTTGCCGGCATGGTCGAACACGTCGCCGCCGTACGCCCACAGGATCGGCAGGAAGCCCGTCACGACCGGGTTGCCCTTCGTGCCGCGAAACACGACGCCCGACACGCTCTTGTCCGCGCCGCCGACGGTCTGCGCGATCTTCAGCACGTCGTCCCAGTTGCGCGGCGGCTGCAGCTTGTATTTCGCGAGCAGGTCCTTGCGGTACGCGAACATCTCGACGTTGCCGACGATCGGCAGCGCGTACAGCGCGCCGGCCGCGTTGCGGCCGAGCGCGACGGCGGACGGCACGAGATCGGCGTCCGCGAGCGACGCGGGCAGCGGCTTCAGCCAGCCGTTGCCGATGAATTCGGGCGCCCACGTGTCGTCCATCATCACGAGGTCGTAGGCGCCGGTGCCCTCGCGCATCGACAGCTTGAGCTTCTGGTACAGGTTCGCGTTCGGCAGCTTGAGCAGCTCGATCTCGGTGCCCGGGTGCAGTTTGTTGAAGCCGGCGACGGCGTCGGCCAGCCCCTTGCCGTAGATGTCGTCGCGGCCTGCGATGACGAGATCCGCGGCAACGGCGTGCGTGGCGGCGAAGGACAGCGCAAGGGCGGCGGACAGCGCGCGCAGGCGGCTCAGCAAGGTCATGAGGTCTCTCTCGATCGGCGTGGTGGCGGGACGGCCAGGCGTTGCACACGTGTGCAACGCGGGCGACGCTTCTGGCTGCCTGAAGCGAACGCCATTGTTCACGCGGATCGTTAAGAATTTATGGCACGCGGCGGAAGAGGCCGCCGCGTTGCCCGGCTGCCCCGCCCCGCCCGGCTCCCCCTGCCGCCGGCCAGACCTTCCCGGCCAGACCTCCCCGGCCGGACCTTCCCGGCCAGGTCAGAAGTTCACGCGGATCCCGGCCATCACGGCCAGTTGCCGGCTCGAGTTGCTGTTCGCGAGCACCGGAATCTGCGCGTAGTTCACCGCGCTGCCGTTCGCGTCGGTGCCGAGCCCCGTGCCGCTCGCGATCTGGCCGATCGCGACCGCATACAGCGCCGTGCGCTTCGACAGGCTGTAGTTCGTGCCGACGTTCACCTGGTGGAATCGCGTCGTGCCGCGCCCGTCGGTATGCGCGGCATTGAAGATGTACGCGACGCCGCCCTGCAGCGCGGGCGTGAACAGGTACGTGACGTTCAGCTCGCCGATGTCGAACGTGAACGCCTGCGTGCGCGGCTGCGCGGCGGTCGAGAAATAGCGGCTGTCGCCGAGGCGCGTATGCGTGTAGGTGAGCGCGACCGTCGCCGCGCCGAGCGTGACCGAGCCGCCCGCGCCGAACGCGCGCATCGAGCCGGCATCCTGCAGCAGGCAATACATCGCGCCCGGGTTGCTGCACGCGAAATCGCCGATATAGCCGCTCGCGCCGCCGAGCGCCGCGTCGAGCGGTTGGTGCAGGTCCAGATAGCCGACCGAGAACGCGACCGGCGCGCGTGTGTAAGTCGCGGCCACCGCATAGCCGCGCTTCGCGGAAAAGTCGCCGGCCTGCCCGCCGAAGCTGAACGTGCCGCCGAACGTGAGGCCGTTGAAATCGGCGCTGGTGAACTTCACCGCGTTGTTGAAGTTGAACGCGGCGTTCAGGTTGTCGACGTCGCCGAGATGCGAGCCGTACGGCGTCGCCCAGTTGTTGCTCGATACATACGCGCCGAGCATGTCGGTATACGAGTCGTATTGCCGGCCGAGGCCGAGCGTGCCGATCCCGTCCTGGCGCAGCCCGACCCAGGCCTGCCGGCTGAAGGCGGTGCCGCCCTGCAGCGCCTGCCCGTTCGCGGACAGGAACTGCTGCTCGAGCGAAAACACCGCGTCGAGCCCGCCGCCGAGCGGCTCGGCGCCCTGGAACCCGAACCGGGACGGCACGAGGTTGCCGCCGCCCATCTGCCACGCATGGCCGCCGCCCGTGCTGCCGTCGGCGCGCGTGAACTGCTGGTTCGTCGAGTAGATGATGCCGGTATCCACGGTGCCGTACAGCGTCACGCTGCCCGAGGTCTGCGCATGTGCGTGCATGCAACCCAGCGTGGCCGCAGCCGCGGCCAGTCGTCGTCCGATCTTCATGTCCCGCCCTCAGTGTTCATCGATTCGCAGTGCAAATCGATGATGTTGTCGATATGGGTGACGGGACTCTATCCAGCGAAAATTCAGGACCTCTATCGCAAATCGGCAAACCGTGGCGTGCGCTGCCCGCAACGGCGCCCGGCGGCGGCGCCCAGGTGCGCGTGCGTCATTCGGGACGCGTCGTGTGGGAAGGCAGCTCGCCGAACAGGTCGCGATACTCGCGCGCGAAATAGCCGAGGTGCGTAAACCCCCAGCTCGCGGCGGCCTCGCCGACGCCGAGCTGCTGCACGGACGTCGTGCGCAGCATGCGGCGCACCGCGTTCAGCCGGATCGTGCGCAAATAGCCGACCGGCGTGACGTCGGCAACACGTTGAAAACTCGTTTGCAGCGTGCGGCGGCTGCAGCGCAGCGCGCGGCACAGTTCGAGCACGGTGACGGGTTCCTCGGGCCGGTCGCGCAGATGCTTCTCGCAGCGGCTCACGATGTCGCTGTAGGTGGCGTGCGTGATGTCGCGGCGCTCTACGCCGATGCCCTGTTCGAGCGCATCGAGGAACATGCCGAGCATCGCGTCGCGGAACATCTTGCGGGTGGCCGCGTATTCGAGGTGGCCCGGGTTGCGCTGCGCGTCGTCGATCAGCGCCGACAGCCGCACGCCGAGCGCGACGCCCTGCACGTCGGACAGCCGCGTCACGTGGCGCAGCTTGCGCGCGCCGGCCGCGCCGAATTCGGCCTCGCACAGCTCGTCGACCATGTCGGACGCCGCGCTGATCCCGACGAGCCCCATCCCTTCCGGCGTGTGGAACTCGAAATCCTCGCCGGCGCGCAGCGCGAGCAGCGCATAGCCATCGACCGGCTGGCCCTGGAACGTGCCCGCGAGCGGCACGGACAGCGGCACCGCGAGCGACGTGCGCCCGGCCGGCGCGAGCCCGGTTTGCGCGACGCGGCGGTTGGTCGTTTCGCGGAAGAAGTGGAAATCGTCGTACAGCACCTGCGTGACCGTGCCCTTGAAGCGGCCCGGCGTCATCTGACGGTAGACCTGATGCCAGCCCGCGATCGCGAGCCCGTGATCGTGCACGTCTTCGTGTGAGCGTGACTGGAACAGCATCGGCATCTCCGGTAAAACCCTGATTCCTGAACGCAGCCGCCGGGTTCGCCCGGCACGCAACGGCACAGCTTACCCCCGCAAAATCCGGTGTAGTGCGGTTTCGAACGCAAGCAACGCCGCCGACAGCGCGGCGGCCTGCTCGCCGGTCAGCCGGACGTAGCGGCGGAACGACGGCATCCGGTTCACGACCTCGCTGCCGCCGAACGGCACGATCGCGAGCGTCCAGCGGCCGTCGCGTGCGTCGATCGCGCAATCGGTCAGGTGCAGCGGCCGCAGCGCGTCGGCCAGCGACGGCTCGGCGATCAGCGCGGCCACCGTGTCGACGAATCCGGGGTCGCATCCCGGCGCGATCGCCGCATCGATGCCCGTGCGGCGCAGCCAGCCAGTCTGCCGCACGCGGGCGCTGCCCTGCGCGGCCGGGCCGCCTGCGCTCGCCGCCACCTTCACGCTGACCGTATGCATCAGGAACTGGCGCTCGACGCGCTCCTCGACGCTCACGCGCACGCCGTTCGGCAGCCGCGCCGTAGCGCCGTCGGCCTCGTCGGCGTCGCGCACGGCATCCAGGTCGGCGAGCACGCGCGCGGCGATCGCGCCGGGCCGGTGGCCGGGCGGCGGCGCAGCGGGCGCCGCGCGCCACCGGGCGAGCGCGGCCTTCACGACGCGACGTGCTCGCGGCGCAGCACTTCCTCGACCGGCACCGGCCTGAACGGATGCCTGCGCTGCACGACGAGCGTCCAGAACAGCGCATACAGCGCGGTGAGCCCGAGCATCGCGCCGAACGGCACGTAGATGTCGCGCGCGTTCATGCCGGGCGGCGTGATGTACCAGATCGCGAGCACGATGCCGACGCTCGACACGATCTGCGGCAGCGGGAACAGCGGCGAACGGTACGGGCGCGGCAGGTCCGGGCGGCGGATGCGCAGCATCACGACCGACGCGGTGACGAGCAGGTACGCGGTGCCCCATGCGCAGGTCGCGGCGAGCACGAGGTGCAGGATGCTGTCGAGATTGCCGTTGATCAGCCACGCATGGAAGATCGGCACGACCGCCGCCGCGACGATGCCGACCACGGGTGTCTTGAAGCGCGGATGCAGGTACGCGAAGCAGCGCGGCAGCGCGCCGTCGATCGCCATCCCGTACAGGATGCGCGGCAGGCCGGCCATCAGCGTGTTGATCGTCGCGGCGCCCGCGCACAGGAACGCGATGCCGAACCACACGCGGCCGAAGGGCCCAAGCACCTGCAGCGCGAACGCGGGAATCGCGCCCGGCGTGTCGAGCAGGTGCGTGAGGCCGTCGGGGCTCACCGGCACGTTCGCGACCTGGCGGCGGATCGCCGCGCCGTACAGGAACATGCAGACCGCGACGCCGACGAGGCCGATCGCCATCGCGCGCGGGATCGTGCGGCCCGGCGCCTTCATTTCCGGCGCGAGCGGCGTGACGAACTCGCAGCCGACGAACATGAACATCGCCATCCCGACGAGCGACAGCACGGCCGGCACCGACGTGCCGACTTCCGAGCCGCCGAACCAGCCGTCGAGATGCACGGCCGGCGCGGCCGCGAGCCCGAGGATCCCGAAGATCATCAGCGACAGCCACATGCCGGCCGTCAGCACGATCTCGAGCTTGCTGAACACCTTGATGCCGATGATGTTGGTGATCGCGAACGTGACCACGAGGCCGACGCCGACGAGCCACGAGCTGTTGTGCTTCTCGAACGCGGCGTTCAGCGATTCGAAATTGACGAGCGCCATGATGCCGCTCAGGATCGTCTCCGCGGTGCCGGCGAACACGTGCACGAGGAAGTACGCGGAGATCGTGCCGGTGATCGCCCAGAAGCGGCCGAGCCCGCACGACAGGTAATCGTAAACCGAGCCGGCCGTCGGCAGCATCGCGGCGGCTTCGGAGAAGGTGGTCGCCTGCGCCTGCATCATCACGAACGCGATGATCATCGCGACCGCGAATGCCCAGCCGCCCATCCCGAAGCCCGACGTCGCGGTGAGGATCACTGGGCTTGCCATGATGAGGCCGACGGCGCTCGCCAGCGCGGTCGGAAAACCGACCGCGCCCGCCTTCAGCGCCGTGCCGCCATCGCCTTCGGCCGGCGTGCCGGCGGGCGCATCGCCCGCGGCGCCGGTAACTCCTGACCATCCCGACATCATTGTCTCCTTCCTTTGTCGACCCGCGCCGGCGCTTCGGCGCGTGCGCGAGTCCCATGCCTGGCGGCCGGCCCGGGGCAGCGCCTCCGCGCTTCGATACCCGGGCCCCTTGTCGATCACACCGTGATCCGATGTCGAGAAAATACGCAGGCAAAATAATCCGGTCATAGCGCAAATCGGCAAACCGGCAGCGGCGGCCGGGCCGCCCGCTGCCGGCTTGCCGTCACGCGATCACGCGGTCACGCGAACGGCACGGCCTCGAAGCCCGCCGCGAGCGCGTCGACGATCCGGTCGAGCTGCTCGCGCTGGATCACAAGCGGCGGCGACAGGATGATCTTCGTGCCGACCGGGCGCACCAGCACGCCGTTTTCGCGCGCGACTTCCGCGACCGCGTTCGCATAGCCGGACAGCGGGTCGATCGGCTCGCGCGTCGCCTTGTTCGCGACAAGGTCGAGCGCGAGCATCAGCCCCTTGCCGCGCACCTCGCCGACCGCCGCGAAGCGTTCCGCGAACGGCTGCAGCGCTTCGAGCAGATACGCGCCCTGCTTCGCCGCATTCGCCGGCAGGTCTTCCTTCACGACGATGTCGAGGCTCGCGATCGCGGCCGCGCACGCAACCGGATGGCCCGCATACGTGTAGCCGTGCATGATCGCACCGCCGAAATCCGCATTCGCGGCGAACGCGTCCTCGATCCGCGCGTTCACGACCGTCGCGCCGAGCGGCACGTAGCCCGACGAGATCCCCTTCGCGAGACACATGATGTCCGGGCGCACGCCCCACCCTCGGCTGCCGAACATGCTGCCGCTGCGGCCGAAGCCCGTCACGACCTCGTCGGCGATCAGCAGCACGCCGTAGCGGTCGCACACCTCGCGCACGAGCGGCCAGTAGTTGGCCGGCGGCACGATCACGCCGCCCGCGCCCTGGATCGGCTCCGCGATGAACGCGGCAACCGTGTCGGGGCTCTGGAACAGGATCTCGCGCTCGAGCATCTCCGCACAGATCCGGCCGAGTTCTTCCGGATCCTGGGTGAACGGATTGCGATACAGCCACGGCGTCTCGACGTGGAAGCAGCCGGGCAGGTTCGGCTCGTAGTTGCGGCGGAACACCGTGTTGCCGTTCACCGACGCGCCGCCGAAGTGCGTGCCGTGATAGCCCTGCTTCAGCGAGATGAACTTCGTGCGGTCGGCCTGGCCGCGCACCTTCCAGTACTGGCGTGCGATCTTCAGCGCGGTCTCGATCGAATCGGAGCCGCCCGAGCTGTACAGCACGCGGCGCATGCCTTCCGGTTCGAGCATGTCGATCACCTTCTTCGACAGCTCTTCCGCGCGCGGATGCGATATCCCGTCGAACAGCTGGAAGTATTCGAGCTCGTCGAGCTGGCGCACGATCGCGTCCTTCACTTCCTGGCGGTTGTGGCCGACGTTCACGTTCCACAGGCCCGCGACGCCGTCGACGAGTTTGCGCCCCTCTTCGTCGAACACATAGCAGCCGTCGCCGCGCACGATGCGGATCGGCTTGCGCTGCTTCATTTCGTTCGGGTGCACCATCGGATGCCAGAATTTCGCTTCGTTGTAGCTCATTGCAGTCTCCACTGTCGGATCGTTTGAACCCGGGTCGTTCGAGTTCCGGGTTCGGGGTTGGTGTCGCGCGTCAGTGCGCGATGCAGACGGATTTGGTTTCGGTGAAGCCTTCGATCGCGTACTGGCCGAATTCGCGGCCGATGCCCGATTGCTTGTAGCCGCCGAACGGCATCGACGGGTCGAGCGGGATATGGCAGTTCACCCACACGGTGCCGGCCTCGATCTGTGGCACGAGATTCATCACGCGCTTCAGGTCGTTGCTCCAGATGCTCGCGGCGAGGCCGTACGGCGACGCGTTCGCGAGGCGCACGGCGTCGGCCGCGTCGTCGAACGGCACGACGACGATCACCGGGCCGAACACCTCGTCGCGCACGATCGCGCTGTCCGGATGCGGATCGGCGATCACGGCCGGCTTCACGTAGTAGCCGGGCAATTCGTCGGCCGGCGTGCCGCCCGCGAGGAACGTGAGGCCGGCGCGGCGCGCGCCTTCGATGTGCTGGACGACCTTGTCGCGATGGTGCGCGGAGACGAGCGGGTTGATCTGCGCGGTCGTGTCGAGGCCCGCGCCGAGCTTCATCGACTGCGCGACGCCCGCAAGGCCGTCCGCGAGCTGCGCGAACTTGCTGCGATGCACGTAGATGCGCGACGCGGCCGCGCACACCTGCCCCTGGTTGAAGAACGCGCCGGCGGCGACGCCGTCGAGCGCCTGCGCGACGTCGATATCGTCGAGCATCACGATCGGGTTCTTGCCGCCGAGTTCGAGCGAGAAGCGCGTCATGTTCTGCACGGCCGCCGCACCGACCAGCTTGCCGGTCGCGGTCGAACCCGTGAACGAGATCTTCGCGATCGACGGGTGGCTCGCGAGCGCGGCGCCGCAGACGCGGCCGCCCGTGACGACGTTGAACGCGCCGGGCGGCACGCCGGCTTCAAGTGCGAGCTCGGCGAGGCGCAGCGCGGTGAGCGGGGTTTCCGGCGACGGCTTCAGCACGATCGTGCAGCCGGCCGCGAGCGCCGGGATCAGTTTCCACACCGCGATCATCAGCGGGAAATTCCACGGCACGATCGCGGCGACCACGCCGACCGGCTCCTTGCGCGTATAGGCCGTATAGCGCGCGCCGGGCGGGAACGGGATCGACACGTCGAGCGTCTGGCCGGTGATCTTGGTCGCCCAGCCGGCCATGTAGCGCGCGTATTCGACGCTCGCACCGACTTCGATCGCGCGCGACACGTGGATCGACTTGCCCTGGTTCAGCGTTTCGAGCTGCGCGAGCGTTTCGGCGTCGCGTTCGATCAGGTCGGCGAGTTTCAGCAGGATGCGTTCGCGGTCGGCCGGGCGCAGCCCGCTCCACACGCGCGCGTCGAATGCGCGCTTCGCACTGGCGACCGCGCGCTCGACGTCGTGTTCGTCGGCGTCGGCGACCGTCGCGAGCCGCTCGCCCGTCGCGGGTTCGTACACGTCGAGCCGCGCGGCCGCGTGCGCGGGCTGCATTTCACCGTCGATGAAGAGGCCGAAGTCGCGCGCAACGAAGGTGCGCACGGTGTCGCTGACGGCGACGAAGTTCGTGGTGCTCATGGGCGTCTCGATGATTGTCGTGGCTGGACCGCGGGCGCGTGGGCACGCGGGCGTCGGACCACTGTATCGAGGGGGGATCGCGCCCGGTGAGCGCAAATTGGCAGCGCGTGGGGCACTACGGAGCGGGTTCCAACCAGCGGAACGTCTGGCGGAGCGAGGCAGAAAGCCGGCCCGTGATCGGCGCAGGCTGCTGCCTGTTTTGGCGCCGGACCAAAGTCCGGTCGTTGAATCGTCAGTTTCTGAAACCGTGCGCCATCGACGCAAGGAAGTCGTACGCCTGGTAGTCCAGCCAATAAACGCCGAGCGCAAGCGGGATCAGGAAGTACAGCGAATCGTAGGTCCCGCTTCTTGCGGTTCTGATGATGAAAATCGGCAGCGCAATGCTCAAGGCGATGACTACAAGCGAAGCAGCAATGATCGCGACATCCATTTTTCCCGGCCCTCGATTGTTTTAGAAACGACGATCGCGCATGGTACTGCACGATCTCGAGGGCCCGCGAGCAGAACGCTTACAGGAACAGCGCCCCGACCAGTTCCGTGCGGTTCGACACGCCGAGCTTGCGATACATGCGCATCAGGTGCGTCTTGACGGTCGGCTGCCCGAGCGCGAGATCGCGCGCGATCTCCTTGTTCGAGCGGCCGTCGCGCACGAGGCGCGCGATCTGTTCCTCGCGGTACGTCAGCCGTTCCTCGCAGCCGATCCGGTTGATCCCGCGCCGCGCACGCAGCAGCGGGGCCAGCGCCGCTTCGGCGACCGGCTGCAACCTTGCCAGCGCGTCGATCTCGCCCGGCGCGAACCGTCCCGCCGTGCTGTTGCCGTCCGCGTCGCCTTTCCCGAAGCGCAGCAGCGAGAACGCGCCGACCGTGCGACCCGCGTCGCGCAGCCAGATCTCGACGACGTCGGCCACGTCGTGCCGCCGCAGGAAACGGGTCCAGTACGCGGACGCGTCGCGTCTTTCGTCAGGCAATTGGGAAGCGAGCGTGACGACCGCGCTGACGCCCGCCGCGCAGCGCGACGGATGCAGCGGATCGAGCATCCGGTAGCGCGCGACATAGATGCGATGCATCGATTCCGGCATCCCGAACAGCTCGAAATCAGCCGGCTCGCCGCTCTGGTCGAGCCGGTAGAACACGATCGCGGACGGGCTCGCGAACGCGTCGAACGCGTCCACGCAAGCGCGCAGCGCGCGTTGCCAGTCGGCGGCGTCGTGATCGGCGGAAACGGATGGGGGCGGCATGGTGGAATCGGCTGGCGGGCGAACGTATCGAATCTCGAAGTCCGGGCCAGCCTACCGGCGCCGAAAAGCGCCGGTGAGCACAAATCGGCAAATCGTCCCGGTTCAGTCGATTCGACCGGGACGATGCGCTCGCGCGCCGGGGCGCGCGCCGACTTTCAGCGCGCGTTCGCGGCGAACGTATCGCAGGCGCTCACCTCGCCCGACTCCATCCCGCGCCGCAGCCAGTACATGCGCTGCTCGCTGGTGCCGTGCGTGAAGCTTTCCGGCACGACGTAGCCCTGCCCTTGCTGCTGCAGGCGATCGTCGCCGATCGCGGCCGCCGCCTTCAGCCCCTGCTCGAAATCGCCGGGTTCCATCAGCCGCTGGTTCGCGTGCTGCGCATTGTTCGCCCACACGCCGGCAAAGCAGTCGGCCTGCAGTTCCATCCGTACCGACAGCGCATTCGAGCGCGCCTGGCTGGCGCGCCTGCGCGCGGCGTCGACCTTGTCGGAAATGCCGAGCAGGTTCTGCACGTGATGGCCGACTTCGTGCGCGATCACGTAAGCCTGCGCGAAATCGCCGCCCGCGCCGAAGCGCTTGCGCAGTTCGTCGTAGAAGCCGAGATCGATATACACCTTGCGGTCGGCCGGACAGTAGAACGGCCCCATCGCGGTCTGGCCCGTGCCGCATGCGGTCGGCGTCGAGTTCGTGAACATCACGAGCTTCGGCGTCTCGTACTGCGCATGCAGCTGGGTGTTGAACACGCCCGTCCACGTGCGCTCGATATTGCCGAGCACCTTGCGCGTGAACACCGCGCCCGAATCGTTTGCCGGCGCACCCTGGCTCTGCGCCGGCGCAGGCTGCGCCTGCTGCTGGCGGCCCTGCAGCGCCGACGCGCCTTCGAGCACCACGCGCGGGTCGATCCCGAAGAAATACGACGCGGCCAGCGCGACCACGATCGTGCCGATGCCGATCGTCGCACCGCGCCCGCCGCCGAAACCGCCGGCGCCGCGGCGATCCTCGACGTTCATGCTTTCTCTTTCGTCGTCCAGCCTCATTGCCGGCCCCTCCCTGTTCCTGTCGATGGTCCGGCCGCGCCAGCGCGCAACCGGGCGATCAGCCGTGGCGACACGATCCATCGGCAGACGCGGTATCCGCGCATCGGCCGCACGCTCGCGCCGAGCTCGCCGGCCTGCCGCGCCGCTCGCACGACGGCACCGGCCGGCCGACGCGCCGCGCGTCGATGCACGTGCACGCCCGCGCTATTTTGCCGGGCTTTCGTGACTTATCGCAGAAATGTGGAGGATAGAGCGATTCGGCGGCGAACATCGTCAGTCTTTGCAAAATGAGCCCCGACCGTTCCGGCCGGCCGGACGCCGCCCGCGTTCATCCTTTCGGCTGATACCGGCGCTTGCCGGCGCCGCCTAAAGTGACCGGCAACCCCACCTTTCCGGAGAACGACATGACGCACCCGCCCCCCAGCACGATCGCGATCACCGGCGCGGGCACCGGTATCGGCGCCGCGTGCGCGCGCCGCTTCGCCAGCCGCGGCGAGCGCGTCGTGCTGATCGGGCGGCGTCAGGCGCCGCTCGACGCGCTGGCCGCCGAAACGGGCGGCCTCGCGCTCGCCGGCGACGCCGCGAACACCGCCGACTGGGCCGGCTTCCTGCCGCGGATCGCCGAACGCTTCGGCCGCGTCGACGCGCTCGTCGCGTGCGCGGGCGGCCACGGCGTCGGCCGCGCGGACGAAACCGACGACGCGCAATGGCGCGATGCGATGCACGCGAACCTCGACACCGCGTTCGTCAGCGCGCGCGCGTGCCTGCCCGACCTGATCGCACAGCGCGGCAGCATCGTGCTGGTCGCGTCGATCGCGGCGCTCGCGGCCGGGCCCGGCGTATGCGGCTACACGGTCGGCAAGCACGCGCTGCTCGGGCTCGCGCGGTCGCTCGCGCGCGACTACGGGCCGCACGGCGTGCGGGCGAATGCCGTCTGCCCGGGCTGGGTCCGCACGCCGATGGCCGACGCGGAAATGGAACCGCTGATGGCCGCGCATGGCGACACGCTCGACCGCGCGTATGCGCGCGTCAGCGCCGACGTGCCGCTGCGGCGCGCGGCCGATCCCGATGAAATCGCGGCCGTGTGCGCGTTCCTCGCGTCGCCGGATGCGTCGTTCGTCACCGGCGCGACGCTCGTCGCCGATGGCGGCGCGATGGTCGTCGACGTGCCGACGCTCGCGTTCGACAAGCTTTGACGCGCGCGGGCGCGCCGCTCGCGTGACGCATCGTCGCGGGTGGCGGCCGGCGTTCCGCGCCCGTCCCGCGGCACTCGACCGCCCGGCACGCACCCCCGTTAGTTTCCCGCCCCGGAAATCCGCTACCATCGACCGATCCGGCCGCCCCGCCCGGCACCGCCTCACGGCTCTGACCTCGATGAACATCCGGTTTCTTGAAACCTTCGTCTGGCTCGCGAAGCTGGAAAATTTCCGGCTCACGGCCGAGAAACTGCACACGACGCAGGCCGCCGTGTCGAGCCGCATCGCGTCGCTCGAGGAAGCATTCGACGTGCGCCTGTTCGACCGCAACACGCGCTCGGCCACGCTCACGCCCGCGGGCCGGCGCATGCTCGCCTACGCGGAGCGGATCGTGCGGCTCGACGGCGAAATGCGCCGCGACATCGATGCGGCGAGCGACGCGGGCCTGATCCGGATCGGCGTGATCGAATCGATCGTGCATAGCTGGTTCCCCGCATTGATGGCGCAACTGCGCGAGCGCTATCCGCGCCTCGACGTCGAGATCACGAGCGACACGACGCTGCACCTGATCCGCCTGCTCAGCACCGACGGCGTCGACCTGATCCTGCAGACCGACCCGGTGCCGGGCCCCGACTTCACGAACCTGCCGCTGTGCGAATTCCCGGTGCGCTGGGCCGCGAGCCCGCGCCTCGGGCTCGGCGGCCAGCCGCTCGACGTCGCGCGCCTCGCCGAATTTCCGATCATCAGCTTCTCGCGCCACTCGGGGCCGCACGCGACGATCGAGCGGCTGTTCGCGGCCGTCGAGCGGCCGGCCAGCATCAACTGCATCACGTCGGTCGCCGCGATGATCCGCCTCGTCGCCGACGGCTTCGGCGTGGCCGCGCTGCCGCCCGCGATCATCGGGCGCGAGCTGCACGAAGGCGCGCTCGAACTGCTCGACGTCGAACCCGAATTCCCCGCGCTGCCGCTCGTCGCGACGTATCGCAGCCAGGGCCTGCCGGTTGCCGCGCGCATCGCGGAACTCGCGAGCGAAGTCGCGCGCGCGATGCCGGCCGCCGCGAGCCACGCCAAGCCGGCCGTACCGGCCGGGCCCGATAGCGTCGACGCCTCGCCCGCCCGCAAGACGGCAAAGACAAAGCCCCCTGCACAGGCGCAAGCGAAGCGCGCGACGAAAGCCGCGCCACCTGCCGCCACGCCCGCGAAACGCCGTCCGCGCCGCTCATAAGAAAACCTGTTCACCGCGAATTTGTTTTCTTGTTGGACGGGCACGGCGCGTCTTCGGGAAACTGCGGTTCCTGACACCCCCCGTCACGAGGAACCCCGCGATGACCCGCCTTTCCCTTCCGCATGGCCAGCTTTGCGTCTGGACGGATATCGACCCCGCGCACGAAGCCGACTTCAACGCGTGGTACGACCGCGAGCACATGCAGGAACGTGTCGCGATTCCCGGCTTCACGCACGCGCGGCGTTTTCGTGCGACCGATGGCGGCCCGCGCCAGTACCTCGCGCTGTACGTGACGGACGTGCTCGACGTGTTCCGCGGCGATGCGTACCGGCGAGCCTTCACGCAGCAGACCGCGTGGTCGCTCGCGAACTTCGAACGCATGACGGGCACGCAGCGGCGCGTCGGAGAACTGACGATCGAGGCCGGCGACGGCGAAGGCGCGCATCTCGCGCTGTTCGTGCTGCCGCCGGATCGCATCGACGTGCCGCAACTGCGCGGTCGCTTCGATGATGTGCTGCGCGAACCGGGCATCCACGCCGCGCGGCTCTTTCGCACCGCGCCCGACCTGTCCGCGCCGATCGGCGCCGATGCGGCCGCCCGCCCGGCCGCCGATGCGCTCGTGCTGATCGAAGGCAGCGATGCGGCCGCGACGCGCCGCGTGGCCGCCGCGCTCGCCGGGCACGACGACGTGCGCACCTTCGACCTGCTGTGGCGCGCCGCCGCGCCGCTGCCGGTTGCGCGCAGCGAAGCCGAAGCCGAAGCCAAACCGGCCGCCGCTGCCGCACTGCCTGCCTGAACGCCGAACGCCGCCGCCGGCCACCGCGCATCCGCCATGCGCGCCGCGGCGCCGGCTCCGCGCCTCACCCCGTCATCCGTCACGACATGCCCGATACCATGAGCACTCTCGCCCAGCCCGCCGCCCACGCGCCCCGCCGCGTCCGCACCAGCCGACTCGCGACCGCGAGCATGATCGGCACGTCGCTCGAGTGGTACGACTTCACGATCTACAACACGCTCGCCGCGCTCGTCTTCAACCACCTGTTCTTTCCGTCGGTCGATCCGCTGGCCGGCACGATCCTCGCATTCTCGACCTATGCGGTCGGCTACGTGTCACGCCCGCTCGGCGGTTTCGTGTTCGGCAACCTCGGCGACCGTATCGGCCGCCGCGCGGTGCTGATGCTCACGCTCGTGCTGATGGGGCTAACGACCGCGCTGATGGGCGTGCTGCCGACCTATGCGCAGGCCGGCATCCTGAGCCCGATCCTGCTCGTCGCGCTGCGCTTCGTGCAGGGCGTCGCGCTCGGCGGCGAATGGGCCGGCGCGGTGCTGCTGTCGGTCGAGCACGGCGACCAGAAACGGCGCGGGCTGTCCGCGTCGTGGACGCAGATGGGCCCGTCGTTCGGCACGCTGCTCGGCACCGGCTGCATCGCGCTCGTGACGCTGTCGACCACGTCCGGGGACTTCCTGTCGTGGGGCTGGCGCGTGCCGTTCGCGGCCAGCGCGCTGCTCGTCGTGTTCGGTTTCTGGCTGCGGCGCGGCGTCGACGAAACGCCGCAGTTCGAGCAGCTTGCCGAATCGCACGCGACCGCCGACGTGCCCGTCGCCGACGTGCTGAAGTATCACTGGAAGCGCCTCTTGATCGCGGGCGGTTCGCGGATCGGCTCGGACGTGCTGTACGCGCTGATCGTCGTGTTCACGCTGACCTACGTGACGACCGTACTGCACCTGTCGCGCCCCGTCGCGCTGACGGCCGTGATGGTCGGCACGGCCTGCAACGCGCTCGCGGTGCCGTTCTTCGGCGCGCTGTCGGACCGCTTCGGCCGCAGGCCCGTGTATCTCGCCGGCGCGATCGCCGGCATCGTGTGGGCATTCGTGTTCTTCGCGATGCTCGATTCGGCGCGCCCGGGTGCGATCGTCGCGGCCGTCGCGATCGGCCTCGTGATCCATGCGGTGATGTACGGCCCGCAGGGCGCGTTCGTGACCGAACAGTTCCCGACCCGCGTGCGCTACGCGGGCTCGTCGCTCGCGTACACGCTCGCCGGCATCGTCGGCGGCGGCTTCGCGCCGCTCGTGATCGCCACGCTGTTCCGGCAGACGGGCACGACGACGGCCGTGTCGCTGTACGTCACCGCCGCGCTCGTCGTCACGTCGATCGCGCTACTCGCCGCGCGCGAGACCGCGCACCGGCCGCTCGCAGATTGAGCGGCGCTGAAAGCCGATTCATTCCTTCGCACTTCAAACGGATACCCGCATGCAAGCCCTGTCGTTCAACGTGATTTCCCTGCACGGCGCGCCGGCGGCCGTCGACGTCGAGATCGAGCGCGTCGTGATCGCCGGCTGGGCCGGCCGCGACCCGGCCGCCATCCGCGCACACATCGACGAACTCGCGGCTCTCGGCGTCGCGCCGCCGTCGACCACGCCGTGCTTCTATCGCGTGTCGTCCGCGCTGCTCACGCAGGCGCCGTCGATCGGCGTGCTCGGCGCGCGCTCGGGCGGCGAGATCGAATGCGTGCTGGTCGACAGCCCGGCCGGCAGGCTCGTTACAGTCGGCTCCGATCATACGGACCGCGAAGTCGAGGCGTACGGCGTGGCGGTGTCGAAGCAGGTGTGTGCGAAACCGCTCGGCCGCGACGCGTGGCGCTATGCGGACGTCGCCGATCATTGGGATGCGATCGAGATGCGCTCGTGGCTCGTCTCGCGCAACGGCGAACGGATTGCGTACCAGCACGGCGCGGTCAGCGGCCTGCTCGCACCGGACGCGCTGTGGCAGCGTTTCGACGACCGCAGCACGATGCCCGCGCGCTGCGCGATGTATGGCGGCACCGTCACCGTGCATGGCGCGATCGCGGCGATGGCCGACGGCGACGCGTTCGAGATGGAACTGCACGATCCGGTGCTCGGGCGCAGCCTGCGGCACCGGTATGCGGTTGACGTGTTGCCGGTGGTGGCGTGACGGTTAACGGCGCGTGCGACGGGTACTGATGCGAACGACGCACCTGCACGTTTCGCCCGCGGCCGCCTCGCGCTCCGCCGTTGCTTACTTCAGACACCCGAGCCCGGCCAGCGTCGCCTCCACCGCCGTATCGAGCGGCGTCACCGGCTCGCGGCCGAGCACGGCAGTCACCCGCGCGTTATCCAGGCGAATCGGCTCGCGCCACAGGTAGCGCATCTCGAGCAATTCGCGCAGCGTCGTCATGAACGGCGCCGCCACCCACACGAGCCACCACGGGAAATTCCGCACCACCGGCTGCATCCCGTGCCGCTGCGCGACGCGACACACGGCCTGCGCCATTTGCGTGCCGTCGGCGTCCCAGTGCCCGCCGAGATGAAAACGCGCGAACGGCTCCAGCGTGTCGCGGCGCTCGATCAGCTCGACCATCGTGCGGGCGGCGTCCGGCACATACGACCATTGATGCCCGATGCCGCGCCGCCCCGGCACGCTGACGGTCGCCACCGGCTGCCCCGCCTTGACGAACCCTTGCGCAAACCAGCTGTTGCCGGTGAGCTTCGGCCCGAAGAAATCGCCGGCGCGCACGATGATCGTGCGCACACCGTACCCGACCGCGTCCTGCAGGCGTCGCTCCAGCGCGACGCGGATCGCACCCTTGCGCGTCGACGGGTGCTGCGGCGCGTCTTCATGCAGCACCGGAAACGCGTCGGCGCCGTAGTTGTAGACCGTCCCCGGCAGCACGACGGTTGCCTGCTCCGCCATCGCCGCCGCGATCGTGTTGTCGATCATCGGCAGCACCAGCGCGGACCAGTTCCGGTAGCCGGGCGGATTGACCGCGTGCACGATCACGCTGCAGCCGCGCGCGGCCCGGACGACGGCATCGCGGTCCATCGCGTCGCCGCGCATCCATGCAATGCCGTCACGCTCCACGACCTCGGCGTCGAGCCCGCGCTTGAGCGCGCGCACCTGCCAGCCCGCGTCGCGCAACTGCCGCGCGACTTCCCCGCCAATCCCGCCGCTCGCGCCGAGCACGAGTGCCTGTCGTTGCGTCCCGCCTGCGTTCGTCGTCATTGCCGCGCTCCTTGAATGATCCATCGTGAGACGCATTCTGGCGCGCCGGCGACTACAAAGGAATTGCCGAACCTGCTTGATCAGCTATACATTTATGCATGACCACCGACCTGAACTGGGAACGCTACCGCACCTTCCTCGCCGTGCTGACGGAAGGCTCGCTGTCCGGCGCGGCGCGCGCGCTCGGCATTACACAGCCGACGGCCGGCCGCCACGTCGCGGCGCTCGAGGCCGCGTTCGGCCAGACGCTGTTCACGCGCTCGCCGTCGGGGCTGCTGCCGACCGAGGCGGCGCTCGCGCTGCGCGGCCATGCGGAGGCACTGCGCAGCGCGGCGGCCGCGTTCGAGCGCGCGGCCGCGAGCCACGGCGCCGGCGTGCGCGGCATCGTGCGGATCTCGGCCAGTGACGTGATCGCCGTCGAGGTGCTGCCGCCCGTGCTCGCGCAATTGCGGCGCGACCATCCGGGGCTCGTCATCGAACTGGTGCCGACCGACCGCATCCAGGACGTGCTGAAGCGCGAGGCCGACATCGCGGTCCGGATGGCGCCGCCCGCGCAGGACGCGCTCGTCGCGCGGCGCATCGGCGAAATCGAAGTCGGGCTGTATGCGCGCGACGACTACGTGGCGCGCAACGGCGCGCCCGCGACGATCGACGAACTCGCGCATCACGCGCTGATCGGCTTCGATACGGTCACGCCGTTCATCCGCTCGGCGGGGCGCGGAATGCCGCTGTGGAAACGCGACGCGTTCGCGCTGCGCACCGACAGCAACCTTGCGCAGCTCGCGATGATCCGCGCCGGCTACGGGATCGGCTTCTGCCAGACGAGGCTCGCGAAACGCGACACGCGGCTCATGCCCATCCTGCCGGACGGGCCCGTGATGCGGCTGGAAACCTGGGTCGTGATGCACGAGGACCTGCGGACGAGCCCGCGCTGCCGAGCCGTGTTCGACGCGCTGGCCGACGGGCTGCGTGCGTATGTCGACGGAGAAGCCGCCGAGTAGACGGATCCCGGCGACGGGCGCGAATGCATCGCGCGGACCGCGCTACTCGTAGATTTTCCCGGCGAACAGGATGTCCGCGATGCGCCGCCACGGATTGTCGGGCACGTCGTAGAAGCGCAGCCCTTCCTCCGACGCCTCGGCCCAGTCGACCATCGCTTCCAGGTACTCGCCGATCGAGCGGTTTTCCCAGCCGAGCGCGGCGCGGGCGTACGGCGACGGCGGCACGTCGGCCTCGAGCTGCCGCTCCGTATTCCAGTCATGGCCGAGCACGCGCAGGAAGTGGATCAGCGAGCGCTCGTCGACCACGCGCTCCAGCGCGTCCTGCAGCTTCGCGGCCATCTGGCGTTGCAGTTCGTCGTTCATGCTTGTCGTCCCTTGGCGCGCCTCTCAGGTACGCACCGCCGCGTGTCGCGCGGCCCGGTTTTACATCAGCAATTGCCTCGACAACACCTCGCGCGCCTGCGTGACCGACTCGCGTTCGCCCGGCATCGGCGGCGTCAGCGAAAACACCGCGTCGGGCAGCGGCGGCAGCCGGTATTTCGCGCCGAGCCGCATCATGCCTTCGCCGATCGCCGACGCGCACAGGCAGCCGACGCCGAGCCCCGCCGCAAGCATCGACTGCAGCCCCGCGACACCCGACGCGCTGTGCACCAGTTGGTACGGCAGGTGCTGCTCGTCGAGCGAGCGCACCGCGACCTGATGCATCATGCAGTCGTCCGGCAGCAGCACGAGCGGCAGCGGCTCGGGCAACTGCTCGGCGAGCGCGGGCGACGCGACCCACGACAGCGGCTCGCGCCGCAGCACCCAGCGCGTATCGGCCGATGCCGGCCGGAACGGCCCGCTCGACAGGTTCATCACCACGCCGAGATCGACCTGCCCCCGCGCGTGCGCCGCCTCGATATCCGCGCTCTTCATCGCGCTCACGTGCAGGCTCAGTTGCGGGTAGCACTCCCGCAGCCGCGCGAGCAGGCCCGCGACCTCGTTGGTCCGGTAGTAGTCGGTGATCGCGACGCGCAGCTCGCCCTTGATCGCCTGCCCGCGCACTTCGTCGAACGCGGCCTCGTTCAGCGCGACGATGCGCCGTGCGTGCTGCAGCAGCCGCGAACCGGCCGGCGTCGGCTCGACGCCGCGCTTGCTGCGCACGAACAGCGGCACGCCGGCGCGCGATTCGAGCTTGCGCACCTGCTCGCTGACCGTCGACTGCGACAGGTGCAGCCGCGGCGCGGCGGCCGTCAGGCTGCCGGCGTCCGCGACCGCCGCGAAAGTGCGCAACTGATCCAGGTCGAAACCGCGCATCGCCGTTCTCCATCCATCGATTAACCCGATGGATGCTACCACTCTTTCCCGCTTTTCCGAATCATAGACCCCGCCCAGAATACGGGGCAACGGCTTGCCTGCCGCGCTCGCGCATACGGCCCTCATTTTTCGGATCCTGCTTTCATGACGAACCACACCCTCGCCCCCTGCGCGCCGGCCGGCGCGGCCTCCGCGGCGACGCCGCGCAGCCACCACGGCTGGGCGCTGGTGGTCCTGCTGGTTGGCGCGATTCTGCCGCCGCTCGACTACTTCATTGTGAATCTCGCGCTGCCGGCCATCCGCGACGGCATCGGCGCGCGCCCGGCCGAGCTGCAGCTCGTCGTGTCGGCCTATGCGTGTGCGAGCGCGGTCGTGCAGATCACGGGCGGCCGACTCGGCGACCTGTACGGCCGCAAGCGCATGTTCATGATCGGGATGGCCGGCTTCGTCGTTGCGTCGACGCTGTGCGGGCTCGCCGGCAGCGGCGCGGTGCTCGTCGGCGGCCGCGTGCTGCAAGGCCTGTTCGCGGCGATCCTCGCGCCGCAGGTGCTCGCGACGATCCGCAGCGTATTCAGTCCGCAGGAACAGGTGCGCGTGATGGGTTTCTACGGTTTCGCGTTCGGCCTCGCGGCCGTGATCGGCCAGCTCGGCGGCGGCGCGCTGATCAGCCTGCATCCGTTCGGGCTCGGCTGGCGCGCGATCTTCCTCGTCAATCTGCCGATCGGCATCCTTGCGCTGATCGGCAGCTGGCGCTTCATCCCCGAAAACCGGCCGCCGCGCGGCCAGCGCATCGACGTGCCGGGCACGGTGCTGATGTCGCTGTTCCTGCTGATGCTCGTGTACCCGCTCACGCACGGCCGCGAGGCCGGCTGGCCGCTGTGGATGATCGCGTGCCTCGTCGGCGCGCTGCCGATGCTCGGCGCGCTGCTGGCGGTCGAAACGCGCAGGCTCGCCCGCGGCCGCGACCCGCTGCTCGACGTGCGCCTGCTCCGCAACCCGGTCGTCACGCTCGGGCTCATGCTCGCGTTCCTGTTCTACATGCTGAGCGCGTTCTTCCTGAGCTACGGGATCTATCTGCAGGGCTGCCTGAACTGGTCGCCGCTCGCATCCGGCTTCGCGATCCTGCCGCTCGGGCTCGGTTTCCTCGCGAGCCCGCTGCTGATGCCGCGCCTCGTCGGCCGGTTCGGCGGTTATCGCGTACTGACGCTCGGCTTCGTCATGCTCGCGGCCGGCGTCGCGACCGCCGCCGCACTCGCCCGCGAAGGCGCGCCGGGGCCCGGCTTCTACGCGGGCATCGCGGCGATCGGCATCGGGCAAGGGCTCGTGCTGCCGTCAGTCGTGCGGATCGTGCTCGCGGAAGTCGATGCGGCGCGCGCGGGCGTCGCGTCAGGAATGGTCAGCGCGATGCTGCAGATCGGCGCGGCCGTCGGCGCGGCGACGATCGGCGGCGTATTCTTCGCGCGGCTCGGCGTGCATCCGGCCGCGCTCGACTACGTCGAGGGGTTCAGGACGTCGATGTTCACGCTGACGGCGGTATTGCTTGCGTGCATCGCGCTGTCGACGACGCTCGGGCCGCTGCATCGGCGGCGGCATGCAGCCGTGTGACGCGGGACGGAAATCGCATCGTTGGCGCAGCAGACACGGTGTGTGCAACCGCCCACCCGCATCAGGCTAATCGATGATGCTTGCGTTGCGCTTGCCGCGCTTCCCATTCGGCCAGCTCGACGCGGTAGCGCGCGAGCGCTTCGTCGTACAGGTCGAACACGCACGGCGAGCAGCCGCTGTTGCAGCAGTCTTCCAGTTCGGGTTGTACAGGCGGGGTCGGACAGGGATCGTCGACGGACGGATCCCCGGAAGGTTGGTTCGGCACGGCGTGTTCCGGTGAGGTGGAACGGTCAGTATAGGTCGATCCGGGCCGCCGCCGCTTCCAGCGGGCCGAACGCCTATACCGTCTTTCGTCCGATTTTCGTCGACGGTTCATGCGGTTCGCGCAGGCCGGGCCGAGCGAAGGCGAACACATCCATAATGGCGCGATGGCCGACGGCTTCGATCCGTTGCGCTCGGCCCGTTCCCGACCCACAGGAGCTGCGTCATGGCTGAAGCAGTGAATCCGCCGGAAGTCTGGGCGCCGTTCGGCGCGTTCTCGATGGCCGTGATCCAGGGTGACGGCCGGATCGTGCGTCTGAAGGGGCAGGTCGCGCTCGACCGCGACGGGCAGGTGGTCGGCGCCGGCGACATGCGCGCTCAGGTGCGCCAGACGCTCGACAACATCCGCGACGTGCTGGCCGCGATGGGCGGGCAGATGCGCGACGTGATCTCGCTCGTCCATTACGCGACCGACATCGATGCATTCATGCAGGCCGGCGACATCCGCAAGACGGTCTTCGCCGAGCCCTATCCCGTGACGACGACCGTCCAGGTCGCGCGTCTTTACCATCCCGACCTGCTGATCGAGATCGCGGCCGTCGCCGAGATTCCGCTGGCACGGTTTCGTCGCCCCCTGTCGCCCGCGTAAAGTGCGTCAGGCCTGCGCGAAATCGCGCGCCGGCCGGAGCATTCCCGACCGGCGCGCTTGCTCGCAACCCGCGCGCTTACTTCGCCGGCGCGCCCGGCTTCGCAGCCCCCGCGCCCGGCTTGTCGGCAAGCGGCTGCCACGCGGCGCCGAGCGAATACCAGTCGACGCGGCGCGTAAGCGTCATGATGCCGGCGAGGATCGCGAACAGCAGCAGCGAACCGAGCATCAACGCGTTGTCTTCCGACAGCAGCAGCCCGTAGAGCGCCGCATACAGCACCGTGAGCAGCGCCGCGAACGTCGCGCCGCGCTTCACGCTGTGCAGCACGAACGACAGGTAGAAGGCGAGCAACCCGATGCATGCGCCGCTCGCCGCGAGATAGGCATACGCGAACTTGATGTGTTCGGACAGGCTCAGCAGCAACAGGAAGAACAGCGCGAGCGACAGGCCGACCAGCGCGTACTGGATCGGGTGAATGCGCAGCCGCTTCACGAGCTCGTACATGAAGAAGCTCGCGAACGTGAGCATCACGAACAGCGCGCCGTACTTCGTCGCGCGTTCGGCCTGCAGATAGACGTTCACGGGTTCGATCACCGACACCGACGCCATTTCGATCGCACCTTCCCCGTTGCCGGTCGCGATCTGCTCGCGCGCCTTCGTGTTGAACGACGTCACGCGCCAGTTGCCGGTGAAGCCGCGCGCATCGACCGTGCGGTTGTTCGGCAGGAACGCGCCGTCGAAACTCGGATGCGGCCACGTCGATTTCAGCGAGAAATCGTTCTGGTCGCCCACCGGCGCGAACGCGACGGAATCCGCGCCGCGCAGCGGCAGGTCGATGCTGAACGGCACGGCCGCCCCCGCGCTTGCCTCCGTCAGCGCCGCGAGATCGACGTTCGCGTGCACGCCCTGGCGCAGGCTGTCCAGCCGCGTGCCCTGCTCGACGTCGAAGCGCGCGCCGCCGATGCGCAGGTCCGGCTGCGCGGTCAGCCCGCGGATGTCGCCGATACCGATCGCCACATAGGCGTCGTCGACCTTGAAGCTCACGTGGCCGTCGGCTTGCGGCAGCTTCTTCAGATCCGGCAACGGCAGCGTGCCGGTCATCCGGCTCGCCAGCTCGTACACCAGCGCCTTGTGGATGCCGCGATAGCGGACGCTGGTCGTCAGCGTGCCGTCGACGTTCAGCGTCTTCGGAAACACGAGCAAGCGCTTCGTCTCGCTTCGCAGGCTCGTCTTCGTCGCGCCGCCGGCCGGCGTGTCGTCGCGCACGCGCGCGACTTCCGTGTAATGCACGACGAGCACGGGGCCCGCCACCGTCTGCGGCCCCGCATAGCTCGACCAGATGCTCTGCAGCGCATCCCTGCGATACGCGGAGCGTTCCTGCACGATGCTTTGCACCATCTGCAGCGGGATCAGGATCAGCAGCGCGAGAAACGCGGTGATCGCGAATTTGAACAACAGGACTCGATTCATGGCCGACAAGTACCGGAGTAAAAGGGTATGGTCAGCATGAGCAGCCCCGGTGAAGGGCGATTGAAGCCGGTGTGAGGCCGGTGTGAAGCGAATGTGTGGCGAGCGTGAAGCGCGGTCAGCCCGCCGACGGCAGCGTGAGCGTCGCGCACGCGCCGCCTTCGTCGCGATTCGCAAGCGCGACCTGGCCGCGGTGCAGCATCGCGACTTCGCGGACGAAACACAGCCCGAGGCCCGTGCTGCGATCCTGCCCGTCTGGGCGCGGCAGCGAATAGAAGCGTTCGAACACGCGCGACAGTGCGTAGTCGGGCACGCCGGGGCCGTCGTCGACGACGCGCACGACCGCGACGTGCGCCCTGCCCGCCGGCTGCCGTTCGAGCGCGATGCGGATCGTGCTGCCCCGCGGCGCGAAATCCAGCGCGTTGTCGAGCAGGTTGCCGAGCGCCTGGCGCAGCAGGAACGGATCGCCTTCGACGACCGCCGGACCGGCCGTATCGCTCGCGTCGTTCGCGTCGATCCGCAGGTTCACGCCGCGCTGCCGCGCGCGCGGCTCGATATCGTCGACGAGCTGTTCGAGCACCGGCCGCAACGCGACCGGTTCGCGCACCGACAGGCGCTGCTTCTGCTCGACTTCGGCGAGCGCGAGCAGCTTGCGGATCATCTGTTCGAGGCGGCCGGCCTGGCGGCGGATGTTCTCGGTGAAGCGCCGCCGGTTCGCGACCGGCATGTCTTCCTGCAGCAGTTCGGCCGCGCCGCTGATCGCCGCCAGCGGGCTCTTCATTTCGTGCGTGAGCGTGTGGATGTAGGTCTCGACGTACTGCCGGTCCTCCAGCCGCTGATGCATGCTCTCCACCGCGCGCCCGAGCTCGGCCAGTTCGCTCGCACCCTGCAGCGGCATGTCGGCCCGCTCGCCCGCCGCGATTGCGCGCGCATAGCGCTGCAGGCGCCGCAGCCCGAGCACCAGCCACCAGGTGCAGGCCGCGCCGATCAGGATCGCGCCGCCCATCAGCACCGCACCGTACAGCATGATCTTGCGCTGGCTGCGCGCGATGAACGGCGCAACCGTCTGGTTCGGCTTCGCGATCGTCAGCACGCCGATGATCTCGCTCCCGCGCCGGATCGGCGCCGCGACGTGCATCACGGTGCTGCTCTTATCGTTCGGGTCGGCGCGCGTGCTGCGCGCGCCGTATTCGCCGCGCAGCGTCCGGTACACGTCGTTCCAGCGCGAATAGTCCTGCCCGACCGCGCCGCCGGTCGAGTCGTAGCGCACGATGCCGTGCGCATCGGTGATGTAGATGCGGTAGCTGATCGTGTTCTTGTGCATGCCCCACACGTTCGCGCTGACCGGGCTCTCGTGCAGTTTCTCGAGCTGCCGCGCGAATGCGCCGTCGGCGATATGCCCGTTCGCCATGTCGTCGGCGGCCAGCGTCGCCAATACCTGCGCGGTATCGACGAGCGTGTCCTCCATCGCCTCGCGCACGCCGGGCTTCACCTCCTGCACGAACACACGCAGCGTGATCAGCGCGGCGAGGCCGACGATCAGGAAAAAGCCGAAGAAGATGCGCAGGCCGATATGCATGGGCGGTGCCGGTCGTTACGGTTGCAGCGAATAACCCATCCCGCGGTGCGTGCGGATCGGGTCGCGCTCGGGATCGATCGCGCGCAGCTTTGCGCGCAGCGTCTTGATGTGCGTGTCGACCGTGCGGTCGGCCGAATCGAATGCCTCGTGCCACACGAGATCCATCAACTGCTCGCGCGAATAGATGCGCCCCGGATGCCGGACGAGCAGCGCCAGCAGGCCGAATTCGTAGCGCGTGAGATCCAGTGCGTGGCCGAGCCACGACACGCGCGCGCCGTCGGTGTCGAGCGTGAAACCCAGTGCGGTTGTCGCGGCGTGCGCCGCAACCGGTGCGGGCGTCGATTCAGGCGCGGCCGTCCGGTGGAAGCGCCGTAGGATCACGCGCACCCGCGCAGCCAGCTCGCGCGGCGAAAACGGCTTGACCACGTAATCGTCGGCGCCGATTTCGAGCCCGACGATCCGGTCGATCTCGTCGTGACGCGCGGTGAGAAAAATCACCGGCACGTCGGTGAACGTGCGCAGCCGCCGGCACACTTCGAAGCCGCCGAGATCCGGCAGGCCGACGTCGAGCACGACGAGATCGAAGCGCGTGTCGCGCAGGCGGTCGAGCGCCTCCTGGCCGAGCGTGCAGTGGACGGTCTGCATGCCGTCGGTGCCGAGGGCGTAGACGATCGTGTCCGCGATCGCCATTTCATCTTCGACGATCAGGATATTGGGCTGATTCATGGTCTCAGGCTGGGCTCGCGCAATCCGGTGCGACATTGTACGCACGGCCGCGCCCGGTTCGAGCCGTGACGCGGCGAGCCCCGTCCGGACGCGCTACGCCACGCGGCCGTTCACCGGAATCGACGCGCCGGTGATCGCCTGCGCGTCGGCCGACAGCAGGAACCCGATCGTCGCCGCGATCTGCTCCGGCCGCACCCAGCGCGTGAAATCCGCGTCGGGCATGTCCGCGCGGTTCGGCGGCGTATCGATGATGCTGGGCAGGATCGCGTTCACCGTCACGCCGCGCTCGAGCAGCTCGGCCGCCAGCGCCTCGGTGAGCCGCGCGACGCCGGCCTTCGCAGCCGCGTATGCGCCCATGCCCGCACCGGCCTTGAACGCCGCGCCCGCGCCGATGTTGACGACGCGGCCGGCCGGGCTCGCCAGCAGGTACGGCAGCGCGGCCTTCGACGCATTCAGCGCGGTCTTCACGTTCAGTTCGTACATGCGGTCCCACGTCGCGGCATCGCCGTCGGCGATCGTCTGCCACACGAATGCGCCTGCGATGTTCAGCAGCGCATCGACCCGGCCGAATTCGCGCTGCATGGTGTCGAACGCCCGCGCGGCGGCCTGCGGATCGACGAGATCGATGCCGCCGATGCGCAGCGCGTCGGCCGGCACGCCGGGCAGCGCCTGCGCGGCCGGCGCCGCGCCGCGGCCGATCAGCGCGACGCGTGCGCCGCGCTCGCCCAGCCACGCGGCCGTCGCGACGCCCAAATGGCCGAATCCGCCGGTGATCGCGACTGCCTTGCCTTTCAGGTCGTGTTCCATCGATGTGTTCTCCTGGATCGAGGGTTGCTTGATGATGTGTGATGCATCGGTCGTGCCGGCCGCTGCACGGGCGTGCGCGGCCGGCGTTTCGAGAGCGTAGCGCCGTTCACGCATCCGTGCGCGCGGCGACGAGGCTGCGGCGGCGCAGTTCCTCCGTCGTTTCGCCCCGGTTGCCCGGACGCCAGCCCGGCGGCGGCATCACGAAACGGATCGCGGTCCGCACGTCGCGGGCCGTCGTGACGTCGCGGGCGCGGCCCGGCAGGCGCGCATGCGGACGGCCGGGCATAATGCGCGAGGCCGTCAGGCGCGGCGCGCGGCGCGGGCCGCCGCGACCACGGTGCCGTGCTACCCGACGGCCCGCGCCGCCGCCCCGAATCCCGAACTTCAACCCGTCAATCCCATGCAAGTACTCGTCGTAGGAACCGGCAAGCTGGCCAGCGAACTGCTCGGCTCGCACCGGCTCGACCCGGCAACCTGTCGCGTGATGCCATGGTCGGACAGCGCGCGAACCGACGCGCGGCGTGGCGACGCCCGACGTAGCGACGCCCGATCGATCGTCGTGCATGCCGGTTCCGGCCGCGAACTCCCCGCCGCGATCGCGTTCTGCAAGGCCACCGCGTCACCGCTCGTCGAGCTGTCTACCGGCTCCGACCTCGAAACCGGAGCACACGATTTCCCGGTCGTGCTCTGTCCGAACACGAACATCCTGATGCTCAAGTTCATGAGCATGCTGGAAACCAGCGGCCACCTGTTTCGCGACTGCGAGATCAGCCTGACGGAGTCGCATCAGGCAGGCAAGACGTCCGTCCCCGGCACGGCCGTCGGCATCGGCGAGTCGCTCGGCATGCGGCCGGAAGACATCCGCTCCGTGCGCGACCCGGATGTGCAGCGCCGCGAGTTTGCGATCCCCGACGATCAGCTCGGCCGCCATGCGGTTCACCGCATACGCATCGACGACGGCGCGTGCAGCCTGCAGTTCGAATCGCGCGTGTATGGCGCGACGCCCTACGCGGATGGCGTGTCGCGCATCGTCGAGGCCGTACGGCAGCACGATCTCGAGCACCGCCGCTATTCGATCGTCGAGTTCATCAGCAACGGCTGGCTGTAGTCGCGGCGGCGTGCCGCGAGGCCGAGGACGGCGCGGCACGCAAGCACATGCCGGCCGCGATCTTGCCGTGGCCACCGCTTGCGCCGGTTCGCTCCCCCGCCATTACTCGCCACCAAGCACCGCCCCGCTCTCCGGCAAGGTCGCACCGCCGTCGACCACGATCGTCTGCCCCGTGATGTAAGCCGCGTCGGCCGACGCGAGAAACAGCATCGCGTTCGCGATGTCCTCCGGCTCGCCCATCCGCGCGAGCGGAATGTCGCGCGCGATCTGTGCGGCGACCGACGCGTCGCCGAGATTGCCGGCCGCCGGCGTGCGGATCATTCCCGGCTCGACGCCGTTGACCGTCACGTTGCGGCGCGCGAGCTCCAGCGCCGCCGCGCGAATGAAGCCGTTCACGCCGGCCTTCGACGCCGCGTAATGCGCGAGCCCCGGATAGACGACGCGCGGCCCCGTCACCGACGACGTGACGAGCAGCCGCCCGGCCCCCGCGCGCTCGAATGCCGGCAATGCGGCCTGCGCGAGCCAGAACAGCGCCGACAGGTTGACCGACAGCGTCCGTTCGAGCGTCGGCTCGTCGATCTGCGCGAACGGCGTCAGCGGAAAATACGCGGCGTTGTGGACGACGACATCGAGCCGGCCACCGTCGCGCTCGACCGCCGCGACCAGCGCGCCGAGTTCGTCGCGACTGGCGGCGTCCACCCGATACGCGCGCGCGTCGCCGCCCGCGCCGGCCAGCGCATCGGCCTGCGCGGCGGCGGCCTCGCCGTTCAGGTCGGCAAGCGCGACGAACGCGTCGGATTCCGCGAAACGGCGTGCGATCGCCGCGCCGATCCCCTGCGCGGCGCCCGTGACGAGCACGACGCGCCCGCTGAAATCCGCACGCAGGCGGCCGCTGCCCGGCACGGCGTTCATCGCCGCGCCTCGTCGCCGAGCGAATGCACGGTTTCGTTCAGCACCTGCGCATGGGCGCCGATCTGGAAGTTCGACAGCGTGCCGAAATCGCCGCCCTGGTAGCCGAAAATCTTGCCGTCGGTCTTGCGCTGCGCGAGGTCGATCAGCACGACGCCGAGCGTCGGCACCACCTTTTCGCGCCACACGAACAGGTACAGCTCGTCGGCGATCCGGAAGTAATGGCAGCGGTCGACATCGGCCAGCCCGCCTTCGACGCCCTGCAGGCACTGCCACGCGTAGAAGTTCTCGTTCAGGTAGATGTGCTCGTAGCATTCGGTCGGGCTGTAGCGGTACATCGTCCGCTTGCCTATCAGCTCGCGCGTGGGCCCGTGCAGCGCCCCCGGCTGCATGTGGCCGCCGAGCGTGCCGTGCCGGAACGCGGCATCGACACCCGTCAGCGGCAGCCCGCGCGCTACCCGCGTGAACGCGTCGATGCGCGTGTCGGCTTCGGTCGGCAGCGTGCCGACGACCGACGTCCATACGCCGTGGTCGAGATCGATCACGAGACTGACCGACGTCGCACGCGCAGCCGAATCGATATGGTCGACGAAGTACAGCCCGTTGCGCAGCCGCGTCACGCGGCACGGCTCGCGGCCGCCCGTGCCGGTCGCCGCATCGCGCCACTGCAGTGCGCCCGGCTCGAACGTATAGACGCGCCACGTACCCGCTGCGTCGCCAAGCGACAGCGTATGCCCGGCGAGCACGTCGACGGATGCGAGGATGTTCGCTTCGGGCGCGAAGCCGTCCGCGAGCGCGCCAACCTGAATGAATACCGGATCCTGTCGTTCCACTTGCCGTCTCCCGCGCAGCTTCAGGCCCGGCGGGCCGTGTACGCTGCTCATGTGCACATGGTGCGGGCTGCGCGCGCCGCGCGGTATCGGCCAAAAGGATGAAGGGCGCGCGGCGCCGGAACGCGCTAAAGTGCACGTGATCCGCGCCGCAACCGGCGCGAGGAGCGCACATGCACCGTGTCACCCACTACCGACGGACCGGCGAAGGCATCGAGGCGATCAGCCTCGAATCCGATCGTACGTTTCCGCGTCATGCGCACGACGAATTCGGGGTCGGCGTGATCGTCAGCGGTGCGCACCGGTCGTGGAGCGGCCGCGGGCAGGTCGACGCGCTGGCCGGCGACGCGATCATGGTCAACCCGGGCGAGATGCACGACGGCTCGCCGATCGATGCCGGCACGGGCCGGCGCTGGCGGATGCTGTACCTCGCGCCCGCACTGGTCGCGGGCGTCGCGGCTGAAGAAGGCCTCGGCGGCGTCGAGCTAGCCCATCCCGCGGTGCGCGACACGCGGCTCACGGCCGCGGTCGGCCGGCTGCATGCGCGCATCGTCGCGGGGGAAACCCAGCCGCTCGCCCGCGACGAGGCGCTCGTGATGCTCGTCGCCGGGCTGCTCGCCCGGCACGCGAACCGCACGCTGCCGGCGGCCGGCGTCGCGCCGGCGATCCGAGCCGCCCGGGAGCGGCTCGACGCGGCACCGGCCGCTCCCGTTTCGCTCGCCGAGCTGGCCGACCTGAGCGGCGTGAGCCGCTTCCAGTTGCTGCGCGGGTTTGCACGCGAGCTCGGCATCACGCCGCACGCGTACCTGATCCAGTCACGCGCGCGGCTAGCGCGCGCGCTGCTCGCCAGCGGCCTGCCGATCGCCGATGCCGCGGCCGAAGCCGGCTTTGCCGATCAGAGCCATCTGACACGCGCATTCGCGCGCCAGTTCGGGATCACGCCGGGGCGGTTCACTCAGGCCGTTTGACGCCGCCGTCATCCCGGTGCGAAGCCGCCGGGCAATCGCGCCTTCACCGGCCGTCGCCACATCGACGGCAGCAGTTTCCCGTATCGCCGGTGCAGGCACGCAGCGCAGTCAACGTGCCTCCGTCCTCGCTGCAATTTCGTTCAAGACGCGCACTGCCGCGGTACGCGACGATGCGGCGCATGAAGACACGACTGATTGGCTATCTCTATCTCGCCGCCGCGATGGCGGGCGTCGGCAGCACCGTCATCGCGAGCCGTCTCGCGGCCGGCGGCCTGCCGCCGTTCGCGGCCACCGCGTTGCGCTTCCTGATCGCGACACCGCTGCTGTTCGCACTGATGCGCGCGCAGCGCATGCGCTGGCCGCGCATTTCGACGCGCGATGCCGTGCTGCTCGTCATCCAGGCCGCGGCAGGCGGCGTCGGCTATACGGTGCTGCTGATCAGCGGCACGAAGCTGTCGTCGCCGCTCGATGCGGGCGTGATGCTCGGCACGCTGCCGGCGATGTCGACGCTGATCGCGGCCGTCGTGCTGCGCGAGCGGCAGACGCCGCGCGACTGGCTGGCCGCCGCGCTCGCGACGGCCGGCGTGCTGTTCGTCACGTTCGCGCCCGGCCAGGCGATGCCGTCGCCCCAGACGCTTGCCGGCGATGCGCTGGTGCTGGCCGCCGTCGCATGCGAAGCCGTATTCATCCTGCTCAACCGGCGGCTTGCCGCACCGCTGCCGCCGCTCGCGCTGTCCACCGCGATGTCGGGCCTCGGCTTCGTGCTCGCCCTCGTGCCGGCCGCGTTCGAATGGCGCGCGGCGGCAAGCGGCTGGACCGTCGGCGCCGTGTCGGCGATCGCCTATTACGCGCTGGTGCCGACCGTGCTCGGCTACCTGTGCTGGTATGCGGGTTCGGCGCGTACGAGCGGCACCGAGGCCGCGCTGTTCACGGCGGTCGCGCCGGTCTCGGCCGTGCTGTTCGCGGTCGCGCTGTTCGGCGAAACGCTGAACGGCACGCGTGTCGCCGGCATCGCGCTCGTCGTCGCCGGCATGCTCGTCGGCGCGACGCGGCGGCGCGAACCGCCCGCCGCAACAAGCGATACGCACCCGGCGAAGCCGGGTCAGCCGGCGAGCCCCGCGCCCGCCGTGCAGGCCGCCGCCGACTGACCCGCGTTCATCGCGTCATGGCGGCAACGACGGCCGCTCCGTCCCGTCGCATGGCCCGTCGATCCCCACGCTCCCGCGCCGCCGGCGACTGTAGGAATGTGTCCGTGCGCCGCAAAACCGTTGCACGCCACCCCGCAAGATGCAATATTCGCGTGGCCGGACCCTTTGACAACCATCGAACAACAATCCGCCACGCAATGAACAGGAAGGAAGCCAAAACAAGAATCGCGGTGCTGCTGTCCGCGGGAACGAGGAAGGCCGACGTGCTGGCCGAACTGTCCGGACAGGGGCTCAAGGATCGCGTGCTCGCGCACCTGATCGCGTCGCGCCCCGACCCCGAACGCTGCCGCAAGAACAAGGTACACGTCTGGATCCTGGTCGCGCTCGGCATCGCCCAGTTGGCGATCAGCCTGATGCTCGGGTATTACTTCTTCGCAACCGCTGCCGGCAATGGCCTCGTCGTGGTGTTCCTCGCGCTGACCGTGCCGCTGTCGCTGCTGTTCATCTGGGGCTTCGCGACCCATCGTGTCGGCGCGTATCACGCGTTCATCCTGCTGTCGCTGCTGCAGTTGCCGAAGACCATCGCCGAGCTCGGGCGCGATCCGTCGACCGCGCTGCCGAGCCTCGCGATCACGGTCCTTCTGGTGGGCTATGTCTGGTTCGTCCGCAACCGGCTGTTCCCCGACTACGGCTGGTTCACGCCGCGCAAGGTCGAAGGCCGCTACGCGTTCGTGGAACACGCCTGACGCCGCCTGCGTCGACGCGGGCCGAAAAAAAGGCGCCGGGCCGCCCCGCAATCGCGGGACGGCCCGGCGCCTTCTGCATTCCGGAACCGGCGGCTTACTTGGCCTTTTCAGCCGTGTCGCTGATCGCCTGGCCGCCCTTCGAAATGTCCTGGCCCACGCCGGCAACCGTATTGCAACCGGCGAGCGCGGCGGTCACCACCAGCAGCATTGCAGCAATCGTACGCGTCATTCTCATTCTCCTTCAGATCAACAAGCCCGATCGGGCGAATCATTTGCGGCATGGCGCCCGGCAAGATGCCGGGCACGGGGCCTGACCTGATTATACGGAGACGGATACCGCGCGCCAGCATGAACCCGTCGAGTGTTACGCGAGCCACACAGCCCGGCCGTGCAGATTTTCCTTGACTTCATTGCGCCACGAACTAATATACGCATCGCGTATATTTTTGTCAGGAGCCGCCGATGACCGTTCCCCAGCAAGCCTTCCTCCGCGACGCGATGCGCCGCCTCAACATGACCCGCGAAGCGTTCGCCAATCGTATCGGCGTCAGCCGGCGCGCGCTGGACACGTGGCTACTGCCCGACGATTCGCAGGAATCGCGCGGGATGCCCGAGATCGTCGAGCGCTTCGTATCGGAAATCGTCGAGCGTTCGACACCGGAAGGCGGCGGCTATACGCAAAGCGTAGACAATCAAGGGCTCGCGAAGCAATTCCTGTTCGAAGGCAAGCCGCAGTTGCTGTCGGTCGACCAGTTCTCGCGGGAATCGGTCGAGGCGCTGTTCCGCGTGGCCGACGTGATGCAGCCGATCGCGCGGCGCCACAAGATTTCGCGGGTGCTGGAAGGCGCCGTGCTCGGCAACCTGTTCTTCGAGGCCAGCACGCGCACGCGCGTGTCGTTCGGCGCGGCCTTCTGCCGGCTCGGCGGCTCGGTGTGCGACACGACGGGCTTCACGTTCTCGTCGATGGCCAAGGGCGAATCGATCTACGACACGAGCCGCGTGATGGCCGGCTACGTCGACGCGCTCGTGATCCGCCACCCGGAGAAAGGCTCGGTGGCCGAGTTCGCGCGCGCGACCAACCTGCCCGTGATCAACGGCGGCGACGGCCCCGGCGAGCACCCGAGCCAGGCGCTGCTCGATCTCTATACGATCCAGCGCGAGTTCTCGCGGCTCGGCAAGATCGTCGACGGCGCGCACATCGCGCTGGTCGGCGATCTCAAGTACGGCCGCACCGTGCACTCGCTCGTCAAGCTGCTCGCGCTGTACCGCGGGCTCAAGTTCACGCTCGTGTCGCCGCCGATGCTCGAGATGCCGGCCTACATCATCGACCAGATCACGACGAACGGCCATGTGATCGAGCAGACGACCGATCTCGCGGCCGGGCTGCGCGGCGCGGACGTCGTCTACGCGACGCGGATCCAGAAGGAGCGCTTCACCGACGAGTCGTTCGAAGGCTACACGCCGGATTTCCAGATCAACCAGGCGCTCGTCGACTCGGTCTGCAAGCCCGACACGCTGATCATGCACCCGCTGCCGCGCGACAGCCGGCCCGGCGCGAACGACCTGTCGGTCGACCTGAACCGCGACCCGCGCCTCGCGATCTTCCGGCAGACCGACAACGGCATTCCGGTGCGGATGGCGATCTTCGCGGTACTGCTCGGCGTCGAGAACCTCGTGCAGCATTCGATGCGTGACGCAACGTGGCGCCCGCCGGCGTATCTCGGGCCGGAGGACGCGGTGTTTCACGGGGTCGATTGAGGCGGAACGGCCGAGGGCGCGAAAGTCGGCGCCCCACGTTCAGCGAAAAGCGCGCCGGGCAGCCCGGCGCGCTTTATTTTTTCATGGCGGGTGACCCGCAACACAGCCACTCTAACTCGCCTGACAAGCCCGTCACACCTGGCCCTTCGGCCGGTACCCCCGCCCGGACCACCCCACAACCACCCCGTCACATTCGTCAACATTTCCTCGCAAACGAGAACAAGAATGCTTCTCATTTAATAGAAAATTACATAGAATGCCGGCTGAAAACAAATCGTAATAATTCCCGGCGGCATGCACATTTCCGTAGCGCACCGCCCCCGGGGCCACATCGCGAGGTCGAAGCGCACCATGAAATCCCGTCCCGACGAGTTGAAGCTCGGCAAATTCACCACCCTGTGCAGCGTGCTCGCCGCGAGCCCTGCGTTCGCGGACGGCACGCCGCCGCCCACCCCGGCCGGCACCGAAGGCCATCTCGCGCCGATCGAGATCCAGGGCAAGACCGAGCACAGCTACAAGGCCGACTTTTCCGCTTCCGCGAAATTCACCGCGCCGCTCGTCGACACGCCGAAATCCGTCACCGTGATCCCGCAAGAACTGATCCGGAACAGCGGCGCATCGACGCTGACCGAAGCGCTGCGCACCACGCCCGGCATCACGTTCGGCGCCGGCGAAGGCGGCAACCCGCTCGGCGACCGTCCGTTCATCCGCGGCTACGACACGCAGGGCAGCATGTTCGTCGACGGCATGCGCGACACGGGCGCCACCACGCGCGAGATCTTCAACACCGAACGCATCGAGATCACCAAGGGTTCCGACGGTGCGTTTGGCGGCCGCGGCGGCGCGGGCGGCAGCATCAACCTGATCACGAAGGCCCCGCACCTCGGCACGACGGCCGCCGCAAGCGCTGGCTTCGGCACGGACCGCTATCGCCGCTTCACGGCCGACGGCAACTGGCAGTTCGCCGATCACGCCGCGTTCCGCCTGAACCTGATGAGCCACAACAACGACGTCGCCGGCCGCGACGCCGTCAACAACGAGCGCTGGGGCGTCGCGCCATCGATCGCGTTCGGCCTCGGCACGCCGACGCGCGTGACCGCGAGCTATTACCACCTGTCGACGGACGACATGCCGGACGGCGGCATCCCGTACTTCTACACGACGTCGAACAAGCCCGCGAACGTCGGCACGATCTATCCGGCACCCGTCGATCGCCACAACTTCTACGGCCTGATCGACCGCGACTTCCGCAAGACCACGTCGGACATCAGCACGATCAGGATCGAGCACGACATCACGTCGTCGCTGACGATCCGCAACACCACGCGCTACACGGAATCGACGCAGGACTACATCTGGACGCAGCCGGACGACAGCCAGGGCAACGTGGTCAACGGCAAGGTCTGGCGCCGCAACAACAACCGCGACAGCTCGATCAACAGCCTCGCGAACCTGACCGAGCTGTTCGGCGAATTCCGCACGGGCCCGTTCAAGCACAGCTTCACGACCGGCATCGAGCTGACGCGCGAATGGGGCAAGCGCGACTCGTACACCGTCGCAACGGATACCGGCAAGATCTGCCAGAAAGGCATCGGCGCGGCATCGGGCTACAACTGCACGAGCCTGTGGTCGCCGAACCCGAACGATCCGTGGGCCGGCTCGATCACGCGCAACAACGACTACGCGCATGCGCGCACCACGACGAAGTCGATCTACGGCTTCGACACGATCGAGATCGCGCCGCGCTGGCAGGTCAACGCCGGCGTGCGTGTTGACGACTACTCGACCCGGTTCACCGACACCAAGGCCAACGGCGGCAAGACCACCACGCGCGACGACACGCTCGTGAACTGGCAGGCCGGCCTCGTGTTCAAGCCAGCGCAGAACGGCAGCATCTACGCGTCGTATGCGACGTCGTCGACGCCGGCCGGCATGCTGCTCGGCGAAGGCAGCGAAACCCAGTCGCTCACGCCGGGCCGTGGCGGCGTCGGCTCGAACGCCGACCAGATGGCGCCGGAAAAGAACCGCAGCATCGAGCTCGGTACGAAGTGGAACGTGCTGAACGACAAGCTCGCGCTCACCGCCGCGCTGTTCCAGATCGACACGACGAACGCGCGCGTGACGCTGCCGAACAACCAGTACGCGATGGTCGGCAACAAGCGCGTGCAAGGGCTCGAACTCGGCGTCGCTGGCCAGATCACGAAGCAGTGGCAAGTGTTCGGCGGCTACACGTACATGAAGAGCGAGCTGCGCGACAACGGCAAGGATGCCGCGAACAACGGCAACCGCTTCCCGAACACGCCGAAGCACAGCCTCACGATGTGGTCGAACTACGACGTGACGCCGAAGTTCACGGTCGGTGGCGGCGCGTTCTACATGTCGGAAGTCTTCGGCGATCCCGCGAACCTGCGCGCCGTGCCGTCGTACTGGCGCTTCGACGCGATGGCGCAGTACCGGATCAACAAGAAGCTCGACCTGCAACTGAACGTGAACAACCTGTTCAACCGCACGTACTTCGATCAGGCGTATCCGGCGCACTATGCGTCGATCGCGCCGGGCCGCTCGGCGTTCGTCACGCTGAACGCGCGCTACTGATCGATGGAGGCCGTGTCACTGAAGGCGCTCGCGTCGGTATCGCCGCGCGAGTTCGCCGACATCCTGGCCGGGCCGCCCGAGCGCGCCGCCGCGTGGGTCGCGGCGGCGGCCGGCAACGGCATCGTCGATGCGCAAGCCGTCTACGGGCAGTACCTGCTCGACGGGCACGGCGTCGCGCGCGATCCGGCTGCCGCGCTCAACTGGTTCCGGCACGCTGCGCGCGCCGGCCACCCGATGGCGATGAACATGCTCGGCCGCTGCTACGAGTTCGGCTGGGGCACCGCCGCGTGCGCGCCGGTCGCCGTGTACTGGTACCGGCTCGCCGCGCAGGCGGGGTTCGACTGGGGCATGTACAACTATGCGACCGCGCTCGCGCTCGGCAACGGCGTCGACGAGAACCGCACCGACGCGCTCGACTGGTTCCGCCGCGCGGCCGCGCTCGGCCATGCGAAATCGATCAACCTGATCGGCGGCTTCTACGAGGACGGCTGGGTCGTGTCGGTCGACACCGACGCCGCGTTCGACCACTATCGCCGCGCAGCCGTTGCCGGCGACTTCCGCGGGCAGTTCAATTTTGCGCGGTTGCTCGCCGAGCGCGGACGCATCGACGAAGCGCTCGCCTGGCTCGCGCGCGTGCCGGCCACCGCGACACCCGCGTTCATCGCGAAGATGCGCGCGTATCTCGCGTCGTCGCCGGTCGACGCTTTTCGCTCGGCGGCGATGTAACTGGCGCCGCTCGCCATGGAATCCGAATCATGATGCTTCACATCCCCGGCGTATTGACCAAGGCGCAAGTCGCGCAATGCCGCGACCTGCTCGATGCGGCCGAATGGGTCGACGGCAATGCGACGTCCGGCGCGCAGTCGGCGCTCGCGAAACGCAACCGGCAATTGCCGGAAGGCTCGCCGGCCGCGCGCGCGGTGGGCGACGCGATCCAGGATGCGCTCGCGCGGCATCCGCTGTTCTTTTCGGCGGCGCTGCCGCTGAAGGTGTTTCCGCCGCTGTTCAATCGCTATGAAGGCGGCGAGACGTTCGGCACGCACGTCGACAACGCGATCCGGCTGCTGCGCGGCACGGATTTCCGCGTGCGCAGCGATCTGTCGGCGACGCTGTTTCTCGAGGAACCCGATGAATACGACGGCGGCGAGCTGTGTGTCGAGGATACCTACGGCGTGCATCGTGCGAAGCTGCCGGCGGGCGATCTCGTGCTGTATCCGGCATCGAGCCTGCATCACGTGACGCCCGTGACACGTGGCGAGCGCGTCGCATCGTTCTTCTGGATCCAGAGCATGGTGCGCGACGACGGCGACCGCACGCTGCTGTTCCAGCTCGATACGCAGATTCAGGCGCTTTCCGCGGAGAAAGGGGCGAAGGATCCGACGGTCATTGCGTTGACTGGGATTTATCACAACCTGTTGAGGAAGTGGGCGGATGTGTAGCGCGGACCGGTAACGCTGCCCGCTCCGGCAGACGCGCCGCCGACGCGCGCCTCCCGATGCTTGCGCCGTGTCGGAATGCGGGTCTAAAATGACCATCGTCAAGTGACCATGCTCATATCATGATGCCGCACGCTCCCGTTTCGAAATCCGAATTCAAGGCTCGCGCACTCGAATATTTCCGGCTCGTCGAGGCATCGGGCGAAAGCCTGATCGTCACCGATCACGGCAGGCCGACGCTCGAGATCCGGCCGTATCACGCACGCGAAGCCCAGCCGTTGGACATATTGCGCGGCTCGGTCATGCGCTACGACAATCCTCTCGATCCGATTGCGGAAGATGATTGGGAGGCGTCGCGGTGATCGTGCTGGATACGCATGCATTGGTGTGGTGGGTGGCGGGCGACCCTTCGCTCAGCAAGAAAGCGAGAAGCGCGATCGACCGCGCGCTGGGCGAAGGTGCGCTCGCCGCATCCGCAATCTCCGCATGGGAGATCGCGATGCTGGTGCGCAACGACCGCCTCGCACTGACTATGGATGTCGACGCGTGGCTCGCCACCGTCGCGCAGATCGACGGCATGCGCTTCGTGCCCGTCGATGCCGATATCGCCGCGAAATCCACCGCCCTGCCCGGCACATTCCACAAGGATCCGGCCGACCGCATGATCGTCGCGACCGCGCGGCGGCTCGGCGCGCCGCTCGTCACCCGAGACGAAAAAATCCGCGCTTACGCGCACGTCAAGACGCTCTGGTAACCCGCACATAACCCTTGAACCGAGCCGCAACACAGCCCCGTTCCCGGATTCCGCTCCATCGGCGATTCGTCTGACCAGATCGATGGCCGCGGCCGCACAAAACCGCCAGACGCTGATCGAAGCGCTGACCGGCGCCGGCTTCACGAATTACCCGTCGGAATGGTGGCACTGGTCGTTCGGCGAACGCTATTGGGCCGTCATGCGGAGGGAATCGCACGCAATTTACGGCCCTGTCGAGGAAAGCATGCTCGACGAAGCCGCGCGCTGACATTCTTTCCGGCGGAAACGGCGCGCCTCGGTAACATCCTCACTTGCCGATCCCCGCTCGCTCCCGCACAATCGCAGCACCTGCCTCACACCCCCCGCGCCGATGTCCTATGCGTCACTTGCCACCGGCGTCCTGCTCGCAGGCGGCCTTGGCCAACGCTTCGACCCGAGCGGCCTGCACAGCAAGCTGCTCGCGCTGCTTCCCGACGGCACACCGGTGGCGGTCGCGGCCGCCCGCCACCTCGCGGCGGCCACGGCCGACGTGATCGCCGTCGTGCGTCCCGGCGCCGAAAAACTCGCGATTCTGCTGAACGAAGCCGGCTGCCAGGTCGTCTACGCGCCCGACGCGTTGCGCGGCATGGGCGCGAGCCTAGCGGTCGGCGTGCGCACGTCTCCCGAAGCGAACGGCTGGCTCGTCGCACTCGGCGACATGCCGTGGATCGCACCTTCCACCTACGAAGCCGTCACGCGCGCGCTCGACGCCGACGACGCGTCGATCATCGCTCCCGTGCATCGAGGCAAACGCGGCCATCCGGTCGGTTTTGCCGCGCACCACTTCGATGCGCTCGCCGCCCTCGACGGCGACACCGGCGCCCGCGCGCTGTTCGCCAGCGCGCCGGTCAAGCTGATCGACGTCGACGATCCCGGCATCCTGCGCGATGTCGATACGCCGGCGGATTTGCGCTGATACCGGCTCGCGCCGGCCGCGCAGCGCATTGCACCTACCTGTCGCCGCGAAATCCGGCGCGATACCTGCAGACACCCGAATATCGCCGGCAATCCAGATGCAGCCGCGAGAAATCCCGCTGCAAACGCTCGCCCGATTGCCTATAACGGAGACGAGGCGCGCCCGCCGCGCCACCGTCGTCACGCATTGCGCGAGCGCTCCATGGACCACACGACCCCGATGCCCGAGTCCCCGGCCGACCCGAACCGCGATCCGGAAGACGATCCGCTGTCGCCACCTCCGCCGGGACATCCGCACGACAACCCGCAGCAGCCCGACGGACCGCCAAGCAAGGATCCCGTTTAACCGGCATCGACCCAGGCAGCGCATCCGGCCGCATCATCCGGCCTGCGCCGGCACGCGCGACGACGTGCGACGACGAACGGCAACCCTCTGTCGCCCATCGTCGCCCGAGCGCCCGCTACCGCGCCGTATACCCGCCGTCGATCGGCAGCGACACGCCGCTGATCATCGACGCCGCATCGCTCAGCAGGAACAGGATCGGTTCGACGACCTCGTCCGGCTCCGCGAATCGCCCGAGCGGAATCGCCGCCAGCATCGGCGCGCGTTTCCCGGGTTCGCTCCACGCGAACTGCGCCATCGGCGTGAGCGTGACGGTCGGGTTCACGCTGTTCACACGAATGCCGTGCGGCCCGAGTTCGATGCACAGCACGCGCGTGATCGCGTCCATCGCCGCCTTCGACGCGCAATAGCTCAGATGCGCGGGCAGCCCCACGAGCGCGGCCTGGCTCGAGACGTTGACGATGCTGCCCCGCGCGCGTGCCGGGCCACGCCCGTCGCGTTCGATCATCTTTCGCGCGACGGCCCGCGCGACGAGCGCCGCGCCGCGCGCATTGACGGCCATCACGCGATCGAAATGCGCGGCGCCGACCTCGAGCGCCGGTTCGAGCGACGCGATTCCCGCGCAATTGACGAGTCCATCGAACACATCGTGCGCGGCAAGCGCCGCGTCGATCGCATGCTCGTCGCCGCAGACATCGATGCGCAACGTATCGCACGCGGTCTCGCCGGCCAGCGCATCGAGCGCGGCCATGTCGCGCCCCGCGGCGACGACCCGCGCGCCCGCCTGCGCCAGCGCGACCGCGCACGCGCGCCCGATCCCGCTCGACGCGCCCGTGACGAGTACCTGCAATCCGCTGAAATCGAATCGTGTCTTCATGATGGCGTGTGCAATCCGTGCATGATCGGTTTGAGCGCGGGATACAGCGCCGTGTAGAGCGCAAAGCGTGCCGCATACACTTTCGAGCGTCCCGCATCGGACCGCGCGCGCTCGACGAGCGTGACCCAGCCGCCCTGCGCGCCGTCGTGCGACACGAGCCCGGCCCCGACACCCGCAAGCAATGCCGCACCCATCGCGGCTTCGACGTCCTGCTCGATCGTCCACACCGGAAAACCCGTCACGTCCGCGATGATCTGCATCCACAGCGCCGAATGCGCGGCACCGCCGACGACGATCAGCCGGTCGTCCAGCGCCACCGCCCCGCGCCGGCCGGCCTCGATGTTGTGACGCAATGCGAATGCGACGCCTTCGAGCACCGCACGGTAGAGATGTGCTCGCGTATGCGCGAGACTCAGCCCGACGAACGCACCGCTCGCCTTCGCATCCCATACCGGGCTGCGCTCGCCCATCAGGTACGGCAGGAACAGCACGCCGTCGGCGCCGGCCGGCACGCTTTCGGCCGCTTCCTCGAGCAGCACGTGCGGATCGCCGTGCGGCAGCAAGCGCGCGGCATCGATTTCCGCATGACAGAACTGGTCGCGAAACCACGCGACCGACGCACCGGCCGTGATCGCGCCGCCGAACACGTACAGGTCGCGCTGCCCGTTGAACACATGCGGCATGCTGACAAGCCCGTGCCGCGCATCGACATGCCGGCTCACATAGCCCCAGCACATGCTGGTGCCGATCATCGCGACGTGCTGCCCGGTGCGCGTCGCGCCGGCCGCGAAGGTCGCGACGGCCGCATCGACGCCGCCCGCGACGACGGGCGTGCCGGCCGGCAGGCCAAGCTGCCCGGTCCACTGCGACAGCAGCCCGCCGACGATATCCGTCGAATCGACGAGCCGCTCGGGCATCATCGTCGCCGGAATGCCGAGCATGTCGAGCGCGTCGTCGGACCACTCGCGGCGCGCGACGTCGTACACGCCGCCGATGTTGCCGGCCGAACTGTGATCGACCGCGACTTCGCCAGTCAGCAGGTAGATCACATACGCGTTCGGCGGCAGGAAATAGCGCACGTTCGCCCACACGTCCGGCCGCCGGTCGCGCAGCCACAGCATCTTCGTAAAGCCGTAATAGCTGTCGACGCCGTTGCCGGTGATCACGCGCAGCCGCGCGACGTCGACGTTCTCGTTCACCCAGTCGACTTCCGCGGTCGCACGCCGGTCCATCCAGATCAGGCACGAATGGAGCGGCCGCATGTCGCTGTCGACCGGAATGCCCGAGCCGCCGTACAGGCTGCTCACGCACACCGCGCGTATCGCGTCGGCCGGCACGCCCTGCGCACGCGCATCGCTCACGCAGCCGGCGATGCATTCGAGCACCGCGTCGAACCACACCTGCGGCCACTGCTCGGCCCACAGCGGGCGCGGCGTATCGGGCTGGTAGCCGGCCGAACGCCGCGCGACGATCGTGCCGTGCCGGTCGACGAGCAGCGCCTTGGTGCTCTGCGTGCCGATATCGACGCCTATGACGTATTCCATGATGTCTCCGGTGAGGCGCACGCCGGGCTTCAGCGGGCCGGCTTCAGCAGCACCTTGATCGATTCGGGCGATTTCGCGACGCGGATCGCATCGTCCCAGTCTTCCAGCGCGAACCCGTGCGTGACGATGCCTTTCGACGTGACGAGCCCGCGCGCAAGCAGGTCGATCGCGACCGGATAGCAGTATGGCCCGAGGTGCGCGCCGCGCACGTCGAGCTCCTTGCGGTCGCCGATGATCGACCAGTCGACGGTCGCATCCTCGCCGAACACGCTGAATTCGACGAAGCGGCCGAGCTTGCGGATCAGGTCGAGCCCCTGGCTCACGCCGGCCGGCGCGCCGGTGGTTTCGATGTAGACGTCGCAGCCGTAGCCGTCGGTGAGCGCGCGGACGATCTCGCGCGCATCGTCGCGCTTCGGGTTGATCGTCACGTCGGCACCGTACTGCCGCGCGAGTTCGAGCCGTTCGTCGATCAGGTCGATCACGACGAGTTTCTTCGGCGTCTTCAGGTGCGCGACCTGCGTCATCATCAGCCCAAGCGGGCCCGCGCCCGCGATCACGACGACGTCGTCGAGCTGGAGGTCGCCGCGGTTCACGGTATGGATCGCGCACGACAGCGGCTCGATGATCGCGGCATCCTCGAGCGACACGCCGAGCGGAATCCTGTGAACGATCGCGGTCGGCGGAATGCGCATGTATTCGGCCATCCCGCCGTCGGCGACCTCGCGCTGGAAGCCGAAGATGTTGTGCACTTCGCACATCCAGTACTGCCCCGACTTGCAATAGCGGCACTTGCCGCACGGCACGATCTGCTCGGCGATCACGCGGTCGCCCAAGGCGACGCCGAAATGCTCGGCCGCGCCGTCGCCGAGCGCCTCGACATGGCCGAAGAATTCATGGCCTGGAATCACGGGCGCCTTCACCCACGGGCTCGGGCCGCCCCAGAACATCTTCGCGCCCGTATAGCACTTGCAGTCGCTCGCGCAGATCCCGCATGCGGCGATACGGATCACGAGCTCGTTCGCGCCGGGGCGCGGCTTCGCGACCTGTTCGACGCGATAGTCCTCGGGGCCGTGGCAGACGACCGCGGTCATCCGCGGCTGGGCTTCGGGTGTCGTCATGAGTTGTCTCTTTCGTTAATGATTCGGATCACTGATAAATCGGTCGTTACCTCGACCGTTCGCGGCTGATATAGATCGCGAGCAGGATGATTCCGCCCTTGATCACGTTCTGCACATACGGGTTCACGCCGATCATGTTCAGCCCGTTGTTGAGCACGCCGAGCAGCAGCGCGCCGACCAGCGTGCCGAGGATCGCGCCGCGCCCGCCGGAGATCGACGTGCCGCCCATCACGACGGCCGCGATCGCGTCGAGCTCGAAGCCCACGCCCGCGTTCGGCTGCCCGCTCATCAGCCGGCCGGTCAGCACGATCGCGGCGAGCGCCGACGTGAGCCCGGCCAGCGTGTAGACGATCAGCTTCACGCGCGCGACGCGCACGCCGGTAAGCCTCGTCGCCTGCTCGTTGCCGCCGATCGCATACACGTAGCGGCCGAACGGCATGCGATCGAGCAGCAGCCACGCGATCGCATAGACCACCAGCATGATCAGCACGGGTGCCTGGATGCCAAGCACCTTGCCGCTGCCGAAGAACGCGACCCAGTCGGGCAGTCCGTCGATCGGATAGCCGCCCGTGTAGATCAGCGCGAGGCCGCGCGCGATGCCCATCGTCGCGAGCGTGACGATGATCGGCGGCATCCCCGCGAACGCGACGAACACGCCGTTCAGGAAACCGAAACCGAGGCCGACCGCGATGCCGATCGCGAGCGCGGCGACCGCGTTGACGCCCGCGACCATCAGGCCGGCCGCGAGCGTGCCCGACAGCGCCATCACCGAGCCGACCGACAGGTCGATCCCGCCGGTCAGGATCACGCAGGTCATGCCGACCGCGATGATCGCGTTGATCGATACCTGGCGCAGCACGTTTTCCAGGTTCGCGGCGGACAGGAAACTCGGGCTCGCGATCATCATCGCGATGCACACGACGACGAGGCCGACGAGCGGATAGAACAGCGTCGAGCGTCGCAACCGCACCCACATCGCGCGTGGCGGCGGCGCCTCGCCGGCGGCGGCCGCGAGCGTCGTGGAAGGCGTGGAAGGCGTGGAAGGCGTGGAAGAATAATCAGGCAGGTTCATGGGTCGCTCCTCGCGTGCCGGCCGTGGCATGGGTCATGACCGTGTCGGGATCGATCTCGTCGCCTGCGAGCGTCGCCTCGATGCGCCCTTGCCGGAACACGGCGACGCGATCGCACATGCCGACGATCTCCGGCAGTTCGGACGAGATCATGATGATGGCGTAGCCGCGCGCGGTGAGTTCGCGCATCAGCCCGTAGATTTCGGCTTTCGCGCCGACGTCGATGCCGCGCGTCGGCTCGTCGAAGATCAGCACGGTGGTGTGATGGTTCAGCCAGCGCGCGATCACGACCTTCTGCTGGTTGCCGCCGGACAGCGTCGCGACCTCGGTATGGATCGACGGCGCCTTCACGCCGACGCGCCGCATCACGTCGTGCGTCGTGCGCGCCTCGCCGCGGCGATCGATCAGCCAGCGCATCGACCGGTACTTGCCGAGGTTGTTCAGCGAGATGTTGTCGCGGATCGAGAACGACGTGACGAGCCCCTCCGTCTTGCGGCTTTCCGGCAGGATGCCAATGCCCGCGCGCAACGCGTCGGCCGGATCGGCGAGCTTCGCCGCCGCGCCGCGCACGCGCACGTCCTTGCGGTGCGCACGGGTCGCGCCGATCACCGCGAGCGCCGTTTCCGTGCGGCCCGAGCCGACGAGCCCGGCGAAGCCGAGAATCTCGCCGGCCCGCAGCGCGAAGCGGTTCACCGGGCCGCCGCGCTCGATCTGCAGCGCATCGACTTCGAGCACGGCCGGCGCGTCGGCCGGCAGCGCGGGCTTCGGCGGAAAGCTGTTTTCGATCCGGCGGCCGACCATCATCCGCACGAGCTGCCCGACGTCCGTGCGCGCAACGTCGGTTGTCGCGACATACCGGCCGTCGCGCAGCACCGTGATGCGGTCGCACACCGTGAAGATCTCGTCGAGGTGATGCGAGATGAAGATCATCGCGACGCCCTGCCGCTTCAACTCGCGCATGATCGCGAACAGGTGCTCGGCCTCGGCCGGCGTGAGCGTGGCGGTCGGCTCGTCGAGGATCAGGATGCGCGCGTCGAGCGACAGCGCCTTGCCGATCTCGACGAACTGCTGCTGCGCGACCGACAGCATGCGGATCGGCGCATCGAGATCGATCGCCACGCCGAGGCGCGCGAAGATGGCGGCCGCCGCATCGCGCATCCGCCTGCGGTCGCGCGCCCCCCAGCGGTTGCGCAGCTCGCGGCCGAGAAACAGGTTGTCGACGGCGTCCAGGTGCGGGATCAGGCTGAATTCCTGGAACACGATGCCGACGCCCGCCGCCACCGCGTCGCGATAGCCGGCGAAATGGCGTGCGGCGCCGTCGATCTCGATCGTGCCGGCATCCGGTTGATGGATGCCGCACAGGATCTTCATCAGCGTCGATTTGCCCGCGCCGTTCTCGCCGAGCAGCGCGTGGATCTCGCCGCGCGCGATCTCCAGGTGAATGTCGGACAGCGCCTTCACGCCCGGAAAGCTTTTCGTGATGTGGCTGAGACTGAGTATCGTGTCCATCGGCTTCTCCATGCGAAGGGCAGCGGCCAGGCCGCCCTTCGCGTCGCATCGCACGCCGTTCACCAGCTGAAACCCTTCGCGTTGCTGCGATCGACGACCTTCACGTCGACCGGGATCGCCTTCGGCACCGTCGCGCCCCACTTGCGCGCGATCGCGATGCCGAGCGCGATGCGCACCTGGTCGGCCGGGAACTGCGCGGTCGTCTCGATGAACTTCGAATTCGGCTTCTGGATCGCGGCGATCGCCTCGGGCGCGCCGTCGACGCTCGTCAGCCTGATGTCCTTGCCGGAACCCTCGATCGCGGCGAGCGCACCCATCGCGCCGCCGTCGTTCACGCTGAAGATGCCCTTCAGCTTCGGATGCGCGGAGATCAGGTTCTCCGTCACCGACAGCGCGGTCGCGCGCTCCTGCTTGCCGTTCTGCGTGTCGACGAGCTTCACGTTCGGGTATTTCGCGAGCCCGGCCTTGCAGCCGCGCACGCGTTCGAGGATCGGCACGACCGGAATGCCGTCGAGGATCGCGACCTCGCCGCTGCCGCCGATCGCCTTCGCGAGGTAGTCGCACGACATCACGCCCGCGTCGTAGTTCTTCGAACCGACGAACGAATCGACCGGGCCGTTCGCGTTCGCGTCGACGGCCACGACCACCGCGCCGGCCTTCTTCGCCTGCGTGATCGCCGACTGGATGCCGGTCGAATCGGTCGGGTTCACGAGCAGGATGTCGATCTTCTTCTGCAGCATGTCCTCGACATCGCTCACCTGCTTGCTGACGTCGTGATGCGCGTCGGTGACGACCACCTGCGCGCCGATCGATGCGGCCGCATCGTTCAGCGCCTTCTGCATCGTCACGAAATACGGGTTGTTCAGCTCCTGGAACGTCATGCCGATCCGCAGCGGCGCGGCCTGCGCGGCCGGCGTGACGGCAAGCAGCAGGACCGCGGCGGCGAGCGCGGTGCAGGCCGCCATGCGGGCGGCGCGGCGGGGGGATGAGGCGGGCGATGCGTGCGTCATGACGGTGTCTCCGATTGTGTGCGGCTTTTTCGTGGTTGAACGAGCCCCTCGCGACGTGAGCGACGCGATCGGCCGGGTGAAACGGTGTGGAAAAGGTCAGGCGGGCGGCGGCCCCGCGATCATCCGGGCTGCGGCGCGAGCTCGGGTACGCCGGGCGTCACGACGCGCGGCGGCAGCGGGTTGCCGATGGGCGCCGCATGCAGCGCGAGCTCGCGGCTGCGCGCGTTCAGGCGCTGCAGCGCGCGGAATTCGGACGGCGCCATCCCCTTCACCGCGCGGAACTGGCGGTTGAAGTTCGAGACGTTGTTGAAGCCGGCCTGGAAGCAGATGTCGGTGATGTTCGCGTCGTCGGCGAGCAGCATCTGGCACGCGGATTCGATCCGCAGACGATTCACATACTGGACGAACGGCATGCCCGTCTGGCGATGAAACGCCCGCGAGAACGCGCTGACGCTCTGCCCGGTCAACTGCGCGAGATCGGATTCGCGCAGCTCGGACGCGAGGTTCTTGCCGATATACGACAGCGCGTGGCTGAGCCGTGTGGGCGTGACATCGGCCTGGTCGTATGCGGGGCTCGCGAGCAGCGTGCGCTCGGCCGCGCCGCAAAGCCGTTCGAGGATCGTCATGAACAGCGCGATGCGGCGCATGCCGCGCGCGGCCAGCAATTCGTCGAACAGCGGCGCGATCGCGGCGCTCGTCGCAGCGTCGAAGCCGACCCCGCGCCGCGCGTCGTCGAGCAGCGCCTGCGCGTCGCGGCATTCGGGAAACGCGTCCATGCAGCGGCGCACGAATGCGGGGTCGAACTGGATCACGAGATTGCGCCGCTCGACGGTTTCGCCTTCGGCCATGTCGCTGACCCAGTTGTGCGGCAGGTTCGGGCCGAGCAGCACGAGATGGCCGGGGCCGAACGAGCCGATGTGATCGCCGACGAAATACTTGCCGCGCGTCGCGACGATCAGGTGCAGCTCGAATTCGGGATGGAAATGCCAGCGGATCGTGCGATATGGATAGCCGTGCGACCAGACCTTGAACGACTCGTCGCGTCGCACTTCGACCACTTCGAGATCGGGGTGCATCATGTTGGCGTCTCCATTCCCATGATTCGCTGGCCGGCCTGTTCGGCTGTTCGCGCGTGCGCCGCGTGTTTCGCGCGGCGACGCGACCGGTCGCATGGGAAGCAATGTAGGTCGATCGAGCGCGCGGCTCCACCAACTTTACGCCTGATTTCCGATACTTTTTTGCGCGATCCGGCCGCAAACGGCGCCGGACGGCAAATTTGTGCAGCGCGGAACGGCCCGGGGCGGCCGCCCGCTCCGTTGCTTACGCGGCAGCGCGCTCGCGCGCCGTGCGCAACTCGTACACCTTCAGGTGGTTGTACGCGATCCGCAGCAACGACAGTGCATCGGCCGCCTGCGGGTCGCGCCGCGCGAGCAGGTCGCCGATCACGTGATCGGCTTCGACGCGCGCATGGTTCTCGACATCGCGCAGCATCGACGCGGTCAGCGGCGACGGCGTCAGCACCATCCGCTGCATCCGCTCGATGGCCGCCGGGTCGGGCCGGTAGCCCTGATGTTCGGCAATCGCGCTGCATTCGCCGAGCATCGTCTCGAGCAGGCGGCGGCCGTCCGGCGCGGCGAGAATGTCGCCGACCGAGCCGCGGAACAGCGACGTGCTCGCGGCAAGCGTCGCGAGGAACACCCACTTCTCCCACATCCGCGCGACCACGTTGTCGCTAAGCGTCGCGTCGAAGCCCGCGCCGCCGAGCACGTCGGCCACCGCGCGCACGCGCGGCGATTCGCCGCCGGCGAGTTCGCCGAAGGTGACCCCGTGCGTGTCGTTCAGGTGCACGATGCGCTGCTCGCGATCGAGCGTGGCCGCGATCACGCACAGCCCGCCGAGCACCTGCGCGGCGCCGAAGCGCTCGCGCAGCACGTCGAGGTGACGCATCCCGTTGAGCATCGGCAGGATCAGCGTCTGCGGCCCGACGAACGGCGCGAACGAGAGAATCGCGTCGTCGAGGCTGTACGCCTTGCAGCTCAGCAGCACGAGGTCGAACGGCGCGATCGCGGCGCCCCCGGCGCCCGCATCGCTCGCGCGCACGGTCTGCACGTTCGCGAGCGTCAGGTCGCCGCGCGGGCTGCGGATCAGCAGCCCGTCGCGCGCCAGCGCGGCCGCGCGGCCGTCGCGCACCAGAAACGTCACGTCGCGCCCCGCCGCGGCCAGCCGGCCGCCGAAGTATCCGCCGACCGCGCCGGCCCCTACCACCAGAATCCGCATCGTTGCCTCCTTTCGGTTTCATTCAGCGCCGCGCCGCCGCCCGCCCGGGCGCTCCGCGCGCAATCGCCCCAACAGTATAGCGACCCATTTTATGCATATGCATAGATGCCCGCATCGGCATCGCAGGCATGGGCGGCCGTTCCGGCGGCCCGTCGTTCTAAGGGATTTCCCGCCTACGGCGACGCTCGCCGCGCGCCGTCAAGACACTTATCCCGTCACGCCGTTCCGGCGAGTCTTCTCGACTGACCGACCACACACCATGCGCAACCTTTCCCTGAATCAGAAACTCGCCTCGATGATCGTCATCCTGTGGCTCGGCCTGCTCGTGATCGCCGGGCTCGGCGCGTGGCAGACGCGCGCATCGATGATCACGGACCGCCGCGACCAGCTCGCCTCGCTGATCGCGCAGGCCGCGAGCGTGACCGACCATTACTACAAGCTGTCGCAGCAGAACGCGATGCCGGAAGCCGACGCGAAGCAGAAGGCGCTCGAAGCGATCGCCGCGATGCGCTACGGCGCCGACGGCTATATCTCCGTCAACGATTCGAAGCCCGTGATCGTGATGCATCCGATCAAGTCCGAGCTCAACGGCAAGGACGTGTCGAATTTCACCGATCCGACCGGCAAGCACCTGTTCGTCGAGATCGTGAAGGCCGGCAACCAGGAAGGCGGCAAGGGCTTCGTCGAGTATCTGTGGCCGAAACCGGGCGCCGACAAGCCGCAGGAGAAGACCAGCGCGGTGCAGCGCTTCGCGCCGTGGGACTGGTATCTGGTGACGGGCATGTATATGAACGACGTGCGCACGGCGGTGCTCGCGAGCGTCGGCCGCTGGCTCGCGATGACGGCCGTGCTCGGCGGGATCGCGACCGCCGTGATGGTGCTGGTGCTGAAAAGCGTGCGCGCGAACCTCGGCGGCGAGCTGGAAGTTGCGCTCGACGCCGCGCAGCGCATCGCGCAGGGCGACCTGACCGCGCGCGTCACCGTGAAGCACGACGATCGCGGCAGCCTGCTGCATGCGCTGCACACGATGCAGGGCGGGCTGATCGACATGGTGTCGCGCGTGCGGATGGGCACCGAGAACATCAACGTCGGCGCGAGCGAGATCGCGTCCGGCAACACCGATCTTTCGCAGCGCACCGAAGAGCAGGCGGCCGCGCTCGTGCAGACCGCGTCGAGCATGGACCAGATGACCGCGAACGTGAAGCAGAACGCGGACAGCGCCGCACAGGCCGCGACGCTGGCCGGCGAGGCCGCGCAGGTCGCGACGCGCGGCAGCGCGGTGGTCGACGACGTCGTGCGCACGATGAACGAGATCACCAACCGCTCGCACAAGATCGGCGACATCATCGGCGTGATCGACGGGATCGCGTTCCAGACCAACATCCTCGCGCTGAACGCGGCCGTCGAGGCGGCGCGCGCGGGCGAACAGGGCCGCGGCTTCGCGGTGGTCGCGGCCGAAGTGCGCTCGCTCGCGCAGCGCTCGGCGACGGCCGCCAAGGAGATCAAGTCGCTGATCGTGTCGTCGAACGAGACCGTCGAACACGGCGCGACGCTCGTCACGCACGCGGGCGAGACGATGGCCGAGCTCGTGCAGTCGGTGCGGCGCGTGAACGAGATCCTCGACGAAATCAGCCATGCGTCGCGCGAGCAGAGCGCCGGGATCGAACAGGTCAACCGCGCGGTGGGCGAGATGGACCAGGTCACGCAGCAGAACGCGGCGCTCGTCGAAGAGGCCGCGGCCGCCGCGCATTCGCTGCGCGATCAGGCCGAAGCGCTGCGCGACGCCGTCACGCGGTTCGCGCTGCCGGCCTGACGGCGCAGGCCCGGCGCACGCGCGCTCACGCGGCGCCGCCGGGCCGCGATGCGGCCGCGCCGGTGCCGAGCCCCAGCCCGGCCGCCCGCTGGATCAGTTCGACGTCGTTGCTCGCGCCGAGCTTCTTCATCGCGCTGATCTTCTGCGCACTGACCGTCTGCTTGCCCTTGTTCAGGCGCTCCGCGATCGTCTTGATCGGCATGCCCGACAGATAGAGGCGAATCACCTCGATCTCGCGCGCCGACAGTTTCACCGGAGGCTGGTCGCGCTCGCCGAACGCGTCGACCGCGCGCCTGACGAGCGGCGACAGGTAGCGCCCGCCGCTGTAGCTCGAATGGATCGCCGTGACGATATGGCCGACTTCGTCGAACTTGCTGACGATGCTCACGCCGCCGATCTCGAGGATCGACCGGAAGATCAGCGGGTTCTCGTTCGCGACCAGCGCGACGATCCCCGTGTTCGGGCGTGTGCGCCGCAGCCAGTCGAACAGCGCGAGACCGTCCATCTGCTCGTTGCAGCGGATCGAATAGTCGACGAGCACGATATCGCAGTCGACACCGCCGAGCGACGCGACCAGCTCGGCCGCACTCCGGTAGACCGCGGCGAGCTCGATCGCACAGGCGCTGCCTGCGACCTGCTCGATGCCGGCCAGCGTCAACGGCCAGTCGTATGCGAAGACGATGCGAACACTGAATTTCCTCATGCGCAATTCCAGGTGGTTCACCGGCCGCGCGGCAAGGAGCGCGCGCGGCCGGTTGGCGTTGAAAGGACGTTCAGGCTATTTTTAGCCTGAACGTCGATTCTAAGAAGCCGGGCGCGGGCGGGATATCGGACGAGATACGGATCGGCCGCCTGGGACGTAATACAAGTTTGATATTTGCGCGGGTTCGAGCGGCCGGCGTCCGGCGCCGGGCGGCCGCCGGCATCGGCCGGATGGCCGGCGTTGCACGCCGCGCGGGCCATGCGGCCCGCCAGCAGGTAAAATTGCAGCCTTTGCATGCCACTCCGGGCCGCCGGCGGCGAGCGACGCGCCGATGCCGGCCGCGCGCCACCGCCCTTTTGCCGGCTGCCCGACCACCCCGCTTCCCTCATGACCGAATCCGATCTGCAATCCGACGACACCTCCATCCACGAAAGCGGCCTCTGGCGCGACAACGGCTGGACGGCCCGCATCATCAAGAACGAAGATGACGACGGCTGGGCCGTCGAGATGATCAAGGACGGCGAGTCCGAACCCGCGCTCGTCGGGCCGTGGACCATGGGCCGCGACAAGAAGAACCCGAAGCCGATGGACGCGAACGCGTTCCGCACGCTCGTGAAGACCGTGACCGAGGTGCTGATGCGGCACGAGCAGCAGCGGCGCGCGATGCTGCACAAGGAAGTGACGGTCCAGGGCGAGGACGGGCAGGACGTGTCGGTGACGCTCGATATCGTGCCGGACGAATTCGAGCCGTACGCGCAGCTCAAGGCGCTCGATCCGTACGGCGCGCTGCTGGCCGACGCGAAGGTGTCGGCCGGATTCAAGCTCGACAAGGCCAGCGCCGAGCGCTGGGTCGCATCGGGCTTCGAGCGGCCGGCCTGACCGGGCGCGGCACGCCGACGCGCGCGATCAGGCGCCGACGCCCTGCCGCGCGCGCCGCAGCCGGCGCGCCGCCAGCTTGCGCCGCACCAGCTGCTCGAACTGCTGCGTCGCGGCCTCCGGATCGCGCGCGGCCAGCCCGAACGCGTTGCGCGCGAGCTGGATCGGCGTCAGCACGATGCCCCACGGCAGCCCCCACCAGCCGAGCACGGCCGACGCGAGCAGCGCGACCGCCTGCTTCTTGCGGCCGCAGCGGCGGCAGCATATGTGGCGCCGGGTCGCCCAACGCGTGACGAACACCAGCGACACGACGCGATGCGACGCATGGACGTCGACCGGATGGTCGTCGCGACGGCAGAGCGGGCACGGCCCGTAACGCCAGTCGTGCACGTACTGCCAGACCTTCGCGTCGGGCACCCGTTCGGCCTCGACGACGATCGGGTGCGCCTGCGCGCACGCCGGGCTGCAATAGCGGCGGCCGTCGATCGACCGACCGCCGACCAGGAACGTCCTGCCGCAGTGACTGCACTCTGCCACGATGACCTCGGATAAGCGTGATGCGCCGCGTGCCGGCCGCGCGCGCATCGATGCGCCGGCGGTCCGGACGGGCCGTTTCCTGTCTTAACGGCCGCCGCCGCCCGGTCTTGAGCGGATGCGCGCCGCCGCGCGTCAGCCGTGCAGCCCGTGCGCGGTCATCAGGCGATACAGCGTCGCGCGCGAGATGCCCAGCTCCGCCGCGACGTCCGCATGCTGGTGCCGGTGGCGCATCAGCGTTTTCTCGATCGCGTGCCGCTCGGCCTGCCGGCGCGTTTCCGCCAGCGTCGGCAACCGCCGCGACGTGTACTGGCGCAGTTCGAGATCGGCGGCCGAGATCATCGGGCCGTTGGTCATCACGACCGCGAACCGGATCCGGTTGATCAGCTCGCGCACGTTGCCGGGCCACGCATAGTTGTGGATCGCCTCGACCGCGCACGGCGTGAAGCCGCGAATCCGGTGCGAACCGTCGTCGCGATAGCGCTGCAGCACGTGGTCGGCGAGCAGCATGATGTCGCGGCCGCGCGCGCGCAGCGGCGGCTCGTCGATACGCAGCACGCACAGGCGGTAGTACAGGTCGGCGCGGAACCGGCCCGTCTGCATCGCGGCCTCGAGATCGACGTGGGTCGCCGACACGATCCGCACGTCCACCGGAATCGGCACGTGCCCACCGAGCCGCTCGATCCTGCCTTCCTGCAGGACCCGCAGCAGGCTCGCCTGACTCTCGAACGGCATGTCGCCGATTTCATCGAGAAACAGCGTGCCGCCGTGCGCGGCCTCGATACGGCCGATCTTGCGCTGGTGCGCGCCCGTGAACGCGCCGCGCTCGTGGCCGAACAGCTCGGCCTGCAGCAGCGTGGACGGGATGGCCGCGCAGTTCACGACGACGAACGGCGCCTCGGCACGCAACGACTGCTGGTGGATCGCCGCCGCCGTCAGTTCCTTGCCGGTGCCGGATTCGCCGGCGATGAACACGGTGGCGTCCGTGTTCGCGACCTTGCGGATCGTCGCGAACAGCCGGCGCATCGCATCGCACGCGCCGATCATCGTGCCGCCGGGCGGCGCCGCATCCGCGGCCGGGTCGCCGTCCGCGAGCTTCAGCATCCCGTACGCATGGCCGACGAGATAGCCGATCGTCGCGTAGGCCGTCGCATTGCGCACGTAGTCGAAACAGCAATGGCGGATCAGCCGCGCGACGATGAGCTCGCGCAACCGCTCGTCGTCGGCCAACGCGACCCAGCCGACGCGCGGGTCGCGCAGCAGCGCCTCGAACGACGCGACATCGGGCGACGCGAAGCTGGCGAAATCGACGATGCCCGCATGCGAGCGGTTCGCCTTGACGAGATTCAGTGCGTCCGCAACGGTTTTCGCGCGCCACACGTCCCAGCCGCGCGACTCGAGGCAGTCGACGAGCGCGGCATCGTGCTGCTGCGACAGGTAGACGAGCGGCCGCGACGGCACGACATGGTTGTGCCGGACGGCGGCGAACGGCGCCGTACCCGCGTCGCGTTCGAAATCCAGCGGGTCCGACACCCTCATCTGGCAGCAATGGTTCACGATGGCCTCGTCGCGTAGGGTTGGTTGTCGGAACAGAGCCGTTGCCGGATCGCGTACGGCGGGGCCGATGATCCCGCTGCGCGACGCCGGCCCGTCCCGGTTCGACGTTTCGTTATCGGCAGAAAACAACGCGCTGCGTGTAGATTTGCGGCTCGACGACCGGCTTCGCGGAACGATTGAGGTCGTCGCGATAGGCCCGGTAGGTCTTGCCGTTCACCGTCACTTCCGTCGCACGGGCCGTCTCGATCCTGTCGAGCCCGTTGCGCTGCCACTCGCTCACCCGGTCCGCCGCCGACACGCTCGACTCGCCGGCGATCTTCTGCGTGATCGCGCTGCCGTCGCTCCACGGCTGCGTCTGCATGTCCTCGGCATGCTGCATCGCGCCGACCGTCTTGCCGCTCGGCGCCGGCCCGTTCCGCGCTTCGAACGGCGTACCCCGCCCGTACACCGGCGATTGCCACGACGGCGCGTGACCTTCCTCCGGCATCATGTAAATCATCTGCGGGTCGCCGATCATCATCATCGGCGCGCATGCCGTGTTGTCGGGACGGCCGAGCGTCGTCAGCGCCTGCGCGACGCTCGCGGCGTTCGCGAGGGTCTGCTCGTTCAGGATGACAAAGACCGCAGGGTTCTGAAAAACCGCCTGCGCAGCGGCTTGTGCGCTGTACAACAGTAGAGCGACCAAAAAGATCCTCATGATTGAGGCCTCCTTGCATCCTCGTCGGGCAAAAAGAGGTGTTGACCTCGGGGATGGGACCAACACCCGTCAAACAGGCAACGACCGCCGGGCATCGGGTCCGAACGACTCCCGTGCAACCTGCGTTCCGGTTACACGGGAGACCGACCCGCGTGCTCACGACGACGTGCTCGTCGAGATGACAGTCGGAGCCGGCGCAACCGGTAAAGCCGGGGCAGCCTGCTGGTCGAACGTGGCCGGCGGCAACGCCTGCGCGGGATCGGTCAGCGCGGGCATGTCGACGGACGGCGCAGGTGCGGCCGAGGATTCGACCGCGTCCGGCACCTTCGCGTCGGCTGCCGGCATGTCGGCAGGCGCCGCGGCTGCGACAGGCTGCGCGGGCTCGGGGGCCTTGTCGGCAACCGACGGTGCAGGCTCCGGTGCCTTCGTGTCGGCGACCAGCGCGGCAGGCGCTTGCGACGCCTTGTCGGCGACAGCCGATGCGGCGATGACGGCTGCAGCCGGCACGGCTGCCATCGCGGCCGCGGCTGCGGGCACGGCGGCGACAGCCGGCGCAGCAACAGCCGGTGCGGCTGCGGCGACCGCCGGAACTGCGACAGCCGGCACCGCGGCAACCGGCGCGATCGACGGCACCGGCACAGGCACAGGCGCTGCCTGCACCGAGGTCGTTTCCACCGGGCGAGTCTGCGCGGGTGCCGGCGCGGCGGAGCCGAGCGGCGGCAAGCCCATGCGGTTGCGCACGATCGGATCGCGATACTTCACGTCGTCCGCGACGGTCGCTTCGACGCTCGGCGCCACGTTCGAACGCGCGAGCGGCGCGGTCGTGCCCGGGCACAGGTGCCCGGTCGCTTCCACCGCGCGCCGGTTCGCGTCGCTCTGGCAGAGCAGCGCGAGCGCCACGTCGGTCAGGCCCATCGCACGGAATTCACGCGCATCGAGACGCCGGACGCACGCCTGGTCGACCAGCGTCGTACCGCCCGTCGCGCCGAATCCCGGGAACGACACGCCGACGCTCACCGACCCCATGCAGGTGTCGGACAGCGTGGTCGTGAGGCCGGGCGCCTGGATCGCCGGGTTCGTCTTGATCGTCTGCGTCCCCGAGTAGTTGACGTTTTCCGATGTCTGGGTGTTGTACGGGTTGGTGCCGGGCGAGCCGGACGACTGGAGCGAACTCACGCTCTGCGGCGTCACGCTCGAGCCGCCGCTCGTGCCGGACGGCATCGTGACGTTCACGTTCACGCTCGAATTGCCGCTGCCGCGAACCCCGCTGGAGCTGGTGGCGTTGCCGCCGCGCGAGCTCGTGGTGTTCGTGTTCGTGCTCATGCTCGAGCCACCGCCCTGGCTGACCGCCGTCGACGACGTCGAGGACTGCGCGCTCGACGTCGAATCGGCGGTTTGCGCGTGGGTGCCGATCGCGGACATCGCGAACATCGCCGCACATGCCACCTTGATCTTGTTGCTGTTCATTTCACTCTCCGGACGAGGTTTGACCTCCCACCCAGCCAACCGCACTAATTCCCCTGAATCCCTTCAGCTTTGCCTGCTTCCCCGAACTGCTTCCAGCCGCTGCCCAGCTGGGACCACGAGCCGGCCGACATGCCCTGCCACTGCTGGGCGTCCGGTCCGCCGATGGCACTGCCCGACGAAAGCGTTTGTTGTTCTGACGGTTTGGTTGTCTGGTCAGGGTGGTTTGACGTCTGCAAATTCGATTGCACGTCGTCGGCAATACGGTCAGCGCCATACGCCGTCAGAGACGCGAGCATCAGAGCGGCGGCAATCAGTTTCTGCTTCATGCCAACTCCTTACGTGACAACGATGCGGGAAAAGAGACCAGCGTCGCTGGGAAACTGGCCCCCCCCCACACCTGACTAATGACTGCTTCCGGTCGCGCTCGAACTGCCCTGGCTTCCGCCCGATGCGGACGGCGAACCGGCCGGACCGGTACTCCACACGGTCGACGAGTTGTAATGATTCGAACCCGTGATCGCGCCTGAACCGCCACTGCCTGTCAGGCCGGCAGCACCCGCGTTGGCATAGCCCTGGTCGTTCCCGCCCGTGGCCGTGTAGTGGTTCGCGCCGAGTACGATCGTGGCGGTCACCCCTCCCGACAGCGCATTTGCGTTCTCGTTCGTGCTGCTGTTTCCGCCGTACGAGCCTGCGGCACCGATACCGCCGCCTGCCGCGAACGCGCCCCCGTTCGTGCCCGAACCGCTGGCCGTCGAGGTCGAGTTGTGGAAGGCGGATGCCGTGCCGACGGAACCAGCGGGTGTGACGGTACTGCCTGCGTTCGCGCCCGCCGTCGAAGTCGAATTGCTGGTATAGCTGCCGGACCCGACCAGCACCGAACCTGAAACACCCGCCGCAACGGATTGCGTCTGGTTGGTCGTGGAGAGCCCCGCTGCCAATGCAGCCGACGATAAGACGGTGAGCGCTGTCGCTAAAATAACGTTGGCTTTCATAGCAATTCCTTGCTGTGATGAAGTTCGGCGGTGGCGGAGCCGGGTCTCCCCCCATCGAGCGGAACCCGGCATCCGTGCCGCCAGCCAATGACGAACGCTGCGCGTCGCGGCTTAGTGGTGGTACGTCCAGCCGATCGAGCCGGCATTCGCGCCGCTGGTGCCGCCGGCCTGCGAGCCGCCGAAGCCGAAACCGCCAACCGACGACGATTGGGTGTGGCTCGTGTACGAGATCGAACCGCTGCCCGGGCCGCCGGCGATTGCGCCCGCTGCGCCGAGCGCCGCGCCGGAATCGGTCGCGGTGAAGTGGCCGAACCCGACAACTCCGGCCATCGTCGAACCGCCGCTCGTCGAGCTGCTGCTCGACACCGTGCCGCTACCTGCGAACGCTGCACCCGAAACGGCCAGGACTGCTACTGCAATGAGAAGCTTCTTCATGGTCGACTCCATAACGGCGTGGATGGAATGAGCCAGGAAGATCGCACGCCATCAACCTCCCTGATTTTAGTGATCCTGAAAATAAGGATCACTATTCAATTAATAAAATTAACTGCCATTCCAATTAATGCACTAGGCAATTTTGGCCAGCAGAATTCTAGCTTCTTATTTTTAAGTTTCCAAAATTTATTAACAGGTGTTTTCGATGAATTTTATGAACATTGAATCAGGATCGAAAACACCAAAATAAAATCAACCGGAATGACGCGCACATCCTTCCGGATCGCGATATTCGACACCCCGCCGGACAGCATACCGGCACGCGGCATCCGTTTCCGGAGTCGAAAAATCGCGAACATATTTACCACCGAAAAATGCAGCGTCGTTCAAAATGCTCTTTTTATTCGAGCGACGACGAGCCTGCATTGCAGCCAGGTGGCATGTCTTCTCCCTGAGCTACCGACGAAAGGTCGTCCGGATAATCCGGACGACGGGCGTTCGATTTAATCCGGCCGGAGCCGGCATTGGCCAGGCGCGATCGAAACCGCCCTGCACGGCCGAAGACGAATCGGCATCACGCTGTCCGGCACGAACAGCCTGATCCATCCGGGTGAACTGAATGAAGGCGAGCACCGCTGTCGCCCGATTGCCGCGCGGCGCGACAACCGCTCCAGCACGCGAAGCGCGCGGAGGCCAAGAAATCGGCATGGAGAAACCCGCGAAGCTGGCACCGTGTCGCGAGCAACACCCCGGCCTGTCCGACTACCCCGCTCGTGCGTAAAGTACGCACCGATCAAGCGACTGCTTTTGGTCTTCATCGCTGTTTCCCCGACTGCTTATTGACGAGTTGGTCGCCCCATCTCTTCGTTACGTCATGTCGACCGCTCGCCGGTGCGTCCCATGCCGCAAGCAGCGTGCCACGCGTTATTCCACCGCGCATTGCGCGCGGCGAACGCCCCTCACGCCGGCACGTATCGCCAGGAACGGCATTTTTTGTTTCAGGAATGTATCGCAACAACGATTCGGCACCCGCCGCGATCATTGCGCGCCGCGAAGCAATCCCGGGATTAGACGGACGAATCCGGCACGCGGACCCTCGCCGAACGGCCAGGCGAACGAGTGTTTCAATCTTGAGAAGCGCGTCGTCGCGCTGGCCGGTCGGCGCCGGTCTTTCCGCTTGCAAACCACGCGTCACGGCCCGTGCAGCCGGCCTCCGCGGTCCGGAAGAACAGGAATCGCAGCGTGGCGGCGCCCTGCTCCGCAAGCCCGTGCGACCGCCGCGGAAATGCCGGCGACACGCATTCACCCCGATGACCGAAACGAATTTGATTCATCCGTGAAAATACCGACACGATCACGCGTCGATCGACAGGCGGAGCGATCGGTAAAAAATAAATTGTGCACCGGTCGATGAAGGTGCCGCCCGGCCATTTATTTCATAAAAATTAAAACGAATGAAAACGTTCGATCCCAATTGGGCCCAGCGCATCAAATTTCAACTTCCATTCAATCTGCCTTTCACACCCGGATCGCCGGATAGACGATGCCTTAAAAAAACGTTTTCAATCCGGAATCGGTGCGATTCTCACCCATGAAACATGCGCATTCAACGCCTGTTTGACACCATCAACCCCGCAAAAGCCTGATTTATTGCGAGTTTCTTCGTATCGAATCGCATCGATCCGGCATTCATCCGAGTCGCTTTCCTGTCCCCACGATTCACGCACGAAACACAATGTCGCGCGCCACGCGTCGATCGCACGGCCGCGCCCGCGCACATTGGGTCTGCGCCGTCACTGGCATGCCGATTGCCTGACATCCGGCTCCAATCGAGCGGCACGCCACGGCACGAAGCACACGGACGGCGGCCAGCTCGTCAATCAGCGTGTCGGGGAAAAGGCGATGAAGATCACCACCGATCGATCGACGTTCGCGTCGTTCAAGCATCAACGGGGTTGTCAGCGAAACCGGAGCGCCTGTCGCGGCGCTTCGTCGACATCGGTACATGCGGACCGGCGCTTGCCGAAACGATGCCCGTGCAGCGGGATGGAGCGTGTGCGCGCAGCCGTCGAGCAAATCGACGCAGGGTTCCTGGAGATGCTCGACGATGGATAGTATGGGCGGGCGGCCGACTACACGCTGCCGGTAATGGTCACGGAGCTCGGCGTCGACGGGTCGAATTCGCGCAAGCGCGACGAGCTCGACGAATTCCAGCGGCGCTGTGGCGCTATCCGCTGCTGAAGGCCGTGGTCTATTCCAACGCCATCGATACGCCCGGCGCACGATGTGCCGGACTGGTGGATCGCGCCGGCGTTCCTGCAGACGACGGTCGTCTGACGGCCGGCGGCGCGTCAGCCGAGCAATTCCTTTTTCCGCAGGTGCACGACGTCGCGCATCGGCGGCGCGCCGAACAGCCGGCTGTATTCGCGGCTGAACTGCGATGCGCTTTCGTAGCCGACGACGGCAGCCACCGACCCGACGTCGCCGCCCTGCCGCAGCAGCAGCAGCCGCCGCGCCTCGTGCAACCGCAGCTGCTTCTGGTACTGCAGCGGGCTCAGCGTCGTCACGTGCTTGAAATGATGGTGCAGCGACGACACGCTCATGTTGACCGCCTGCGCGAGCGACTCGACGCGCATCGGCTCCGTGAAGTGATCGCGGATCCATTCGATCGCGCGCGCGATCCGGTGCGTCTGGCTGCCCGCGATGGCCATGTGCCGCAGCCGCGTGCCCTGCCCGCTCGTCATCAGCCGGTACAGCAATTCCTTTTCGATCAGCGGTGCGACGACCGGAATATCGGCCGGCGTATCGAGCAGCCGCAACAGCCGCAGCGCGGCGTCGAGCAGCGGCGGCGTCAGCTCGGCGAGCGCGATCCCCTCGCCTTCCGGGCCCGCGTCGGGCTCGGGTAGCCGCATCTCGGCCGCGAGTTCGACGATGCGCTGCGGATCGAGCGTCAGCGACAGGCACAAATAGGGCGCATCCGGCGACGCGTGCGTCACGCGCGACAGGATCGGCAAGTCGATCGACGTAATCAGGCAATTCTGCGTGTCGTATTCATAAGCCTGGCCGGCCACGATCACGCGCTTCGCGCCCTGCGCGGCGATCACGAGCGCGGCCCGCGACACGCCGCAGCCGAGATCGACCGGGCGCGTGTGCCGATGCAGCATCAGGCCCGGCACGGCCGTCGAATGCGAGCCGTCCGCCGGTGCGAAACGGCCGATCAGCGACGCCAGTTCGCGCCGCCCGGATTCGCGCGACGCCACGATATCGGTCATGTCCATGACGCATCCTCGATTGATTTCCCCATGTCGCGGGAGCATAGCGAAACCGCCTGCGGCGTGCCGGGGATTTGCAGGATTGTTCAATAAATTTGCAGGATTGGGTAGACGCAAAAACCGACGTCTCGCGCACACTCAGGGCCTGCTCACGCTCATAGCGGGCTTGCGAACGTGCGTTGCCGGTCGTAGTGCAAGGAGAGAGGAGCGCCGTTTGGCCGCGCCAAACAAGCGACGATCGACGCCGCAATACGGCCGGCAACGCACGTTCCCCTGTTTGGAAAAATTCATTCGTGGGGCTGGTCCCCAGAAGGGCCGATCGCGGCGTCATGCTCCTCGCGAATACGTCGAGTATTCGCTTCGTCGCATTCCTTGCGCTCGGCCCTTCTGGGGACCAGCGCAAGCCCGCTATGAGCGTGAGCAGACCCTGTAACCGGGCGCATGCCGGGTTTTCCCCACGGAGACAATCACAATGCCTACCTCGTTTGTCCTGAACGGCAAGAACGTCACGCTCGACGCCGATCCGTCGATGCCCGTCCTCTGGGCGATTCGCGAACACGCGGGACTGACCGGCACGAAATTCGGCTGCGGCATGGCGCAGTGCGGCGCGTGCACCGTGCATCTCGAAGGCCAGGCCGTCCGCTCGTGCGTGCTGCCGCTCGCCGGCATCGCGGGCAAGCACATCACGACGATCGAAGGCCTGCAGAGCAAGCCCGCGCAGGCCGTGCAGGCCGCATGGGTCAAGCTGCAGGTGCCGCAATGCGGCTATTGCCAGTCCGGCCAGATCATGTCGGCCACCGCGCTGCTTGAACAAAACCCGAAGCCGACCGACTCGGACATCGACGCCGCGATGAACGGCAACCTGTGCCGCTGTGCGACCTACGCCCGCATCCGGGCCGCGATCCACGACGCGGCCGCGACGCTGGGAGCCTGACCATGACGATCGAACTCGACAACACCGGTTCGGTGCGCCCGTCGCGCCGCACGTTCCTGAAGACCGCGGGCGCCGCGGCCGCCGTCAGCCTGACCATCGGCTTCGAATGGGCCGGCCTCGGCCGCCGCGCGCTCGCCGCGACCGCGCCCGCCGCCGGCTTCGCGCCGAACGCATTCCTACGCATCACGCCCGACGGCACCGTCACCGTCATCGCGAAGCACGTCGAAATGGGCCAGGGCGCGTATACGGGCATCGCGACGATCGTCGCCGAGGAGCTCGACGCCGACTGGTCGAGCGTGCGCGTCGAAAGCGCGCCAGCCGATGCGAAGCGCTACGCGAACCTCGCGTTCGGCACGATGCAGGGCACGGGCGGCAGTTCGGCCATGTCGAACTCGTGGCAGCAACTGCGCGAAGCGGGCGGCAAGGCCCGCGCGATGCTCGTGTCGGCCGCGGCGGCCCGCTGGAAGGTGCCGGCCGGCGAGCTGACGACAGCGGGTGGCGTCGTCACGCACGCGAAGAGCGGCAAGACGGCCGCGTACGGCACGCTCGTCGCCGATGCGTCGAAGCTGCCCGTGCCGGACAAGGTCACGCTGAAGCAGCCGGCCGATTTCAAGCTGATCGGCCACCGGATTCCGCGCGTCGACGCATCGGCAAAATCGAACGGCACCGCGCATTTCACGCTCGACACGACGTTCCCCGGCATGCGCGTCGCGCTGCTGCAGCGCCCGCCGCGCTTCGGCGCGACGGTGAAATCGTTCGACGCGACGGCCGCCAAGGCCGTGCCGGGCGTCGTCTCGGTCGTGCGGGTGCCGGGTGGCGTCGCGGTCGTCGCGACGGGCTTCTGGGCCGCGAAACAGGGCCGCGACGCGCTGAAGGTCGAATGGGACGAAACGAACGCCGAAAAGCGCGGCTCGGACGAGATCATGCGCGAATACCGGCAGCTCGCCGACAAGCCGGGCACGTCGGCACGCAAGGATGGCGATGCCGACGCGGCGATCGCGGGCGCGGCGCGCAAGATCAGCGCAACCTACGAATTCCCGTATCTCGCGCACGCGCCGATGGAGCCGCTCGACGCGGTCGTCAAGCTCACGGCGAACAGCTGCGAGATCTGGGCCGGCGACCAGTTCCAGACGGTCGACCAGGGCAACGCGGCCAAGGTCGCGGGCCTGAAACCCGAGCAGGTGCAGATCCACACGCTGTATGCGGGCGGCAGCTTCGGCCGGCGCGCGAACGCATGGTCGGACTATGTGGTCGAGGCCGTATCGATCGCGAAGGCGCTCGGCGCGGACGGCAAGCCGGTCAAGCTGCAGTGGACGCGCGAGGACGACATCCAGGGCGGCTTCTACCGGCCGATGTACTTCCACAAGCTCGACGCAGGCCTGACCGCGGACGGCCGGCTGGTCGGCTGGCGCCACCGGATCGTCGGCCAGTCGATCCTCGCCGGCACGCCGTTCGAAGCGTTCATGGTCAAGAACGGCGTCGACGCGACGTCGGTCGAGGGCGCGGCGAACCTGCCGTACGCGGTGCCGAACGTGTCGGTCGAACTCGCGACCGCGAAGACGGGCGTGCCCGTGCTGTGGTGGCGCGTGGTCGGCAGCTCGCACACGGCCTATGCGGTCGAGGCGTTCATCGACGAAGCCGCGCACACGGCAGGCAAGGATCCGTACGCGTTCCGCCACGACCTGCTCGCGAAGGAACCGCGCATGCGCGCGGTGCTGGACCTGGCCGCGCAAAAGGCCGGCTGGGATCCGGCCAAGCCGTTGCCGAAGGGCCGCGGGCGCGGGATCGCGGTGGCCGAGGCGTTCAAGAGCTACGTCGCGCAGGTGGCCGAAGTGTCGGTCGACGCGGACGGCAAGGTGAAGGTCGAGCGCGTGGTGTGCGCGGTCGATTGCGGGATCGCGATCAATCCCGACATCGTCGCCGCGCAGATGGAGGGCGGCATCGGCTTCGGGCTCGGCGCGGCGATGCACAGCGCGATCACGCTGAAGGATGGCCACGTCGAGCAGCGCAACTTCGACGGCTACAACGTGCTGCGGATGGCGGAGATGCCGAAGGTCGAGGTGCATATCGTGCCGTCGGCCGAAGCGCCGACCGGGGTCGGCGAGCCGGGCGTCGCGCCGGTCGGTCCGGCTGTCGCGAACGCGATCTTCGCGGCGACGGGCAAGCGGCATTACGTGCTGCCGTTCGATTCGGCGGATAGCGCGAAGGCTTGACGGGCGGGTGGATACGCCGGCCGCGGGGCGAGGTTTGCCCCGCGGCCGGCGTTTTTTGTTGGACGCGGCCTGATGTAGGGTTCGATGTCGGCAAAAATCGCCCGCAACCCATTGATTCATATAGCCAGTTCGTCAATTCCGGTAGGGTTCGATGTCGGGTTCTCAGCCCGGCCGCGGCGATGTGCCGCCCGCCTCGAATCCCGCCTCCCCCACGCGTTACGCCAGACGTAACGCCCGTAACGTCGCCCGCCGATGCTACGTAACAATTCTTCAATATTGCTCCCCCCCCTTATTTACCCGTTCCGCGCCTGTCGTTAAAAATTCTTTTAAATTCAAGGCCGCCACGCCACCTGCGCCGGTTCCATCCCCCGTCGACACGTGACTATCCTCCCCCTGGCCCGGAAGTTGCAGCACAGGACCCGCAAACACTCCTTTAAGGACATGCGAGGGCCACCATGGATTGCAAATACCTGTACATCGACAACATAAAAATCAACTTCGTGCGCCGCACGATCGAAATCGACAACAAAATCGTTGACGTTACGCCGCGCGAATTCGACGTCGTCGAATTCCTGCTCGACAACATGAACAAGATCGTGCCGCGGCAGGCAATCCAGGAAGCCGTGTGGGGCCGTGAGCTCGGCGTGTCGTCGCGCACGCTCGACACCCATATCTCGCGGATCCGTTCGAAGCTGCAGCTCGACTACGACAAGAACCTGCGGATCATCCCGATCTACGCGGTCGGCTATCGCCTGGTGCTGTTCGGTGCGGCGATGACGCACGTCGAGCGCCACGAAGCCACGCCGATCCTGCGCGCGGCGCCGCAAGCCGTGATGGCCGCCGACTACGCCTGACGATTCACCCGCGCGCCGCCCGCTCGCGGCCCGCCCGTCGGGCGCGGCCTGCATGCCGCCCGGCCCGCCAGCCAGTCGCGACCCGACCGCCGCCTCCGGGCGGCGGTTGCTTTTGGCCGCCGGCCGCCGCGCAACCCCGCCGCCACGCTTCGTAGCGCCCCGCTCCCGCCGTCGCCGCACGATGCGCACGACTACGGATTCCGGCGCGGCACACGGCCATTGCCGTCCCTACAATCGACGCAGCAGCCGGGCGCCCCTCCGCGCCACCGGCCCCACAACAACCCGTCGAACCAACGCCGAATCCGCCCCGATCCCGCCGTGCCTGCGCTGTTCCTGACGAATGCCGACGCCGGCGACGCCGCGAACCGGGCCATGCCCGCCGCTTCCGTGCCGCCCGCCGCTGCGCCGGCCGCGGTCGCGCTCGACGCGTCGCCCTACCTGCCGCGCCTGTCCGCCGCCGCCGCGCGCGGGCTGTCGCACGCGTACGGCGCGACGGGCGCCGTCCCGGTCACGCTCGGCGAACAGGCATACGAAGTGCGCTGGCGCGTCGACGCCGAGCCGGCCGCCGATGCGCATGCGTACCGCTTCGTCGTCGGTCCGGCCACCGGCACGCTGTGGATCGATCCGGTCGCGGAAACGGAATGGCTCGGCGACGCGGCCGATCCGGCCGTGCCGGCCGTGATCCGCGCGGCGCTGCTCGCCGATCTGTGCACGCCGCTCGCGGCCGTGCTGCAGGCCGCGACGCGGCAGCGCGTGGAACTGCTGCCGCCGCCCGAAAGCGTGCCCGCATGGCGCGCGTCGCCGGCCGCGCTGCGCTTCGAGCTGCGGCGCGCCGACGCCGCATGGCGCTGCCACGGCGCGCTGCTGTTCGACGCGCCGGATGCGCTGGCCGTGTTCTTCGCGGCCGCGCCGGCCGCGCTCGCCGACGCGCGCGCGGCCTACGCGAACCTGCCCGTGCCGCTCGTGTTCGAGATCGGCCGCACCGAGCTGACGACGGCCGAACTGGCCGATGTCGTCGGCGGCGACATCATCGCGATCGAGCGCTGGCAGGCGCACGAGCAGAACCTGCTGTGCGTCGCGCGGCTGCCGGCCGCGCCGGCATGGGAGATCACCGGACGGCCGTCGGGCAGCCGGCTGACCGTCGAACGAATCAGGGAGATGCCTTTGGAACCGAACCGCACCGACACCGCGCCCGCAACGACGCACGACGCGCCGCCCGCCGATGCGCCACGCACGCTCGACGGCCTCGCGGTCGACCTGCGCTTCGAGCTGCCGCCCACGTCGATGCCGCTCGGCGAACTGGGCGCGCTGCAGCCGGGCGCCGTGATCGAGCTGCAGCAAGGCATCAACCAGAGCGTGATTCATCTCGTCGCGAACGGAATGTTGATCGGCACCGGGCACCTGATCGCGGTCGGCCAGAAGCTCGGCGTGCGCGTCGTCACGCTGACGCAACCCGTGCCGCGCGAGCGCTGAGCGATGGGCAACCTGCCGAATCCGGTCGCGCTGATCGCGGTGATCGCCGCGCTCGGCATCGCGCCGTTCGCCGCGCTGATGGTGACGAGCTACACGAAGCTCGTGGTCGTGCTCGGCCTGTTGCGCTCCGCGCTCGGGATCCAGCAGGTGCCGCCGAACCTGGTGCTGAACGGCATCGCGCTGATCCTGTCGCTGTTCATCATGGCGCCCGTCGGGATGTCGATCCGCGACGCGCTGCAGGCGCGCCATTTCGATGCGTCGGGACAACTGTCGACCGCCGACGTCGGCGCGCTCGTCGATGCCGCGCTGCCGCCGATCAAGGATTTCCTGGTGTCGCACACGCGGCAGCGCGACCGCGAATTCTTCGTGCACACCGCAACGTCGGTCTGGCCGAAGAACCGCGCGGACGGCATGAAGGACGACGACCTGCTCGTGCTGGTGCCGAGCTTCACGCTCGCCGAGCTGACGAAGGCGTTCCAGATCGGCTTCGTGATCTATATCGTGTTCATCGTCGTCGACCTGCTGGTCGCGAACATCCTGCTCGCGCTCGGGATGCAGATGATCTCGCCGACGACGATCTCGGTACCGTTCAAGCTGCTGCTGTTCGTCGCGCTCGACGGCTGGGCGCTGCTCGTGCACGGGCTCGTGCTGTCGTACCGCGTCGCGGGCGCGGGATGAATGCGCGCGGCCTGCGCACCGCCGCCGCGTGCCTGTGCACGCTGGCCGCGCTCGCGCTGGCCTGCATGCCGCCGCGTATCGCGCAGGCGGCCGGCGGCAGCGGCGCCGGTTTCGCGCAACTCGCGCGCGCGTGCGCGCCGAACGTCGACACCGATACGCTCGCCGCGCTCGTACGCACCGAGTCGGGCTTCAATCCATATGCGATCGGCGTGGTCGGCGGCCACCTGACGCGCCAGCCCGCGTCGCTCGACGAGGCGCGCGCGACCGCGCGCGAACTCTCGTCGCGCGGCTTCAGCTACAGCGTCGGCCTCGCGCAGGTGAACGAGCGCAATTTCGCGAAATACGGGCTAGACGAAGCGACGATGTTCGAGCCATGCCGCAACCTGCAGGCCGGCGGCGCGATCCTGACCGAATGCTTCACGCGCTCGTCGGGCAACGGCCGCGCCGCGCAGGCCGCGTTGCGCGCGGCGCTGTCGTGCTACTACAGCGGCAACTTCACGACCGGCTTCTCGAGCGGCTATGTGAGCCGCGTCGTCGCAAGTGCGCAGCGCAATGCGCGCGAAGGCGGCGTCGAACCGATTCCCGTCGTGAGCGACACGCCGCCGCCCGAGCGCCAACGGCGCATGGCCGCGGTCGCCGCCACGCCGCCCGAGCCCGCGCGCCGGCTGGCATCGCCCGCCGCGTCCGCCGATGCGCCGTCGTGTCATGCGCGCCCGGTGGTGATGATGTGCCGCGGGCTGCCGGCGAACCAGGCGAAGCGGCTGTGCGTGCGGTGTCTCGACCAGCAGTAAGCCCGTGCCCGCGATCCCGCCCACTTGCCGATCGGCACGCCGCTCGTCGTCGGCTGAAGGCCGGCCCGCCGCGCGCCATCGCCGGCGGGCGTGACGATTCCGTCACCCCGCCCGCTGCGCCTCCAGCCACGCCTGGAACATCAGCACCGTCCACAGCTGGTGCTGCCAGTTCATCCGGCCCGTCTGGTGCTGCCGCCACAGGCGCTCGACCGCCGCCGCGTCGAAGAAACCCTCCTCGCGCAAGCGCGACGGCCGCAGCAGCGCTTCGGCCCAGTCGCGCAGCGAGCCGCGCAGCCAGTGGTCGACGGGCGCGCAGAAGCCCTGCTTCGGCCGGTCGATCAGCGCGGACGGCACGTACCGGTCGAGCAGCCGGCGCAGCAGCGCCTTCGACTGCCCTTCCGGCAAGCGCACCGCCGCCGGCACCCGCCACGCGAATTCGACGACGTGATGATCGAGGAACGGCATGCGCGTTTCGAGGCTGACGGCCATCGCCGCGCGATCGACCTTCGCGAGGATGTCGGTCGGCAGGTACGTGAGCGTGTCGATCGCCATCGCCTGCTCGGCGAAGCTCAGGTGCGCGGGCCACGCGGACACCGTATCGAGCGGCGTCGGCGGCTCCTGCCCCGACAGCGCGATGCGCTCGGGATGATGCACCGACGACATCAGCAACCGGTACAGCCCGATGCGGCTCTCCGCCGTCATCACGTGGCCGAGCTTGTGCAGGCGATCGCCGATGCGCGACGCCGATTCGCGGGCCTCAACGCCGCCCCACGCCCCCTGCGCGACGGCCGCGAGCTGGTCCGCGTGATCGGGCCGCAACGCATGCAGCGCGGCGGCAATCCGCGCGCGCACGGCGGCCGGCACGCGATGCAGCTTGCGCCACAGGCGCGGCGTCAGGAAGTAGCGCGTATAGCCGCCGAACAGCTCGTCGCCGCCGTCGCCGGACAGGCTCACCTTCACGTGCCGGCGCGTCATTTCCGACACGAGAAAGGTCGGGATCTGCGACGCATCGGAGAATGGCTCGTCGTAGATCGACGGCAGCTTCGGCACGACGTCGAGCGCATGGTCGGCCGTCACGTAGAGCTCGGTATGGCGCGTGCCGAGATGGCGCGCGACGGCTTTCGCGTAACCGGCTTCGTCGTAGCCGGCTTCATGAAAGCCGATCGTAAACGTATCGACCGGCGTCGCCGATTGCGCCTGCATCAGCGCGACGATCGCCGACGAATCGACGCCGCCCGACAGGAACGCGCCGAGCGGCACGTCGGCTTCCATCTGCCGCGCGACGGCCTGGCGCAGGATCGTGTCGAGCTGCCCGACGGCCTCGTCGGCGCTGCCCTCGAACGGCTGCGCGCGACCGTCCTCGATCGCCTGTTCGAGCGTCCAGTACGCGCGCGGGCGCGGCGTGTCGCGCGCATGCTCGAACTGGATATACGTGCCGGGCGGCAGCTTGTGGATACCGCGGTAGATCGTGTAAGGCGCGGGTACGCTCGACTGGCGCAGGTACAGGCACAGCGCGTCGCGGTCGACCGTGCCGTCGAAGCCCGGATAGCCGCGCAGCGCCTTCAGCTCGGACGCGAACACGAGCGCGTCGCCGATCCGGCCGTAGTAGAGCGGCTTCTCGCCGATCCGGTCGCGCGCGAGCGTCAGCACCCGCGACTCGCGATTCCACAGCGCGAACGCGAACATGCCGGTCGCGCGCCGCAACGTTGCCTCGACACCCCACGCGACGATCGCCGCGATCAGCACCTCGCTGTCGGAGTGGCCGCGCCACGCCGGTGCGCGCCCCGCGCGCTCGAGCTCCGCGCGCAGTTCGCGATGGTTGTAGATTTCGCCGTTGAAGACCATGACGTAGCGGCCGCACGCAGATGCCATCGGCTGTCGGCCGTGCACCGACAGGTCGACGATCGCCAGCCGCCGGTGGCCGAGCGCAATGCCGGCTTCCGGGTCGACCCAGATCCCCTGCCCGTCCGGCCCGCGATGCGCGAGGCTCGCCGTCATGCGCGCGAGCGTGCCGCGCGCTGTCTCCTCATCGATGGCGACGCTATTCAAAAAGCCGTCGATTCCGCACATTTGATTTGTCTGCCCCTGTTGACCTGTTCCGTCACGCACGGCACAACCTCGCGGCCCGCCGTCCGGCGTGACCGGTCGGGCCATATTACGAAGAAATAAATCAGCAATAATTCACCGGTGAATGCCGACCACCGCCGAAAAAAAATTGTCGTCAAGCGCCGTGAGCGCATGATCGCGCAACGGGGTCATATCAGATCGGGGCGGATGGCAGGCCCGGCCTGCGGAGTGGAAAAAAGGGCAGCATGCCGGCGGGTCCGCCGCGACGCATGTCACCCCGCGCCGGTCGCCCATTTCAGCAACTGCGCGACCTCGCGGAAATGCTGCGGCTGGATCGTGCCGTTCTCGGGCGTCGTCTCGTACAGCGCCTGCGCGAGCCCGACGTTCGCGAGCGTCGGGCGCAGCGCGTCGCGGGCGAGCCGCACGATCCGCTCGGCCGCGTCGCCCTCGCCGCGCGCGAGCACCCACGGCAGCGAACCTATCCCGCCGTAGTAGAGCGCGACCGCGACGCGCGGCGAATAGACGACCACCGACGCGTAGCCGATCCGGTCGGGCAGCGACGCGAACTGCGCTTCGCGCGCGAGCTGCCGGCGCTTCGCCTCGATATGCGGATCGCCTTCGTCCTCCTTGTGCTCGCGCCGCACTTCGTCGATCGACATCTTCATCTTCTGGTTGAACTCGTGCCGCTGGTGCACGATGTCGATCAGCGCCATCACGATGTAGATCAGCGCGGCCCACCCGAACAGCAGCATCAGCAGCTTCACGATCAGCGCGAGAATCGAGATCGGCCGCGTGAAGCCCGACTGCACGGACGGATCGAGCGACTCGACGATCAGCCAGCCGAGCGTCGCGACGAGCAGCGCCGTCTTCAGCAGCATCTTCGCGAGATTGACGAGGTTGCGCAGCGACCACAGATTCTTCATCCCCTCGGCCGGGTTGAGCCGCGACAGCTGCGGCACGAGGCGGCTCCACGCCATCACGCCGCCCACCTGCACGAAACCCGCGAGCAGCCCCGCCAGCAGCCCGGCCGCGACGATCTGCGCGGACAGCGTCGCCCAGTCGCGCGCGGCGCCGTCGATCAGCACCGCGAGCCGCGCGGACGGATCGGCCGCGCCGACCGCGTCGAACACCAGACGGAACAGCGCCTGCAGCCGCGCGAACAGCGAACCGATGCCCACCGCGAGCGCAACGCAAACGCCGACGAAGAACGCCGACGAAACCGTTTCCGCGCTTTTCGGCACATCGCCTTTCTCGCGCGCCTCGCGCAGGCGCTTCGCGGTCGGCATCTGGTCCTTTTCGGCCATGTCGGCTCCGGTGCGCTCAGCCGCCGCCGTGCGCGGCGAACAGCGCGCGCAACAGCGCCATCAGCCCGCTGTCGGGGCTCAGCAGCGAATGCAGCGACGCGTACACCACCGGCAGGAACAGCATCATCATCAGCAGCGCGAGCGCGCTCTTCAGCGGCTGCGAGAACACGAAGATGTTGAGCTGCGGCACCGCGCGCCCGACGAGGCCGACGCCGAGCTCGACGAGCACCAGCACGATCGTGACCGGCGCGGCGAGCTTCACCATCCATTCGAAGATCGTGTCGGTCTGCCGCACGACGAAGGTCTGCAGCATCGACGAGAAATCGGGGCCGAGCGAGCCGATCGGCCACCATGCGTACGACTGCGCGAACAGTTGCACGAGCACCTGCAATCCGCCCGCCGTGACGAACAGCGCGATCGCGACGAAATTGAGGAAGCCCGAGGTCGGGCCGCCTTCGTGCCCGCCCATCGGATCGAAGAACGCGGCGCTGCCGCTGCCGGTCTGGAAATCGATCAGGTAGCCGACGCCCTGGATCGCGAACAGCACCGCGCTGAACGCGCCCGCGAGCAGCATGCCGACCACCGCCTCCTTCGCGACGAGCAAGCACCACATCAGGAACGGCAGCGCGGCCACCTGCGCGGCGTCGATCGCCGGCGCGACGAACGCGGCGATCACGACCGCGATCCCGTTGCGCACGAGGCCCGTGATGATCTGCTCGTTGAACACCGGCACGACGAACATGATCGGCAACAGGCGCGGCATCACATAGAGCAGCGGCCGCAGCATGCCGGCGACGTCGTTGAAACCCGCGGCCTGGTCTAGCATCGGCGCTCCGCGGCGGCAGGCGGTGCGCTATCGTCGGCATCGTCGGCCGGAGCGGCCGAGTCGTTCGGGTCGGCCACGCCGTTTTCCGCATCGGCCGGCTGCGCGGCCATCTCGGCATCGAACGCGGCGGCCGCTTCGGGCTGCGCGGCCGCGTGGCCGCCCGCGTCACCCGAGCCGCCCGCCGCGGCCCCGGCCGCCCATGCGCCGGCCGTCGCGAAGCGCCGCACCGCGTAGCCGTCCGCGACTTCGTCGGCATCGCGCTCGACCCGCGCGGCGCGCGCGTGCAGCGCCTTCTCGCCGGCCTTCTCCAGCTTGTCCTCGGCGGCCTTCGCCTTGCGCGCGGCACGCTGCAGGTCGGCGAGCGTCGCCTCGTGGCCGCGGTGCACGTGCGCGGCCTCGCTCACCGACGCATTCGCGGTGCCGATGTGCCGGTCGAAGGTGCGCGTGTCGGCCGCCGCGTTCTGCAGCGCGCGCGCTTCGCGCACGTCGTCGGCGAGCCGCGTCTGGATCGCGGCCTTCGCCGCGACCTGCTGCGCGAGTTGCGCCTGCGCGGCGGCAAGCGCATGACGGCTCTGCGCGGCGATGCCCTGCTGGCGCGCGGCCGCGACGCGCGCGATCTGGCTGCGCATCTCGCGCACGCGCTTCAGGCGCGCGAGCGTCGCGAGCACGAGGCGATCGTCGGCTTCAGACATGATCGTTCGCCAGCTTCGTCAGCTTCGCGAGCAGCGCGTCGAAGCGCACGTCCTCGTCCGACGCCTGCGCGCAGAACGCGCCGATCGCGTCGCGCGCGCGCAGCGCGAGATCGCCGAGCCGGTCGCTGCCTTCGCGATACTCGCCGATCTGCACGAGCAGCTCGATCTCCTGGTACTTCGCGATCAGCTCGCGCACGCGCGCGGCCGCATGCTGGTGCGCGCGGCCGGCGACGAGCGGCATCACGCGCGACAGGCTCGCGAGCACGTCGATCGCCGGATAGCGGTTCGCGAGCGCGATCTTGCGCGACAGCACGATATGGCCGTCGAGGATCGAGCGCACTTCCTCGGCGATCGGATCCGATTCCTCGTCGCCTTCGACGAGCACCGTGTAGAGCGCGGTGATCGACCCGCTCGCGCCCTGCCCCGCGCGCTCCAGCAGGCGCGGCAGCACCGCGAACGTCGACGGCGGAAAGCTGCGGCGCGTCGGCGGCTCGCCGCTCGCGAGGCCGACCTCGCGCTGCGCGCGCGCGAAACGCGTCAGCGAATCGACCAGCAGCAGCACGCGCTTGCCCGCATCGCGAAAGTGCTCGGCAATCGCGGTCGCGACCAGTGCGGATTTCACGCGCTCCATCGCAGGACGATCGGACGTCGACACGACGACGATCGAACGTGCGCGCACTTCCGGCGACAGGCTGTGCTCGATGAATTCGCGCACCTCGCGGCCGCGTTCTCCGACGAGCGCGATCACGATCACGTCGGCCTGCGCGCCGCGCGCGATCATCCCGAGCAGCGTACTTTTGCCGACGCCGGACGGCGCGAAGATGCCGACGCGCTGCCCGATGCCGAGCGTCATCAAGCCGTCGATCACGCGCACGCCGGTCGGAAACGGCGTGTCGATCATCTTGCGCGCGAGCGGATTCGGCGGGTCCTGCTGCGTCGACACCCACGCGGCGCCCGTCACGGGCCCGCGATCGTCGAGCGGGCGGCCGAGCCCATCGAGCACGCGGCCGAACAGCCCTTCGCCCACCGGGAATACATGTTCGCGCCCGGACGGCACGACGGTCGTCTCCGGCGACAGGCCGGCCACGTCGCCGAGCGGCGTGAGCAGCGTCGTCTGCCGCGAGAAGCCGACCACCTCGGCGAGCAGCGTCGGCTGGTTCGGCGTGCGCAGCTCGCAGATTTCGCCGAGCCGCGCGCGGATGCCCGTCGCGTTCAGGATCTGCCCGACCGCGTGATTGACGCGGCCCTGCACCGACACCGGCGAGAAGAACGCGAGCCCCGCGTCGAGTTCGCCGACGAGACGGCCGCGATCGAACGGCGCGCCGTCGTCGTCGCTACCGAACGGCTGCGGATCGTCGAGCGGCGCGTTCATCGCGCGGCGCCCTTCAGCGCGTCGCGGCGGATCGCTTGCCGCAGCGCGTCGATCTGCAGGTCGAGGCTCGCATCGATGCGCCCTGACGGCGTCTCGACCGTGCATGCGTGGCGTTCGAGCTGCGCGTCCTCGACGATGCGGATCTTCTGCCGGTTCGACTGCCCCGCGAACGCGCCGTCGAGCGCGTCGCGCATCTCGTCCGTGCGGCCGGGCGCGATGCGCACGATCAGGAACGCCTCGTCGCGCACGAGCGGCGCGATCCGCGCGAGCGCGGCCTCGTACAGCTTCTGCGTGCTCATCTCGCCGACGATCGCGCGCACGGCCTTCACGACGATATCGGCCATCGCATCCTTCATCGTCTCCATCGTGCGCGTGGCGGCGAGCGCCTGCGTGTAGGCCTGCGCGGCCTGCTCGCGCTGCGCGCGGCGCATGCCTTCGTCGTAGCCGGCCGCCTGGCGCTTGTCGAATTCGCGCTGCGCATCCGCGACGATGCGCGCGGCCTCCTCATGCGCGGTCGCGATCACCGCGGACGCGTCGAGCAGCGCCGCGTATTCGCGCTCCTTGAGCACCTTGCGCTCCGACAGCAGCTGCAGGTTGTCGCTCGTGATCAGAAAAGCCAGTCCCATGACGCAAGCCTCTCGGGAATCAGAAACAGGAACATCAGTTCGCCGAACTGATCGCGCTGCGCGCGGTTCAGCCAGTAAGGCGCTTCGTCGTCGATCGCGCGATTGAATTTCAGGCGCGCGCGCCGCGCGACCGCGTCGCCCGCCACGCCGATGAAATCCGCGAGCAGCCGGCCGCCGCGCGCGCGGATCACGGCCGGCAGCGCGACGGGATCGGCACGCCACGGCTCGAGCGTTTCGGCGAGCGCGCCGAATTCCGGCGCGCGTTCGAGCGCGAGTTCCAGCGCGTCGCCGCCCAGCCTCGCCGCGACTTCGGCGCGGATGCGCCGCACGGCCAGCGCGTCGCGCAGCCACGTGCGATGCAGCAGCAGCCCCGCATACGCGGCCAGTTGCTCGAGCGCCGCGCCCGGCAGCAGTGCGAGCCGCGCGCACGGGTTCGCGACGTCGAAGTCGTGCCGGCCGGCCACGCCGTTCGCATCGAGCAGGTGCCGCGCGAGCAGCTTGCGGCCGGCCGCGCCGAACGCGTCCGGCGAACGGTAGCGCGCGGGCCAGTCGGCCGGCACGCGCGTCACGTGCAGATAGCGGTCGGGCCGCAGGTTGAAGTCGCAGACGAGCGCATGAAACGCGACACGGCGTGCCGCGGGCGGCGGCCCGAGCGGCTGCAGCCACGGCAGCGGCGCGGCGTCGGGCATGTCGCCCGGCGGTGGCGCGTGCGGATCGCTCATGCGCCGTCGCGCGCGCCGTCCGGCGTGCGCAGCCCGCCGCCGGACGGCTGCGCGGACGCGCCGCCGGCGCCGTTCGACCCGCGCGGCGCGCCAAGCAGGCCCGCGAGCCGCGCGCCGAACATCCCGCGCCGCGCGGCCGACAGCGCGATCACCGCGCAGGTCAGCAGGATCAGCGCGAACACGAGCCAGCCGAGCGGCGAGCGCAGCCGCACGATATCGGTTACCGCGCTGCCGATCCCGTCCACGCGCGTCGCGCGCGCGGCGGCCGGCTGCAGGAACAGCGACACGTTGTCGTACTGCAGCCCTTCGATGCTGTGCGCGACGAGATCCTTGACCATCGGCGCCATCGCACGCAGGTCGACGCCCGGCCGGTAGCGGATATACACGGCCGCCGACGACGGCTTGATCTTGTCCGCGAGCGGATCGTTCTCCGGAATCACGACCTGCACGCGCGCGACGACCACGCCCTCGACGTCCTGCAGCGTGCGCGACAGGTCCTGCGACACGCCGTACAGGTAGCGCACGCGCTCCTCGGCCGGCGTCGATACGAGGCCCTGCTTCTGGAACAGTTCGCCGAGGCTCGCATAGCTCGGCTTCGGCAGCCCGTTCGCCTGCAGCACCGTGAGCGCCGACTGCATGTCGCCGTCCGCGACGCTCACCAGCCATGCGTTGCGGTCCGACGTGTCGCGCGCGTCGTTGTCCTTCGACGCGCTGATGCCCGCGTCGCCGAGCACCGCGACCATCTGGTTCGCATCGCGCTCCGACAGGCCCGAGTACAGCTCCTTCTGGCACCCGGCCAGCAGCACGAGCAGCCCCGCGAGCAGCGCACGCGCCGCCCGGCTGCGCCACGCATGCGCGCGCGGCGTCGAATCGATCGTCGTCATTGTTTGTCCGCTTCCGTGTGAGTGCGGCCGTATGCGGCACGCGCGCACGCCATCACTCCTGCGTCTTCAGCACCGTATGCGTGAAGCCGTTCGCCGCCTGCGCGACCGACAGGCTCAACTGGTATTCCGAAATCGTGGTGGTCGCCGTCCACTGGAAATCCATCGCCTTCACCATCGTCATCATCGGATCGCTGCGGTTGTCCGCCATCGACGTCAGCATCTCGCTGCGATGCTTGTCGATGTTCGCGTACCGCGTGTCGAGATCGTTGCCGTAGGTGCGCAACCGCTCGACGAGCGACGACTGGTTCGCCTGCGCGGGCGTCATCTGCACGGCCGGCGCCGCATCCGCCGGTGCGCGCGACATCGCGACGCCCGACGCGGACGGCGGCGCGGCCGGCGATGCGCCCGGCTGCATCAGCGCGTCGAACTGGCGCACCTGCGCCGGATCGGACGCCGTGCCCGTTTGCTGCGCGGCGCCCGCGAGCGCGGCCGCGCCCGGCGGCGCCGCGCCTACGCCTGTCACTGACATGTCCATGCCCTCCTTGAGAAGCGGACGCCGGACCGGATGATCGGTCGGGCCCGCCCGGAACGAGCCGGCCGGCACGCGCACAGCCGCCGCCGGGCGCCCTTCGCGGGCAGGCCCGGCGCGCGGCGTCGCACGGCGCGGCCGGCGGCCGGCGTCATGCGCGGCCGGCCGAGCTCAGGTGTTGCGCAACCTGGGCGTTCGCCGTCCCCTCCTGCGCGGTCACCGCGTTGCTGGTTTCGAACGTCGCGGTCGACTGCTGGACCTGGAAGTTGATCTTCGTCAGTTCGAGCTGCGTCTTGGTCAGGTCGTCGGCCTGCTGCTGGACCTGGTTCGTGTTGGTTGCACCACCTGCTGCCTGCGTACCCATGTTGCGCTCCTTAACGTGAACTTCATCCACCTTCCGGCGGCAGCCCCATGCCCCGCCGGCGACGTGAGCCGCCGCACCCTCGCGACGCCCCGCGTAATGCACGCACCGCGCGCCGCGCGATGCGCATGACCTGTCGCGGCGCTAGTGCGCCGCCTCCTTCGATGCGCCTGCCGCCGCGGCACCGGCCGTCGCCGCACCGGCCGCCGCCGCATCCGGCAACAGCGTCGGCCCCGGCACCGGCTGCGCGACCCCGGCCGCCGCGCCGCTCGCGAGCGGCGGCACGGGCGGCGCCGGCGCCTGCTCCGGTGTATTCGACGACGGGCCGCCGAGCGGCATCGTGATGCGCTGGCCGTTGCGCTGGAACACGACTTCGTCCGGGCCGATCGACACGACGGTCGCCCCCTCCTTCAGCCGCGCGCCTTCGAAATAACGGCTGCCGTCGGCCGTCTCGATGTAGCGCTGGTCGCCGTCGCCCGCGAATACGGTCGTGATCTCCGGAATTCCCGCCATCCCGCCGAGCGTCGTCGCCGTGCGCGGCGCGGCCGGATCGGCCTCGGCGTCGCGCACGTGATCGACCACTTCAAGCGCCGGGCGCGCGTCCTTCATGTAGTTGCGGATGCGCGGCTCGATCTGCGCGCGCGCGGCCGCCCCCGTCAGTTCGATCCTGCCGCGGCCGAGATACGCAACCGTCAGCGCCGTATCGCTGAAATAGGTCTGCGCGGTCGCGACCAGATCGCTGACCACGTAGATGTTGCCGAGCGCCGCGTTGTCGACGCCCGCGACGATCTGCGCGACGCGTTCGCGCGCGGCCGGATCGCTCACGTAGCCCGACACGATCACGCCGTCGTCGCGCGGCGCGACGGCCAGCTCCGGATACGCGTGCAGCAGTTGCTGCAGCCGGTGCGTGCGCGCGAGCACCGATTCGTGCTGCCACGGCAGGCGCCCCGACCACGTGACGAAGCCGTAGCCGAGCGCGCCGAGCAGCACGCCGAGCCACAGCGCGACCAGCGCGATCACGAGCCGCCGGCTGCCGAGGCGGCGCAGCCCGCCCGTGAGCCAGCCGAGCCACGCGGCCTCGCGCGCGGCATCCGGCGCGTCGGCTTCGTCGGGCAGCGCGACGCTCGCCTGCGCATGCCGCGCGATGCCGAGCCGGATCGAGCCGACCGTCACGACGTCGTGCGGCGTCATCGAGCGGCGGCCCGCGCCGAGCGGTTCGTCGTTGAACAGCACCGGCGCGCCGGTCGCGCCGCCGTGGTCCTGCACGGTCACCGCGAGCGCGCCGACCTGCAGGCACACCTGTTTCGCGCCGATCTCGCGATCGGGCAGGATCACTTCGCAATCGGCCGCCGTGCCGACCCAGTTCGCGCCGCGCGCGAGCGACATCGTGCGGCCATACATCGGCCCGCTCAGGAAGCACAGGTTCCACGGCGACGCGAGCGCGGCGGCGCCGCCTCCCGCGCCGCCGGGCAATGCGCCGTCGCCGTGCGGGTCAATGATGGTCGTCGACATGGGTGGAAGCTCCTGCGGTCGTCGCCGCCGGCTGCACTGCCGCATCCTTGGGCGGCGGCGGCAGCGCGGGCGGGCCGAACTTCGTGCCGGGCAGCGGCCTCGGCGTCAGCGGCACCGCGACGTCGTTGTCCGGCGGGCGGTACATCGACAGCCCTTCCGGATTGGCCGGCCCGTCGGCGCCCGGGTTCACGGGCGAGCCGTCCGGCGCGTACATCGACGCGGTCGTCACCACGCGCGGCGTCAGCAGGTAGAAACGCTCCATGTGGTTGCCCGACTTGTCGGTGTACTTGAACAGGTTGCCGATCAGCGGAATGTCGGACAGCCAGGGCACGCCGCTCTTGTTCAGCCTCACCTCGTCGTCGTTGAAGCCCGCGATCAGCAGGCTCTTGCCTTCGTCGATCATCGTCTTGGTGACGATGTTGCGCTGCTGGATCACCGGCACGTTCGACACGGCCTGCCCCGGCACGACGTTGCCGTCCTGGATGTCGATCGACATCATCACGCTCTGCGGATTGCCCGACACGGCGGCGGCGTTGCGGATCGCCTCGTCGACGATCATCGGCGTCACCTTGATGCTCGTGCCGGTCGTCACGCTGTACAGCGACGAATCCTGGTAGCCCTGCACCTGCACGTAGAACTGCGTGAGGTTCTCGAGGATCGCCTCGGTGTTGTCGAGCGCGAGCACCTTCGGCTTCGAACGCAACTGCGCCTGCCCCTTCTGCGCGAGCGCGTTCACGCGGGTGAGCAGGTAGTTGCGCAGCGAGCCGCCGATCGACGCGGTCAGCGCGATGCCGGTCGGCAGGAAGGTGCCCGTCTGCCCGGTTTCCGACGTGCCGACGCCGAACGTCAGCGGCGGATTGCCCGCGCCGTTGTACTGCGTGTTGCCGTTCAGCGGGTTCTGGCCGTTGCCGATCTGCACGTCGCCGTGCGTCGTGTGCAGGCGCCAGTCGATCCCGAGGCTGTCGAGCGAATCCTCGTTGATGTCGATGATCGTCACGTTGATCTCGACGATGCGCGGCCGCTCGTCGAGCTGGCTGATCAGCGACTGGTAACGGTACATGTTCTCCGGCAGGTCGCGCACGATCACCGCGTTGATCGCCGGATCGGCGACGATCTGCGGCAGCGTGTCGCCGCCGCCGGCGTTCGCGAACGGCGAGAACCCGCCGCCCGCGCTGCCGTCGCCGGAATAGCCGCCCGCACGCGGGCCGCCGGAGATATCGGGGAAGTCGAGGCGCGGCACCGCGATCGTCAGCCCCGAGCCGAGCTTCACCTGGCGTGCGGCCTGCCCGAGCGGCGTGCTCGACGGCGCCGCGGCCGTGCCGCCGCCCTCCCTGCCGAACAGACGGCGCAGGATCGTCGCGACGCCCGGCACCGTCACTTCCTTGCCCGAGCGGTTGATCGTGAAGTCCGACGCCCAGCCGTACCTCAGCCGGAACGCGCGGATGTCCGCATGCGCGCCGTTCGCCGACGGATCGCCGACCGAGCCGACCGCCTGCCGCACGAGTTCGACATAGCGGCGCGGGCCGGCCACGTACACGCTGTTCGCGCGGTCGTTGATCACGAGCGTGTAGCGCTTGTCCGGAATCTGCATCGCCTGCAGCGCGCGGCCGATTTCGCCGGACACATTCGGCGGGATCGGGATCATCTGCGTCTGCGACTGGTCGGCCGGATCGACATACAGGAACGAGCCGTCGTAGTACCACGTGAGCCCGTAGGTCGAGCAGATCGTGTCGAGCGTCTGCTGCGGCGTGCCCGAGAAGCGGCCGCTGATCACGCCGTCGACCTTCGGGTCGACCACCGCCGTCACGCCCTGCGACGACGCGAGCTCGCGGATGAAGTCGCCGATCCTCTTGCCGTTCGCGACGATCGTGAACGGCTTGTTGCGCCAGCGCAGGTCCGCGGCGCGCGCAGGCTGCGCGGGCGCCATGCACAGCGACGCCGCGAGCAGCGCGGTCGCGCACACGGCAAGCGCGGCCCGTTGCAGGCTGCGCGGTTGAAACCGGATCGAGGCGACGCGTCGACGCATCAAAGAACTCCTGTGGAAGAAACGAACGTGCGTTCCAGCGCCTGCTGCGCGAAGCGCAGCACTTCGCCGCCGAGCCATCCCGACAGCAGCACGAGTGCGATCATCACGGCGATCAGCCGCACCGCGATGCCGATGTTGGCGTCCTGCACCTGCGTGACGGCCTGCAGGATCGCGACGATGAGGCCCGTGACGGTGGCGATCAGCACGATCGGCAGCGACAGCAGCAGCACGAGCATCAGCGCCTGGCGCGTCAGGTCGAGGATCGTCGAGCTCGTCATTGCACGACTCCCGGCACGCGCACGTCGGCGCCCGCGCCGATCGAGCCGTCGTCCGGCGGGTTCTTCACCCAGCCGATCGTGTGCAGCTGCACGTCCTCCTCGACCTCCTGGTACGACAGCACCGCCAGTTCCGGCAGCACGGGCTGCAGGATCGTCTTCACGTAGCGGCGCGCGCCGAGCGCGACCATCACCGCGAGCCGCACGGCGCCCTGCGTATTGCCGTGGCCGCCATGGCCGCCGGCGCCGGCTGCCTGCGCAGCCTGCACGATCGCGCGCACCTGCTCGCCGATGTCCTGCTTGACCGCGCTCGACAGCGCGAGGAAATTGCCCTGCTTCGTGCGCATCACCGCGCTCTCGATCCGCTCCTGCAGGTTCTGCTCGAACAGCACGACCCGCAGCTGGCGCGTCGTGCCCGCATGGCGGTCGGTAATCATCCGGCGCAGGTCGACGCGCACCAGCTCGACCAGCGCGATCACGTCGTCGGGTTCGTTCGGCGCCCACGTGATCAGGCTCTCGAAGATCACGCGCAAATTGCGGATCGGCACCTGCTCGGCGAGCAGCCGGCGCAGCACCTCGGTGATGCGCTGCAGCGGCACCAGCCGCGTCAGCTCGCCCACGAGCTCCGGATGGTCGCGGCGCACGAGATGCACGAGCGCCTGCGTCTCCTGGATGCCCAGCAGTTCGTCCGCGTGCTGGCGCACGATCTGCTCGACGTGCGCGGCGAGCGCGCTTTCGCTCGACAGCCACTTGCCGTCCGGCGCGGCGCCGTCGGGCTTGATCCACAGCGCGGTCGCGAACGGGCCGAACGCCTCGGCCGGCTGGCGCTCCGCGCGCTCGGGCAGCGGCGCGACGCCGTCCCACAGCAGCCAGCCCGGCTTCAGCGCGCCATGCGCGGCGAGTACGTCCTGCAGGTAGATGCGGTACGTGCCGGCCGCAACACCTTCGTCGTCGCTCAGCGTGATGCGTGGGAACACCGTGCCGATGTCCGCGTCGACGCGCGCCTTCGCGCTCGACAGCGCGGCCTGCAGTTGCGCGAGGTTCAGCGTGGTGCGCAAGTCGTCGGACAGCGACACCGCGATCAGCGACGTGACGCCCGCCGCGTGCGACACCTTCGCGGGCTGGCCGTCGTCGGACGAACCGATGCGTCCCGCGACATGAATCAGGTTGAAGCTCGGCGCGGTCGTCTTGCGTTTGAGCTGCGAGAACGCGAACGCGCCGAGGCCGAACGCGATCAGCGCGAACGACCATTTCGGGAAGCCGGGCACGACGAGAAAACCGGTCAGCACGAACGCCGCGATCAGCAGCGCGCGCGGATGCGCGCCCAGTTGCTCGCCGAGCTGTTCGCCGAGCTGGCGCTGCCGCGCATCGCGCGTCGCGACGCGCGTCGTCACGATGCCGGCCGCGATCGACACGAGCAGCGACGGAATCTGCGACGCCATCCCGTCGCCCACCGTCAGGATCGCGTAACGCTGCAGCGCCTCGCCGATATCCATCCCGTGCATCAGCGTGCCGACCGCGATCCCCGCGACGATGTTGATGAACGCGATCACGAGGCCCGCGATCGCGTCGCCCTTCACGAACTTCATCGCGCCGTCCATCGCGCCGTGCATCTGCGATTCCTGCTCGAGCTTCTCGCGGCGCTCGCGCGCTTCGTCGGCGCTGATGATGCCCGCGCGCAAGTCCGCGTCGATGCTCATCTGCTTGCCCGGCATCGCGTCGAGCGAAAAGCGCGCACCGACCTCGGCCACCCGCTCCGACCCTTTCGCGATCACGATGAACTGCACGACGGCGATCACGAGGAACACCACGCCGCCCACCACGACGTTGTTGCCGACCACCAGCCGCCCGAACGCGTCGATCACGTGGCCCGCGTTCGCGTGCAGCAGGATCAGCTTGCACGACGCGATGTTCAGCGCGAGCCGGAACAACGTCGTGAACAGCAGCAGCGCGGGAAACGACGAGAAGCTGACCGCCGACGGCACATAGGTCGACACCGTCAGCAGCACGACGCTCGCGGCGAGATTCAGCGAGATCATCCCGTCGAGCGCGGTCTGCGGCAGCGGCAGGATGAACAGCGCGACGACCGAGACGATGAACGTCGCGAGGAACAGGTCGGCGCGCGGCGACGCGCCCCCGAGACGCCGCCCGGACACGCCGCGGCCGGCGGAAAACAACCGCTGCCAGTCGCGGGGGAGCGCCTTCGGTTCTGCCATCGTGCCGTTGTCCTGTCGTGTTATCGCCGGCTGGCACGGGCAATCCTGCCCCTGCCTCGCGGACCGTTGAATGCGATGAGTGTAGCGACGGGTAACGATGGAAAAAGGGATGCACCTCGTAGCGTGAAAGCGCGTTTCCCGGCGACGATCGGATCGGACTACGAAACCCGGCGGCACGTTCGGGCACGCGTCGCCGGAACCGCTTCCATCGCGCGCCGGGCCGCCGGCGCGCGCGTCAGGTGCGCGTCAGGTCAGGACGGCAGCCGCCGCGCGGCGAGGTACGCGAGCTGCGCGCGGTTCTGCACGTTGAAGAGTTTTTCGAGCGAGCGGATGTGGTGGCCGACCTTGTGCAGCGACGTGCGCAACGCGCTCGCGATCTCCTGGTCGGACAGCCCGTGCACGAGACGGTCGAGCACCTGCTGCTGCTCGTCGCCGAGCGCGAAGCCGCGCATGCGCGCGATGCGCGCCTCGAGGAACGGCAGCGCGACGCGATGCACCGCGAGGCTCACCGACAGCGCGCCGCCAATTACGCGGTCGTCGATCCAGTCGGTGCCGTGCGTCTCCGACGTCACGTTCACCGCGACGCGCAGGTCGAGGCGCGGCGCCGACAGGCCGAAGATCACGCCGCTGTTCATCGCGTGCGCGCGCAGATGGCCGGCGAGCGCCAGCACCTTGCGGTCGCCGCTGCCCTGCGCGGCCGACTCGATCTCGTCGAGCCGCCACGCGACCGGAAAGCCGCTCTGCCGCACCTGCGCGAACCGCGGATCGCTCTCGTACAGCATGCCTTCGATAAACGGCTGCATGAACGTCGCCGGCGCGAGGTCGCGCAGCAGATGCGCGCACAGGATGCGCCGCCCGATCATTTCATAGGCGCCGTAACCGAGCGTGCTGAATCCGATTTGCCGCAATCGCGCATGGCATTGCGTGAAATCGACCGGAGCAAGGTCGGTTTTACCGAATCCGATTTGAATGCCGGTAAGAACGTCGCGCTCGATTGCCTGATATTCGTTCGAATAAGCGGCAGCGGCCGTTATATCGGCTTGTGAGAACCACTCGACGCGTGGTGCGCCGTCAGCATGTGTCATGAGGAGCCCGCCCTTTCCCAATATGTGAAACTGCGCCCCGTCACGATCTGGTCTTTTCTTTATGATTTTCTGGTCATCGTTATATGCGTGCGAATATGAAACTTTCGCCGCAATTAGTATTACGGCATATTACGCGTACACAGGCATTTTTGTACAATGCCCCCGCGTTTCGTCAGGGATGACGATCGGCGCATATCAAAACGAAGCTCGATCGCACCGCCGCGAATGCCGTGAACGATACGGCCGCCGCCAGGCGATGCGCGTCGATTCCGAGGGATGTCTCATGTCCGATATTGCATTGCATGAAGAAGCGGTCGCCCCAAGCTTTTCCCGCCCGCCGCGCGGGTTGAACACATGCGCGGATGCGCTGCGGGAGCGTACCGTGCAGGTCGTCTGGTGCGACGACGTGAAGCGCGGCGACGTCACGCAGCCGCACGCGCCGAAGCTCGGCGTCGCCGATACGCTCGCGGATGCGCAGAGCACGGCCGAGCGCAACCGGATCGTCGCGAGCCTGCTGCACCTCACGGGCTTCTCGACGTTCGCGTACTTCGCGCTCGAATTCGCGCGCGAACGTGTCGAAAGTCTCTACCTGCACGAAGCGTTCACGCCGGCCACCTATCGCGGCGACTACGTGCGGCACAACCATCACGACGTCGATCCGCGCACGCTCGGCGCACGCGTAGGCAACATGCCGATCGTATGGGACCTGCAGCAGTTGCGCCGCGAGCATCGCGAACGCGGCGACGGCCCGCGCGTGAGCCCGGCCGCGCTCGACGGCTTCCTGCAGACGATGCAGGACGACGGGATGTGCAGCGGCATCATGTATTCGATGGCCGTTCCCGGCACGCGGCTGCATGCGTTCACGAGCTTCACCGCGCCGCGCCGCACGCGCGAATGGATCACGCCGGCGACGATCGAGCAGGCGCTGTCGATCGGGCTGTCGGTGCACAAGTTCGCGTCGCCGCAACTGATCTCGACGTCGCGCGAGCGTGCGGTGAACGGGCTCACGCCGTTCGAGCAGGAACTGCTGCTCGGCATTGCCGAAGGCGCATCCGACAAGGAGATCGGCCGGCGCCTCGACACCAGCGCGCACAACGTCGACTATCACCTGCGCAAACTGCGCAAGCGCTTCGGCGTCGCGAACCGGATCCAGCTCACGTACCTGACGTCGAAGCTCGAGCTGATCTGACGGCGGCGCATCGCTGCTTCCGGAAAACGGACGCGTATACGCACATGCCGGCCTCGCGGGCCGGCATGTGCGGGTTGCGGCGCGGTGCTGGGTCCGGCGCCGCTTCCTGTCAAACGCGCTGCGCTACTTCAGCAGCGTCATCTGCACGACCTTGACGATCACGAGACCGACCGCGATCACGAGATAGCCGCGCAGCACGGCCATCCAGATCCGCGTCGCGAGCGTCATGTTCCGCGGCTCGAGCGTTTCGAGCGGCGGCATGCGCCACGTGTCGCGCAACGAGCGATCGACGGCCGGTTCGACGACGCGCTTGTTGCGGCGAATCAATACCGTTGCGAGATAGCCCGCGATCGCAAGCACGGTGCCGCCCACCAGCACGTCGACGATCGCTTCGCCGCTGATATCCGGATACATCACCGACGCGGTCAGGATGATCGACAGCAGCACCAGCACCCAGATCACCGCACCGGTGAACACGTTGAGCTTCGTCGAGTTGATCCACGGGCCGAGCACCTGGCGGTCGTTGCACAGCACCAGCAGAAATACCGTCGCGCTCGGCAGCAGCACGCCCGCGAGCGTCTGCACGGCTTCGGTCAGCAGGCCGAGCGGGCTGCCCGGAATCAACACGAGCGTGGCCGCGGCCGCGACGATGCCGAAGTACACGAGATAGAAGCCCTTCGCATCGGACACGCCGCGGTGCAGCGAGTGGCGGATCTTGAACACGTCGCCGATCGCATAGGCGGTGGACAGCGACACGGCCGCCGCGCCGATGATGCACGCGTCGAGCAGCGCCACCGCGAACAGCGTCGCGCTCGTGCGGCCCGCATATCTCTCGAGGCCCGCGATGATGCCGCCCGCGTCGGTGAAGTTGCCGGCTTCCGGATGCCCGCCGAACAGCGCGGCGCTGAAGCCGATCATCGCGACCGCACCCACCAGCACGAACGCGATGCCGATCCACAGGTCGGCCTTTTCATACTTCATGAAGCGCGGCGTGATGCGCTTGTCGATCACGTAGCTCTGCTGGAAGAACAACTGCCATGGCGCGACGGTCGTCCCGACGATGCCGATCACGAGCAGCATCACGTCCGACAGCTTCGCGTGCGCGGGCCAGTTCGGCACGAAGAAATCGCTCGTCATCTGCGCGACGGGCGGATGAATCGATACGAGCACCGGCACGAGCAGCAGGCTCATCACGCACAGCCCGATCGCGAACCGCTCGAAGCGCCTGAAATCGCCGGTACTCACCGCGGCCATCGTCAGCGCGGCGGCCACGCACACGCCGGCCACCTTCGGAAGCCCGAAGAAATCGAGCACGAACGTGATGCCGATGAACTCGGTGACGATGGTGAGCGCATTGAGCAGGAACAGGTCGATCACGCTGAACGCACCCCAGAACTTGCCGAAGCGCTCGAAGATCAGTCGCGCATGGCCGACGCCCGTGACCGCACCGAGGCGCAGCACCATTTCCTGGTTCACGTACAGCACGGGCACGAGCAGCAGCAGCGTCCACAGCAGCGTCGTGCCGTAGTTCTGGCCGGCCTGCGTGTAGGTGCCGAATGCGCCGGCATCGTTGTCGCCGACCATCACGATGAGGCCGGGGCCGATGATCGCGAGCAGCGTGCGCAGGCGCGCCCACCACGTGCCGCGCGCGGCGGTGTCGTGATGCGCGATCGTGCCGAGCGCGCCGCGGATGTCGCCGACGTGCGCTTCGTCGAGCACGGCGCTGCGTTCGGCGGCGATCGGTGGAGAAACGTTGGATGGCGTGGACATGATGTGTTCCGTACGGCTAAGGGTTATCCGATGAGCATGCGACCTTGGAATGCGCGCGGGGCAGCCGCTCGAAGGCGGCGGCGCGTGCGCATGCCGAGGCGCGCTCGGCGGTTCTTTTCAGCGGATCAACGATTTCAGCCGGCTCAACAGGCGCGAGAACACCCGCGGACGGACGTCGAACGTCAGCATCGCGTCGTAGTGGTTGCGCGAATCCGTGACGTGCGGAAGATTCGACAGCAGAAGGCCGAAGTTCATGGTCTGGCTCCGTGCGGCGACGGCAGGCGTGCCGGCCGCGTGGTGGGCGCCGGGCCAGTCCGGGGCCTGAACGACGTGTCAGGCTAGTCGGCCGGATTGTCCCTGCGACCCGGGTTCAAAAGGGTCTGTGTGCAACGGGCATAAGGGACAACTGTCACTGTCGTTCATCACGGCTCCTGTGCGGTGTTCCAGAGAACACGGTTGGCCACCGTCAGCTTGCGGGCCGGCATTCGCGATGCCTGAACGAGGCATGCGCGAACGCGGCCGCCTGCCTGGCGGCGGTGAAACCGGACGGCGCATGCGAAAACGCATCACGCTAACCGGCGCGAATCAGGGTGCACGTAGGGAGTTGCTGCGGAGTACTGCTGCGCGCACCGTTTGCCCGGGAGACAAACGGCGGCTTCGATGAGGCGCGGACGTCGGTCGCTCAGGCGGAAATTTCGTTCGAAGATCGACTACTGCAGGCGTCCAAGGCGGCGGCCCCAAGAGTGAAGATGGCGGATTCTATGGATCGCCCGAAAGTGAAGTCAACCCCTTGAAACCCCATTTCCCGAAATAAATTTCCCGCTTTACGCGACTGAAAGATTTGCCCTTGAAACGACGCGCCGAAACCTTTCAGCGCGTCACGGCGCGATCACTGGCCGATGTGTGCGAACAACGGCGCGGCGGCCTGCGCTCCGCTCCTCCTACCCGTCCCGTGCCGCTGCGACGTGCACGCCACATGCCTCATCTTTTATGCGTTTTTTACTTGCACCGCAGCAAAAGTCGCGACTACAATCCGCCCCAATTCATCAAGGGAGTCCCTCCGTGGACACATGCTCTAGTTGCAGTTCGATGCCGGCCCAGGCCGGCCAAGCCATCGCGAGATAGCAGCCAGACGCATGTCTTTCGCCGCTAGCTCGCATTCGTCGGGTTAGCGCGCCTCCTCCCGGGCCGGCCATTGCCGGTTCGTCCGTCGCACGCTCCGTTATGTTCCACCCTCCGATCGCAGGCCGCGTCATGCGCCCGCGCTCGATCACGTCGTCCGGCCTCCGCCGGACCGGACGGAGGCAGTGTCATGTTCTTCCAATCGTTCGCGGTCAGACTCAAGCGCATCGTGCACGTCGCGTGCGACCATTCGTTCGCATCCGGCCTCTCGCCGCTCGCGCACGCATTCAGCAACTGGCGCGGCACGGCGCTCGCCTGCATGCCGGCAGCGCCCCGCCCGCTCGACTGCGTGCTGGTCGCCGCGACGGCGGCCGCGGTCGCGCTCGCCGCGCTGCTGTGCGCGGCGGCGTCACGCCTCGGCTTCGCGCAGGTGTGGCGCGTCGGCGGCTGGCTGTCGTAACCCCGTCGCCGCGCGGCCGTGCCACGCTTCCCGAATCACGTTTGCACTTCGTCAGCCTAACTAATCAAACCGTCAACGGAACCCGCATGAAGAATGACCTCGACTCCGTCCCGCGCAAGCTCCGCCTCGATGCGCTCGCCACGCTGCTGCTGTCGCTCGCCGTCGCGCCCGCGTTCGCGCAAGCGCCATCGCCGGCCGCGGCCGAACCGGCGGCCGGCGCCAGCGACGCCGCCGCTCCCGCACAACAGGCCGCCGATGCTGCCGCGCCCGCCCCCACCGGCTTCTGGGAGCGCTCGAACCTGCTCGGCAACATGGGCGGCCTGCGCGACCTGCTCGGCGATCACGGCGTCACGCTGAGCCTGCAGGAAACCAGCGAGTACCTGTACAACACGTCCGGCGGCACGAATCGCGGCGGCGCGTACCAGGGGCTCACGCAATTCGGTTTCAACGTCGACACGGGCAAGGCGATCGGCCTGCCGGGCGGCACGTTCAACGTGTCGGGGCTGCAGATTCACGGCACCAACCTCACGCAGCGCTATCTGCAGACGCTGCAGACCGCGACCGGCATCGAGGCGAATTCGACCACGCGCCTGTGGGAGCTCTGGTACCAGCAGGCGTTCCTCGACGGCAAGGCCGACGTGAAGGTCGGCCAGCAGAGCGTCGACCAGGAATTCATGGTGAGCCAGAACGCGGCGACCTTCATGAACGCCACGTTCGGCTGGCCCGTGCTGCCGGCCACCGACCTGCCGGCAGGCGGCCCCGCGTATCCGCTGTCGTCGCTCGGCGTGCGGCTGCGCGTGCAGCCGGCCGACGCGTGGACCGCGATGGTCGGCGTGTTCGACGGCAACCCGGCCGGCCGCACCGACGGCGACGCGCAGCGACTGAACGCGCACGGCACCAACTTCAACCTGCGCAGCGGCGCATTCGTGATCGGCGAAGTGCAGTACGCGCTGAACGCGCCGCCCGCCGATCCGAAGGCGCCGCAGCCGGCCGGCCTGCCGGGTACGTACAAGCTCGGCTTCTGGTATCAGTCGCAGCATGCGAACGACCCGCGCTTCGGCACCGACGGCCTGTCGCTCGCGAATCCGGCGAGCAACGGCATGCCGGCCACCCATCGCGGCAACTACGGGTTCTATGCGGTCGCGGACCAGATGGTGTGGCGGTCGGCCGACAGCCCGCGCTCGGTCGGCGTGTTCGCGCGCGTGATGGGCGCGCCGGGCGATCGCAATCTCGTCGATTTCGCCGCCAATGCAGGCGTCACGCTGAAGGCGCCGTTCGCCGGACGCGACAACGACGTCGCGGGCCTCGCGGTCGGCTACACGAAGATCGGCTCGCATGCGCGTGGCCTCGACGGCGACACCGGCGCGTACACGACGCCCGGCTATCCGGTGCGCCGCGCGGAGACGGTCGTCGAGGCGACCTACCAGTACCAGGTCACGCCGTGGTGGCAATTGCAGGCCGACCTGCAGCACTTCTTCCGCCCGGGCGGCGGCATCCCGAACCCGAACGCGGCGGGTGCGCGCATCGGCAACGAAACGGTGGTCGGCGTGCGCACGACGATCACGTTCTGACGCAAGCCGCATACGAAAACGGGCCGGACGGCCGCTCGCGCGACAGTCCGGCCCGTGCTTTTTCTTGCAGCGCGAGCGCGCGGCCCGCGCCGCGCGTCACTCGCCGTACAGCCCGAGCAGTTTCAGCGTGACGCCGTTGGTCCAGCCGAAACCGTCCTGCAACGGATATTCGCCGCCACCGCCGCCGCCCGTGCCGGCGCCTTCGACCACGTACTTCTCGACGAGCTTGCCTTCGGTCGCATACACCTGCTTCACGTCGGACAGGAAACGCGTGCCGATGTCCTTCGCCAGCGCCGGTTCGCCATAGCGGCGCAGCCCGTCGATCGCGATCCACTGCAGCGGCGCCCAGCCGTTCGGCGCGTCCCACTGCTGGCCCGTGTTCTCGGTCGTCGTCGCGAGGCCGCCCGGCTGCAGCAGCGTCTTGCGCACCTCGCGCGCGGTCGCCTTCGCACGCTCGGGCCACGCGACACCCGCGAACAGCGGATACAGCGCGGCCGCCGTCACGCCGTCGCGCGGCTTGCGCAGTTGCCAGTCGTAGTCGCCGTAATAGCCGCGGCGGTTCCACAGATAGCGGTTGATCGCGGCCGCGCGCCGCGCCGCGCGCGCTGAAAAATCGGTCACGCATCCGATATCGCGCGTGACCGTGCAGCCCTTCACGATCGTCGTCTCGAGATGGAACATCAGGCTATTCAGGTCGACCGGCACGATCGACGTCGTGCGGATCGTCGCGAGCGTCTTGCCGTCGCCGAACCAGCGCGAGCTGTAGTCCCAGCCGCTTTCGGCGCCCGCGCGCAGGTCGCGGTACACGTCGTTCGCCGGGCGGCCGGGCACCGACTTCGCGGTCGTCACGTCCTCGAGATACGACTCGTCGCGCGGCGTATCGCTCGCGTCCCAGTAGCGGTTCAGCACCGCGCCGTCGGGCATCGCGACCACGTGGCGCGTGGCCTGCCCGCGCGGCGTCGTGGTTTCGCCCTGCATCCAGTACGCATGCTCCTTGCGCAGTTCCGGCAGGTATTTCTGGTAGACCTTGTCGCCTTCCACCTGCGCGGCGAGCGTGACCATGTACGCGAAGAACGGCGGCTGCGAGCGGCTCGCGTAGTACGTGCGGTTGCCGTTCGGGATGTGCCCGATCGTGTCGATCAGATGCGCGAAGTTGTCGAGCATGTCGTCGACGAGATCCTCGCGCCCCGACACCTGCAGCCCGAGCATCGTGAAATAGGTATCCCAGTAGTAGCCTTCGCGGAAGCGGCCGCCCGGCACGACATACGGCTTCGGCATCGCGATCAGCGAACCGTACGGCGGCACCGTCGTACTCGTGCGCGTGAGCTGCGGCCACAGCCAGTCGATATGCTGGCGCAGCGTCTGGTTCGGCGGCGGCGTCACGCCGCCTTCCGGTGGCGGCGTGAAGTGCTGGCCGACGAACGTCTTCAGCGAGAAGCCCGGCTGCGATTTCTGTTGCTGATACAACTGCAGGATCGTCGCGGGATCGGTATCGGGCGTCGCGTCGACGAAGGTCTTCTGGTCGGGATAGAGCTGCGCGGTCTGCACCGCGACGAACAGGTCGCCGTAGAGCTGGCTCGGCGGCGGCAGCAGCGTGCCTGACGCGGGGCCGGCAACCGCGGCCGCGGGTGGCGCGGCCGCCTGAACGGCGGCCTGGTTCGCGTTGTCCGCCTGTGCGGCGCAGCCGGCGACCGCGAGATACGCGACGACCAGTGCGGCGGCCCAGCGAAGACGCGGCGCGGGCGGTGCGAGATGAGACGAGAGACGAACCGGGAAGCGAGATGCAATCGATGCGGCACGACGTGACGTCATGGCGTGTCCCCTCCTTTCGATGGTGAGTGGATCGGCACGAGGTCTCGTTCGCGCGCGCGCTCGTCTCGATGGTTTTCGATCGATGCGCGTCGTTGTGTCCGGAATGCGAGTGAGGTCCGACTGTCGCATGAAACGCGCACCGCACGCAAGTTTCGCGGCCGCGACGGCACACCGCTGTCATGTGTCATGTCACGCATCGCAGCCGACGCGGCAGTCGTCTCTTCTTCCGCGCACGCAAACAGGAACGACTGTTGCAACATGCGGAACAACCGTTGTCGCACGTGACGCAACGACCACATTGTGGGCATAATGACGCCTTTACCGCGCGCCCAGCCCATGTCGCCCGTCTTTCTAGCACCGCTCATCGTTGCCTGTGCGTTGTTCATGGAAAGCGTCGACGCGAACATCATCGTCACCGCATTGCCCGCGATGGCGAGGGACTTCGGGCACAACCCCGTCACACTGAACATTGCGATCACGGCCTACGTGGTCGGGCTCGGCGTGTTCATCCCGATCTGCGGCTGGCTCGCCGATCGCTTCAGCGCACGCTCCGTCTTCCGCACCGCGATCGGCATCTTCGTCGTCGGCTCGCTGATGTGCGCGGCCTCCAATTCGCTCGGCGTGCTCACGTTCGCGCGCTTCATACAGGGTGTCGGCGGCGCGATGATGGTGCCGGTCGGCCGCATCATCATCTTCCGCGCGGTGCCGCGCTCCGATCTCGTGCGCGCGATGAACTACCTCGCGATTCCCGCGCTGTTCGGGCCCACGGTCGGGCCGCTCGTCGGCGGCTTCATCACGACCTACCTGCACTGGCGGATGATCTTCTTCATCAACGTGCCGATCGGCATCTACGGGATCTATCTCGCCAGCAAGCACATCGCGAACACGCACGAGCCCGATCCGGGCCCGCTCGACTGGTTCGGCTTCCTGCTGTCGGCCAGCGGCGCCGCGCTGCTGCTGATGGGCCTCACGCTGATCGACGGTGCGCTCACGTCGCGCTCGAACGCCATCGCCATGTGCGTGGCCGGCACCGTGATGCTCGCGCTGTACGTGCCGTACGCGCGCCGCAAGGAGCGCCCGGTGCTCGACCTCAGTTTCCTGAAGATCCCGACCTACCACGCGAGCGTCGTCGGCGGGTCGCTGTTCCGCATCGGCCTCGGCGCGGTGCCGTTCCTGCTGCCGCTCGCGCTGCAGGAAGGGCTCGGCATGAGCGCGTTCCATTCGGGGCTCATCACATGCGCGTCCGCGCTCGGCGGCGCGATGAGCCGCTCGACGGCCACGCATACGCTGCGCCGCTTCGGCTTTCGCACGGTGCTGATCTACAACGCGGCATTCGCGGGCCTCGCGATCGCCGCGTACGGCGTGTTCCATCCCGGCATGCCGACCTGGGCGATCTGGCTGATCGTGCTCGTCGGCGGCATCTTCCCCGCGCTGCAATTCACGAGCCTGAATTCGATGATCTACGCGGATATCTCGCCGCGCGACGCGGGCCGCGCGACGAGCCTCGGCAGCGTCGTGCAGCAGATGTCGCTCGGCCTCGGCGTGACGGTGGCCGGCCTCGTGCTGCATCTGTCGCACTGGCTGCAGGGCCATCAGACGATGGTGTGGTCGGATTTCTGGCCCGCGTTTCTCGTGGTCGGGCTGTGCTCGTTCGCGTCGATTCCGATCACGCGGCGGCTGCCGCCCGGCGCCGGCGACGAAGTCGCGCGCGGCAAGCGGCAGTAGGCAATAAGCAATAAGCAGACGAGCGGGAAAAGGCGGAGCGGGCGGAAGGAAAAGCGGCCCGCGACGCGAACCGGAAAAACAAAAAAATCAGCGGACATCCACACGGGGCCGGTGCACAGCCGCATGGATGTCCGCTCAGGGCTCCGGGTCTCCCGATGGGGGTTGAGAATCCCGGATTCGCTTCCTGCGTGCCATTGACATATGTGCGTCGGAAGCGGAATCGTTGCGCGCACTTGTCGTCGCGCCATGAACTGCACTATAGGGAAACTTGCGAAACGCATCTGTCAAGCATTGTCAGACGCGTTGCATCGGCGCGTCGCACGCGCCCGCCGCTTTCGCGCTAAAGTGATCGCCGACCGCCACCCTCAGCCGCCATGCCGATGCTTACGCTCTCGCCCGCCGCCGCCCGCGCGCTGCATCTCGCCGCGCAGGGCCTGCTGACGCCGCCGCGCCGCAAGGCGACCAAATCCGACGTACTCGATACGATCCGCCGGATGGCGCAGTTGCAGATCGACACGATTCACGTCGTCGCGCGCAGCCCGTATCTGGTGCTGTTCAGCCGTCTCGGCGATTTCTCGCCGCAGTGGCTCGACGAACATCTCGCCGAGGCGCGCCTGTTCGAATACTGGTCGCACGAAGCCTGCTTCCTGCCCGTCGAGCAGTTCGGGCTGATGCGCTACAAGATGCTCGATCCGTCGGGGATGGGCTGGAAATACGCGGCCGAGTGGCATGAGCAGAATCGTCCCGACATCGAGCGGCTGCTCGCGCGGATTCGCGACGAGGGCCCCGTGCGGTCGGCCGATTTCGCGCGCGAGGATGGCGTGAAGGGCAACGGATGGTGGGATCGCAAGCCCGAGAAGCGGCACCTGGAGGTGCTGTTCACGACCGGCGACCTGATGGTGTCGGAACGCCGCAATTTCCAGCGCGTGTACGACGTGCGCGAGCGCGTGCTGCCCGGCTGGGACGACACGCGCGACCTGCCGCCGCGCGAGGCCGTGCTGCCCGCGCTGCTCGACTACACGTGCCGCGCGCTCGGCGTCGTGCGCGCGGACTGGGTGGCCGACTATTACCGGCTGCCGCGCCGTTCGTACCACGCGGAACTGGAGCGGCTCGCGGACGCGGGCGACCTGGTTCCGGTGCAGATCGCCGGCTGGAACGAGCCGGCCTACGTGCATCGCTCGCTCGACGCGTTGCTGCCGGCCGCCGAAGCCGACACGCTGCGCTCGACGGTCACGACGCTGCTGTCGCCGTTCGATCCGGTCGTCTGGGACCGGCGGCGCGCATCGACGCTGTTCGGATTCGATTACACGATCGAGTGCTATACGCCCGGGCACAAGCGGCGCTACGGTTATTTCTGCCTGCCCGTGCTGCATCGCGGCCGGCTGGTCGGCCGCATCGATGCGAAAGCGCATCGCGCGCTCGGCACGTTCGAACTGAAGGCCGTGCATGTCGAGCCGGGCGTGCGGTTCGGCACGGGGCTCGCGGCCGACGTCGCAAAGGCCGTGAAGAAACTCGCGGCGTGGCACGGCACGCCGGAGGTGACGGTCACGCACGCACCGCCGGCCCTCGTGCAGGCATTCGCGCGCACCTGACGGTCGCGTGCCGCCGGCATAGGGCCTAGGGCCTGTTCACGCTAATAACGGGCTTGCGCTGGCCCCCAGAAGGGCCGAGCGCAAGGAATACGACGAAGCGAATACTCGACGTATTCGCGAGGAGTATGACGCGGCGATCGGCCCTTCTGGGGGCCAGCCCCACGAATGATTTTTTCCAAACAGGGGAACGTGCCTTTCCGCCCGCATTGCGGCGTCGTTCGTCGTTGCAATAGCTACGGCTATTGCGCCTCCTCTCTCCTTGCACGCGCCCCGAAGGAAGTCCCCTTGGGGGACGGGCGGAAAGGCACGTTCGCAAGCCCGTTATTAGCGTGAACAGGCCCTAGCCGAGCATGTGCATGCCGGCGTCGATATAGTGCGTGCCGCCCGTGATCGCCCGTGCGCCGTCGCCGGCAAGGAACGCGCAGAACGCGCCGACGTCGTCGATGTCCAGCGCGTGATGCAGCGGCGCCCGGCGCGCGGTATCGTCAAGCAGCCGGTCGAAGTCCGGCAGGCCCGACGCCGCGCGCGTCGGCAGCACGCCCGGCGAAATCGCGTTGACGCGAATGCCCGTGCCGCCGAGTTCGGCCGCCAGGTACCGCACGCTCGCTTCGAGCGCGGCCTTGACCGGCCCCATCACCCCATAGTTCGCGACGACCTGGTCCGCGCCGAGATAGCTCATCGCCATCAGGCTGCCGCCTCGCGTCATCAGCGGCTCGGCGAGCCTCGCCATCCGGATGAACGAATGGCACGAGGTATCCATCGCCAACGCGAAGCCTTCCGGCGAACTGTCGACCACGCGGCCGTGCAGATCGGCCCTCGGTGCATACGCCACCGAATGCAGCACGAAGTCGATCGCGCCCCATTGCACGGCGATCGCGTCGAATACCGCCGCCATCTGGTCGGGCCGCCCGACGTCGAGCGGCATCCGGATCGGCGCGTCGAGTTGCGCGAACAGCGGCTCGACGTGCGGCAAGGTCTTCTCCGACTGCCAGGTCACCGCGAGCGTCGCGCCCGCCCGGCAAAACGCACGCGCGCATCCCCACGCGATGCTCTGCTCGTTCGCGATGCCGACGACGAGCCCACGCTTGCGTCGCAACGTCATGTCGTTTCCCCTGTCGAGCCGCACCGGCCTACTGCTGCGCCGCGATCCACCGGGCGATGTCCGGCCACACCGTCGTCAGCGTGCGCGACCCCATGAACAGGCCGATATGGCCGCCCGGCACGAGCCGGCTCTCGATCCGCGACGCCGGCGTCCCGAGAAGGTCTCGCGCCCCGAACACCTGCTCCGGCGTCGTGATGTCGTCGGCCTCGCCGGCGAGCAGATACACCGGGCACGCGACGTCCTTCAGGTCGAGCGTGCGCCCGAGCGCGACGAACGTGCCCTTCGCAAGCCGGTTCTCCTTGAAGATCTGCGCGATCGCCTGCAGGTACCAGCGCCCCGGCAGGTCGATCGGGCTCTCGTACCAGTTCGCGAACACCTCGCGCTTGCGCAGGTATTCGGGATCGTCGAGATGCTCGTACAGGTCGACGTGCTCGGTGAGATAGTGCTGGTCGGGATGCATGTTCTTCCAGCCGCGCAGCATGAAGCGCCCGCGCATCAGCCCGCCGCCCATCGCGACGAGTTCCTCGTAGAACGACGTCGGATACGTGTGCACCATCCGCTTGATCGGGCCGTCGCCCGCGTCGGTGTCGATCGGCGAGCCCGCCAGCACGAGGCTCGCGACCTTGTGCGGGAAACGCGCCGCATACATCGCGGACATCCAGCCGCCCTGACACAGCCCGACGAGATTCACGCGGCCGCCGAGCTCGTCGACGCACACATTCAGCTCGGCCAGATACTGGTCGATCTCGAGGTCCTTCATGTCCTCGGTGGCCGAGCGCCAGTCGGTCAGGTACAGACGCGTGAGGCCGTGCTCGCGCAGCGTCTGCATCAGGCTCTGCCCCGGCTGGTAGTCCGCGATCATCGCGCTGTGCCCCGCATACGGCGCATCGACGATCGTCGGCAGCCCGTGCGCCGGCGCGGCGGAATAATCGCGAAACGTCATCGTCCGCAACTCCAGCAACGGCCGGTTCGTCGATGCCAGCGCCGGATGCACCTCGAAATGGAGCTTCTCCTCTTCCGCGAGGAAGCGCAGATTGCGCGCCGCGATCTCGGAGCCGGCCGCAAACATCGCCGTGGCGGCGGCCATCGGCCAGAAAATCGGCAGCGCGGGGGCGCTGGCGGCAGGGAAAGACGTGTCGCGTGCTGTCATCGAAGGTCTCGTCAGGTCGGATACGGTGTGGAAGGGACCGCGTCGTCCAGCACGCGGCGCGTGTGCCGCGCGATCATCAGGTTCTCGTCGGTCGGGATCACGCGCACTGTCACGCGTGACGCGTCGCTCGAAATCACCGGCAGGCCGGCGGCGTTCGCCGCGTCGTCGAGCACGACGCCGAGCCACGCCGCACGGCTGCAGATCCGTTCGCGCACGCGCGGCGCGTGCTCGCCGATGCCCGCCGTGAACACGAGCGTGTCGAGACCACCGAGCACGCCGGCCAGCGCGGCGAGTTCGCGGGCCGCGCGATACGCGAACAGCTCGACCGCGTGCGCGGCCGACGGTGCGTCGCTCGCGAGCAGCGTGCGCATGTCGCTCGACACGCCGGACACGCCGAGCAAGCCCGATTCCTCGTAGATCAGATGCTCGACCTCGTCGAGCGACCGGCCCTCGTGACGCTGCAGGTACAGGATCACGCCCGGATCCAGCGCGCCCGTGCGCGTGCCCATCGGCAGCCCGTCAACGGCCGTGAACCCCATCGTCGTCGCGACGCTGCGGCCGTTCGCGAGCGCGCACAGGCTCGCGCCGTTGCCGAGGTGCGCGACAACCGTCCGGCGCTGCACCCACGACGGATCGAGCCCCGCGAGCGCCGTCGCGATGTACTCGTACGACAGCCCGTGGAAACCGTAGCGCACGATCCCCTGCTCGGTCAGCGCGCGCGGCAACGCGAACTCCCGTTCGAGCGCCGGCACCGTCGAATGGAACGCGGTGTCGAAACACGCGACCTGCGGCAGGTCCGGCGCAACCGCGGCGACCGCGCGAATCGCCTCGACGTGATGCGGCTGGTGCAACGGCGCGAGCGGCGAAAGCGACGCAATCGCATCGAGCACGCGCGCGTCGATCCGCACCGGCGCGGTGAAATCCGGGCCGCCATGCACGACCCGGTGCCCGACGCCGTCGAACGCGGCCTCCCGCCCGACGTGAGCCGCGAACCACGCGTGCAGCGCTTCGATCGCGCCTTGATGCCCCGGTCGCGCGACGGGGCTGTCGGCGAGCGTCGCGCCATGCGCGTCGGCCACGAACAGATGCGGTGCGCCATGCAGGCCCTCGACCTGCCCGTGCAGGCCCGCATCGAGCGAGCGATCCTCGCGCGTGTCGTAGACCGAGAACTTGAGGCTCGACGAGCCGGCGTTGAGCACCAGGACGGGATGTCGCATCGCAGCCCCGTCAGTGTGCGTCGGCCGCAACCGCCGGCGCGGCCACGGGCGCCGCCGTGGCGCGCGCCGCCTCCGCGACGAGCGCTGCGACCGCGCAGCTCGCCAGGCGCGTGCGTTCGCTGTCGGCGCGACTCGTCAGGATCACCGGCACGCGCGCGCCGAGCACGATGCCCGCCGCATCGGCATTCGCCAGGTACGTCAACTCCTTCGCGAGCATGTTGCCGGCCTCGAGGTCGGGCGCGAGGAGGATGTCCGCATCGCCCGCGACCGCGGAACCGAGATGCTTGAGCCGCGCGGCTTCCGGGCTGATCGCGTTGTCGAGCGCGAGCGGCCCGTCTAGCAGCGCGCCGGTGATCTGGCCGCGCTCGGCCATCTTGCACAGCGCGGCCGCGTCGAGCGTCGACGGCAGCTTCGAGCTGACCGTCTCGACCGCCGACAGGATCGCCACCTTCGGCCGGGCGACGCCGAGCGCGTGCGCGAGATCGATCGCGTTCTGCACGATATCGGCCTTCTGCTCGAGCGTCGGACGGATATTGACGGCCGCGTCGGTGATGAACAGCGGCTTGTGGTAAGTCGGCACGTCCATGATGAACACGTGGCTCAGGCGCCGCCCGGTACGCAACCCCATGTCGGCGCGCACCACTTCCTCCAGCAACTCGTCGGTATGCAGGCTGCCTTTCATCAGCGCCTGCGCGTCGCCCGCGCGCACCAGCTCGACGGCGCGCGCGGCCGACGCGTGACTGTGCGGCGCATCGACAAGCCGATAACCGGACAGGTCGATGTCGAGCGTCGCGGCGAGCGCCGTGATCCGCGCCGTCGGACCGACCAGGATGGGCACGACGATACCGGCCCGCGCGGCGGCGACGGCCGCGTGCAGCGATACCTCATCGCAAGGATGCGCGACCGCGACCGTCACCGGGCGTAATGCACGGCAACGCGCAATCAGCGCTTCGTATTTCTGATGCGTACGGAAATCGGTCATCGACTACCCCTTCGCAAGGATCACGTGAACGCATTCTGGTGCGTGACGGGACGAGATCGTTTGATTCTCGTCAATCGTTTCAGGTGAAGTCCCGATAGCATGAAACCGCACGATGACATTCGGATGGCCACGACGCCCCCCCCTGACATGCACACACGCGAAATCCGCTCGAAGATCGCCAGTACCTCGTCCACGCGCAAGATCACCAAGGCGATGGAAATGATGGCGCGCACCAAGATGGCGAGCGCGCAGCGGCGCGCGCGCGAGTTCCGCCCGTACGCGGCGCGCATCGGCGCGATGGCCGAACGCGTGCTGCGCGACCGGCCCGACCACGCATCGGCGCTGATGGCGCGACGTGAGACCGTGCGCCGCGTCGGCCTGATCGTCGTCAGCACCGATCGCGGGCTGTGCGGCCCGCTCAATGCGCGGCTGCTCGTCGAATGCGTGGATGCGCTCCAACGCTGGGACCAGGCCGGCGTCGCATGCGAACTGAGCGTGATCGGCGCGCGCGGCATCGCGCCGCTGCTGCGCCACGGCGCGACCATCACGGCACGTGCGAGCGGCCTGGCCGCCGAGCCGCACTTCGAGCAGTTGCTCGGCGCGCTGCTCGTGCCGTTGACCGCGTTCGTCAACGGCGAGCTCGACGAAGTGCACGTCGCGTACAACCGGCTGACGAGCCCGCTCGCGTACGAGCCGCGAATCGATGCGATGCTGCCGATCGCGGGGCTCGACACCGGCACACCGTCCGACGGCGCGATCGCGTCCGACTATCTGTACGAGCCCGCGTCCAAACCGGTCGTGGACACGTTGCTGCTGCGCTACGTCGAGGCGACGCTCTATCAGGCCGTCGTCGAAAACTACGCGTGCGAGCAATGTGCGCGGATGTTCAGCATGCAGACCGCGACGGACAACGCCGACCGCGTGTTGCGCGAACTGCGGCACCTGTACCAGAAGACGCGACAGGCGCAGATCACCACCGAGCTGTGCGAAATCGTCGCCGGCGCGGCGGCGGTCTGAAGGAGTGCAAATGAAGACGTCGATGAGGCTCGACATCGTGAGCGTGGAAGCGGTGCTGTATGCCGGCGACGCGCATTTCGTCGTCGTCCCGGGGGAAAGTGGAGAACTGGGGATCTACCCGCACCACGCGCCGCTGCTCACGCGGATCCGGCCGGGGGTCGTGATGCTCGTCGACGCGCCGACCGGCGAACATCGCCGCCTCCTCGTCGCGGGCGGCGTGCTGGAGGTCAGCCGCGACGGCGTGACGCTGATCGCCGATCACGCGCTGCGCACGCCCGAACTCGACGATCTGCGCGCACGCGAAGCGCGGCATGCGGCCGACGACTGGCGCCAGCGCTACGCGCACGAAAACCGGCGCGCATTCGATTTCGCGTCGGCCCGCGCGGAATTGATGGATGAAATCCGGCGCTTCTTCGCGATGGCGATGCGGCACCAGGCGCCGCACGACAAACCGGGCAGCGCCGGCTAGACACCGGCTCCGGTGCCGCCCGCTCAGTCGCGCAGCTTGCGAAAACGCGGCGTGCCGTCTTCGAGATTGCCGTTGAACATCGCTTCCGGCCGCACCCACAGGCCGCGTGCATGCGGCCACAAGTGCTCGTACACGACCACCGATTCCTCGGTTTCGGAATGGCGGGCAACGCCGATGTAGCGGTACAGCCCGCCCTTGTAGTGGCGATGCGTCGCGAGTTGTTCGGCTTCCTGTTCGGTCATGGTGTGCTTCTCTTCGGCAAAAACGGAAAACGCGTATTGTATGCGCTGCGCCGCGCGTCAGCGTTTCGCGTAGATGTCGGGGCGGCGAATCTCCATCAGCCGCTCGGGATTCGCGGACGGCCCGAAGCCGACCGGCCGGTACAGCGCGTGCGCGTCGGTCGTCACGAGCATGATGCGGCGCAGCCGCTGCACCATCTCCTGCGCGAACACGTGATCGATCAGCGCGCGGCCGTAGCCGTGGCCGCGTTCGGCCGGCAGCACGAATACGTCGCACAGGTACGCGAACGTCGCATGATCGGTGACGAGCCGCGCGAACCCGACGAGCCGGTCGCCGACATACGCGCCGAAGCACAGCGAACCCTCGATCGCCCGCTCGACCACGTCACGCGGAATGCCCTGCGACCAGTACGCGTCGCGATGCAGGAACTCGAAGATCGCGTCGACGTCGAGTTCGCGCTTGTCGGTGGAAAATCTCAGCGTGGCGGGGGTGGCTGCGGGCACGTCTGTTCTCCGGTCGGGGGCGGAAGGCGGAGCGTTGACGATACCGCGCCGGGCGGAGGGTTACAAGGGACACCGCCAATCCGCCGCGGCCAAACGGATGCGCATCGTCTTGCCGGATGGCGACGAGCAACCGCGCACGGCCATTACAAGACTCGTACAACAACCCGTACACGTTTTTCGACAGTGCTATACTTGTACCGTTATATGTACAAGTGAGGCAAATCATGCGCACGATTCATTTTTCGGATGCTCGCGGCAATCTGAAGACCGTCATCGACCAGGTCGTCGACGACGCGGACGTGACGCTCATCACGCGTCGCGATGCACCGAACGCCGTCATCATGTCGCAGGACTACTACGACAGCCTGATGGAGACGGTTCACTTGCTGCGCTCGCCCGCCAACGTCGCCCATCTCGAACGCTCGATCGCACAACTGCGCAAGGGCAAGGCGAAAGAACACAAGCTCGCCGAGGATGATGAATGAGCGTACGCCGCGTGCTCTTTACTTCCGACGCGTGGGACGACTATGTCTATTGGCAGGGGCAGGATCGCAAGACGCTCAAACGCATCAATCAGCTCATTCGCGAAGCGCAGCGAACACCGTTCGAAGGCATCGGCAAACCCGAACCGTTGAAGGCCAATCTCTCCGGCTTCTGGTCGCGCCGTATCGACGACACGAACCGCCTGGTCTATGAAGCTGACGACCTTCAGATCAGCATCGTGTCCTGCCGCTACCACTACGAGTAGCGTCGCCCCACGCCTGCCGCCCTCCCCGACTCACGGCGCCCGCAACGCGCGGCCGGCCTTGCAACGCTTTAGCGGCAGCGGCTGGGCCGCCACGCCGCCGGCCGAAGCGACGGAGTTGCGCGTGATGACTTCCGGCGGCTTCACGGCCGCATCCGGCGACCCGCTCGACACGATCTCCGGCCCGTCGATGAGCCAGCCGAAGGAAGCCGTGCAGGCGACGGGCCTCGATTCGGCGACAATGTCGCTCACCCGATAAACCTGCCACGCCGCTTCATGCCCTATCGTCTCATCGCATTCGACTTCGACGGCACGCTCGCCGATTCGCTCGACAGTTTTCTCGCGGCGCTGTCGGAAGCGTCACGCATGCACGGCTTTCGCGACGCCACGCCCGAATTGCGCCCGGCACTGCGCGGGATGTCGGCGCGCGACATCATCCGCGCGCTTGAGGTGCCGATGTGGAAAGTGCCGCGCGTGACGATCGACATGCGCCGCCTGATGCGGCCGCGCGTTGCGCAAGTGATGCTGTTCCCCGGCGTCGACGAAACGTTCGACGCGCTCGCCGCGCGCGGCGTCCGCATCGCGATCGCCACGTCGAATACCGAAGACATCGTGCGCGACAGGCTCGGCCCGCGCGCTTGCCGCCGCGTCGATCATTTCGCATGCAGCATTCCGCTGTTCGGCAAGGCTCGTCGCCTGCGCGCGCTCGTTCGCGAGGCCGGCGTGCGCGCCGATGAAGTGCTGTATGTCGGCGACGAAATCCGCGACGCCGATGCGGCACGACGCGCGCACATCGCATTCCAGGGCGTCGCGTGGGGCTACACGGCGCCCGACGCGTTGCAGGCGCATTGCGCGACGCCGTTGCTGCCCCGCCTCGACGCACTGCTCGATCGCGTGTGACGCTTTCACGCGCATCGCACGCTCGCGTCGGCACGTCGCTCGACGCGCACGACACGGCAACAGCCGCGACAACGGCACGCCGATGAAATGCAGATGACACGCACGCGCATCTCATGCATTGCACGCGCCGCATGCGCGCAAAAATTGCCGACACCGCACGTGCATCAGGTACGCAATACCTGTCCGCGCGCGTGCCCACCGAATCGTCTTACCAACCGTTACACAAACCACAGCGCGGTTGCACCTGCTACCCGACCGCTCTCCTAGAATCAGTCGGGCCGGGAAACACTTCGACCGGCGCCGCGGCAGAGCGGCGGTCGAATCCGGCCCGGGCGCGCCCGGTCTCTCGCACAGCGACGGATCACTTGATCCGTTTTTTAACCAGAGCCCCGATCGAAAGGAGGTCACATGAACCGCTTTCCCCACATCTCGCGCCTTGCTTTGTCTGCCGCTGGCCTGCTTCTCGTCGCCGTGACGGCGACCGCGCAAACCGCACAGCCAGCGCCCGCCGCGCCGGCCGCCGCCGCGACGCGCATCCACGAAGCCGACCAGGCTTTCATCACGGACGGCACGAAAACCATGTCGACGCAGCACGACGCGGCGCGCATCGCCGATGCGCGCACGTCGGACAGCCAGGTCAAGGCCTTCGCGCAACGCGTGTCGACCGACGATGAAAAGATCATCCAGGCGATGCGCGCGGCGAGCCCGCGCGGCGTCGACGTGCCGGCCAACGACCCCGACACGGCCATGCTGAGCAGCATCAAGAGCCTGCGCGGCGCCGAGTTCGACAAGGCGTATATCGAGCAGGTTGCGCTCGCCGGCCAGCAGAAGGCGATCTCGGCATTCCAGGCCGAAATCGCATCGGGCCGCGACACGAAGCTGAAGGAAGTCGCACGCCAGTCGCTGCCGATCCTGCAGGCGCACTATGCGGACGCGCAGAAGCTCGCGCAGCGTCACCACCTCGCATCGGCGCAGTAACGCGATGCAGCGCCGCGCCCCGCGCGCGGCGCACCGCTTCCCTTCCGGCGGCGCGACGCACGTCACGCATCACGCGTCACACGTCACACGTCACACGTTACGTCGCAAGCTTCGCCATCAACCGCGCACTCACCTCGGGCCATTCGTCGTCGATGATGCTGAAGCGCACCGAATTGCGCTTGCGGCCATCCGGCATGATCCGTTCGTGACGCACGATCCCTTCCTGCTTCGCACCGAGCCGCAGGATCGCCGCGCGCGATTTCTCGTTCAGCTCGTCGGTCGTGAACTGCACGCGCACGCAGTGCAGCGTATCGAACGCATACGCCAGCAGCAGCCACTTCGCTTCGGTATTCGCGCGCGTGCGCTGCGCCGATTCGCTCAGCCACGTATGACCGATCTCGAGCTTGCGATTCTTGCGATCGATCTTCCAGAAGCGCGTGCTGCCGATCACACGGCCCGATGCGCGATCGACGATGACAAACGGCATCACGGTGCCGGCCGCGCGCCCCTGCAAGGCTGTATCGATGTACGCATCGATCGTCTCCGCGCCGGGCACGACCGTCACCTTCAGGTTCCACAACCGGCCGTCCGCGGCGGCATCCAGCAGCGCCTGCCGGTCGGACGCTTCGAGCGGCCGCAGTTCGACGCGCGCGCCGGCGAGGGTCGGGGGTTCGAGGGAAGACGAAGCGTCGGTCATGACGAGGTTCCGGAAAATGAGGACAACGGCGGCGAAACGCCCATCATACGGCTGCGTCAGCCGAGGAGCGCGGCGAGCCGGCGGCGGATCGCCTTCGCCTCGCCGCGCAGCGCATCGGCGAACGCATCGACGAGCAGGTTCTTCGGCCGGTGCTCGGGCACGACGATGCTGACCCGGTACGGAAACGACCGCGTGAGCGGCCGCACGTGCAGGTCGCGCCCGACGAAATCGAGCGCGGTCAGCGGATTGACGATCGCGGCGCCGAGCCCCTGCCGCACGAACGCGCACACCGACACGGCCGACGGCGTATCGATGACCGAGCGCGGCGCAACGCCCAGCTGCGCGAACGCCTCGTCGATCAGGATGCGGTACGGATCGTTCAGCGACAGGCTCACGAACGGACGATCGGCAAGATCCAGCAGGTCGATCGCATCCTGCGCGAGCAGCGGATGGCCGCCGGGCAGCACGCACACTTCGTCGACTTCGAGCAGCGGCGTGAGCACGGTGCCGGCCGGCGCGACATCGCGCTCGGTCAACCCGAGGTCGTAACGCTGCGCGGTCAGCCACTCTTCGAGCACCGGCGATTCCTGCGTCGCGACCGACACGCTGACACCCGCGTGCGCGGCATGAAAGCGCCGGCACGCGCCGGGCAGGATCGCGTGCGAGAACGCCGGCAGCGCGATCACCGACAGTTGCCCGTCGCGGAACTCGCGCAGGCGCGCGGCGGTTGCCGCGACGCGTTCAAGCCCCACATAGGCGAGCCGCACGTCATCGAACAGCGTGAGCGCGGCCATCGTCGGCCGCAACCGGCCGTGCGTACGCTCGAACAGCGCGAAGCCGACGACCTGCTCCATCCGCACGAGCTCGCGGCTGATCGTCGGCTGCGACGTGTAGAGCATCTCGGCCGCGCGCGTCGTGCTGCCGGTGACCATCAGCGCACGAAAGACCTCGATATGACGGTGCGTGAGCATGGCTATGTATATCAGAAATGAATCGAATGCCGACAAACAGGCATTTTACTGCATAGCCAATCAGGCGCATCATTCAGCTATCCGTTCATTCGACCCGATTCATCCGCCATGTCCCCCGATTCCCGCCAGCTCGCGACGCTCGCGCAGCAATACGGCACCCCGCTGTGGGTGTACGACGCCGACACCATCCGCGACCGCATCGCCCAACTGCGTCAGTTCGACGTGATCCGCTATGCGCAGAAGGCGAACTCGAACGTCCATATCCTGAAGCTGATGCGCGAGGAAGGCGCGTGCGTCGATGCCGTGTCGCTCGGCGAGATCGAGCGCAGCCTCGCGGCCGGGTTCAGTCCGGCGGGCGAACCGGAAGGCGTCGTGTTCACGGCCGACCTGATCGACCGCCCGACGCTCGCGGCCGTGCTGAAGCACGGCGTGACCGTCAACGCCGGTTCGCTCGACATGCTCGCGCGCATCGGCGAGCACGCGCCGGGCCACCGCGTGTGGCTGCGCGTCAACCCCGGGTTCGGCCACGGCCACAGCAACAAGACCAACACCGGCGGCCCGCAAAGCAAGCACGGCATCTGGATCGACGACGTGCCGCGCGCGATCGAGATCGTGCGCCAGTACGGGCTGAAACTCGTCGGCATCCACATGCACATCGGTTCGGGCGTCGACTACGGCCACCTGTCGCAGGTGTGCGATGCGATGGTCGATCTCGTCACGTCGCTCGGCCACGACATCGACGCGATCTCGGCCGGCGGCGGCCTGTCGATCCCGTATCGCGACGGCGAGCCGCGCGTCGACGTCGGTCACTACTTCAGCCAGTGGGACGCCGCGCGCAAGCGGATCGAACGGCATCTGGGCCACCCGGTGCGCATCGAGATCGAACCGGGCCGCTTCCTCGTCGCGGAGGCCGGCACGCTCGTCACCGAAGTGCAAGCCGTCAACCGCCGGCCGAAGCACGATTTCGTGCTGGTCGACGCGGGCTTCAACGACCTGATGCGCCCGTCGATGTACGGCAGCTACCACGCGGTGTCCGTGCACACGCACGATGGCGCGCTGCCCGCCGGCCGGCCGCTCGTCGAGCTCGCGATCGCGGGGCCGCTGTGCGAATCGGGCGACGTGTTCACGCAGGACGCGGGCGGCGTGGTCACGCACCGCAAGCTGGCGCAGCCGCAGATCGGCGACCTGCTGTTCCTGCACGACGCGGGCGCGTACGGCGCATCGATGTCCTCGAACTACAACAGCCGGCCGCTCGCGCCGGAAGTGCTCGTCGATCGCGGCACGCCGCGGCTGATCCGCCGCCGGCAGACGATCGGCGAACTGCTCGCGCTCGAGACGTTCGAGTAACACGCGTCCGGCGTGACGAAGGCCAACGGCCAGGCTTGCCGCTACCGGCAGCCTGGCCGTTTTGCTTTTCGGCGCGCCGAGATCGCCGTGTCGCGGCTCGGAGCAACCGCCCCGCCGCACCGTAGCACCTGATGCTTCGCATCGAGGGCAACCGCAGCAGATCGCTTGCGCCACCTTTCGCACGCAGAGAAAAACATTCCACATCGCGTAGAAAGTGCGTGCATCTTTGGAAACACTTTCCCTTTTGACAAAACTAAGATTGCCCTCAGTCGCTCAGCATTCTTGTCACCGGATACGCATCGACGATGCACCGGTCCACAACACTCGCAAAGCAGCACGGGCAATCATGAACAACAGGCTTGAACCCTTCGCCGCGCACCGGAACACGTTCGACGCGTTCGACACGTATGCCGCGCGGCCCGTCGTGCGCAGCGTCGCGCACGCGCCCCTTTGCGATTGCTCGCGCATCCCCGTTCTCGATCCGCACGCACGGCGCTCCTCCACAGCGCGCGTACGCATGCCGTAACGCACCGCACGGCGGCGAACGACACGCGCCGCCGCCCGCTCCACCGACTTCCCGCCCACGGCGACGCCGCCCGTCGCCGCGGCTTCGCACACCCTGCATTTTCGAAAACAACCCCGGAGACAACCATGAAGCACTTCACCCCGACGCTCAAGCAAGGCCTCGCCGCGGCCCTCCTCTGCATCGCGGCCGCCACGTCGCATGCGGCGGACCTGCTCGACACCGTCAAGCAGGCCGGCACGCTGAAGATCGCGCTGGAAGGCACTTACCCGCCGTTCGACTATCGCAATGCCGACGGCCAGCTCGAAGGCTTCGACGTCGACGTCGCGAAAGCAGTCGCCGCCCGCCTCGGCGTGAAGCCGCAGTTCGTGACGACCGAATGGAGCGGGATTCTTGCCGGCCTGCAGGCCGGCAAGTTCGACGTGATCGTCAACCAGGTCGCGATCACGCCGTCGCGCCAGCAGGCGCTCGACTTCAGCGCGCCGTACGTGTATTCGTCCGCGCAACTGCTGCAACGGCAAAACGATGCGCGCGCATTCAAGTCGCTCGACGAGCTGAAAGGCAAGAAGGTCGGCGTGACGATGGGCAGCAACTACGTCGATCTCGTCAAGACCGTGCCCGCGATCGACCTGCAGGTCTACCCGGGCACGCCGGAAAACCTGCGCGACCTCGCGGCCGGCCGTATCGACGCGGCGGTCAACGACCGCCTGATGCTCAACTACCTGATCAAGAACTCGCATCTGCCGCTGCGCCCCGGCTCCGTGCTCGCGGGCGGCGAGGACCGGATGGGCATCCCGTTCCGCAAGGGCAATCCGAAATTCGCGAAGGCGATCGACGACGCGGTCGCGTCGCTGCAGCAGGACGGCACGCTGAAGAAGATCTCGATGCAGTGGTTCGGCACCGACACGACCAAGCCGGTAACGCAATAACGCATCACCCACCGCGCCCGCGCGCACGAACGCGCGGGCCGATCCGCACACAATCAGGAGACACGTGATGGAAGCACTCGAACTGGTCGTTCATACGCTGCCCGTGATGGTCAGGGGCGCGATGCTCACGCTGAAGTTTGCCGTCGCATCGATGGCGCTCGGCCTCGTCGTCGGGCTCGTGATCGCGATCATGCGCATCGGCAGCAACCGGCTTGCCGCTGGCCTCGCGCAGGGCTACGTCAGCCTGATGCGCGGCACGCCGCTGCTCGTGCAGATGTTCGTCGTCTACTACGGGCTACCCGATCTCGGCATCACGCTCGACCCGACCACGGCCGGCATCTTCACGCTGACGCTCAACGCAGGCGCCTATCTGTCGGAGAGCATGCGCGGCGCGATTCTCGGCATCGGCCGCGGGCAATGGGCGGCCGCGCACAGCCTCGGCCTCACGCATGTGCAGACGCTGCGCCACATCGTCTGTCCGCAGGCGCTGCGCCTCGCGGTGCCGAGCCTCGGCAACACGCTGATCAGCCTGATCAAGGACACGTCGCTGGTCTCCGTGATCACCGTCACCGAACTGCTGCGCTCGACGCAGGAAGTGATCGCCGCGACGTTCCAGCCGCTGCCGCTCTATCTCGCCGCCGCCGCGCTCTACTGGGTCCTCAGCACGCTGCTCACGCGGCTGCAGGGTCGCGTCGAGACGCGCCTCGCGCTGCCGTCCACGCATTGAACGCGAGCCCGGCATTCATACGAACCCAACGACGGACAGAACATGATTACGCTCGACAACGTATCGAAATGGTATGGCAAGCACCAGGTGCTCTCGGCATGCAGCGCGGCGGTCTCGAAAGGCGAAGTGGTCGTCGTGTGCGGGCCGTCGGGCTCCGGCAAGTCGACACTGATCAAGACGATCAACGGTCTCGAGCCGTTCCAGAAAGGCAGCATCACCGTCGACGGCACGCGGCTCGGCGATCCCGCCGCGAAGCTAGCGCAACTGCGTGCCCGCGTCGGGATGGTGTTCCAGCACTTCGAGCTGTTTCCGCACCTGTCGATCACCGAGAACCTGACGCTCGCGCAGATCAAGGTGCTCGGCCGCCGCAAGGACGAGGCCATCGAGAACGGCATGAAGCTGCTCGAGCGCGTCGGCCTGAAGGCGCACGCGCACAAGTATCCGGGGCAGTTGTCCGGCGGACAGCAGCAGCGCGTCGCGATCGCACGCGCGCTGTCGATGAATCCGGTCGCGATGCTGTTCGACGAACCGACCTCCGCGCTCGACCCCGAGATGATCAACGAGGTGCTCGACGTGATGGTCGAGCTCGCGCGCGACGGGATGACGATGGTGTGCGTGACGCATGAAATGGGCTTCGCACGGAAGGTCGCGCATCGCGTGATCTTCATGGACCAGGGCGCGGTGGTCGAGGACGCGGCCAGCGACAGGTTTTTCGCCGCGCCGCGCTCCGAACGCGCACGCGACTTCCTCGACAAGATTCTGCATTGACCGTGCGACTGCCGCCCTGCTTCGATTGATTGACGCTCAAAGGAGACATCTTGAACCACCTGCATTCGACCGACACCGTTCTCGCCCACGAAGGCCGCTCGCACGGCCAGCCCGGTTCGCCCGTGAACCCGCCCGTCTACCGCCAGTCGACGCTGCTCTTTCACGGCACCGACGCGCTCGACGCCGTGCGCGGCACCCCGCTCGCGTACGGGCGCCACGGCAGCCCGACCACGCGCGCGCTCGAGAAGGCGCTTGCGCGTCTCGAAGGCGCGCACGCCGCGCTGCTGACGCCGAGCGGTCTCAGCGCGATCACGACCGCGCTGCTCGCGGTGCTGAATCCCGGCGACCATCTGCTGATGGTCGATTCCGTGTACGACCCGACCCGCTCGTTCTGCGACGAGACGCTTGCGCGCCTCGGCATTGAGACAACGTACTACGATCCTTCGATCGGCGCGGACATCGCGTCGCTGATGCGACCGAACACGCGCGCGGTATTCGCCGAATCGCCGGGTTCGCTGACCTTCGAAGTGCAGGACATGCCGGCCATCAGCCGCATCGCGCACCGGCACGGCGCAGTCGTGCTGCTCGACAACACGTGGGGCACGCCGCTGAATTTCCGCTCGTTTTCGCACGGCGTCGACGTGTCGATCCACGCCGCGACCAAATACATCGCCGGGCACTCGGATGTGCTGATGGGTGCGATCCTGACGACCGAGGCGCTCGCACCGAAAGTCACGCGCTTCTATCGGCAACTCGGGATGACCGTCAGCGGCGACGATGCGTATCTCGCGCTGCGCGGCCTGCGTACGCTGTCGGTCCGGCTCGAGCGGCACCAGCGCAACGCGCACCTGCTGACCGAATGGCTCTCGCAGCAGCCGGAAGTCGCGCGGATCCTGTATCCGGCGCGGCCCGGCGACCCCGGCCATGCGCTGTGGCAGCGCGACTTCACAGGCGCGTGCGGGCTGTTCGGCGTGGTGCTGCATCCGCAGGCCGACGACGCGGTGCGCGCACTGCTCGACGGAATGACGTGCTTCGGCATGGGGTATAGCTGGGGCGGCTTCGAAAGCCTGATCGTCCCATCCAATCCGTCGCGCCACCGCATCGCCACGCAATGGGCAGCGGCAGGCCCGCTGCTGCGGATTCATGCCGGGCTCGAGCACCCCGACGACATGATCGCCGACCTCGCCGCCGGCTTCGCGAGGATGCGCGCCGCCACGCTTGCAGAAGCGTGAAATCCGGCGACGGCGCGCACGCTCCCCGCATTACGTTTTCTTCGACGTTCTTCCCTCTCTCATAGCGAGATCATCATGAAAGACACGCTGTTCATCCTCCGCCCCGGCTTCTTCAAGGACTCCGAAGGTCCGTTCTACTGCGGCGATTCGGTTGCCGTCGAAGGGTTGCTGAGTTTCTACCCTCAGTTGCGCGATGCCGTCGACGTCGAATACATCGACGCGCCGCGGCCGCGCCAGCCGATCGTCGCGCTGATCGGCGCGGACAACCAGTCGGCGCCCGTGCTCGTGCTCGGCGACGGACAGGCGCCGAGCGACGGCACACTCTCGATCCGCGAGCACAACGGCCGGCGCTTCATCGATTCGCCTGCCGATATCCGGCGGTACCTGTCGGCGCAGTATGGCGTGGCGCACGTCGCATAAGCTCGCCGGCGCGTGCCGTCGCGCGGAGCCGGCGTTCATAGTCGACGACGACTGCGAAGTCGAACGCCGGTACGAAGCATGGAACGCGCTCGGCATGTCGTTCGCGCAACCGCCGACTGCGGCCGTGTCAGGACCGGCGCTCGTCGCGCTCGCCCCGGACGGCCATCGGTTGCCCGCGTGCACGCCGGACGATTGAGCGCGAGCGGAGCGACGCGGTAAACGGCATGCGCGCGACGGCAGACGGCAAACTCCGTCGCGTCGTCGCGCGCAGGCCCCGCTACGGAAAGCGCGTCACCCCGCGCGCTGTACCGGCGCCATCTTCGAGAAGTACTTCGCGCCCGCCACGCAGCCGACCACGATGACCGTCACGACGACCATCGACGGCGGCACCGTTTCGTGCAGCAGGCCGGCCGCCAGCAGGAAGCCGAAAAACGGCTGCAGCAGCTGCAACTGGCCGACGCCCGCGATCCCGCCGAGCGCGAGCCCGCGATACCAGAACACGAAACCGATCAGCATGCTGAACAGCGACACGTAGGCAAGCCCCCACAGCGCGGCGGCATCGACGCCGTCGAACGAAGCGGGCCACGTGAGCCATGTGAGCGGCAGCATCAGCGGCAGCGACAACACGAGCGCCCACGAGATCACCTGCCAGCCGCCGAGCTGGCGCGACAGGCGCGCGCCTTCCGCGTAGCCGAGCCCGCACGCGACGATCGCGGCCAGCATCAGCGCATCGCCGACCACCGACGCCTGGCCGCCGTTGCGCAGCGCGAACGCGGCTACCGCGGCGCTGCCGACGATCGAAAAGATCCAGAACGGCAGCCGCGGCCGTTCGCCGCCGCGCCAGACGCCAAACAACGCGGTCGCGAGCGGCAGCAGCCCGACGAACACGATCGCGTGCGCGGACGTCACGTGCTTCAGCGCAAGCGCCGTCAGCAACGGGAACCCGACCACGACCCCGAGCGCGACGATGCCCAGCGATACGGCCTCGGCACGCGTCGGCCGCTTTTGCTTCAGCACGACGAGCAGCAGCAGGCCGAGCGCGCCGGCGATCGTCGCGCGCGCGAACGTGAGGAACAGCGGGTCGAGCCCCTGCACCGCGACACGCGTCGCCGGCAGCGAGCCACTGAAGATGATCACGCCCAGCAGGCCGCTGAGCCATCCGTCGGTCGTCTTTTGCACGGGAAATCCTGAGAGGGGGAAAGTGGATGACCGATGATCCGCCGCCCGCGAAAAGCGCGTAAGCTACAGCGCAATACAATTCGGACAAACTGTACTGGACAACCGGCCGTACAGTTCATTCTTCGCCATGAGCCACGCCGCCTCGCCGCCCGTTCCGCCCGCCCCGTCGCGCACGCGCGTGGAAACCGTGATGGATACCTTGCGCGCGCGGATCGCGAGCCGCGCGCTGATGCCCGGCGCACGCGTGCCGTCGATCCGGATGATGGCCGACGGGCTGAGCGTGTCGAAATCGACGGTCGTCGACGCGTACGAGCGGCTCGCGAGCGAAGGCGTGCTCGTCGCGCGGCGCGGCTCGGGCTTCTACGTGTCGGGCCATGCGCCGCCGCTCGCGCTCGCCGATCTCGGCCCGCGCCTCGACCGCGAGCTCGATCCGCTGTGGCTGTCGCGCCAGTCGCTCGAAGCGGCGCCGACGTCCGTGAAGCCCGGCTGCGGATGGCTGCCGTCGTCGTGGCTGCCGGACGAGAGCCTGCGCCGCGTGCTGCGCGCCGTGTCGCGCGACGAATCCGACGCGCTGACCGACTACGCGACGCCGCTCGGCCTGCCCGCGCTGCGCCAGCAGCTCGCGTGGCGGCTCGCGCAGCACGGCGTCCACGCGGAACCCGCGCAGATCATGCTGACCGACGGCGGCACAAACGCGCTCGATCTCGTGTGTCGGCTGCTGCTGGAGCCGGGCGACACGGTCGTGCTCGACGATCCGTGCTACTTCAATTTCCAGGCGCTGCTGCGCGCGCACCGCGCGCGGATCGTCAGCGTCCCGTACACGCCGAACGGCCCCGACCTCGCACGCTTCGAGCAGGTGCTCGCCGAGCACCGGCCGCGCCTGTACATCACCAACGCGGCGCTGCACAACCCGACCGGCGCGACGCTCGCGCCGCCCGTCGCGCACCGGCTGCTGACGCTCGCGGCCGAGCACGGGCTGCTGATCGTCGAGGACGACATCTTCGCGGATTTCGAGAGCACGCCCGCGCCGCGTCTCGCGGCGTTCGACGGGCTGTCGCGCGTCATATCGATCGGTAGCTTCTCGAAGACGCTGTCGGCCGCGATCCGCTGCGGCTATATCGCCGCGCGCCCGGAGTGGATCGAGGCGCTCGTCGACCTGAAGCTCGCGACGTCGTTCGGCAATGCGCAGATCGGCGCGAACGTCGTGCACCGGCTGCTCATCGACGGCACGTACCGGCGCCACCTCGACAGCCTGCGCGCGCGCCTCGCGGATGCGATGGGCGAAACGATCCGGCGCCTCGCGCGCGCCGGGCTCGGAATCTGGACGGAGCCGCGCGGCGGCCTGTTCGTGTGGGCGGAGTTGCCCGACGGGCTCGATGCCGCGCGCGTCGCGCGCCACGCGCTGGATCACGATGTGGTGCTCGCACCCGGCAACGTGTTCAGCGTGTCGCGCAGCGCGACGTCGTACCTGCGCTTCAACGTGTCGCGCTGCAAGGGGCCGGCGGTGTTCGATGCGCTTGCGCGGGCGATGGAGGCGGCGCGCGCGGCAGAGCGCAGCGGCGTGCACGCGGATGCGGGTGGCAATGTGCTGGCGGGGGAATGATCGAAGCCGGCAAAAACGCAATCTGTTGCTGAACGGATCGGTAATCTGCCTCCCTCGGCCCGGTTGAACGGATCGGCGCCGAGTGGATTGCGTCAGTCGAGATACCCCGATTCGCACTTCAAAAATCATACTCGTCTCATAGACGGGTATATCTCCGTCGACCGATAGTCTTCTCCTTCTTCCGGAGAACTATCGAGTCCATGAGCGGAACCTTCAATTCATACGATACTACGCGCCAAGAACACGACGACGAAGAATGGATTTGCGTCGGAACCACTTGCACAAACACCATACCGGGTTCCATTCACGCTATCGAACTCGACATGGCGCACATCTGCGAGAACATGTCGAACAAAACATTCAGGCACTTGATTGTACGTCTGCGTGACGCTGCGATTATCCTGATTCGTGAGCGGATTCATGGCCTTGCCGCTTGGGACCAGGAAGAACAGAGGCGCGTCCAGACTTGGTTCGGGCGATCGGACGAGGCGGTCCGGCAACGTTTGAGCATCGGGTTACCCAGGCTTCTTCGCGTCATGCAGGAACTAAAGCCCGAGAACGTCATCAGGTGGGATGAGCAGACGCAGAGAAACATAACGTGCACGGTGTTTCCCGACAACGGAATCACGGATGCCGCAGTATGCAAACCCGACTCACACAAACGGATAATCGCAATCTACCCGCATTTCTGCACGCTTCCCGATGCCAGGCTTTCTACCAATTGCAAGCTGAAAGTCCTTATTCACGAGTGCACGCACTATATCGACACCTTCGATTCAAACGACGAAATCTACGGATTCGGTACCGGCCTGAAGTACTGGGCCCAGGCACACCAGGATGTGGCGATCGACAATGCAGATAGCCTCGCTTGCTATATTTCATTTTTCGACGACCGGGACCTGTGGTGACATATCTTGCTCGCATGATGAGCCTGGCAATCTGGGCCTGCCTCTCGTTCCCGATTTCATCCACGGCATGCACCGTTTCCGAAGACATGCTAGACAGCGTCCCGCTCAATTCCGATACGATCCCGAACAAGGATCGCATCAAGATTGCGGAAATGGTCATCCGCGCGCGTCAATGGCCTGACGCCGAGATTCGAGGGATCGTCACCGCCGGAGCCTACATCGGTGAAGAAAATCCACAGGCACTCGCGCTGCGAAGAGCAGCGCGCCTGAAGGAGTATCTGGTCCAACTCGGTGTCAAGCGCGAGAACATCTGGTCGGACACCCACATGATCTCGAAACCGTATCCGAAAGACAGCGCCGGTTATGAAGGCTATCTTCAGATCGGACTGACACTGGTCCCAATATGCAAAGATGGATGTCGGCACCTATGCGGCGCTGCGCCTAACACACCGACATCCAGGGTACTCCGTTGACGGAGTTCGTCGTTAGATGGCATCTCCGATACATCTTGTCAGCGCCAGAGTAACGCGAACGTCTCACTCCGCCTGCGTCAAACCTCCCCCGCGTGCGCCCTCGCCCGCACCTCGGCAAACGACGTATCGACGAGCAAGCGCCCCGTATCGAACACCGTCCCGAGCGCCTCGTCCCATTCGCCTTCCAGCGCACGATCGTCCCACGCCACGGGCAGCGTCACGGTCCGATACTCTCCCGTGCGGCGATTGCGCAGCAGCGTGAGCCGCCCCTTCTTCGAGCGCTTGCCCTGATCGGTGACCGGATCCTTTCGGACGTCGTGCCATACGCCGCCGCGCCGGATCGCCGAGCACTTCATCGCGAAGCGTTGCGTATCGCGGTTCACCTGTTGCAGCAGCGCGCCGCCCATGCCGAACACGACGTTGCCGGCCGCATAGCCTGCGTCGTCGAGCGCGGAAAGAATCGCGTCGATCGACAGCTCGTCGACACCGTCGCCCTGGATCACGCGCACGCGATTCAGCACGCGCCGCCCCTTGCCGTTCACGGTCGAGCCGAACGACGCGTCGAGCGCGCGCACGGTCTGCAGCACGATCGTCACGGGGTCGCCCGAATCGGGACGCACGACGAGCGTCGCGCCCGAATCGATCACGGCCTGCCGCAGTTCGCCGCCCCACAGATCGAGCGCGGCGAACAGATCGTAGGAGTCCGACACGACCGATACGATCGCGCCAGGCAAGCCGAAGCGGCGGATCATGTTCCGGTATGCATCGACCTCGCCTTCGCGCCCCCACGACGTGATCGTGCTGTGCTCGGCCGCCGGCACCGAGTACGCGGCCATCGGCTCGCGATAGAAGCGGTTCGCGGCCAGCACGCCGAGCACCGTGTCCGAACCCATGAAGCTGACGAGGTGCGCCGCGCCGCCGATCGCGGCCGACTCCGCGCTCGACACGCCGCGCGCGCCGAAGTCGTGCAGCTTGAACGGCAGTTGCGCGAGATCGTCGTCGGTCTTCTCGAGGAAGCTGCGGATCGTCTGCCGCAGGTGCCAGCTTCGCGTCGCGACCGTCACCGGATACCACACGCGCAGCAGCATCGTCTCGAGATACGACGCGAGCCAGAACACTTCGGGGTCGTCGCATTCGACCGTCATCAGCACGTTGTGCACCGGCACGACCGAACCCTCCGGCACCGCGCGGATCTTCACCGGCAGGTAACCGTCGTAGCGTTCGACGATGTAGCGCCACCCGGCTTCGTTGAACGGCTCGCCGTGTACCGTGAAGAAATCGCGCGCATCGTCGATCATCGCGTGCGTGACCGGCTTGCACAGATATTCCTTCAGCAGCATCTGCAGGCCGAAAAACAGCGTGCGGTCGTAGCGCCCGCCGCGCGACTCGACATACGAGAACATCGCCGACGCGTCGGGCGGATATTGCAGGAAGTGGGATGCCTTGTACGAATCCGTGTTGAGGATCGGATTGGCGAGAACCGCGGCAAAGCCGCCGGGATCGTTTTGCATGGCTAGAGCTCCTCTAGGCCGTTGAAGTGCCGCCGCGTCTGTCGCAGCGGACCGGAATGCGGGGAATCAGCGGATCACAGCTTCCCCAGGAAGTGATACGCGATGTCGAAGTGATCCTCGAACATCACGTTGCGCATCTGCGCGAATTCGTTGAGCGGGACCCAGCGCGCCTTGTCGGCGTCGTCGCTGCCCTTCACGCGCGGCAGCTCGCCGGTCGGGAAATTGAACAGGCACGCGTGCGTGATCGTGCGGCCGCGCAGCGACCGCGTCGGGTGATCGAACACCTGGCGATCCTTGATCGAGCCGCGCAGCACGGGCTCCGGCAGCTTCAGGCCGGTCTCTTCGCGCAACTCGCGAATGCAGGCCGCGTCGAGCCGTTCGTCCTGGTTCACGAACCCGCCCGGCAGCGCCCACAGGCCGCGGCCCGGTTCGCTGCGGCGGCGCACGAGCAGGATATGGCCCGAGTGCACGACCACCGCGTCGACCGTCACGAACGTGACGGGATACGGCGCGGCCGCCCACGCCTTGCGATATGCGGCGATGAATTCGGCTTCCGACTTCAGTTGCGCGAATTCCGGCTGCGTACGGAAGCGCTCGAGCCAGCCGAACACGGGTTCCGGCACGGCCCACTGCACGAAGCTGTTGGTGCGTTCGGCGAAATACTGGTCGCGGATCTCGGTAGCGGAAATGTCTTCCGTCGCGTCGACGTCGACGAGCTCCCATTGCGGGAACATCCGCAGGTAATACGAGGTGGCATCCTTCTCGTGGCCGATCAGCCCGACCTTGCGCTGTGCGATATCGCCGAGCGCGGACGCGACGGCGTCCTGCACCCAGCGCACCCAGTCGCCGTCGTTGTACGTCGAATCCTGCAACGGCGCGATCGTCACGCGGTCGCGCTCGGACGCGTCGAGCAGCGAAGCCAGCATCTGGCGGCGCTCGTCGAACGAGAACGGATCCTTGATGGTGCGGGGCTTGTCGGTCGACCCGATCAGCACGCACACGCGCTCGGCCCGGCTCAGTGCCGACTTCAACACGTTCAGGTGACCACGATGCGGAGGCTGGAAACGACCAATGAAAACGAGCGCGTCGAAGCGCCGGTTCTGTTGCGTACTCATGAGGCTCCCTCAAGAGATTGAAACGCTCCGGGTCTTTCCCGAAGGGTTGAAACGAATCCTAGGTGAAATCCCGAAATGCGTCAATCGAGCCCATGCTCGACTTGACGAAGTCTGAAGAAACGCAATGCGCCGGCGGGTTACACTCGATTTCATCCCAATCCGCGTCATTGCGCCTGCCATCATGAGGATATCAGTCAGCCGGACCGTCGGCGTCGATCGCAGGCGCCTCTTCACGTGGTCGCAGGATTACGCGCGGCGGCTCGTGTGGGACAGCTTCCTCGTCGACGCCTACCTGCTCGACGGGATGGCGGCCGACGTCGGCGTCGACGCGTTCTGCCGCAGCCAGTCGGGCGCGACGATGGTGTCGCGCTACATCTCGTACCGCCCGCCGCAGGTCGCCGCCGTCGAAATGGTCGACGGGCCGAAAGTGCTCGAACGCTTCAGCGGCAGCTGGAACTTCACCGAACACGCGCCGGGCACGACCGAGGTGAAATTCACGTACAACTTCCGCGCTCAGCCGGCCTGGTTGCGCTGGTTGCTCGAACCGCTGATCGGCGCGTTCTATCTCGTGCAGACGCGCCGGCGTCTCGATTCGTTCAAGCGCTGGGCCGAGGCCGAAGCGTTGCCGCGCTGACCGCCACCACCACGGGCCGAGCGCCCGCTCGGTCCGGCGGATCCGCGCCACCGCCCCCCGAACACGTTCGAACGCGCCACGGCCGCATCATCAGGCATCGATCGGACATTTGCCAGATTCGCCGAACCCGGGGAAACTACGGGCGGCCGTCACCGTGACGGCCGGCCCTGACCGAGAGAACAGGGCACGCCTCCCTGAACCGGCGTCGACACAAACATAAATCCGATGAGCCTGATATCCCGATTCTTTGGCCGCAAGGAAGAACCCGAAAGCCCCGCCGCACTGGTCGCGGCATCCGACATCGAGCATCCGTTGAGCGTGGCGGTCGTCTTCGACGGCCCGCTGCAGGTCGATATCGCGTCGCTGACGGCCGCGCTGCGTGCGTACCATCCGAGCATGAAACAGGCCCGCGTCGAAACCGAACCGACGCTGGAGCAGGTATTCGGGCTCGCCGGCTGGGGCAATCACGTCGTCCGGCTGGTCGGCTTCGATGCACCCTACCCGTCCGATGCGCTGGAAGCCTGCGTCGCGCCCGCCCACTACGGGCAGGACCTGAAGCAGCAGGTGCGCGCGAGCCGCAGCCACGTGATCCTCTACTACGCCGGACACGAACCCGACCCGCTCGACCAGTATGTCGCGCTGGCGGCCGTCGCCGGCGCGCTGGCCGAACAAAACGGCCTCGCCGTGCTGAACGAGCACGCGCACACGTCGTTGCCGGCCGGCGTCTTCGATGCGAAGGAACTCGGCGAAGAAAGCCTCGAAGTGCTGCGCGGGATCCCGCTGAACCTGTTCTTCTGCGGCTTCGTGAAATACGAGGTCGAAGGCGCCGAAGGCGTGTGGATGCGCACCTATGGCGCCGACGTGTTCGGCCTGCCCGATTTCGCCGCGCTTGCGGCGGGCCATCACGAAGGCGAACGCTATTCGGGCATCTTCAACAACGTGATGCACTACATGCTGGAAAGCGGCGCGCACATGCATGCGGGCGAAACGATGCAGGTCGGCTCGGAAACGTTCATGAAACTGCGGGAGCCGCTCGAGCACGAGTACTACCTGCAGGGGCCCGCGCAGGTGCTGGTGGCCGAGCTGATCTCGGCGGACGAAATCAATCGCTGATCGCACCCCGTTGCACCGTATCGCATCCTGATGCACGGCGCGCGGGTTCGACGCTTTGCGAACCACGTGCGCCGCGGCGTCACATGACGGCTGCATGACAGCCGCCGCCCCGCCTCGATGAGGAGACGTCCGTGTTCGGTATTCGCCTTTGTCTCACACTGGCCGCCATCGGCCTGTCGTTGTCCGCTCACGCCGACGGCATCGACTGCACGCGTGCGAAGACGCGCACCGAGCGCCTGATTTGCGGCGACAAGGCGCTCGTATCGGCCGACAGCGCATTGTCGAACGCCTACTACGATGCAATCGGCATCGCCGCCGACCAGCCGGCCGTGATCCGGTCGCAACGCGCGTGGCTCGCGCAGCGCGATGCATGCACCGACGCCGCATGCATCGCCACCGCCTACCGCGACCGGACGGCGGCGCTGAAGCAGGTGAAACACGCGGGCTGGAAAACCTATCGCGACCCGGCGCTCGGCATCTCGTTCGAGTATCTCGCGAACCGGCAGGTGAAGAAGCCGTGCCCTGAAGGCGGCGGCGACCGCTGTGTCGCGATCGTCGGCCGCAACATGACCCAAAGCAACTATTTCATCTCGTTCGAGATCGTCGACGGCGCGCTGGAGCCGGTCGCGGAGAAGGAAGCCGGATTCGTCAAGCAGGACGACGGCAAGTGGGTGACGTCATACGGCCCCGGCATCCCGCAGGACGTCGAGCGCTTCTCCGGCGCCGGCTGGCACGGCATGCGCGCGACGATCACGTGCGGCATCAGCGATCCGGAAACCGGCTTCCACGCGGCCGGCGGCGAATGCTACTGGGCCGTGCTGAGCAACGGCAAGCGCTCGGCCGTCGCGGGTACGCAGGGCATCGTCGGCACCGACGACGCGACGCTGCACAGCGTGTCGACGTTCCGGTTCGAGCGCTAGCGGGTCGTGAACGCTTTCGCGTCCGGATCGCGACGCAACGTCACTTCCATACCGGTCAGCCATCCTGACGATTTCAGGATCGGGCGCGCGATCCCATACAGCCGATCGGCGCTGGCGCCATAGAAGTACAGGTAACCGTCGTTGCCGTCGCGATGCAGTTCGGTCTCGCCCAGTTCGCCCGCCCCGGCCCGCCGCACGGCGCGATCCAGCCGCTGTTCCAGCGCATGAAGGCGCGCCTTGTTCTTCTCGTCGTAGTCGAAGTGGATCATCACGACCGGCCCGGGCGGCGGCTCCGCGGCGACGTTGCCGGTGAAGCATGCAAAGCCGAGCAATGCGGCCATTCCGGTTCTTTTACGCATCGGTTGGGCAATGCCCGCTCAGGCCGGCGCAGCGCCGCGCGCCACCTGCTGCCGGACCTGCGCGTGCGTGCCGAGCGCGGCGGCGATCGCATCGACCGCATCGGCCGCGCGCGCCGCGCCGCACATGAACGCGTCGACGGCTGCGAAGCGATGCTCGGGCCACGTATGGATCGTGATGTGCGATTCGGCGAGCAGCACGACACCCGTCACGCCATGCTCGCCGCCGAAATGATGGAAATGCGCGCCGATCACGCGCGCGCCCGCCTGTTGCGCCGCTTCGGCAAGGATCGTCTCGAGCCGCGCGGCGTCGCGCAGCAGCGCCGCGTCGATGCCGGCCAGGTCGGCCAGCACGTGCGAGCCGAGCGTCGCGCGTGGCGGCGCAACCCCGTCGCGCGCGGTCATTTGTGCGACCCGTACGACGAGTAGCCGCTGCGGGCCGACGAACTGCCCCAGCCGCCGCCGCCCGAACCGCCGCCGCCGATCGATGCGCAACTGAACAGCGTGACGACGATCAGGCCGTAGACGCCGTAGAGGATGAACCGGATCACGAGTTGCCCCCGTCCGACGCAAAACCCTTCCACAGCCATTCAGGCAGCCACAGCACCAGCAGGCCGACCAGCACGTAGGCGGTGCGGCCGCTGAACGAGAACAGCGACCCCATGTTGAAGATCACGAGCAACGCGCTGAACACCCACGGCAGCGGCCCGAAACTGTGCGGGCTTTTACCGCCGAACAGGCCCGTCGACGCGGTGGCGCCGGCCGCCGCGGCCGGCGCAAGCGCCGGCGTGCCGAAGCGTTCGGCGATCGTGCTGCCCGACAGCGGCCGTGCACGCGACCAGACGATCTCCGCGGCGCTGCGCTCGCGCGTCAGCTTGTCCTTCTGCCAGCCGTAGTCGATGATCGACGTGCGATCGCCCACCTGCACGCGCCAGTTGAACGCACCGACCACGTAGACGACCTCCGATTCGTATTCCTCGCGCAGGCGGTAGGTCTTGCCGCCGTCGGTCACGTCGGACTCGCTGCCGATCGTCGGCCATTGGTCGAGCACCTGCACGCGTTCCCAGCGCCCTTCGCTCTGCACGAGCCACAGGAAACCGCGCTTCGGATTCAGCAGCAGGTATTCGTCCCACGTCTCGTCGTCGCCCGGCACGCGGCAGCGCATCATGCCGATCACCGTGTACTTCACGCCGTCGAACGTGCCGATCGCGCCGAGTTCCAGCGCGCCCTTCACCGATTCGAGCTTGCGCTGCGCCGCGAACACGGTCTGCTGCTCGGCCGTGCACTGCACGCCCGCATGGCAACTGCCGCACACGACGTAGTCGGCGACGCTCGGCGCATACGACAGCGGCGCGCCGCAACTCGGGCACGCGAACGGCACCATCTCCGCGCCGCGCTTCTCGCGCGTATCGGCTTGCGTATCGCGCAGCCCCGTGAACGCGAGCGCATCGAACTCCAGCGCCTCGCCCGAATAGACGGCCGGGCTCCCGCCGTTCGCATCGGCATCGGAATAGTCGTACGTCGCAAACGCGTTGCCGGTCCGCAGGTCGACGACGCGCGCCTCCCAGCCGGCATCGACGCGGAACGGAAGTTCGCCGTCGCCGCCCGTGCAGCGCGCGGTGCGCACGTCGGACACGAGATACGCGCGGCCGCCGTGGTCGATCCGCATGCCCGGTTCGAGCGTGCCGAACGCGGGCCACGCGCCGCCGGACGCATCGTCGGGCTCGCGCACCGTGACCGCGTACTGGCCCGACGCATCCGACAGCCAGCCGAACGCGCCGTCGTCGAACACGACATACCATTCGCTCCATGCGCCGGCGTCGTAGGTCATCTGGATGCGCCCGAGCACCGTGAACGCGCGCTTGCCGTAGCGCCCGGCCGTGCCGATCTGGATCGGCGACGCATCGTCGAGCACCGTGGCCAGTTCGCCGATACGTTCGACGTCGGTACCGCGCTTGAGCAGCGTGCTGCGGCAGAACGCGCAGACGGCCATCACCGCCGCCGCCGAGCGAAACTCGACCGGCGCGCCGCACTGGGGGCACGAGGTACTGAACATGCGCGACGCTTACCGGGTGAGCTTCGCGAGGATCTCGGCCTTCGCGCGCGAATATTCGTCTTCGGTCACGAGGCCCTTGTCGAACAACGCCTTCAACTGTTCGAGCCGCTGCACGTAATCGGTGCCGTCGGCCGGTGCGGCCGGCTGCGCGGCGGCCACCGGCGCCGCGACGGGCGCGGGCGGTGCAGGCTGCGCCGGTTGAGCGGCACCCGCGATCTGGCCGGCCATCGCCTGCCCGATCACTGCGCCCGCGGCGAGCCCCGCGCCGACGCCCGCGATGCCGCCCGGGTTCTGCGCGGCGAGCGGAATCGCCTGCGCGGTCTGGTACTGCGTGGCCCGCGCGAGATCGCCGGCCATCCCCGCGCCGATCCGCAGGTCGAGCGCCTTCTGCAGCTCCGCCGGCAGCGACACGCTCTCGACCGCGAATGCGTCGAGCGCGAGGCCGTAGCGCGTGAACACCGGCGCAAGCGCCTCGGCGATGCGCTGCGACAGCAGCGACTGGTTCGCGGCCATGTCGACGAACGGCACGTCGGCCGAGCCGAACGTCGTGCTCATCGCGGTCACGACCAGGTTGCGCAGTTGCTGTTCGAGATCGTCGACCGTGTACTGCGCGCGCGTGCCGCTGACCTCGCGATGGAACGCGGCCGCGTCGACGATCCGGTACGAGTAGATGCCGAACGCGCGCACCTGCACGAAGCCGAATTCGCGATCGCGGATCGTCACCGGCTGCGCGGTGCCCCAGCGCCGGCCGAGCTGCAGCCGCGTGCTGAAGAAGTAGACGTCCGACTTGAAAGGCGACTGAAAGAATTTGTCCCAGTTCTTCAGGTACGTGAGCACCGGCAGCGTGTTCGTTTCCAGCGTGTACAGCCCCGGCTGGAAAACGTCGGCGATCTTGCCTTCGTTGACGAAGATCGCGACCTGCGTTTCGCGCACGGTCAGCTTGCCGCCGTACTGGATTTCCTGATCCTCCATCGGATAGCGCCAGGCCAGCACGCCGTCGGTGTCTTCCGTCCATTGCAGGACATCGATGAACTGCTTGCGGATAAACGATCCCAGACTCATGTCGGTCTCCTCGAAACGCGTGGCGCGTCAGGTCAGGCAGGCGGCATTGATGATGCCGACGACGAGCGACGCGGTGCCCATCAGTCCGCCCATCGCGACGTTGCGATCCTCGATCGCATGATTCATGCCGGGCATCAGGCGCGTCAGCGCCGCATAGGTGATCAGTTGCACGATCATCGCGCCGACGGCCCAGGCCACGACTTCGCCGAGCGTCGAGTTGTGCGCGATGCTGGACGCGAGCGTCAGGCAGAAACCGATCAGCGCGCCGCCGAACGACAGCGTCGCGGCCGCGTTGCCGTCGCGGATCAGCGCCAGTTCGTCGAACGGGGTGACCTTCAGGTACACTGCCGCGAACACAAGAAGCAGCACGAACGCCGACAGTAAATGAACCGCATAAAGATAGGCACTATTCATTCTTTTCCTCGGATTTTGTGCTCGGTTCGCCGCCCCGCCGCCGGTTGGCCCACGACTGGCCAACCCACGAAAATCCGCGCCAGTATATCCACATTGCCGACCGCTGCACAACGGATGCGCCATGCTGCATAAGCGTGCGCTCGTCCTGTCGATCCTCGTGCTCGCGTCGTGCGGGCTCGGCTACGAACTGATCAGCAGCGCGCTGTCGAGCTACCTGCTCGGCGATTCGATCCTGCAGTTTTCATCGGTGATCGGCTGCTACCTGTTCGCGATGGGGATCGGCTCGTGGCTCGCGAAGTTCGTCGAGGACGACGACGTGCTCGACCGCTTCGTCGACATCGAGCTGCTCGTCGGCCTGCTCGGCGGCATCTCGGCCGCACTGCTGTTCGCGGTGTTCGCATGGCTGGCCGCGCCGTTCCGCGCGGCGCTCTATGCGCTCGTGTTCGCGCTCGGCACGCTGATCGGGATGGAGATCCCGCTCGTCATGCGCGCGTTCCAGCAGCGGCGCCAGGCATTCCGCCATACCGTCAGCGAGGTGCTGACCTTCGACTATCTCGGCTCGCTCGCCGTCTCGCTGATCTTCCCGCTCGTGCTCGCGCCGCGTCTCGGCCTGCTGCGCACCAGCTTCCTGTTCGGTCTCCTGAACGCCTTCGTCGCCCTGTGGACGACGCACCTGTTCCGCGACGAGATCCGCAACGTACGCGGCAAGCTGATGCGCGCGTCGCTCGTGATCGGGCTGCTCGTCGCCGGGTTCGCGCTGTCGGACCGCATCACGCACTGGGCCGAACACGGCGTCTACGGCGACGAAACGATCTATTCGGAAACGACGCCGTACCAGCGGATCGTGCTCACGCAGTGGCACGACGACATGCGGCTGTACCTGAACGGCAACCTGCAGTTCTCGTCGCGCGACGAGCATCGCTATCACGAAGCGCTGATCCATCCGACGATCGAGGCGCTGCCGTGGGCGAAGCGCGTGCTCGTGCTCGGCGGCGGCGACGGTCTCGCGGTGCGCGAACTGCTCAAGCACCGCAACCTCGAACAGATCACGCTCGTCGATCTCGATCCCGCGATGACGAAGCTGTTCTCGACCTCCACGCCGCTCGTCAAGCTGAACCAGGGGTCGCTGCACGACCCGCGCGTGCGCGTGATCAACGACGACGCGGTGCGCTGGCTCGAATCGAACGCCGATGTGTACGACGCGATCGTCGTCGACTTCCCCGATCCGACCAACTTCGGGCTCGGCCGCCTGTACTCGGTGCCGGTGTTCCGGCTGCTCGCGCGCCACCTGTCGGAAAACGGCTACGCGGTGATCCAGTCGACGTCGCCGTATTTCGCGCCGCACGCCTACTGGACCATCATCGCGACGCTGCACGAAGCCGGGCTCAACACGTGGCCGTACCACTGCTACGTGCCGTCGTTCGGCGACTGGGGCTTCGTGATCGCCGGCAAGCGCCGCGACTTCACCGTGCCGACGCACTACTCGGTGCCCACGCGCTGGCTCGATGCGCAGACGGCCGCCGAGATGTTCCACTTCCCGGCCGACATGCCGGCGCTGCCGATGTCGCCGAACGAACTCAACGACCAGCCGCTCGTGCGCCGCTTCGACGACGACTGGAAACACGTGCTGCGCTGATGGACCGCCGCACGTTCCTCGTCGCGTCGGCGGCCGCGTCGCTCGCCGCGTGCGGCCGCACCGGCTGGATCGAGACGACGCCGCGTGTCGGCTACCCCGGCATGCGCGAAGGCCATGCGCTGCGCGACCACGCAACGCTGCCACCGCCTTCCGGCACGATCGAGACGGACGTCGCGATCCTCGGCGCGGGCGCGGCCGGGCTGTCGTGCGCATGGCAGCTCGCCCGCGCGGGCCACCGGCGCTTCACGGTGCTCGCGGGCCCCGAGTTCGGCGGCAATGCGGCCGGCGGCCGCTTCGGCGATCTCGGCTATCCGAAAGGCGCGCACTACCTGCCGCTGCCGTCGCTCGAATCCGCGCATCTGCGCGACATGCTCGCCGATCTCGGCGTGATCGAATCCGCCCCGTTCTCCGCGCGCCCCGTGTACGACGAGCGCGCGCTCGTCCATGCGCCCGACGAACGGCTCTTCATCGCCGGGCAGTGGCAGGACGGCATCGTGCCGACCGCCGGCCTCGGCGCCGGCGAGCTCGCGCAGCAGGCACGCTTCTTCGCGTACACGGACGGGCTGCGCACCGCACGCGGCGCCGACGACCGCAAGGTGTTCTGCATCCCGATCGCCGAATCGTCGCGCGACCCGCGCTGGTGCGCACTGGACCAGCGCTCGTTCCGCCAGTGGCTGCTCGACGAGGGCTACACCGCGAAGGCGCTGCACTGGTACCTGAACTACTGCTGCCGCGACGACTACGGCGCGGGGTACGAGCATGTGTCCGCGTGGGCCGGCCTGCACTATTTCTCGTCGCGCGGCGGCCATGCGGGCGATGCAGGCGATGGCGCGGTGCTGACCTGGCCCGACGGGCTGCACACGATGGTGACGAAGCTGGGCGATTCGATCACCGCGCGCGCCGGCTCGAACGCGTGGTCGCGGGACGGCTTCGCGGTGCGCGCGACCGAACGCGCAGGCGGCGTCGACGTGCTGTGCGCGCGCATCGGCGTCGACGGCGCGCTGTCGACGTTCACGCTGAAGGCGCGGCGGGTCGTGTGCGCGATGCCGCTGTTCGTCGCGGCGCGCGTGTTTCCGCAGCTTTCCGCCTACGGCTTCGACCCCGCGCGCGACCTGCCGCCGCGCGCGCCGTGGCTCGTGTCCAACTTCCTGCTCGACGGCATGCCGGCCGAAGCAGCGGGCGTGCCGCTCGCGTGGGACAACGTCGTCTACGACGGCGCGGGCCTCGGCTATGTGGTGTCCACGCACCAGCTGATCCGGATGTCGCCGCCGACGCGCTCGGTGTTCTCCGCATACCAGGCGTTGAGCACGCACGCGCCGGACGACACGCGCCGCTGGCTCGCGCAGGCGCCGCCCGACGCATTGCGCGAACAGGCGGCGACCGACCTGCAGGCCGTGTACGGGCGCGAGCTGTGGAAACACGCGACGGCCCTCGAGATCACCGTGCGCGGCCATGCGATGGCGACACCCGACGTCGGTTTCCTGAGCCGGCCGGGGCTGCTCGCGCTGCGCGATGCCGACGGCCCCATCGTGTTCGCGCATGCCGACCTGTCCGGGCTGTCGCTGTTCGAGGAAGCGTCGTATTGGGGCATGCTCGCGGCCGGGCGCGTGCTGGCCTGACGGTCATCGTTCGTCATTGCGGCGCCGCCGCCAACCGCTATAATCGCGCGACATTCCGACTGCATTGAGCAGGCCGACGGTGCCGTGCCGTTCGACGCGCCGCATGCCCTCCTCGACAACAACAATGACGAACCGAACCCTCCGACGCCTTCGCCCGTTCGTGCGCGCCGCCGCGCGCGTGCTCGCCTGCGCCCCGCTGCTCGGCGCGCCGCCGGCGCTGCATGCGGCCGACACCGCGGGCGCCACCGGCACCGAGCCCGCATCCGGGCGCTACATCGTCATCGACACCGGCCATACGCCGGCGCATCCGGGCTCCACCGGCGCGAGCGGCCGCGTCGAATACCTGTACAACCTCGACCTGTCCGGCGCAGTCGCCGCAAGGCTCGCCGAACATGGCGACCGCGTGCTGCGCACGTCGGCCGACGGCCGCGAGATCGCGCTCGACCAGCGTTCGACGCAGGCGCCCGACGCCAACCTGTTCGTGTCGATCCATCACGACTCGATGCAGCAGCAGTTCATCGACGCGGGCCGGCAGCGCGAATTCCGCGGCTTCTCGGTGTTCGTGTCGGAGCGCAATCCGCACTATGCGGAAAGCCTGCGTTGCGCGAAGGCGATCGCCGAGCGGCTGGTCGCGGCCGGCGAGCGGCCGTCGCTTTATCACGCGCAGCCGATCCGCGGCGAGAACCGCCCGCTGATCGACCCGCAACTCGGCATCCACCGCTTCGACGATCTCGTCGTGCTGCGCACCGCGCCGGTGCCGGCCGTGCTGGTCGAAGCCGGCGTGATCGTCAATCCGGACGAGGAAGCGCGGCTCGCGCGGCGCGAGACGATCCAGCGCCTGTCCGCTGCGATCGCGGGCGGGATCGACGCATGCACGGCCCCGAAATGAAGGACGGCATCGCCGTCGGGCTCAACGGTTTTCACCCAGTCAGGAGCATCACGATGAAAAAGAAGAATCTGTTCGCATCCTGCGCGCTGCTCGCGCTCGCCGTTCCGTTCGCCGCGCACGCGGCAGGCTGTGCGAAGCCGCACAGCGCGTTCGACCAGGTGTATTGCAGCAGCACGCAGTTCTCGCAGACCGACCGCGAACTCAACGACGAGTACGGCCGCCTGCGCAAGCAACTGAGCGGCGACCAGCAGGCGACGCTGAAGGCCGGCCAGCTCGCCTGGCTGAAACAGCGCGACGGTCAGTGCAGCGAAACCCGCAACAACGGCTACCTCGTGGATCTGCAGTGCGCGACCGACATGACGCAGTCGCGGCTGTCGTTCCTGCGCGAGCGTGAACGCGAGTGTACGAGCACGGGGTGCGTGGCGTCGAAGCTCGGCGAGTAAGGGCTTCGCGAGTGCCGCGATGCGTTTCGCGTCGCGGCGCTTCGTGCACTCGCGATCCACCCGCTTCGGCACCGCGAAAGGAACGGCGATGCGACATGAATTTTCCGAAGTCCTCAACGATCTGGTCGACTACTTTCTCGTCGGCGATCTTCTGCTGCTGAAGCGCTACAAGGAACAGCACGCGCTGTCGGACAACGTCGCCTTGGAATTCACGACGAACGACAGCGGCGACAACGCCGTGCTGGAAGGTGTCGTCATTCCGCTGGCCGGCATCGTGAACCATCCGTACACGGTCATCTTCACGCTGGACGACGAAACACCCGAATTGCTGAAGACGGGAAGCCGCCTGCAGCATCGGCGCGGCGGTTACGTGCTGCGCGTCGAACATCGTTCGATCATGCTCTACACGTGGCGCATACTCGAACGCTTCAACGACGAAACGGTGAACGCGCTGCTCGCGCGCTATAGCGAACCGGGCCAGCCCGCGATCGAAATCGAGAACGGCTGGTACGAGGTCGAAATCCTCGGCGGAGAAATCCCGCGCAACCGCTGGTTCGAACCCGCGTTCGAATTCGTGCTGAAGAAAACCGACGCACCCGGCGATGCATCGCAAGTGGATATCAGCTACAGCTTCGCGATCAACAGCCGTTCGGGTCCGGCGAATTAAATCCCCCGCGCGACAACGCGACAAGCGACAACCGATCAGGCGGAGTACGCATGGCACCGAATACGACGAAGCTCGACATCCGCCCTGCCACGTCTGCCGACGCCCCGGCCATCGCCGCTATCCACGTCGCATCGTGGCAGGCAACCTACCCGGGCATCATGCCGGCCCCGTTCCTCGCCGGCCTGTCGGTCGACAAGCGTACGGCCGCGTGGCGTTATGCGCTCGACGCCGGACGACCGCGCGTCGCGCTCGCCTTCACGGAAAGCGGGCCGGCGGGCTGGATCGCGTATGGTCCGACGCGCGACACCGACAAGGATCGCAGTTGGGGCGAAATCGAAGCGATCTACCTGCATCCGTCGCATTGCGGGCAAGGCATCGGTGCATTGCTGGTCGACCATGCATGTCGATCGCTGCATGACGCGGGCCATGCGTGGGTGTCGCTCTGGGTACTGACCAAGAACCGTCGAGCCAGGACGTTCTATGAACGCGAAGGCTTCGTCGCTGAAGACGACATCAAGACGTTCGAGATCGACGGTACGCCGATCGACGAAGTGCGCTACTGGCGCGCACTACCGTAGTCCGCTTTATCGACGCGCGTGACAATCACAGAAACCACCGATACTCCCGCGCGCCGATTTCATTGCGGAAATCCAGCTCCTCCTGCCGCTTGTTCTCGCAATACACCATCACGAACTCGCTGCCGAGCCCTTCGCGCACGGCCGCATGATCCTGCATCGCGGCAACGGACGACAACATCTCCTTCGGGAAATCGATCCCGCTGCCGCGATCCTCGTTGAGCGGCGCGATCGGCTCGATCCTCGCATCGAGCCCGTGCTCCATTCCGGCGAGGATCGCCGCCAGCACCAGATACGGGTTCGCGTCGGCACTCGCGAGCCGGTGCTCGATCCGCAGGTTGCCCGCATCCGACTCCGGAATCCGGATGCATGCATCGCGATCCTCGAAGCCCCAGCTCGCGCGGCTCGCCGCGTTCACCATCGACCCGTAGCGCCGGAACGCGTTGTGATTCGGCGCGAACACCGGCATGCAATGCGGCAGCAGCGCGAGACATCCGGCCACCGCGTGTCGCAGCGGCCGCTGTCCGTCAGCCGCGAGCAGGTTGCGCCCCGCATCGTCGTACAGGCTCACGTGCACGTGCATTCCGCTGCCCGGCGCATGCAGGTAAGGCTTGCCCATGAAGCTCGCGCGATAGCCGTGCTGCAACGCGACGCCGCGCGTGCTGCGGCAGAACAGCGCCGACCAGTCGGCCGCGCGCAACGCGTCGTCGGTGTGGCCGAAATTGATCTCGAACTGGCCGGGCCCGAGCTCGGCCGTGATCACCGTCGCATCGACGCCCTGCTCGCACGCGGCCTCGACCATCTCGTGCAGCACGTCGGAAAAGCGCGACAGGCGCTCGATATGCATGTTCGGCTGGTCGTCGCGGTCGTCGCTCAGGCGGTCGCGCGGATACTGCGGCATCCCGTCCGCAAGTTGCGCGGCAAACAGGTAGAACTCGAGCTCGAACGCGACGACCGGCCGGATGCCGCGCGCCGCGAAGCGCCGCAGCACGTGCGCGAGCACCTCGCGCGGCTCGAACTCGATCGGCGCATCGGTGCCGTCGGAGCTGATCAGCATCTGCGCGAGTGGCTGGCGCTCCCAGCGCACCGGCTTCAGCGTACCGGGGATCAACCGGCGCGGCGCGTCGGGGTCGCCGTCGTTGAAGCAGTAGTCGCCGATCTTGTAGAGGCCACCCTGCGTGCCGAGCAGCACGCAATTCTGCGGCAGCTTCAGCAGCGAGCCCGACGCGACCTTCTCGAGCGCATCGATCGGGTAGCGCTTGCCGTAGAAGTGCCCGGGAAGGTCGAGGCAGATCAGGTCGACATAACGAATCTCGGGGTGCGCCTGCCGGAATGCGCGGACTTCACCGACCAGCGCGGGAACGACGTCAGCCATGTCTCATCCTTTCCATGTCTTGTATGGCGGTGCCGCATCGCGGCGAACCGGATTCATGCGGCACACGAAACGACGCATGCCGCATTTAAATCAGTACTGCAAACATGCTGCGCGGCACGGCGGCCTGCCATGCCGACCGCCCCGCCGACAACTCAGGTGAATACCCAGATCACGCGCGTCGGCGCTTCGGTCAGGTTGGCGTAACGGAACCGCTTGTGCGCAGGAAGCTGGAATGCATCGTTCGGGCCGAGCGTGACGGGCGTATCGTCGCCGTCTACCCAGATCGTCAGTTCTCCTTCGAGCACGAAACCACCCTGCTCGTCGCTGTCGTCGACGGGCCGCTCGCCGCTGCTCGCGCCGGGCGCGAGATGGCTTTCGAGGACCGAGAAGCGCGAGCGCATGTTCGGCGACACGAGGATGTCGGTAATGCCCGCCGCGTAATACACGGTGCGCCGCTCGTCGGGCCGCGTGACCCACGGCACGCTGCGCGGCTTGCTCAGGCTGTAGAAATACGTGGTCGGCACGCCGAGCGCCTCGCCGATCGCGGTGAGATCCGCGACCGTCGGGCGCGACAGCCCGCGCTCGACCTGCGACAGAAAGCCGACCGAGCGGCCGATCCGTTCGGCGAGATCGTTGAGCGTGACCTTGCGATGCTTGCGCAGGTCGCGGATCAGGATCGCCAGACTTTCTATCTCTTCCTGTTCGTTCATGATGAATTCCGGTGCGGTCAGACGGTATCGCGCAGACGGTACCAGGCCTTGCCGATCGCTTCCAGCGGCGCGGCGAGCCGGTCGCCGCCGGGGAAGCGCGGGTTTCGGATGCGCTGGTACTGCGCGAGCAGGCGCTCGTCGCCGAGCACGGCGTCGGCAACCGCGCGCGCGCCGGCGAGCGTCGGCAGCACGCCGTGCCCCGAGAAGCCCTGCAGCCAGAAGCGCTGCCCGTGGCGGCCGATGTCCGGCGTGCGGCGCATGCTGATGTCGATGTGGCCGCCCCACGCGTAATCGAGCGGCACGCCGGCCAGTTGCGGGAACACGCGTTCGAGGTGCGGGCGCGTCGCCGCCGCGATATCGGCCGGAATGCCGCCGAGATACGTGCAGCCGCCGCCGAACAGCAGCCGGTTGTCGGGGCTCAGGCGGAAGTAGTCGGGCACGAACTGGTTGTCGATCACGCAACTGTTCTGCGGCAGCAGCGCACGCGCGAGCTCCGGCGCGAGCGGCGCGGTCGCGACCTGGTACGTGCCGACCGGCAGCAGCCGGCGCGCCAGGTCGCGATCGAGCCGGTCGACATACGCGTTGCAGGCAAGCACGAGCACGTCCGCGCGCACCTCGCCGCGCGCCGTGCGGGCGACATGGCCGCCGGCCGTCTCGCAGCAGTCGAGCACGCGGCTCTGTTCGAAGATGCGGCCGCCCGCGCGCTCGATCGTCTGCGCGAGGCCGAGCGCGAGCTTCAGCGGATTCAGGTGGCCGGCCTCGGGATCGTGGAGCGCCGCGAGATAGCGCGTGCCGCCGATCCAGTCGGGCATCTCGTCACGCCCGATCACGCGCAGGCGGTCGTAACCCCAGCGCTCGGCTGCCTCGTCGCGGGCCTGCGCGAGCATCGCGACGCGGCGCGGCCGCACGGCGGCCCACAGGCTGCCGGGCCGGTAGTCGATGTCGAAACCGTGCCGCTCCGGCAGTTCGCGTACCTCGGCCGCCGCCCAGCGCATGCTGTCCCACAGCACGCGCGCGCCGTCGCGGCCGAGCGAATCCTCGAGCGGCTGCATGTCGCACGACCAGCCGAGCAGCGCCTGCCCGCCGTTGCGGCCCGACGCGGCCCACGCGACGCGGCTCGCTTCGAGCACGACGACGCGCTTGCCGGCAAGCGCGAGGCGCAATGCCGTATGCAGCCCGCTGAAGCCCGCGCCGACGACGAGCACGTCGGCGTCGATGCGTTCGTCCAGTTCCGGACGATGCGGGATCGGCGCCGGATAGGTGCTGGCGTAGTAGCTTGCGACGTGACGGTCGGACTGCACGAACATGCGGACTCCCGTGAAAATTACGCCGATAAATTTCATGAAAAATTAGCACGGCAATTTCACGGAAGCAAGCGAGCAAAAAAAAACGGCGTATCGGTCTGATGAATCAACGCTGCGCCGTTAGTCTGGTTAGCTGAAGATTCGCGGCCCGGGCAGACCCAGTCAGCGCCGAAATGGACTTTCGTGAAAGCCGCGAAGATCGATGGCGTCCAGGTCTGGCGGGTTCGTACTTCCATCCTCGATCGCCGTTGTCGGACGGGTCGGCCGGCCTGCCTCCAGCCGCACGCACCTGCCTTGCCTGTGGTGCAGACACCGGAAACATCGGCTCGAAATGCGCCCTCGCCCGCGGCATGAGGCGCTCCGGATCGGCCGATACACGAAACGCCTCGCGCATGAACCGCACTGGCCCGGTGAATGTTCCTGCCATCCGCCCGGACCAAATTTTTACCCTTGTAAAAATTTTGGACGGAGAGAATGACGCGCTGAAACCGAACGTCACCCACCCAAGCACGGCCCCCGTAAACCCTTTCAGACCCAACCCAATCGCTGACGGGAGACAAGATGCCCACGAACCGGGATGCAAGCCCGATGGACAAATCGGATCACGGAGAATTCTCGCTGAGCGAAGTCCCGCTCGAGAAACGCACCGGATTTCTGTCCATCACGATGGTGTTGTTGAGTTTCACGTTCTTCACGGGAACGATGTTTGCCGGCGGCAAGATCGGTGTAGCCTTCGACGTCGTCAGCATGATCCAGATCGCCTTAATCGGAAACCTGTTGCTCGCCGCCTATGCGGCATCGCTTGCGCTGATTGCCGCCCGCAGCGGCCTGAATGCGGTACTGATGGGGCGATTCTGCTTCGGGGAAGTCGGCAGCAAGCTGTCCGATTTCCTGCTCGGCTTCGCCGAACTCGGCTGGTACGCATGGGGAACCGCGACGGTGGCGATCGTATTGGTCAAGCTGCTGGGTTGGCCGGCCTCCGTTACCACGCCGTTGATGATCCTCTTCGGCTTCGGATTTTCCATCACGGCCATCATCGGCTATCGCGGCATGGATGTGCTGTCGCGCGTCTCCGTGCCGTTGATGTTCGTGCTTCTGATGACGTCGATGTGGATCGCCACCCGCGATATCGGCGGGTGGGCCGGCCTCACGCATATCGCGCCGTCTCATCCGATGCAGTTCTCGGCCGCCGTGACCATGGTCATCGGCACCTTTGCCAGCGGCGCCACCCAGGCAACCAACTGGACCCGCCTCGCACGCAGCGCGCGCAGCGCCGTCTCGGCCAGCATGATCGGATTCTTCGCGGGCAACGGCCTGATGATCGTCGCGGGCGCATACTGCGCAATCGTCTATCAGCAAGCCGACATCGTCGAGGTGATGATGCTGCAGGGCCTGTCGATCGCGGCGGTCGTGATGCTGTGCCTCAATCTCTGGACCATCCAGGGGCCGACAATGTACAACGTGGCAGCCGCCGGATGCCATCTGCTGCGCACCGAACGGCGCCGCACGCTCGTACTCGTGGGCGCGGCGATCGGCATCGTGCTCGCGGTCGGCGGGATGTACGAGTTGCTGATTCCGTTCCTGGTGCTGCTCGGCTCGATCATTCCGCCGGTCGGCGGCGTGATCATGGCGGACTACTGGTACCGCCATCGCGGGCAATACCCGTCGCTTGCCGCCGCCCGCCTTCCGCGCTTCAACCTGGTCGGCCTGGCCGCGTATGCAATCGGCGCCGGACTCGCCTATACATCGCCGTGGATCGCGCCGATCGTCGGCATCGCGGCGTCCGCCGCCGCCTACATCGTGCTGCTGCAGATTGCCCGCGCGTTCACGCGCGAGCCGTCGGTTCAGGGTGAATGATTCCGCTGCGTGCCCTCCCGCTGCCCAAAAATACAGGAATGCTCATGAAAATCATCAACGCCAGATTGCGCGGCCGTAGCGGCCTCTTCACGATCGACATCGATGCGGGCACGATTCGCGGCATCGGCCTCCAGCCGTCGCCGCTGACGCCACAAGAGGACGACGTCATCGATGCGGGCAGCAATCTCGTCATCCCGCCGCTGGTCGAGCCGCATATCCACCTGGATGCGACGCTGACCGCGGGCGAACCCGAGTGGAACATGAGCGGCACGCTGTTCGAAGGTATCGAGCGGTGGGGCCAGCGCAAGGCCACCATTACCCATGAGGATACGAAAACCCGCGCCCACACCACGATCGGGATGTTGCGCGACCACGGCATCCAGCACGTGCGTACGCACGTGGACGTCACCGATCACACACTTGCCGCGTTGAAGGCGATTCTCGAGGTCAGGGACGAAGCGCGCGATCTCATCGATCTGCAGATCGTCGCCTTCCCTCAGGAAGGCATCGAGTCGTTCGAGAACGGACGTGCACTGATGGAGCGCGCAATCGAAATGGGTGCCGACGTCGTCGGCGGCATTCCGCATTTCGAGAACACGCGCGACCAGGGCGTGAGCTCCATCAAGTTCCTGATGGAGCTCGCGGAGCGCAAGGACTGCCTTGTCGACGTTCATTGCGACGAAACCGACGATCCGCAATCGCGCTTCCTGGAAGTGCTTGCCGAGGAAGCGCGGGTTCGCGGGATGGGCACGCGCGTCACCGCCAGCCACACGACCGCGATGGGTTCCTACGACAACGCCTACTGCTCGAAGCTTTTCCGGTTGCTGAAGCGGTCGGAAATCCATTTTGTTTCGTGTCCGACCGAAAGCATCCACCTGCAGGGGCGTTTCGACACCTTCCCGAAACGACGCGGCATTACGCGTGTTGCGGAACTCGATCGCGCCGGCATCAACGTGTGCTTCGGACAGGATTCGATCAAGGATCCGTGGTATCCCATCGGCAACGGAAACATCCTGCGCATCCTCGACGTCGGCCTGCACGTGTGCCACATGCTCGGCTACGAAGACCTGCAGCGATGCCTCGACTTCGTGACGGAGCACAGCGCCCATGCGATGTCCCTGGGCGATCGCTATGGCATCGCCGTCGGGCGGCCGGCCAATCTGCTGATCCTCGACGCGGATTGCGACTATGAAGTGGTTCGCAAACAGGCCAAGGTGCGATTGTCGCTCCGTGCCGGGAAGGTCATCATGCAGCGCGCGCCTGAACGCATCACCTATCCTGAAGCGGGCACGCGTTGAGCGGGCGACGACGCGAGTCCGACATGCTGGAGGAAGCATCGTGATGAACCCGTCCGAGCCGACTGCAGGAACGCCGGGCCGGCCTCGCGGCCGGCGCGAAGCGCTGCGCGACAATCTCGAGGCGGCCATTCTCGCCGCTGCCGAAGAATCGTTTTCCGCTTACGGATTCGAGGGGAGTTCCGTCGCGACAATCGCAGCGGCCGCCGGCCTGTCGAAGCAGAACCTGATGTACTACTTCCCCACGAAGCTGGCGCTCTACCAACGCGTGCTGGACGACGTATTGCGGGACTGGCTCGGCAGAATGCGGGAGTTTGCGGCGCCCGATCGCGAGCCCGCGGAAGCCATGTCGGCCTATATCCGGGCCAAACTCGAATTCTCCAGAAATCGCCCGCATGGATCGCGGGTTTTTGCGCTGGAGATCATCGGCGGGGCCAAGACCTACGGAAAGGAAATCCGCAAACAACTGATTCCGGTGTTGCGCGACGACATCCGGGTGCTCGAACGCTGGATCGAGGAAGGCAAGGTCAGGCAGGTCGATGCCGAGCACCTGTTCTTCCTGATCTGGGCAGCCACGCAGGCGTATGCGGATTTCGCCCCCCAGATGCTGCTGGTGCTCGGCAAGCGTGCGCTGGGAAGCGACGATTTCGACGCGGCTTACCGCACCATCTCGGATCTGGTGCTCAACGCGCTGATCACCGGAGACGGAAAGACGGATTGACCGCTTGACCGCCTCCGTCGCCATTCATGCACGGCACCTCGGCGCCGTCAACACTCGCCGGGGAACCGCCGGTCAGTCGTCGTGCTTGTAGCGCTTCTTGTTCTTGTACTTGTTGCCGTGGTAATGATCGTTGGAACGCGAGTTGTTGCGCGACACGTGGCCGCCCAGCGCCGCGCCCGCGCCGCCGCCCACGGCGGCGCCGACGAGCCCGCCGGCCGTGCCGCCCATCGCGTTGCCCGCAGCGGTGCCTGCTCCGCCGCCCAGTGCGCCGCCGACGATCGCGCCCGTGCGTTCGCGTTTGTTCGACGTCACCGCACCGCCTGCACCACCGCCCACTGCCCCGCCGATCACGGCGCCCGTGCTACCGCCAACCGCGTTGCCGACCGCCGCGCCGGCAACGCCACCCAGCGCGCCGCCCAGTGCGTTGTTCGTGTCGCCTGCCACGGCAGGCAGCGACGCCACCGCCGTCGCACCGACCACCACGGCCATCCCAAGCAATTTCTTCAGCATCTGTCTGCCCTCTCCGCCTTCCGAGATATCGATGAGCGAATCTAGCACCTTTCCGGAAAGCCCATCGTAATGAAGCGTTAAATCGGGCGGTGTCCTGGTCGGCGCGCGTTTTAGCGGACTGTGTCTGTTTCCACGGACGAGTTCGTCGGGATGCTCGACGCAGTCGATATCGCGCTGCTCGCGGATATCCGCAAGATGACGTGCTCGCGCTCCAATCCCCGGTTCAACGAAGCGACGCTGCCGGACGCGCTGGCCGCCGCCGGCATCGCGTACGAACACATCGCCGCACTCGGCGGCCGGCGCGGCGATCCGGCCTGACGGCGCGATCGTCTATCCGGACGCCGGGGACGACGCCACGGCGCCGGGGGCAACCTCGCCCCCGAACGCATAGCGCGGCGCCCGTTCGATGGCACGGCCGGCAGCGCGTCGCGAACATCGTCAGTGCCGCGCCGACGCGGGTGCGCCATTCGCCTGCATCAGGCTCGTGCGCACGGCCGGCATCCCCGACGTCACCGCACCGCCGGCCGGAATCGTCCCGGACGGGGAAGCGCCGACCGGCGGCGCCAGCGCCACACCGCCCAGTGAATTGCCGTACGCGACGATATCGGCGGCCGGGCAGTTGTTCGTCAGCAGCGACACCGGCATGCCGGCGATCGATGCGAGCGTCGTGTCGCCCACCGAAAAATGGCAGACGTTCCCCAACGCCCGGAAGCCGGCATAGCCGGAGCCCGATACGCGGTTGCCCTTCACGACGACGTACGACACCGTCCCCGACCAGGTATCGAGTTCGATCGCGCCCTGCTGGGTAGGCGGCAGGCCGTTGTTCGCATTCGTGCCGTCCTGGATCGCGCCGACGACGTTGTTCTCGATCACCACGTCCGACACGCCGTAGGTCTTCCAGGAATCCTCCTGCGCGACCAGGATGCCGGCCGCCTTCTGCACGCCGCTGACGGTGTTGTTCGAAATCGTCACGGACCGCCCGCCGACCACGGCGATGCCGCGCCCCCAGTAGTTGCCCGACACCGTATTCCCGTCGATCAGCACGTTGGCGCTGAGGCGGCCGTCACCCTGGTAGCTGACGACAGCGATCAGGTCGTCGCCGGTGTCCTTCACCGTGTTGCCGCGCACCAGCACGTTGGTCGAGCCATAGGTGGCGTGGATGCCGTCGGCCAGCGTCGCCTGCACGGTGTTGCCCACGATCGCCACGCTGCTGCCGCCGAACACGAAGATCCCGGCGCCGGCGCCACCCTGGATCGTCACGCCGAGCACCTGGACGCCGGCGCCCGTCACCTCGACCTTCGTCGATGCGGGCGTCGTCAGCCGCGTCGTGCCCGTGCCGACCAGTGTGACGCCGACGAGCGTCGAACCGCTGCCGCTCATCACGATGGTCTGATCGGCCGGGTTGGTCGCAACCAGCGTCGCGCCATAGCCCGAGATCACGACGTCCGTTCTGGACACCGTCAGCGACCGACCGACGGCGTAGCGCCCCGGCGCGAGCACGAGGCGCTGGCCCGGCTGCAATGCATCGAACGCGGCCTGCAGCGCGTCGGCCTGGTCGCCACCGTTCGCCGTCGGCTGGACGGTCACGGCCGGAAGCACCGCCGCGCTGCGCAACGGATGCGCATGCCGCGTGCCGCCCGGCGTGTAGGCGGCCGCTGGCGATGCGGCAAAACATGCGGTACAGATCAGGCAGACGGCCGTACTCGGGCCGACCCCGCGAAACGACTTTCTCATGGTTGTTCTCTCACGCCCGTTCGCCCATGACGACCGGCCAACGGCTGACGGTCGCGAGGCGTTCGAGCAACGGCGATCGTACGGCGCATGGCACACGCGCCGAACCATCCCGACTGCGCCATTCATTTGCTCCGCCGATGCGGCGGAGCAACGGCAACGAAGCGCCGTCGCGTGGCCGCGATCGACACCCGGTCGCCTGTTCGCCCGCCGGCGCGCATGCGTGTCCCCCGAGAAAAGGCGGCCCGATTCCGACGCGCCGGCACCGCGTGGCCGGAATCGAACCCGTCAACAGGAATTGCGTTCCCGAGCGCACCGGGCGCCGGCTGCCCCCCCCAACCCTGCCGGTTCTTTCCCGCCACTCATCAACCAGTCTATTTCGCGCGCAGCGTTCGACAATCCGACATTGGTCGCACGACGTCGTAAGACCGCCCGTCCGCCCGCCCGGGACATCCTCGACCTTGGTCTCGGGCGGTGCGGCATCGTCGCTTGCGCCGGCCGGGAAGGCTCGCGGCGACACTGCGATCGCAGCAGTTCACGCCGCCTCCCGTCCTGCATTACCATCGTGCGTTCGCCGCGCCTGCCCGATTCCGGCAGGTGAGCCCCGTCACCTTGCGCCCCCGCTCCGATGCTCGCTCTCGTCATCCTCGCCGGCCTCTGGGCCGGACTGCAGAACACCCTCGCGGGCGGCGGCTCGTTCGTCACGCTGCCCGCGCTGATCGTGTCGGGCATGTCGCCGCTCGCGGCGAACATCACGTCGACGGTCGCGCTGTTTCCCGCGCAGGTCACGACCGGCTGGGCGAGCCGCAGCATGGTGCGCGGCGTGGGCAGGCTGTCGTTTCGCGCGCTGTTCGCGATCAGCATCGTCGGCGGCGCGCTCGGCGGGCTGCTGTTGCTGAAGACGCCTTCGTCGATCTTCTCGCGCCTCGTGCCGTGGCTCGTGCTGTTCGCGACGATCGTGTTCGCGTGGGGCAGCTTTTTCCGTAAGCCGCGCGAAGGCACGGCCCACCACCTCGGCACCGTCCCCGCCGCGCTCTCGCAGTTCATGATCGCGATCTACGGCGGCTATTTCGGCGGCGGGCTCGGCTTCCTGATGATGGCCACGCTGACGATGGCCGGCCTGTCGCCGCGTCACGCGATGTCGACGAAGAACGCGCTCGCGGGCGTGATGAACGCGTCGGCCGTCGTGCTGTTCCTGACGTCGCCGCACCTGCACTGGGGTTCGGCACTCGCGCTCGGCGGCGGCGCGATCGTCGGCGGCCTGCTCGGCTCGTGGGCGCTGCATCGCGTAAACGAACGCGTGCTGCGGATCGGGATCGTCTGCATCGGCGCGGTGCTGACCGTCGGGTTGTTCGTCAAGCCGATCTGACGCACGCGCATCACTGCCGCCGCCGCGGCAATTGATGAGCAAACCTCAAGACGTCTTTCGCCTATCTCGTTTGCCGTCGCGGCGGCGCCTGCCCACAACCTGGGGTTGCCATCGTCATCACCCTCTCGCGGGCGCGGCGGGCGACCTGGGCGCCCTGCTCGTCAATCCTCGCAGGCGTGCCCGCTCAGCCGAACGGCCGCACGCCGATCAGCCAGCCGTGCAGGAACAGCGCGAAGACCGCCCACACGACGAGCCCGGCCACGATCGCCACGGCATCGCCCGACAGCTTGCCGGCCGGATAGCGGACGCCGTTGCGGCGGTCGCGCGCGCGCCACACGACGAAATCGACCAGCGACCATACGAAGAAGGCGCCGAACAGCACGACCGCATGCAGCGTGCCGTTCGCGAGCAGGTGCGCGACCGCCCATACCATCACGCCGGCCACCATCGGATGGCCGACGAGCGTCTTGATGCGGTTGCCGGGCACGTAGGATGCGGCGATCAGCACGAATGCGATCGCGGTCAGCATGCCGGTGAGGTGGCGCACGCCGACGGGTGACACCCACAGCAACGTCACGCTCTGGCGCGCGATCCCGTAACCCCAGACGATCAACACGAAGCCCACGATCGACGCGATCGCATAGGGGCCTTTCCAGCGTTTCTCGCCGATCCGCTCGATGGTCGCGGATCGCCAGCCGTCCGCGACGATCCGGATCGAGTGCACACCGAGGAAGATCGCTAAACCGAGAATCAGGACGAGCATCGGTTATCTCCGTCTGGAACGATGAGTGGGGAATACATGCCGCGCGGCGTTCGATGCGCCGTTCGCGGGACCGGCGGCGAGGCCGGCGCGGGCCACCCCAGGCACGGGGCACGACCCGCGCCGATCATAAACGCCGGGGCCGCCGTTGTGAAGCATGCAGAATGCGCGGCGCGAAAAGGTTGATGCTTTCGTGATCCGGTGCGGATGGCGAGTATCGCGCGCGTCGCCCGGCGATGGGCAAGTCGGAAAAATAGGACAACGGAAATCATGGCGCCGCGGCGGCGCGTGGTTGATGCTACGGTCGCTTGCCCTTGGGCGCGGATTTCATGGCCTGTTTCGCTGCGGGTTTCGACGCAGGTTTCGCTGCCGATTTCGCGGACGTTTTCGCTGCCGGTTTCGCTGCCGGTTTCGCGCTCCGTTTCGTAGCCGGCTTCGTAGCCGGTTTCGCTTTCGCATTGCGCTTCGATGCCGGTTTCAGCGCTGCTCCGGATTCAGCCGCTTGCGACAGCTTCGCCGCCGCTTTCACCTTCGCCTTGCGCTTCGGCGGCCCCGCCAGCAGCGCCGCGCGATACGCACCGCGGCACCAGTCGAACAACGCGCCCGCATCCTCGAGCACGTCGGCCGGTGTTTCGTAGTACCCCTCGAGCGCGACGGTACGCGTGGGCCTCGCATACGAGAACGGCCCCATGCCCGCCGCGACGAACGCCGGGCGGTTCACGTCGTCAACGCGCAGGAACATTGATCCGCGCGCCAGGAAGCCGAACATCACGCCGTCGAGCCGCAACGCGGCGCCGCTGAAAAACCGCGTGACTTCGATATGGCCAAGGCTCGCGATCTGGTACGCGATCTCCTCGCCGTGTGCCTTGTCCGCCTGCCAGCTCATCGGCCACCCTCGTCAGTCATGCCGCGCCGGTACAGCGCAGCGTCCACGCATCGAGCCCGGCCTCGTCGAAGCCGACGGCTGCCGCGCTCTCGCGAATCTGCCGCCACGTCGCGCGGTCGACCGGAATGCCCTCTGCACCACGCGCGGCGCAGCTCGCCTCCTCCGGCTCGCCGGGCACCTGCACCGGCGCATCGCCCGCCTGCGGCGACGCCTTCGCCCAGGCGACGAACGCATCGGCCTCGCGCTCGGCGTCGGCCGCGTCGAACGCGTTCGGATCGATCAGCACCGACAGCATCCCGTTGACGATCGCGCTCGTCTTCTGCAGCGTGTCGCCGTACGTCGTATGCCCGCCGACGAGCGCGCCACCGAAGATCTCGCACATCGCCGCCAGCGCATACCCTTTGTGCAGCCCGAACGGCAGCAGCGCGCCGAACGGCTGCTCGTGCATCACGGCCGGATCGTCGGTCGGCTGGCCGCGATGGTCGATCAGCGACCCGGCCGGCACGCGCTTGCCCTGGTTGTACGCGACGCGCGTCTTGCCGTACGCGATCGCGCTCGTCGCGAAATCGAGCAGCAGCGGCGGCCTGCCCGCACGCGGATACGCGGCGCAGAACGGGTTCGTGCCGAAGCGCGGATCGGTGCCGTGCAGCGGCGCGACCAGCAGGTCGCCCGGCACGTTGACGAAATGGAACGACACGAGCCCCGAGCGCGCGCACTGCTCGGCCCAGTGCCCGATGCGGCCGAGATGATGCACGTCGCGCAACCCGATCGCGCAGATGCCCATGCGCCGCGCGCGCTCGATGCCTTCGACCATCGCCTCGAACGCGATCACCTGGCCGAAGCCGCGCCCGCCGTCGATCGTCAGCACCGCGCCGCCGTCGCGGACGATCGCCGCATGCCCGTTCAGCTTCAACTGCCCTTCCCGCCACGACGCGACGTAATTCGGGATCATCCCGATCCCGTGCGAATCGTGGCCCGCGAGATTCGCGCCGACCAGATGATCGGCAACGAGCCGCGCCTCGCGTTCGCTGCTGCCTGCCCGCTCCCAGAGTGTCGCGACGAAGGCATGCAGCGGTTCGGCGCGCATGCGCAGCGGTTCGGTATCGGGCGTCGGCAGTGCGGTCATCGGCGAGGTTCCATCAGGTCGGGTTGGACAATCGGGACGTCGAACGGTCGCGGCAATCAGCGCGCGGTCGCGATCACGTCCGCCACCGCCGCGGTCAGCTTCTTCGCATACGGCACGTGCAGGAACTCGTTCGGGCCGTGCGCGTTCGACTTCGGTCCGAGCACGCCGCACACCATGAACTGCGCGGACGGGAAGCCTTCCTGCAGCACGTTCATCAGCGGGATCGTGCCGCCGAGGCCCATGTAAGCGCAGTCCGCGCCGAAGTGGCGGCGCGATGCGGCGTCGAGCGACGACGCGAGCCACGGCGCGAGATCCGGCGCGCTCCAGCCCGTCGCGGCGCCCGCGTCCGGCTTGAACGTGACCTTCGCGTTGTACGGCGGATCGAGTTCGAGCAGTGCCTTCAGCTGCTGCACGGCCTGCGCGGCGTCGACGAGCGGCGGCAGGCGCAACGACAGCTTGAACGCGGTGCGCGGACGCAGCACGTTGCCCGCATCGGCGAGCGCCGGCATGCCGGCCGCGCCCGTCACCGACAGCGACGGACGCCACGTCGAATTCAAGAGCGCCTCGCGTGGATCGGTGGTGGTCGGCAGCACGGGCTTGCCGTCCGCGCCGCACGCCCAGGGCAGCCCCTTCCACACCGCGTCGCCGAGGATCGCGGCGGCCGCCTCGGCTTCGAGCACGCGGCTGTCGGGAATCTCGCAATGGAACACGCCCGGCAGCAGGTTGCCGTTCTTCGCATCTTCAAGGCGCTCGAACAGCTGGCGCATCACGCGGAAGCTCGACGGTGCAATGCCGCCGTAGACGCCCGAGTGGATGCCTTCCTCGAGTACCTCGACCTGCAGGTCGCCGGACACGAGCCCGCGCAGCGACGTGGTGAGCCACATCTGGTCGTAGTTGCCGGCGCCCGAATCGAGGCACACGACGAGCGACACCTGGCCGAGCCGGTCGCGCAGCGCGTCGACGTACGGCAGCAGGTCGTAGCTGCCCGATTCCTCGCAGGTCTCGATCAGGCCGACACAGCGCGGCCGTTCGATGCCCTGCTCGTCGAGCGCGCCGAGCGCGGCGAGGCTCGCGTAGATCGCATAGCCGTCGTCCGCGCCGCCGCGGCCGTACAGCTTGCCGTTCTCGAACTTCGGCGTCCACGGGCCGAGGTCCGCGCGCCAGCCGTCGAATTCGGGCTGCTTGTCGAGGTGGCCGTACAGCAGGATCGTGTCGGTGCTGCCGGAGCGCGTGGCCGGCGATTCGAAGAAGATCACCGGCGTGCGGCCCGGCAGACGCACGATTTCGAGCTTCAAGCCCTTCACGGGCTGCCGCTCGGCCCACTGCGCGGCATCGGTGACGACGCGCTCGAGATAGCCGCGCTTCGCCCAGTCGGGGTCGAATGCGGGGCTCTTAGCGGGGATCGCGATGTAGTCGGTCAGTGCGTGGAGGATTTCATCGTTCCACTTGCGCTCGACGAAGGTAACGAGCTTGTCATGGTCGAGGACGGGGGTAGTGTCGACGGAGGTCATGGTGGGGGTGCCTGGATCGGGCTGACGAAAACCCAGATCATACGCCGATGCTCCCCCGCCGGCGCCCCTTCCTCGGCCGCTCAGACAGCCTGCGGGAACGCGTCGCGCAGCCCCGCCGCGCACGCCAGCGCGTCGTCCCACAGGCGCCGCGTCAGCGCGCCGGCATCCTCTTCGCGCGCGAGCGCCGCGGCCTCGCCCGACCACAGCAGCGAGAAATCGTCGCGGCCCTGCCGCTCGAACGCGCCTCGCAACGGATCGACTGCGGCCGTCGCGAGCGGGAACGCCGGCGCGAGCGCGCTCATCGGCCCCTGCTCGCGCATGAAGCGCGTCAGCAGCCCGCGTGCCGGGCGGCCCGTGTACAGGTTGGTCATGCGCGTGCCGTCGTCGCGCGCGGCGCGCACTGCCGCACGATGCTGCGCCGAGCGGCCGGCCTGCGGCGTCAGCAGGTAGCCGGTGCCGATCTGCACCGCGCTTGCGCCGAGCGCGAACGCGGCCGCGATGCCGCGCCCGTCGGCGATCGCACCGGCCGCGATCACGGGCGCGCGCACTGCGTCGACCATCTGCGGCAGCAACGCGAACAGGCCCGGTTGCGCATGAATGTCGCCGGTCAGGAACATCCCGCGATGGCCGCCGGCCTCCGCGCCCTGCGCGACGATCGCGTCGACGCCGCGCACATCCAGCCAGCGCGCCTCCTCGACGGTCGTCGCGGACGACACGACCTGCGCGCCCGTGCGTCGCACGCGTTCGAGCAGCGCGTCGTCCGGCAGCCCGAAATGGAAGCTCACGACGGCCGGCCGCAATTCCTCGACGACCGCGCACATCGCATCGTCGAACGGCGCGCGGCCGGGGCCGCCCTTCACGTCGGCCGGATCGAGCCCGGCTTCCGCGTAGTAGCCGGCAAGCGCCGCGCGCCAGCGCGCGTCGACCTCGGCGTCGGGCGCCGGCGGCGTATGGCAGAAGAAGTTCACGTTGAACGGCGCGGGCGTGCGCGCCCGGATCGCCGCGATCTCGTCGCGCAACTGCTGCGGGCCGAGCGCCGCGCACGCGAGCGAGCCGAGTCCGCCGGCTTCGCACACCGCGATCGCGAGCGGGCTCAGCGAACCGACCATCGGGGCCTGGATCAGCGGCAAACGGGAAGGCAGCATCGTCATCGGAATCACCCTTCGGAAGAAACGATCGGCGCGCACGTCAAGTGCGCGATGCAACGCCACGCCACCGCGATGCGGCTGGCGACACTACAAGCAGCCGGTGTCGACCGCTCAGGTCGCCGGCTGTGCCGGCAACCGGCCGACCCATGCAGCAAGCTGCGCTTCGCCCTCTTCGTCGAGCTTGCCCTCGAGTTCGCCATACCACGGCGCGATCGCGTCGGCCGACTGCGTGGCCTTAAGGATCTCGAGGCTCTTTTCCAGGAAGGACGGGAAAAACGGAATGCCGCGCATGTAGAGGAAGGTCGAATCGGTGATGCGGACGTGGCCGTATACGTCGCGCACCCACGCGAGATGCGGCAGCGCCTCGCGCAGATGGCCGCTTTGCATCAGCGCGGAGATGAAGTTCACACGCGCAGCGACGTCGGACTGCTCGTGCGTGTCGTGATTGACCTCGGCAGCCTTCTGCATCCACGCTTCGCCGCGCTCCACTTCGCCGCACATCACTGAAGTCGTCGCGAGTTGCACCGCGTTGTGCGCGCTCGGCTCCTTGTCGAACAGCTCGAGCCAGTACGGGAACGCTTCCGGATAGCGATGCATCGCCGAGTACGACAGCGCGCAAAGGCGCGCCGCATCGGCAAGCCGTTCCGCGTGCGGCGCGGCGGCCGCGATCGCGGCCTCGTGCCGGCCGGCCTGGAGCGCGGCCAGCGCGGGGGCGAGTTCGGGCGCGATGTCGGGTTCGTTCCTGTCGTCGCGCTCGTCCGGCTCGCCCGCTTCGTCCGACGAACGTGTCGGTGCAGGCACCGCTTCGTCACGCGGTTTCTTTCCGAACAGCTTTCCCAGCAGGCCCATGATGCTTTTCCTTTTCGTTGTGGTCCATGCACGGCGGTTCAGCGCGGGGGGTTGGCATGCGTCGTCGCGACCGCCGCCTCTCGGCGACCGCCATCTTACGCGCGGATGAAGTCGTCGACGGGGCAACGGCCGACAGCTGGCTGTCGTACCGAAACACGGCGCTCAGATGTCCGGCGATCGCGTGCCGCGATCCATCCCGCGCCGGTACGCGGCCGGGCTGGTCGCCGCGACGCGCCGGAAATGCCGGCGCAGCGATTCCTCGGAACCGAACCCCGCGCGCGTCGCGACCTGCGCAAGCGACAGCGCGGGATGCGCTTCGAGCATGTCCTTCGCGACGTTCACGCGCTCGCGGATCAGCCATGCGAGCGGCGACATCCCCGTTGCGTCCGCGAACTGACGCTGCAGCGTGCGCGTGCTCATCGCGGCCTGCGCGGCGAGCGACGCGAGCGTGTGCGGCTCGGCCGCGTGCACGCGCATCCAGTCGATCAGCTTCGCGAGCCGGTCGCTGCCGCCCGGCGCGACCGGGCGCGGCACGAACTGCGCCTGGCCGCCGTCGCGATGCGGCGGCAGCACGAGGCGCTGCGCGACGCGGTTCGCGATGGCGCCGCCGTAATCGCGGCGCACGAGATGCAGCAGCATGTCGAGCCCCGCTGCCGACCCGGCCGACGTGACGACCTGCCCTTCGTCGACGTACAGCGCATCGGGATTCACGCGCAGCGCCGGATAGCGCGCCTGCAGCTTCTCCGCATAGCGCCAGTGAGTCGTCACCGTGAGGCCGTCGAGCACGCCGGCCGCCGCCAGCACGAACACGCCCGAGCAGATCGAGCAGAGCCGCGCGCCGCGGCGATGCGCGGCCCGCAGTTTCTTCAGCAACGGTTCCGGCGGCAGTTCGTCCGGATCGCGCCAGCCGGGAATCACGATGGTATCCGCGCGATCGAGCGTCGCGAGCCGGTACGGCGCGGCGACCGTGATGCCGCCCGCCGCGCGCACGGGCCCCGGCTCGCTCGCGCAGACGGCGAAGCGATACCAGTCGACACCGAGTTCGGGGCGCTCGAGCGCGAACAGTTCGACCACGCAGCCGAATTCGAACGTGCAGAGGCGATCGTAGGCGAGCGCGACGACGAGATGATTGTGCATGGCGCGATGTTACCGGAACTTGTCGATCGCGCCACTGCCGCGAAACGTGGCGAACCGCGATACTGCCCTTCATTCCGGCGCGTTCCGCGCCCGTTCGATTCAACCAGGAGAGCCTGCCCATGTCCTACGTCACCGACGTGCCCGCCGCCGACAGCCCCGCCGCCCTCGCGCATTTCGAGGCATCGCTGCGATTCGAGACCGATTGCTGGGACGTGCACGACGCGTTCGCGTCGGGCACACCCGATTTCGTGCTGCTCGACGTGCGCGGCCCCGCCCAGTTCGCCGCCGGGCATGTGCCCGGCGCACGCAACCTGCCGCACCGCAAGATCATCGAAAGCAAGCTCGCCGGCTATCCGGCCGGCACGCTGTTCGTCGTCTACTGCGCGGGCCCGCACTGCAACGGCGCCGCGCGTGCCGCGATCCGGCTCGCGCGCCTCGGCCGGCCCGTCAAGCTGATGATCGGCGGCGTGACGGGCTGGCTCGACGAAGGTTTCGCACTGAGCAACGATCGGCAGCCGGCGGACGCCGAAGCCGGCTGATCGTCATTAAAAGCGCAACAATCAATTGCCGGCACACAAACGGAAAAAGCGCGACAATCGGCCTCATTGCAGTTTGGGCGGAGCAGCACCATGCATGACGAAGTCCTGATTGAAGCGGTCGGTTCAGTCGCCGCGATCGCGCTCTATTTCCTGCCGGCCATCATTGCCGACAAACGCGGCCGGCGCGACAAGCTGACGATCGCGCTGTTCAACGTGCTGTTCGCGTGGACGGGCATCGGCTGGCTGATGACGCTGTATTGGGCGTGCCAGCCGAACCCGAGCATCGACGTCGCGCAGACGATCCTCGCGAAGCGCCGCGGCGTCAGCATGCGGACCTTCTCGACCGGCCTCGTCGAACGCGTGCAGCGCCGCGTCGCCGCCCAGGAGCAATGGGCGGAGAAACAAGGCTGCCGTTAAGTCCCTCTTTCCCCGTCACCGTGCCGCGTCGAACCGCGGCATCCTGACGTTGGTCGACGCGCGGTAACTCCACACCAGCCCGTCGCGCGGCGGCCAGCCGCCCGCGCGCAACCACGCCCCCAACGCCCCCGCCGTCACCGCCCGCGCGATCCGCTCGCCCGGGCAGCCGTGCGGCCCCGAGCCGAAGCCGAAATTCGGCCCGGCCGTGCGGCCGGGCATCAGCCGGTGCGGGTCGCGATACACGGCCGGGTCGCGATTTGCCGCGGCGAGCACGACGAGGATCGCGTCGCCGGCGTCGACGCTCACGCCTTCGATCGTCGTGCGCGACGCGACGAAGCGGCGCGTGTTCTGCACCGGAGAATCGAAGCGTCCGACCTCGGCAACGAATGCATCGAGCGCGGCGGCGTCCGGCGCGATGCGCGCGGCTCCCGCTTCCCCGTTCCATGCCACCAGCGCATTGCCGAGCCACGCGGCCGTCGCTTCGCAGGTCTGCGACAGCAATCCGACGAGATTCGCCACCAGCGCGCCGCTCGCCTGCCAGCCCGACGCGCGGGCCGCCTGCTGCACCGCGGCGACCAGCGTGCCGTCGTGCGCATGCGTCTGCGCCACGCGCTCCGTCATCCGGTCGAGCAATTGCCGCGCGCCGTCGCTCGCGCGGGCCAGCGCTGCGGCGTCCGACAGCGGCGACAGCGCGGCGACGAAGTCGACGACCCGCGCCGCGATCTCGTCGAGTTGCGTCTCGTCGAAGCCGAGCAGATCCGCGACCGCGCAGACGGGCACCGTCATGCACCACGCGTTCAGCGCGTCGGCATCGCCCGGCGCCGGCAACCGCCGCGCGGCAAGCCGTGCGGCGCGGTCGCGCAGCGCATCCGTGTCGATCGGCGCGAACGCCGCGCGCAGCGCCTGCTTCGGCACGTCGTGCCGCAGCGCGCCGTCGTTCATGCGCACCAGCTCGCCGAACAGCGCGCCGGCCGTCGTGCCGCGCAACGCGGGCGGCACGGGCGCGTCCAGCGGGCGCACGCGGCAGGCCGGATGGCCGAGCACGGCCGTCACGGCCTCCGCGCGGCTCGCGACCCACAGGCCGAGCGTGGCGTCGAACGCGAGCGGCGGCCCGTCGACGAGCGCCGCATAGTAGGGATAGGGATCGCGGTGCGTGACCGCGGCAATGGGATCGGTCGGGTTCATGCGGCCAGTATCGGCGCAGCGCGCCGCCGCATGTTTCGGGCTGGCGTGAAATGTCGTGGTGCGGCCGCCGCGCGTGGCCGCATCGCAACGACAGGTCGATGTCAGGCTGCCGACCGATAGCGATGCGACTGCATGCGCAGCCGGACGCGCCCGGCCGAAATCGCACGCGGCTCCAGCGCCACCGTGTCTTGATGGAACATTTCCTGCCGGAATTCGCCGCTTTCGTCGAACCACTGGCAGATCAGCCATTCGCCGTCGTCGAACACGACCGGCCCGGCATAGGTCACGGTCATGCGCGGTCCGCCCGTTTTCAGCGTCACGACATCGCCGACGCGAAACCCGATGCGTTGATTTTCTCGGTTCGTCATCGCTCTCTCAGTATTTTATATATTGAATATATTGATATTCTCGGCGGCCCGTCGACCGGTCATTCGAACGTGTCGCAGATTATCAATCAAAAAATCAGCCGGCAACTCCCACGTACAAAAACTCACTCATCGGCAAAATGCAACAATGCTCGGCATCGACACGCAAGGCGGGCGGCCAATCGCCAGATCCGGCGCGGCCTGCGCGCCGATTCCGGTCGAACCGGTGGAATACGGAGAATAGACGATGGTGTTAGTGTCGTCACCGATGTTTAATTCGGACACGAAATCGCGTTGATTATTATCAATCGACGTTTCGACTGGAAACGTTCCCACGTTTTATCGGTGGTCATTCTCCGAACGAAACCGGCGAATTATCGGGCGCCGCAAACCAGCGGTTGAGGTCGCGCCCCGGTACGGCCGCCTCCGTGAACGTAAACGTGCCGTCGCGCGCCATCTCCGTCGCAGCGCGCAGAAACGCGCCGAGCGCGGCCCGCGCCAGCGCGCCGCCGACGCTGACCCGCTTCACGCCGAGCGCCGCCAGCGCATCGAGGCTCAGCAACCCGCCCTGCAAACCCATCACGACGTTGACGGGCGCGCCGACCGCCTGCGTCACCGCCGCGATCTCGTCGGCATCGGTAATGCCCGGCGCATACAGCACGTCGGCGCCCGCGTCGCGATAGGCGACGAGCCGCGCGATCGTGTCGGCAAGGTCGCGGCGGCCGTGCAGGTAGTTTTCGCAGCGCGCGGTCAGCGTGAACGGAAACGGCAGCGCACGCGCCGCATCGACGGCCGCCGCGATGCGCTCGACCGACGCTTCGCGCGCATAGATCGGCGCATCGGCACGGCCCGTCGCATCCTCGATCGAGCCGCCGACCGCACCGGCCTCGGCCGCCAGCCGGATCGTTTCGGCTACCGTATCGGGCGCGTCGCCGAAGCCGTTCTCGAGATCGGCGCTCACGGGCAGGCCGCCCGCGGCGACGAGATCGGCGATGTGATCGAGCATCGCGTCGCGGTCGATCGCGTTGTCGGGCTGCCCTTTCGAAAAGGCGTAGCCGGCACTCGTGGTGGCGAGCGCCTCGAAACCGGCCATCGCGAGCAGGCGCGCGGTGCCGGCGTCCCACGGGTTCGGGATGATGAACGCGCCGGGGCGCGTGTGCAGTGCACGGAACACTTCGGCGTGGCGGGCTTGAAGGTCGGAACGGGTCATCGCGGACTCCCGGAGGGTGGTGACGGGTGAGCTTACGCCGGTCGTGCGCGCGACGTTTCAGCGATCGCCGAAATGTCGTCGCACGACAGGAAAAAGCGCCGCGCCGGCGGCCGGCATCGAGCGGACACGCACCGCCACCCGCCGGTTGCCCGCCTGCTGCCGCTTACTGCGCCGCCGCTCAGCCCGCGAGCTTCTTCGTCAGGAAAATGCGCGTGTGCCCGACCGGATAGTCCGGCAACTCGCCGAAGCGGACATAGCCGCGTTTCTCGTAGAACGGCCGCGCCTGGAAGTCGAACGTGTCGAGCCACGCGCTGCGGCATCCGCGCGCGACGGCCTCCCCTTCGGCCAGATCCATGATGCGCGTGCCGGCGCCCTGGCCGCGCGCCGCGTCGGGCACCACCAGCAGGTCGACATGCAGCCAGCCGTACGCCGTGCCGCCCCACAGGCCGCCGACCACCGCGCCGTCCTGATCGGTCACGACGACGGCCAGCGGACGAAAGTCGTTCGGGCCGGCCTGGCTTTCGTTGAATCGGATCAGCGGCGCGACGATCTGCTTGCGAACGTTCGCGTCGCCCGCGTCGGTCACCTCGTAAGTGAACGTCATCGGCTGCATCCGGTTGAATCGTGAGTGATGGCGGGGTGAAGCCGCACGTGCCGGCTCAAACGACGTAAGCGCCCTTCGCGTGCAGTTCCGCTTCCGTGCGCTCGAGCGCCGCGACCGCGTCGCTGCCTTCAAGTGCCAGCAACTGCGCGACCAGCGCCTCGACCATCGCATGCGCGGCCACCAGTGACGGAAAGAACGACGGGCTGTCGTGCGTGAAGATCAGTTGCGCCTCCGCGTGCAGCGCGATCGGCGACACCGCGCTGTCGGTGATCGCGACGATCCGGCTGCCCTGCGCCTTCGCGGCCTGCGCGACGCGCGTCGCTTCCGCCGAATACGGCGCGAAGCTGACGATCACGGTCACGCTCTGCTTCGCGATCGTCCGCAGCTCCATTTCGAGCGAACCGGCGACGCCATTGAGCAACGACACGGTCGGACGGAACAGCCGGTAGCCGTACACGAAGCCGAACGCGACCGGATAGCACGAGCGAAACCCCGCGACATGCACGTGCGACGCCTTGCGGATCAGCTTCGCGGCATCGGCGAGCGCGTGCTCGTTCTGCGCGGCGGTGGCCGACAGGTTGTGCTGCTGCGCGGCGAGCAGGTCGTGCGCGAGCGACGCCTTCGCGTCGGGCCGCACGAGCGAGCGCGCTCGCTGCGTGAGCGGCTCGGGGCGCGTGCGCACGCGCGCGACGCACAGGTCGCGTAGCTCGTTCCAGCCGGGGAAGCCGAATTGCTGCGCGAGCCGCACGAGCGACGCGGGCTGCACCCGCGCGCGCTGCGCGACCTTGCGCATCGACGAGGTGGCGACTTCGTCGGGATGATCGAGCAGAAAAGCGGCGCCCGCCTGGAATTGCGGGCTCAGCTCGGAAAATTGCGCCCGGATCCGGGACGCGAGTTCGTCGAAATTGGCGGCCATCTTGGTGGGAACGGGAACCGGTCGTTCATGGTATCACCGGCCCCGCGCGCACCGGTCAGCGCAGCACTTCGACGTGATCGGCGTCGACCTTCACGCCGCCCGACCATTTGCGCTCGAATTCGCCGGTCACCTTCACGTCGTTCTTGTCGCTGACGGGCTGGCCGCCCTCCCACAGCTTGTTGTCGATCTCGACACGGATCGTGCCGGTTGCGTCGGCGAATTCGAAATCCTCGCCGCCGACATGCTTGACGATGCGCCCCTGCAATTGCACATGCTGGTCGTCCTTGCCGTTCGCGAGCAGCTCTTTCACGGTCGTCGTGGTCAGCGCGGACGGCCCCGTGTATTGCGCGTAGACGGCGGCGGGCAGCGTCGCGAGCGCGACCGTCAGGATTCTGGCCAGGTGTTTCATGATCTCGTTCCTCTTTTTCGATGTGGCGCCGCGCCCCGTTGAACGCGACGGCGCCAGATTACGGGTCGTAAGATTAAGCAAACCTGAAGGTCGTGCCGAAGCGACACGGCGCCGCATCGGGCCGGTACGCAAGCCTGCCGCGCGCCGCCCGCATTTAAGCTCCGCCTAAGACGGGTGCGCTTATCATGGGAACCCCGGGCGCCCCGGCGCCCCCGTTGAAGAGACACGAATCCATGCGCGTACTGCTCGTCGAGGACGATCCGCTGATCGGCAGCGGGCTCGAACAGGGCCTCAGACAGGAAGGCTTCGCGGTCGACTGGGTGAAGGACGGCGACGCCGCGTCGCTCGCGCTGCGCTCGACCGGCTACGGCCTGCTGCTGCTCGATCTCGGGCTGCCGAACCGCGACGGCCTGTCGGTGCTCGCCGCGCTGCGCCGCCGCGACGAAACCTTGCCCGCGATCATCATCACCGCGCGCGACGGCGTGCCCGACCGCATCGCGGGCCTCGACAGCGGCGCGGACGACTATCTCGTCAAGCCGTTCGAGCTCGACGAACTGCTCGCCCGCATCCGCGCCGTCAACCGCCGCCATGCGGGCCGCGCGCAGACGACGCTCGCGATCGGCCCGCTGCGGCTCGACCCCGTCAAGCACCTCGTCTGGCTCGACGACGACGAAGTGCCGCTGTCGCCGAAGGAATTCGTGCTGCTGCACGAACTGATGCGCGAACCGGGCGCGGTGATTTCGCGCGAGCAGTTCGAGGAGCGGCTATACAGCTGGGGCGAGGAAATCGAGAGCAACGCGGTGCAGGTGCATATCCACAACCTGCGCAAGAAGCTCGGCCACGACATGATCCGCACCGTGCGCGGCGTCGGCTACCGGATCGGTGACGGCGCATGACGCGCATGCAACGCGCGATCGCGCGCTGGCGCAACACGTCGCTGCGGCGGCGCCTGCTGATGTGGCTGCTGCCGGCCGCGTGCGTGATCGGCCTGGTCGCGAGCGCGGGCACCTACTGGGGCGCGCTGCGCGAACTCGACGACCTGCTCGACGACCAGATGCGCAGCATGTCGAAGCAGATCGTCGTCGGTCCGAACGGCGAGCTGTCGTTCAGCAACCACGGCAACGGCAAGCACGACTTCGAAGCCAGCGATCCCGATGCCGTGCTGTTGGAGGTCTGGCGCAACGGCACGCTCGTGTATTCGACCGACCGCGATTCGAAACTGCCGCCGCCCGCGCAGACGGGCATCTCGAACGTCGACGTCGGCGGCCAGCCGTGGAGCACCTATGTGACCGAGCGCGGCGGCACGACGATCCGGCTCGCGCAGGCACGCCATGCGCGATGGGAAGCGATCGCGGCCATCGCCGTGCACCTGCTGTGGCCCGTGTTCTCGATGCTGCCGCTGCTGGCGATCGGCCTGTGGTTCGGCATCGGCGCGGGGCTGCGGCCGCTGCGCACGATCGCATCCGGCCTTAAACGCAGGAATGCGAACAACCTCGAACCGGTCGACGTCGCATCGATGCCGAACGAGGTCCGTCCGCTCGCCGAAGCGATCAACGACCTGCTCGCGCGGCTCGACCGCTCGTTCACGCTGCAGCGGCACTTCATCGCCGATGCCGCGCACGAGTTGCGCACGCCGATCATGGGGCTGTCGATCCAGTCGCAATTGCTGCGGCGCGCGGCGAGTGCCGACGAACGCGAGCGCATCCTCGCGCAGATCCATGCGGGCACGACGCGCCTCGGCCACCTCGCCGAACAGCTGCTGACGCTCGCGCGCCTCGAACCCGATGCGCAAGCGGCCGCATCCGCGTCGGCGCCCGTCGATCTCGCCGCGCTGTGCCGATCGGTGGTCGCGGATCGCACACGCGTCGCCGACGCGCACCGGATCGACCTCGGCGCGATCGTCGGCTCGCCCGTGATGACCCCGGGCAATGCCGACACGCTGCGCGTGCTGCTGAACAACCTCGTCGACAACGCGATCCGCTATGCGGGCGACGGTGCGCGCGTCGACGTGTCCGCGCGTTTCGACGGCACGACGCCCGTGCTCGAAGTCGCCGACGACGGCCCCGGGATCCCGGAAGCCGAACGCACGGACGTGTGGGAGCGCTTCTATCGCGGCGAGGGCGCGCAGGCCGTCACGTCGTCGGGCAGCGGGCTCGGGCTGTCGATCGTCAAGCGGATCGCCGAACAGCATCGCGCGACGGTCGCGCTCGGTACCACGCGCGGCGGCCGCGGGCTGACCGTTACGGTGCGCTTTCCGCTACCGGCCTGAGACACGCGCGACGGGCGGCTTGTCCACAGATTATGTTGGCAAGCTTGTGGACAACCTTCCATTAACGGCACCAAGCCATTGATCGGAAAGGGTTTGTCGAGCGTGCGCGGCAAATGCGCCAGGCCGGGTCAGCCCACCACCCGATTCAGTTGTCGTCGACGATTCGCTCGACCCGCAGGCCGTCGGCAGGCGGTGCTGAAACAGATCAACGCGCTGACCGGCGACGGGCCGGTTGAGTCGCTACCCGGTCCGGCACACAAACGTTCCCCTTTGTACGCGCTGACGCCTCGCAGCGAGGCGGCCTGTCAGGCCGTGGTCGGGCAGTGGCAACAGCATGTCCGCGACATCGCCGGCGACTTCAGTTCGGCTGACCTGGATGCGGCGCTCCGCGTGCTGCCGGCCTATCCGTCGTCCGCCGTCGCGAGCCCGCACCTGTTCCAGAAAGTCGGCGTGGCCGGTATCTGCACGGCGTGAGGGCATGACCTGCCCGGCGAAGTTTAAGAAAACATCCTGGCGGCTGGTTGTCCGGTCCAGTAATCAATCGTCCCTGGCGGGCGGCCCAACCCGTTTGCAGAAGCACGTTGTACCCATCCCGGTTGGGGGGCTGGATCGTCCCCGGCGGCAAATGCCCTCCCCCCAAACACCGATGCGGCTGTTCGGCGTAGCCAAGTGCGTTGCTCTGATCATCGCGTCAAAGTAAGACGCGAAAGCGTGAAGAACTTTGCCTGCCGCCACACAAACGGTAGCCACCCCGTCCTGTCTACTATTGAGATTCATGCGAACAGCGACAAGCTGCGGTGACTCGGCGGACGCCGATGCGTCGCCCGGTGCATGTCTGCCTGGAAGTTGAATCATGGCGTGCTTTCCCTGTTCCGCTCAATCAAGCAACCAGCCGTTATCGCCCTCGACCAGTGTGCCGCCGTGGCTGGTGGTGTCACCCTCGCGGGCGACCGCCCGGCTGCCAAACGTGGTTACGCCCCCGGTGACGATGACAGCACCGCAACTCGTAGAGTCACCGACACAGGCCGCTTTTCTCCCCCCGACTGTCACGCCGTCCGTGCCGCTGATAACAGTCCCAGGTCCATGCAACGGACAGACATGGCGATGGCCGACAAGCACAACGGGTCGCATGAAAATCTCCGATGGTGATATTGATCAGCCGTTACTTTCCAGCGGCCGCACTCTGTTCGCCCACATACTTCCACTGGAAGCTGAAGGGGTCCACGCCCCTGTCCCCCGGCAGGTTCGGCAGTGAATCACCCTCCTTGACGAACACCTCGTGATAGCCGCCGAGCCGTTCGATGCTCTTGCCCGTCGCGGCCCAGTAGCCGGTCTTTGGCGCGTAGTCGCCCGGACGGGCGTACGGCAGCGCGGGAACCTGCGTACGGGCATCCACTTCGCCGAGGAATTCAATGTGCCGCCCCTCACGCGCTTCTTCATCGGTCGGCTTGTAGACCCTGAAATAGAGGCGGTTCGACGGCGCGTTATCCGTGATCGGATACATCATCCTGCCTTTGCCCGTATCGGTACGGTCCAGAACCTCGCGCACGTCGATCCAGTCAAGTTGCGTATGCCAGTAGACCATCTCGTAGACATGTGTGCCAGGAAGGAACTGGCTGTTCATGATCACAAATTCACCGGGGCCATCTGAAGTCCATTTGCTTTCAGCCTTAACCTTGTTGGCGTACAGTTTTATTTCCTCATCCCGTGGAGCCGCGACATAAGGCTCAATGTCACGATGCTTAGGCGGGGCAGGCTTAATCTCCTTGCCCCCCGAATACAGCCGCATTGCAGGACCATCCGGTGTCGGTTTACCGGTCCATTTAACGTCCTGCTTACTTGGATTGATATAAGACAGGTAATAGTGAATTTCGACGTAGTTGCTGCCAAGCTTTCCGTCATGAAACCTGATCTGCGTGATCAGCGGATTCTTGACCCAGGTTACCCGCTCATTCGGCACGACGCCCGTCTGGTTTCCACTTTGCTTGTCAGTCAAGGGACTCTCCGTGGTTTGGGTCGGTAACGGAAAGGCTTGCGATACTGGCGAGGCAAAGCAGGCCGACGCCGCTACAAGCCCCGCTGTCAGAACAACCAGTCCAGTACCGCGCATCGTCCGATGGTGATGCCTCATCTTTCGCGCTCTTAATAGAAATGCTATTCCTTGGCATACACCGGTTCACGATTGGGCATGAACACATCCGGGAAGTAATCTGCTGTCATTGCCCGCTAGCCTGACTGTGGTCGCCCACGTACTTCCACTGGAAGCTGAAGGGATCCACGCCCCGGTCCCCCGGCAGGTTCGGCAGTGAATCACCTTCCTTGACGAACACCTCGTGATAGCCGCCGAGCCGTTCGATGCTCTTGCCCGTCGCGGCCCAGTAGCCGGTCTTTGGCGCGTAGTCGCCCGGACGGGCGTACGGCAGCGCGGGAACCTGCGTACGGGCATCCACTTCGCCGAGGAATTCAATGTGCCGCCCCTCACGCGCTTCTTCATCGGTCGGCTTGTAGACCCTGAAATAGAGGCGGTTCGACGGCGCGTTATCCGTGATCGGGTACATCATCCTGCCCTTGCCCGTATCGGTACGGTCCAGAACCTCGCGCACGTCGATCCAGTCGAGCTGGGTTTGCCAGTAGACGACTTCGTAAATGTGTGTGCCCGTAAGGAACTGGGTATTTTCGATTACAAATTGGGTTGGCCCATCTGTCGTCCATTTCTCCTCTTCCTTTAAAACGTAGGAATACAATCTAATGTCCTCATCTCGCGGAGATGCCACATATGGCTCAATGCCATTCGACTTGCGTGGAGGCTCAAGTTGAATTTCATGCCCCTCTGAAGACAGCCGTATTTCGGGGGCGTCAGGAGTCGGCTTACCGGTCCATTTAACGTCCTTTTTACTCGGATTTATATAGGAAATGTAGTACCGCACTTTAATACTGTCGTCACGTACGATTGCGTCATGGAACCTGATCTGTGTGATCAACGGATTCTTGATCCAGGTTACCCGCTCATTCGGCACGACACCCGTCTGGTTTCCACTTTGCTTGTCGGTCATAGAACTTTTCGTAGTTTGGTTCGAAGGCGGCGCCGCTTGCTGTTCTGCAAGGGACGAGCAGCCGAGCAGCGCCACCATCCCTCCAATCGAAATAATGGTGCGAACGCCGTTCATTGTCAGACGGTCAGGTTTCATTCTTTGCGCTCTCGATAAAAAATGCAATACTTTCGGCATTAGCTAACGCCCTGTTGGGCGTGAACTCGGCGAGTACCCGTGCCGCGTGTGCCCCATAGGCAGTCTTTCCGTTGTATTTGCCAGGGTCATGTGTCCCGTTAACATCGATTTTCTGGTCCTTGGCATGAGCGGTATTCTGCAAATGCGCCACCTCGTGCAGCTGGATTTCCATTCGGTTCTGATCGACCGGGTCCCCGTTATTAAAGCTTCGGAAGAACGGACCATACTGGCAAGCGATATTGACGTATTCCATCCGGAAGCCTGATTGGGCGGGCTTGAGCGCCTTGGCTGGATACAACCCCGGCTGCACATAGGCACCTGCCTCAAAACCCAGTGCGCCCTTGACCACCCGTTGCATGGATATATGGCGGAAGAACTCCCGCATGCCTTTCAGGTAGTTGTGGACGTGATGCCCGGCAGGCTTGGCTGCAAGCTGTCCGTGCAACGTTTCCGGGGCAGCGATGTCGTTGGGCGTTACGCCAAACCAGTATTCGAAGTTCGACCAGAGATCGTGATGAGCAACATTGTGAATCGTTTGCAGAGTCGCATATTCCCTGACGACTGGCGCCCGCGCCGAGGGCTCATCAGGCATGGCGGCGTTGGCGTCCGCCCAGGGTTCGAGCTGTTTGAGGCGCTTCTCGATCAGCTTCAGGCAGGTTATCCAGCTCTGTCGAATTTCCAGTTCGAACGCCTCCTCGGACAGCGTTGCGTCCGTTGCGAGACATTCCCGCATCTGGGCTAGAAAACCCACTGGGTGGAAATGCCAGTTCTTCGCATCCATCGGCGTGGAGAGCGGCTTCATGGCATTGTTCACACCGTCCTGCTGTACCTTCGCCTCGCTCCAGAACTGCTGACGCCGAATATCCTGCAAGAACGCCTTGAACTGGCTGTCGGATAATTGCGGAAGCGGCGGATGGCCGCCTTGCTGAAGTTTGTCGTATCGCTTGCTGTTGTTGCTGCTGTCCCATTCAGTGTGGAACCGGACGGCGGCGGTGCGCAAGATCGCGTCAACGCCATCAGCGTGAAGATCCTCAAGACTCAGGCTCGCAGAAGACTTGTGTGCGGCAGACAGGATTTTCTGCATGACCGCATCGTCGTCTTCAACGAAGCCATCGTCAGTCGTATTCAGTTCGCTATCCTCATAGGTCTGCCATCCCCGTGCTACCCAGTCGCTATCGGTAGTCAGCGTCACCCACGCTTCGCGGACAATTTCCCGCCCATCGGCTGCGGCCCTCGCTTGATCGGCGTACGCGTAGTAAGTACTTCCATTCATGCCAAATAGCTTGAAACATATCAGGTCGCTAACCAAATTAGGCTTCTTTCCATCTACCCCGCAGGGTATCGCTCCAAAAAAGCAGGAGCCGGCTGGAAACACTTGCATGTCGGATGCCGATAGCGAAGGTGAAACTCTAGTGTCGAGAACCATTCGGGATAGGCGAGCATTATTCGTCAACCACACCTTCCCCATACCATCGCTTTTCTGTCCATCGGCATATTCCTGGTACGACGAACTTGGGTCGATAATGTTCAGCGGAACAAGCGGCTTCATCTGCTTCACCAGCTTATTCTCACCTGTAAAAATCTCGAAGTGGAAGCTGTCCGCCACCGGACCAAGATCGCCGTCCGTTATCCCGGCGTAACCAATCACCTGTCCGGCCCTGACCGGATACTCCATTGAGAAGGTGCAGTCCAACGGCATCCACCGCTTTTCCGTAGGATGGCAGCAATACATGAACGAAATGGGGTAGCCCAGCCGGATTTTCTGCTCGGGCCTCAGTGGAGCGCCTGGCGCCACGTCCAGATACATGCGCTCGATCCATCCGTCGCCACTGTTGCGGGTATTGATGTCAGTAATCCTGATCTTGACCATGTGGTGCCCGTCATCGATCACCGCGCTTACCGTTACTTCGTCCCCGCGCAACGCGGCAACCGGGACAATTGTATTGGTGGTCGTGAGAAACGGCGGCAGGACTGCCTTGTTCTGCAACTGCTTCTGCGGCAGCAGATTCGCGTAGAGCGAGTAGAAGTGCGCCCCGATGTATCTGGGGATGCTCGCGCTGACACCCTGCGAAACGCCCGCCACGGGCTGCATTTCACCGCCTCCGCTATTGACCTCGCACTCGTGCCGTATCAGTACAAAGCTGCTGCTGAACTGCCGGGGCGGTGACTGCTGCGGCTTGGCTTTCGACGCTGACGCCTTCACGGGTGCGGCCGCCTTGATCTGCCGGTCGAGTTCGCTGTCGATATAGTCCCGATCCAGTCGGAATGCGACGATGGTTCCGTCCGCGACCGCGCGCACCGGCTTTTTTCCGCTCAGGTGTACGCCGCCGTGCCAAAAGCGGTTGCGCCCTACCGGGAATACACCTCCCGCGACGTGCTTCGCGAGATCGATATATTTGCGGACAAGTGCTGGCGTACTCAGCGCGGCACTGGCTGACTGCGGGTAAGACGCTGGCTGCGGGGCGTTGTAATAAGGATCGTCTTCAAACGGGAAAGTCACAATCATGAGGCACCGTTCCTTGATGGAATAAACGGCAGGCGTCAGCCTGAAAACGGGAAGTAGTCCGGTGTGAACGGGTCGCCCTTGTTCACGTCTGAGCGCACGTCCAGGGCGTTCTTGACCCAGCCGGTCTCGGTCTGGACCGGCCCCTTCAGCTTGATCCGGACTCCTTCAATCGTGACGCCCTCACCGTCGAGCGTGATCTTTCCGGCCGGGCCGATGATTTCAGCCTTGTCGCCCGCCTGTAGCTGGTAGATACGAGTCTTGCGCTCAATAGCCTGCCCCGCCTCGACCTGGTGGCGCCCCTGCACCTTGTGTTCGGCGTTGCCGCCAGTCGTGACCAGGAAGTTGGCCGCAATGGTGTCCTTGCGATTGTTGCCCGTTTCCTCGATTCGATCCTTGCCGATCTGGATGCGGTGATCGCGCCCAACCGAAAGAAACGCATCCTGGCCGATGGTGTGACGACGATCTACACCAATATCGACCTGTTCGCCTCGGCCGACTTTTTCCGTACGATCGTTGTCAATCGTCACCGATTCATCATGTCCGACTGTCTTCGCGCGATCATGCCCAACCGTATGCGATTCATCGTTTTCAACTTCGGTTCGCATATCCCTTTCGGCATGGAACCATATTTCCTCCCTGCCTTTCCTGTCCTCGAACCGCAGCGCGTTGGCGGTTTCGTAGCCGCCCTGATCGGTGGAGCGCGTCAGCGTGCCGCTCTGGGTCGCATTGGCGGGCAACTCCCACGGTGGCATGTTGTGCGCGTTGTAGTGCCGCCCCGTTACAAATGGCCGGTCAGGGTCGCCGTTCTCGAAGTCCACTATCACTTCCGAGCCGACCCGCGGAACGCTGATGGTCCCGTAGTTGTTGCCTGCCCACGGATAGGAAACCCGCAGCCAGCAGGATGATGTCTGATCATGTACTGGCGAGCGGTCCCAGTGGAACTTCACCTTCACCCGGCCATACTGGTCCGTGTAGATTTCGCTCCCGTCGGCCCCCGTGACAATGGCTGTCTGCGGGCCGGTTGTGCGTGGCTTGCTGACCGTGCGCGGTGGACGGAAAACGGTCGTGGCCGGCTGCACTTCAAACCGTGTCCGAATCCGGTATTCGCCGGTATTGGTTGCCCCGTCGAGTTCAGCCGCATCCAGCCGAGCCCGGATAACAAGGTATTCGCGGTTTGCACCGGTTTGCGGAAAGCCCGCCAACGTAAAAGTCGTCCCGCACACAACGTTCCGCACATTCCCACCGCCAGTGCCCCGCTCACCCAGCGCACGCATTTCCTGCATGCGTATTCGTGCAAACTGCTCACCGGCCTCCCGATCGGTGTAGTCGCCTGGCCACTCGTAGCGTTCAAGCGTATTGTGCGAGGTGTCCTGCGGCAACTGAATCTGCGCCTCCAGATTTGCCCTTGGCCGGGTGAAGTCGAAATCGTTCGTGGTCCACTGACCTGACTGGATACGCGCAGTCGTATCAAAGTTGTCGATGTGCTCCATGTCAACCCTGCGGCCTGGCGGATAGTACGACAGCGTCTGATAGGCTTCACTGTCAACCGGCTTGTGTGCCCCCAACTGGTCCACCAGGATCATGCGATGCACGGTATCTGAATGCTCGAAGAACCAGTAAATACCGTTCTCTTCCATTAGACGCTGGATAAAATGAAAGTCGGATTCGCCATACTGGACCTGATAGACCAGCTCGGGATAAGACGCGCTTAGCCGCATGTCCCACGAGTAGAGGTAGCGGCCGCCCAGCACTTCGCGAATGATTTCAATAACAGACTTATTCTGAAAAATCCTGTAATCCGAGCGTTTCTCAGCCAGCGCGATCCACGGTTGCAATTTGAGTCGATACCTACTCTGGCGGTTTGACTGCCCGGCAAAACTCACTGCCGTGACAATCCCGCTGATTTCGCGTAACCCGCGTCCGATGTTTGCTGCACCGGTCGCCCCTGGCATTCCAGGGACAAAAGTGCCCATCCCGTCAAGCTGGATGGTGACGGTCAGTTCCTTCCCAATCATGTCGAGCGTATTGAGATTCGCCGCCTCTTCGTCACTCAATCCTGCGTCGAGCGAGGTTTTAACCTCCAAATCGTAGGTGTAGATTTTGGAAAGTTCTTCCTCGCCTTCGATCGCAACCAGTTGCAATACAGGTTCGCCATTGGGCGATAACGGAACGGCAGCCCCACTAATAGAGAGCGTTCGGGGCCGGCTGAATTTCTGCATGACCGGATATAGCTTCTGAACATCAAACGCGTTGGACATGGTGATTCCGACAATAAGATGGATCGTATTTGGCTACTCGGCGAGCGTATGCAGACTGCCCCGTCAGGACGTTTCGCTATCAGGCAACAACCGGACCGGCAGGGACACGGGGCTATCCATTGCGACCATATGATGTTCACGTCGCGTCAGTTCGGGTAGCCGCTGGGCAGCATGGCGTGATGCGGCTGCGAGGAATTCGGCAGGCGCGAACAGACCCAGCACGTCGTTCCGTTGCTCCGGTTCACAGAGGTCCGGTACCCCACTGAGGTCGCCGAACAGCTGTTCAAGTTTGACCGGAGGCCTGAGTAGCTCCGTGATCCCCTGGGGCTTGGCAACCGGCTTAACCGGTTGCGGCGGCAACTCCACCATAGTGAGCAAACCCAATCCCGGTTCAGCCTGCACGGGCAACGCAGATGGAGTGGCTTCCTGTGTATGAGGGATTGCCCACTCGGCCAATGAAAGCGGATCATCGAGAAATCTAAGGTATTGACTGTACAGTGACGCAATAATATTTACGTCCTCCACAGCACCGTTATTGTCATCGAGTTGGTGAAGGGCCTCGCTGCCACGAAGGGACGCTGATGATCCAAGCAGGCCAAATACTGCCCCACCTCCGCATTCGTCACCAATGGACAGCGCCCGAAATCCCCCGCGCATAACATTGTCTGCGACGTGAACAACCGTGCCGCCGTGATCCGTTGAATCGCCAAAGCGAGCGACATCCTCGCCTGAGGTATTGTCTTTCACGTTTCATCTCCGTCGAACGGAATTTCTCCTTCGTCGAATTTACCGAACACACATGAAAAATCACATAAGACGCGTCCGAAATTGACAAAACCTGGCAAAAATCACAGGGTGTGATTTTTTGTCGCGACAATGGACATGCCACGCGTATAAGTTGCACACACAACGTCTGCACAACCGGGGCTGGCTCAAGCGGACAACGGCAAGTGACTTGCCGCCTCACGCGAACCCAATCGGGCGGCTCGGACATATTGCAACCTTCTGGACACTCCTCCATCATGGCTTGCGCCGTCCGCCGAAGCAAATTCACACCAGCAGAACAACAACCAGAAGACCGAATCAACCACACGAAAATTCGAGATAAATCCCACCCATATCCATAGGCATCCTAACTTATCGATATAACAAGACACACTGCCAGCACATCGGACTCAGTGCTGGACGCCTGGAGCAGCCCCCTGAAACGCCGGACACAGTCACCCAATTACAATAACAGGCAAGCATAAGACTATGTCTTTGACTAACACCTGGCAGGAAGTGATGGAAGTGTTGACGGGCCCGGAGCGCCGGCGGCGCCGGACGGCGGAGCGAAGCTGGCGATGGTTCGCGAGAGTTTCGAGCCGGGGAAATCGGTTTCGACGGTCGCGCGCCAGCACGGCGTGAATCCGAACCAGCTGTTCCACTGGCGCAAGCTGTATCCGGATGGGAGCCTGTCAGCGGTCAAGGCTGGCGAGGAAGTGGTTCCGGCCTCGGAACTGGCCGACGCGCTCAAGCAGATTCGTGAGCTGCAACGGAGGCGCCCATATAAAGACCATGGAGAACGAGATTCTCCGCGAAGCAGTCGAGTACGGCCGGGCAAAAAAATGGATAGCGCACTCGCCCTCGCTGCCGGAGGACCAGTGAAACTGGTTTGTGAAGTTCTCGGCGTGTCGCGCTCGAACGTATCGGCACGACTGTCGCGTCCGACGACGTGGCGCGATGGCCGTCAATCGCGGCAGACCGACGAGGCGAGCGTGGTCGAAGAAATCCGCCGAGTCGCCGGTGATTTGCCCAGCTATGGCTATCGCCGGGTGTGGGGCTCGCTGCGTAATGAACGCATTGCCAGGTGCCGTTCAATGCGAAGCGCATCTATCGCATCATGCACACTCATGGTCTGCTGATGCAACGTCGTCCAACTCCACCTCGGCCGCAACGTCGGCATGATGGCAAAGTGGCCGTGACGCGCAGTAACCAGCGTTGGTGTTCGGATGGCTTCGAGTTCCGTTGCGACAACGTCGAACCGTTGCGAGTGACGTTCGCGTTGGACTGCTGCGACCGCGAAGCGATGAGCTGGGCGGCCACGACGGCAGGCCACAGCGGCGACATCGTGCGCGACGTGATGCCGGCTGCAGTGGAAAATCGGTTTGGCAATGAGCTGCCTACACCGTCCGAAATCGAGTGGCTGAGCGACAACGGTTCGGGCTACACGGCCGACAACACACGTCGGTTCGCAGTGGCCATCGGCCTGAAGCCATTGACCACGCCGGTATGCGGCCCGCAAAGTAACGGAATGGCCGAGAGCTTCTTGAAAACGATGAAGCGCGACTACGTCGCGTTCATGCCGAAGCCGGACGCTGCGACTGCTGCACGCAATTTGGCCATCGCGTTCGAGCATTACAACGAGAAGCATCTCCATAGCGCGCTGAAACATCGCTCGCCTCGCGAGTTCCGGCGCTCGATGGATTCAGCAATCCTTAGTGTGATGCCGCGTCCGGTATTACAGGGCAACTCCAGCGGGGTATCATGTCAATTCGTCATGCGGGATGGGGAATTGTGGAGGAATGGCCTGAAGCAGCCACACCCCGTTTCGCCACATCTTCTATCTTGCCCGCCTGACAAGAGTTCGCTGCCACCGCCAAAGTTCTCCACAGAAAATGTTGGCAAGCTTGTGGATATCCTGCGCACCGCCACCCTAAGCCCTTGATCCGATGGACTTTGGCACGCGTGATGCAGACGAGGCCCTGGTAATGGCCATCGCACACACCGCTTCGCCGCACTTCGCGTCACGACGCCACGACGACGCTCGCCGCAGCCGGTTCACGCGCGCCCGCCATGCGCGGCGCGACTTACCCACAGATTTTGTTGGCAAGCTTGTGGATATCCTGCGCAAGCCTGCGCTAACCCGTTGATCGGCCTACGGTTCATGCGCGCGGTCACGGTTGCGGCACCCTGCGGCCCGAGCCTGCGCGCAGGCGCACGATCCCGCGCAACCGCGGCGCGTCACCCACGCCTTGACGCTCGCGCCTGCCGCGCGTCAAGATCACGCCAGCCGCACGCAGACGCGCATCGCCGGCTTCGCGCGACGGTTCAACGGGCCGGCCGTTCCGCCGGCGCCGCACCACAAAACCTCACTCCGAGGAAGGCCATGGAACACTTCTCCGCGTGGCAGTTGCTCGTCTCGCTTGTGCTCGTCGCGATCGTCGTCTATCCGTATGTCCGCATCGTCCGGCGCACCGGGCATTCGGGCTGGTGGATCCTGACGATGTTCGTCCCCATCCTGAACTTCGTGATGTTGTGGGTGTTCGCGTTCGCGCGCTGGCCCGCAGTCGACGATCGGCAGCCCTGATCGTCGCAATGGCGGCGGTGCAGGCTTGTCCACAGATTTTGTTGGCAAGCATGTGGATAGCCTGCGCATACCGCGACCAAGCGCTTGATCCGAAAGGCTTTGTCCGTGCCGCCTCGAATGCGGCACGCGGCCGGCAAATCGCCGGCCCCGTATCGTTTTACCGCGTGACGGGTGGCCTTCCGAGCGTGCGGACCGGCTTATCCACAGATTGTGTTGGCAAGCGTGTGGATAGCCTGCGCATACCGCGGCCAAGCGCTTGATCCGAAAGACTTTGTCCGCGCCGCTTCAAATGCGGCACGGCGGCGCGCGCCACGCCGGACGCGGCCGCTCGCGGGCTTGTCCACAATTTTTGTTGGCAAGGATGTGGATATCCTGAGCATGCGTGACCTAAGTCGTTGATCGCACAACGTTTCGACGCGCGGGTCACGATTGCGGCACGACGTGCATGCGGATCTCGTCACGCACGCCGCGCCGCCCGGCTCAACCGAACGCCTGAACCGCGATGCGCGCGGCCGAGGCGATCACGTCGTCCTTCGCCCGCGCATCGGCTTGCGCCTGCGTGTAGTACACGACCAGCACGATCGGCGCACGCGACGGCGGCCACACGATGCCCGCGTCGTTCGTCGTCCCGTAGTCGCCGGTGCCCGTCTTGTCGCCGACCGTCCACCCGGCCGGCACGCCCGCACGGATCCGCTTGTCGCCGACCTTGTTGCCGCGCAGCCACGTGACGAGCTGCGCACGCTGCGCGGCCGGCAATGCCTCGCCGAGCGTCAGCACACGCATGCTCGCGGCCATCGCGGCGGGCGTCGTCGTATCGCGCAGGTCGCCCGGCAGCGCGGTATTCAGTTCGGTCTCCCATCGATCGAGCCGGAACCTGTCGTCGCCGATCGAGCGCGCGTAGGCAGTCACGGCCGGCGGGCCGCCGATCAGCTTTATCAGCAGGTTCGCGGCCGAGTTGTCGCTGTACTGGATCGTGGCCTCGCACAGCCCGGCGACCGTCATGCCCGCGCCGACATGCTTCTCCGTCACCGGCGAATAGTTGACGAGGTCGGCCTTTCCGTATGTCACGCGCCGTTGCAGCAATCCCGGACGCTCGACGCTCTGCGCGAGCACCGCCGCACTCAGCATCGCCTTGAACGTGCTGCAGAACGGGAACCGCTCATCGGCGCGATGCTCCACGCTCCGGCCGCTCGCGGTGTCGATCGCGCACACGCCGAGGCGGCCGCCCGCGTCGCGTTCGAGATCGGCAAGCGTCGCCGCCGCGGCTGCGGGCGCTACGGCGTCCGCGGCAGCAGCCGCTGCCGCAGTGGCCGGGTCCGGCGCGGCGCTCTGCCGCGATGCGCATGCGGTGACGGTCAGGACGAGCGGCGCCGTCGCGGCGGCCAGCAACAGGGTTCTACGTTGCGGTGAGTAAGTCATGTCGGTTGTCTCGTGGTGGAATGGAGGCGAAACGATGTTGAAAACGCCCGGCCGGCAAGACAGCACTATCGGGACTTTACGGTTAGCTGACAAGCAACGATAATTGAGCGCTGACAAAAGAAATTCTTATGACGAAGCTCCGCCCTCATCTCCCGCTCAATGCGCTGCGCGCGTTCGAATCGTCGGCGCGCCATCTGAACTTCACGCGCGCCGGCCTCGAGCTGAGCGTGACCCAGGCCGCCGTCAGCCAGCAGGTGCGCTCGCTCGAGGAGCGGCTCGGCTGCACGCTGTTTACGCGACTGCCGCGCGGCCTCGGGCTCACCGACGAGGGGCGCGCGCTGCTGCCCGTGCTGAGCGATGCGTTCAGCCGCATCGAGACGGTGCTCAAGCAATTCGACGGCGGACGTTTCCGTGAAGTGCTGACGCTCGGCGTCGTCGGCACCTTTGCCATAGGCTGGCTAATGCCACGGTTGAAGCAGTTCGGCGATACGCACCCGTTCGTCGAGCTGCGGCTGCGGACCAACAACAACGTCGTCGACCTCGCCGCCGAGGGCCTCGATTTCGCGATCCGTTTTGGCGTCGGCAACTGGCCGGCGACGCGCAACGAGCGCCTGCTCGAGGCGCCGCTCACCGCGCTGTGCGCGCCGGAGATCGCGCGGCGCCTCGCGCAACCGGCCGATCTCGCGAATGAAACGCTGCTGCGCTCGTACCGCACCGACGAATGGCTCGGCTGGTTCGACGCCGCGCAGCTCGAGCCGTGGGCGGTCAACGGGCCCGTGTTCGATTCGTCACGGCTGATGGTCGAGGCCGCGATGCAGGGCGCGGGCGTCGCGCTCGCACCGGCCTGCATGTTCGCGCGCGAACTGCAGCTCGGCCTGCTCGCGCGGCCGCTCGACATCGACGTGCGCGCCGGCGGCTACTGGCTCACGTCGCTGAAGTCGAAACCGCTCACGCCCGCGATGACGCTCTTTCGCGACTGGATCGCGGCCGAGGCGGCCGACACGGGCGACACGGCGCCGGCCGAGTAACGCGGCATTTGTCCACAGAAAGTGTTGGCAAGGATGTGGATATCCTGGGTACCCGGGACCTAACTCCTTGATCGCGCACGAATTAGCGTGCCGACGCAGACTTCGGGCAGCCCGTATGCACGGGCTTCGCACGCCGGCCGCGGAGGGCCCGATCCTCAACTGTCGCGACGCAATCAATTGCAAGTTGTCCACAGATTTTGTTGGCAAGCCTGTGGATATCCCATCCGCCCGGCGCGTAACATCCTGATACAAAAGGAGATTTGATACGCGGACCTTGACCGGTCAACCGCGCGGCACCACAAGGCTTTCGCGCGGCACGCGCCGCGCACCCGGCCCAAGGCAGGCCGGTTCTCCACAGATTTTGTTGGCAAGCTTGTGGATATCTTGCGCAACAGATGCCTAACTCATTGAGCACACGGGGTTTTATGCTTCGTCCGCAGGATCGGGCAGCGCCGGCCCGTGCGGCAAGCGCCGGCGCAATCCGTGCATCAATGCCGGTCGAGCCCGCCGCGCAATTCGCTCGCCTTGTCGCGCAGCGCCTCGTAGCCCGAACGCGCATGCTCGGGCAGGTCGGGATCGCCGATCAGCGCGCCGAGCGTTTCGATCAGGCTGAACAGGATGCCCTTCGCCGCGCCGACCGCGATGCTCTGCGATTCGATCGACTTGTGCAGGTGGTCGACCGCCGCTTCCAGATTCTCGAGCTTCTGCTCGCCGTCGTCGGGCCGGTTGTCGGTCGTCATCGTCTACCTCCGCCATCGTCCAAGGGTCATGTCACGATTCTATGCCGCCGCGCGCGAACGTGGCGCGACATCGCGCCACGTTCGCGCAACGCCGCGCGGCACTACAGCACCGCGACCACCCTCACGCGGCCCGGCTGCTCCGCCGACGCGACGACCTGGCCGTCGACGCGGCGGAACGTCAGCGATACGGTTTCGTCGCCGACGCTCAGCGCGTCGATCCGCAGCCAGTCGACGCCTTCCGGCAGCGCCGGGCGCTCGACGCGCACCTCGTGGCGCGCCGCGTCGATGCTCACGCCGAGGCACGCCTGCAGCATCATGAACGGCGCACCGGCCGCCCACGCCTGCGGCAGGCAGGCCACCGGATACGCGGTCGGCGGTTCGCCGCGCCGGCGCGGGAACCCGCAGAACAGCTCGGGCAACCGCATCTCGAAGCTCACCGCCGCCTCGAACAGCGCGCTCAGCAGGTTCACCGCGGCCGTCTTGTCGCCGTAGCGCGCGAGCCCGCGTGCGATGAGCGCATTGTCGTGCGGCCATACCGAGCCGTTGTGATACGCCATCGGGTTGAAGCGCGGCTGGCCGGCCGCGAGCGTGCGGATGCCCCAGCCCGTCTGGAACAGCGCGGAGCCGAGCACGCCGGCGACCGCCGCGCCGCGCTCCGCGTCGGGCAGGCCGAACGCGAGCAGGTGGCCCGCGTTCGACGCAAACACGCGGCACAGGTCGCCATGACCGTCGAGCGCGATCCCGTAAAAATCGCCCTCCGGCATCCAGAACAGCGCGTCGACCTGGTCGCGCAGCGTCTTCGCGCGCGATGAATAGCGCGCGGCGTCGGCCGCATGGCCGCGCCGGTGCGAGCACGCCGACATCGCCTCGAGCGCCGCGCACGCATAGGCCTGCACTTCGACGAGCGCGATCGGCCCGTCCGGGAAGCGGCCGTCCGCATGGAACACCGAATCGTGGCTGTCCTTCCAGCCCTGGTTCGCGAGGCCGCGCTCCGACGTGCGCTGGTAATCGAGCAGTCCGTAAGGATTGCGGTCGCACTTGTCGATCACCCATTGCGCGGCGCGCTCGAGCGCGGGCCACAGCTCGTCGATCAGCGCATCGTCGCCGGTGCGTTCGACATACGCGCCCGCGAGCACGATGAACAGCGGAGTCGTGTCGACGCCGCCGTAGTACAACGCGAACGGCACCTCGCCCGTCGCGGCCATCTCGCTGCGGCGGAACTCGTGCATGATCTTGCCGGGCTCGGCATCGCGGAACGCGGAGGTCTCGCGCGCCTGATGCTCGGCCAGGAACCGCAGCACGCCGCGCGCGAGCGACGGCTGCAGCCACAGCATCTGCAGCGACGTGATCACCGCGTCGCGGCCGAACGGCGTCGAGAACCACGGGATGCCCGCATACGGGTACGGCCCCGTGTCGAGCTGCGTCGTGAGCAGCCCGAGATCCGCGAGCGAACGGTCGAGCCACGCGTCGAACAGCGGATTGCCGGTGTTCACGCGCGCCATCGATTCGCGCCGCGCGCGCATCTCGCGGTGCACGCCGACGAGCGCGGTGCGCAGCGCGACGCGGCCGCACCCCGGCCCTTCGCCGTGCGCCGGGCCGAGCGTCGCGTCGACGGTCAGGTAGATCGACACGCATGCCTGCGCGGCGATCGTCAACGTGTAATCGGCACGATCGACCGACAGCGCGTCGGGCGCCGGCGAGAAATGCACGGTCACGTTGCGCTCCACGCTGTCGAGGCCGTCGTAGCGCAGCCGCACCGCGCCCGCGTCGACGCGCGGCGCCACCACGGTGCCGCGCTTCGGGCGCGGCGTGCCGCGTACCTCGAACATGTCCTTGAAATCCGCCGCGAACGACAGCGACAGCGGCACCTCGGCTTCGCTCGAGCCGTAGTTCGTCAGCGTCAGCGCTTCGTAAAGCACGTCGCCCGCGAGCACACGCATCCGCTCGATATGGATCACGCCTTCGGGCGTTTCGTGGCCGCCGAGCGGCGGCAGCGGGCGGTTCGTCAGGTGCGCGGTGAACGATGCGTTGTCGGCGCTCGTCGCGCCCGACAGCAGCGACGGCGCGCGGCCGCCGAACGTCAGGCGCCACGTCGACAGCACGCGCATGTCGTCGACGAACAGGCCGTCGTCACGACCGCCGATGTCGCCGAGCGCGTCGCCGACCACGAACGCGTCGCCGGATTTCAGTACGTACTGGTTGTTGCGCGCGAGCGCCTGCGGATCGGCTTCGGGCGCGATGAATGCGGGACCCGATGCTGGGGTCGGGGAAACAGGCGCGACTTGCGGCGCCTGCGTCGTCGTGGCTTCGGCGTGATTCGGCATCGATGCTCCTGTGTCGAGGCGCAACGCGCGGCGCGCGTCGCGTGTTTCGCACAGGATAGGACAGAACGGGGGGCGCGCGCAGCGACGAAAAAGACGCGACACCCTGCGACGTTGCCGTCGCCGCATGGCGTCGCGCACAGGCACATCAGACGTCGGTCAGAACTTCCACAGGATATTGCCGAGGATCGCGTTGTCGCGCACGCCGCTGCCGTACTGGCCGCTGTACGTGAGGCCGAGCGTCAGGCGCTTCGTGATGTTCGCGTCGATGCCGGCCTCGAGCACCGCGCTGTCGCGAGCAATCGGCACGCCCGACACCTGGAACGACGTGCCGCCGTTCGCGAACGTGAACGCCGACGACGGCCGCACGTTGCCGAACGCATGGCGCCAGCCGACCGTCCCGCGCGCGGTGAATGTGCCGCTCCCGATCGAGCCGAGCTGCGACGCCGCGCGCAGGCCGAGCGTCGAGAAGCCGACGTGGGTCGTCTCGCCGCCGGCGCGCAGTGCCGCCGCACCGCCGCTTTCCGTATAGCCGTCGGTATGCAGGTTCACATACGCGAGGCCCGCGAACGGTTCGATCGCGACGGACCCGACCGGCAGTGCGTAGCCGACTTCGCCGAACACCTGCGCCGAATTCGCGTTGTAGCCGGCCGAGTCGTGATCGGAGAAGCCCGCGAAGCCCGGATACCGGTCGCTGTTGATCCGGTACCACGTGTACGACGCGCCCCCGCGCACGCCGAGCGCGCCGTACTGCGCGCCGCCGTACAGCGACAGGTAGTAGCTGTTCACCGCTGCCGACGAACTCTGGTCGTTGTCGAGCGAGCTGTGCGTGACGCCTGCTGCCAGACCCGCGCGCCACTTGTCGTTGAGCGCCATGTCGGCGCCGGCGATGAAGCCCGTCATGCTGCGCTTGATCGTCGATGCGTTGCCGTCGCCGGTGAGCCGGCTGCGGCCGCCGAATGCCTGCCCCCAGACGACCGGCTGGTACGGCGTGCCGCCGTAGCAACCCTCGCGCGAACCGATCCGGCGTTCCGGCGGCAGCGTCGGGTCGACCACGCCGGCCGTGTTGTCGCCGCACAGCGCCGCGCCGCCCGACGACAGTGCGGCGAGCGGGCCCGATCCGGGCGCGAGGCCCTGGCGGACGCGATCGGTCACTGCGTCACGCACATAACGGCTGTCGAGCAGCAGCATGCTCTTCAGGCTCGCCTGCAGTTCGCCGTCGAGCAGCCCGTACGCGCGGCGCGCGGTGGGCGCGTCGGTCGTCAGCACCGCGTCGTACAGCGGGTTGCCGGTGCCGAGGCCGCCGAGCGCGGTCGCGACCGAGCGCTGGTTCGGCGTCGTCGCGACCGAGGGCAGCGGGTTGCCGTTCGCGACCAGTTGCAGGTACACGTGATCCGGATCGTAGGTGAGCTTCGGCATCAGGAACGCGTAGTTCGCATTCACCTGGCTGAACGCACCCTGCACACCCGACGACGCGGTGAGGATCGTGTAGGTCGTGCTCGGCTGGTAGCCGCTCTGGTTCGCGAGCACCTGCACGGTGCCGCCGTTCAGCGTCGCCGTGCCGGTCGCCGCGAGGCTGCCGCTCTGCTGCGGCGTGGCTGCGACCTGGAACGTCGAACCCGGCTGGAACGTGACGTTGCCGCCCACGTTCAGCGCCGCGCCCGGCTGCGATGCGGCCGCCGTCGCGCCGCCCTGCACCACGAGGCCGCCGATCGTGCCGGTGCCCGTCAGCGTCGCGCCGTTCTGCACGGTCACGGTCGACTGGCCGAGCGAACCGTTGACGGCGAGCGTGCCCGCGCCGACCGTGGTCGGGCCACTCAGCGTGCTCGTGCCCGTCAGCGTCAGTTGCCCGCTGCCGGCTTGCGTCAGCGAACCCGTGCCGGACAGCACGCTCGCGATCGTCACATTGCCGGATTGATTGACGATCAGCGCGCCGTTGTCGACGACGTCGCCGGCGATGCTGCCCGACGTACCGCCGTTGCCGAGTTGCAGCGTGCCGCCGGCCGCGACCGTGGTGCCGCCCGTGTACGTGTTGCCGCCGGTCAGCACCTGCGTGCCGCTCGCCACCGTGACGCCGCCCGAGCCGCCGATCGTGCCACCGAACGTACTGTTGCCGCTGCCGTTCAGTGTCAGCGCATTCGCGCCCACATTGACGTTCGTGCCGGCCACGCCCGACAGCGCGCCGACCGTTTGTGCGCCCGTCGCGCCGCTTACGTCGAACGTCGCACCCGTGCCCGCGAGATTCACCGCGCCCGTCGATGCGAGGCTGCCGCCCGCGCCGAGGGCGAGCGTGCTGCCGCCGTTGATCGTCGTGCCGCCCGTGTACGTATTCGCGCCCGTCAGTGTCTGCGTGCCGGTACCGGCAACCGTCACGCCGCCCGCTCCGACGATTGACCCGCCGAACGTGCCATTGGTGCTGCCATTCAGTGTCAGCGCGTTCGTGCCGAGGTTCACGCTGGTGCCGGCCGCGCCGGCCAGCGTGCCGATCGTCTGCGCACCCGTCGCGCCGCTCAGGTTGAACGTCGCCCCCGTGCCCGCGAGATTGACCGCGCTGCCCGACGCGAGACTGCCGCCCGCGCCGAGGGCCAGCGTGCTGCCGCCATTGATCGTCGTGCCGCCCGTGTACGTATTCGCCCCCGTCAGCGTCTGCGTGCCGGTGCCCGCGAACGTCATGCCGCCCGTGCCGCCGATCGTCCCGCCGAACGTCCCGCTGCCGCTGCCGTTCAACGTCAGCGCATTCGCGCCGAGATTCACGTTCGTGCCGGCCGTGCCGGTCAGCGTGCCAAACGTCTGCGCACCCGATGCGCCGCTCACGTCGAACGTCGCGCCCGTCCCCGCGAGGTTCACCGCGCTACCCGACGTGAGGCTGCCGCCTGCGCCCAGCGCGAGTGTGCCGGCGTTGATCGTCGTGCCGCCGGTATACGTGTTCGCGCCCGTCAGCGTGGTGGTCGCCGCACCGTTCTTCACGAGCGCGCCCGCGCCGGAAATCGCGCCGCTCAGCCCGAGCGCGTTGCTGCCGCCAAGCGTCAGCGTCGCGCCCGTACCGACCGTCATCGCATTGCCGACCGTCAGGCTCGTATTCGTATCGAGCGTTGCCGCACCGCCGACGTTCACCGTGCCGGTGCCCAGCGCCGCATTGTTGCCGAGCACCACTTCACCGCTGTTGAGGTTCGTGCCGCCCGAATAGCTGTTCGCGCCATTCAGCGTCTGCGTGCCGGTGCCCGCGAGCGTCAGGCTGCCGGCGCCGCCAATCGCGCCGCTGAAGGTGCCGCTGGCGGTCCCGCCCAGCGTCAGCGCGTTGCCGCCGAGGGCGATGTTCGTGCCGGCCACACCGGACAGCGCGCCGAGCGTTTGCCCGCCCGTCGCACCGCTCAAGTCCAGCGTCGCGCCAGCGCCCGCGAGGTTCATCGCGCTACCCGACGCGAGACTGCCGCCCGCGCCCACCGCCAGCGTGCCGGCGTTGATCGTCGTGCCGCCCGTGTATGTGTTCGCGCCCGTCAGCGTGGTGGTCGCCGCACCGTTCTTCACGAGCGCGCCCGCGCCGGAAATCGCGCCGCTCAGCCCGAGCGCGTTGTTGCCGCCGAGCGTCAGCGTCGCGCCCGTGCCGACCGTCATCGCGTTGCCGACTGTCAGGCTCGTATTCGTATCGAGCGTCGCCGCGCCGCCGACGGTCAGCGTGCCGGTACCCAGCGCCGCATTGTTGCCGAGCACCACTTCGCCGCTGTTCAGGTTCGTGCCGCCCGTATAGGTGTTCGCCCCGTTCAGCGTCTGCGTGCCGGTGCCCGACAGAGTCAGGCTGCCGGTGCCGCCGAGCGCGCCACTGAACGTGCCGCTGGCCGTCCCGCCCAGCGTCAGCGCGTTGCCGCCGAGATTCACGTTGGTGCCGGCCACGCCGGACAGTGCGCCGAGCGTTTGCCCGCCCGTCGCACCGCTCAGGTCCAGCGTCGCGCCGGCGCCCGCGAGGTTCATCGTGCCGGTCGATGCGAGGCTGCCGCCCGCGCCGAAGGCCAGCGTCCCGGCGTTGATCGTCGTGCCGCCCGTGTACGTGTTCGTGCCCGTCAGCGTCGTGGTCGTTGCGCCGTTCTTCACGAGCGCGCCCGCGCCGGATATCGCGCCGCTCAGCCCGAGCGCGTTGCTGCCGCCGAGCGTCAGCGTCGCGCCCGTGCCGACCGTCATCGCGTTGCCGACTGTCAGGCTCGTATTCGTATCGAGTGTCGCCGCACCGCCGACGTTCAGCGTGCCGGTGCCGAGCGCCGCATTATTGCCAAGCACCACTTCGCCGCTGTTCAGGTTCGTGCCGCCCGTATAGGTGTTCGCGCCGTTCAGCGTCTGCGTGCCGGTGCCGGCCAGCGTCAGGCCGCCGGTGCCGCCGATCGTGCCGCTGAAGGTGCCGCTGGCCGTCCCGCCCAGCGTCAGTGCATTGCCCCCAAGGCTTACGGTCGTGCCGGCTGCGCCCGAGAGCGCGCCGATCGCCTGCGCGCCGCCCGCGCTGATGTCGAGCGCGGCGCCCGGATTGACCAGATTCACCGTACCCGTGGACGACAGGCTGCCGCCCGCGCCGATCGCCAGCGTGCCCGCGTTGATCGTCGTGCCGCCTGTATAGGTGTTCGTGCCCGTCAGCGTGGCGGTCGCCGCGCCGTTCTTCACGAGGCTGCCCGCGCCGGAAATCGCGCCGCTCAATCCGAGGTTGTTGCTACCGCCCAACGTCAGCGCGGCGCCCGTACCGACATCGATCGCGTTGCCGACCGTCAGGTTCGTGGTCGTATCGAGCGTCGCCGTGCCGCCGACGGTCAGCGCGCCGGTGCCGAGCGCCGAGCCGTTGCCGAGCACCAGGCTGCCGGCGTTCAGCGTCGTGCCGCCCGTATAGGTGTTCGCGCCGGACAGCGTCGCCGTCGCGGCGCCGTCCTTCACGAGGCCACCGCCGCCGGAAATCGTGCCGCCCAGCCCGAGACTGGTGCTGCCGACGAGCGTCAGTGTCGTGCCGGTGGCGAGGTTGACGCCGTTCGCGAGCGACACGTTGGTGGTCGCATCGAGCGACGCCGAGCCGTTGACGTTCACTGCGCCGAGGCCGAGCGCCGTATTGCTGCCGACCACGAGGTTGCCACCGTTCAGGTTCGTGCCGCCTGTATACACGTTGGCACCGGTCAGCGTTTGCGTGCCGGTGCCGGCCAGCGTCACGCCCCCCGCGCCGCCGATCGTGCCGGCGTACGTCGCATTGCCGCTGCCGTCGAGCGTCAGCGAATTGCCGCCGAGGTTCACGTTCGTGCCGGCCGCACCTGCCAGCGCGCCGATCGTCTGCGTGCCCGATGCGCCGCTCAGGTCGAACGTCGCGCCCGCGCCGGCCAGGTTCACCGTGCCGGTCGACGCAAGGCTGCCGCCCGCGCCCAGCGCCAGCGTGCCGCTGTTGATCGTCGTGTCGCCGGTGTACGTGTTCGCGCCGGTCAGCGTCGCGGTCGCCGCGCCGTTCTTCACGAGGCCGCCGTTGCCGTTGATGGAGCCGGCCAGCCCGAGATTGTTGCTGCCGCCGAGCGTCAGAGTCGTGCCCGTGGCGAGATTGACCGTGTTGTTGAGCGTCGTGTTCGTGCTCGTGTCGAGCGTGGCCGAGCCGTTGACATTCAGCGCCCCCGTGCCGAGCGCTGCATTGTTGCCGACCACGAGGCCGCCGGCGTTCAGGTTCGTGCCGCCCGTATAGTTGTTCGCGCCCGACAGCGTCAACGTGCCGCTGCTGTTCTTCGTCAGCGCGCCGCCGCCCGATACCGTGCCCGACAGTGTGAGCCCGGTCGAGCCCTGCACCGTCAGTCCGCCCGCGCCGAGGCCCACGTTGTTGCTGACGTCGAGCCCGGCTGCGCCCGCCTGCAGCGCGCCGCCATTGGCCGTGATGGTGCCGGTGCCGAGCGACGCGTTGTTGTTGATGATCGCGACGCCGCCCGACAGCGTCGCGTCCTGCGCTGTGGACGCGCCGTTGATCGTCCAGTTGCCGCTGTTGACGTCGAGGTGATTGAAGTTGATGTAGTTGTTGGCCGCGATCGTGCCGTTCGCGGAAACACCCTGCTGCAGGGTGAGTGTGTTGTTGCCGCCCGCGCCGCCGTCGACGACACCCGTCGCCGCGACGCCGAGCGTGACCGGACCGACCGTGATGTTGAACGCGCTGCCGGTCCCGCCGGCCGTATTGACCGACGAGCCGGTGACCGCATTGAACGTGTTGGTGCTGTTCGCACCCATCGACACGCCGCCGTTGATCGTGCCCGAGTTGGTAAATGTATTGCCCAGCCCGGGCGTGCCGTTCGAGCCGAGCGACACGCGGCCGGTGATCGTCCCGCTGTTCGTCATGTTGACCGTGCCGCCGCCGTACGCGGCCACCACGGGCGCATCCGCGCCGATGAGGGTCGCGCCGATCAGCCCGTTCGAGCCGATCGTGCCGGTGTTGTTGATCGTCGACGTGCCGCCCGTGCCGTTCTGGACCGACAGCGCCATGCCCGTCACGCCGCTGATCGCCACCCCGGTCGAGCCGTTCATCGTGCCGTTGTTGGTGACGGTGGCGTTGCTCGCCGCCGCGTTGCCGACGACCGCGCCGCTCGACAGCACGCCGAGCCCGGTGCCAAGTGCCGACGGGTCGATCGTGCCGTTATTGGTCAGCGTGGTGTTGCTGCCCGTCAGCGACATCGCGGTGCCGCCGACGCCGAGCAGCACGCCGACGCTCGCGCCCGGGTTGACCGTCACGTTCAGGTTGTTGGCGCTGTTCGAATAGTTCGGCGCAAGCGGGTTCGCGACACCGGAGCAGGTCACCGTGGTGCCCGCCGTGGAGCAGGTCGCATAGGCGGGAACGATGCCGGCGCCGGACAGCGCCAGGAAAACGCCCGTCGGCAACAGGAATCTCGGAAACTGCTCGCCTGCCTTTTTTGTGCGCGCAACGTTCATGCTTTCCCTCGTCATTGGAATTGGTATTGCCTCGGAATCGAACCAGCAGCCAGCAGCAGAAAATCACGGACAAAAGCGTCCACCCCGGCGGTCGCGATGCGACGTCGGCTTACTCATGAATGAATTGCTTAATCGGCCCTTGAAGGCAGGTGTGAAACTAGTCGAATGACATGTCGATGGCCCCTGTTTTTCCGCAGCGATTTTCTGGTTTGATTTGTTTACCGCCCTGCTTTTTTGTCAGACAAGGCTATATCAAAAAAACACGGTTTTCCAGTCGATCTTTTACCCATCAAATCAGGGGGCGGCGAGCGCGTATTTTTTACTTGAAGAGGCATTCCAGACGGGCTGGTCCGCATGATTTTCACCAGCCCGCCTTGATCTTTCTCAAAAACGTCGAAATCGCCACATCAGTGAAAACGCCAATACGGCGCATCAATTATGGCGATCGTTTTCTGCAGCGCAATATTTACATTCTTACGAAATATCGACGCAGATAATCGGCACCCGATTAATCGCCAGAGAAAATCAGGATTTCCAGGCACCCGGCAAATCGCCTTGATTTCCGCTTTGCACCAATCCTGAAACGCGAATCGTTATCGCTTGCCCGGCAACGACGGCATTCATGCGGCCGGCGGGAAAAGAAAGGACGCCGTATCCGGCGCGAAACGGCAGAAATCCGGAAGGATGGAGAAAATCACCCGCGCCGGAGGCGTTCGCCCCCGAGCGCCGCGTTACGAAAACAGGCTCATCAGGTAAAGCATCGGCCGGAACGACAGCGGCCGCGCATCGGGATTCGCCCACAGACGCACCGCATACACCGCATAGGCCGGCACTTCGCGCCAGCTCGAATAGACGTCGCGCAGCTGGAAGCGGCGCGGATACGCGGCATAGATGTTCTCCCGCGCGATGCCGACGCGCTCGAACGCGAGGCGTGCCCGCGCGAGGTGGTAATACTGGCTGACGATCAGCACGCGCGACTCGCGGTGCGCCTGCAGATACGCGAGCGTGTGCTGCGCGGTCGCGAGCGTGTTGTCGCCCTGGTCGTCGACGGCGATCCGGTCGGCCGGCACGCCGCGCGCCACCAGATAGTCGCGCATCGCGGTCGCCTCGTTCAGCCCGGGGCCGTCGATCGCGCCGCTGACCAGAAACGCCGGGCACTGCCCGGTGCGGTAACAGCGCACGCCGACGTCGAGCCGGGCCGCGAGCACGGGCTTCGGCGCGCCGGTATCGTCGAGCGCGTTGCCGAAGATCACGGCGACGTCGGCCGGCTCGCTCGGCATCCGCATCCCGTACGCGACGAGCGCGGCGGCCGCCGCGATCCAGAGGCACGCGAGGACGGCCAGCACGCGGCCCGTTCGGGCCGCAAAGCCCCGTTTGGTGTGGGTTTTCAACGGTTTCGGTCTCTCAGGTCGTCGGGCGTGTCGGCTGGCCCGGCCCCGGATGGGCGCGTAACGCTAGCACGGCGCGCGCTCAAGTGTCCACGCGACGGACCGATGAAGCATGCCCGGCAACGCGGGCGGCAATACGCGGATCGAAATTCGGAGATCGAAAGAATGCGCATGGCCGCGCCGTGACGCACGGCGCGACCCGGCCCGAATCAATCGACCGGGCACATCGCGAGCCGCCCCATCGCCTCGCCGGCGCCGCGCACCGCGCAGGTGGCCGGCTCGTCGGCGATCCGGGCGACCAGCCCCGTCTCGTCGTACAGCAGGCGTTCGAGATCGGCGAGCAGCGCGCCGCCGCCCGTCAGCACCACGCCGCGATTCGCGATGTCGGTCACGAGCTCGGCCGGCGCGTTTTCCAGCACCGACTTCACCGCGCCGATCACCTGCTTGAGCGGCGCGGCCAGCGCGTCCGCGACATCGTGGTTGGACAGCTCGACCGAGCGCGGCAGGCCGTCGCCGATGCTGCGCCCGACCGCGCGCGTCGACGTGCGCGGCACCGCGCTGGTGGCCGAGCCGATCGTCTTCTTCACGTGCTCGGCGGTCTGCTCGCCGAGCAGCACGCCGTACAGGTTGCGGACATGGTTGACGATCGCCGCGTCGAACTGGCTGCCGCCGACGCGGATCGCCTCGCGATAGACGATGCCGCCAAGCGCGATCACCGCGACTTCGGTCGTCCCGCCGCCGATGTCGACGACCATCGAGCCGACCGGCTCCGTCACCGGCAAACCCGCGCCGAGCCCGGCGGCCAGCGATTCCTCGATCAGTTCGACCTCCGACACACCTGCCGCGAACGCGGCGTCGCGGAGCGCGCGGCGCTCGACGGCCGTCGCATCGGACGGCACGCACAGCGTGACCTCGACGCGGCGGCCGAAGCGCGAACGCGTACGCGACATGTCGATGAAACTGCGGATCATCTGCTCGGCCGCGTGCGCGTCGGCGATCACGCCGTGCCGCATGGGCCGCACGGATTCGAGATGCCCCGGTTCGCGGCCGAGCAGCGCCTTCGCGAGCTCGCCGACCGCCTCCAGCGTCGGCCGCGCGTCGGTCGCGCCGGCCTTGCGGAAGCAGACGACCGACGGCTGGTTCAGCACCACGCCGCGTTCCTGCGTATAGATCTGCGTACTCGCCGTTCCAGGGTCGATCGCAACGGGTTGCGCAAACAACTTTCCGAACAGCGGTGTCGACATATCAAACCTTTGTGAGCGAACGGGCCGGGACAGCCGCGCCGCATTATTGCGGCGCGTCCATGCCGGCCCTTCACGAGCTTAGCGGCAAATCGTTCCGATACTTTAGACAATCCTGATGATTTTTTCGCGACGGAATTGCCGAAAACGCCGTTCCGGGCATGTCCTGCTCCACAACGGCCTCTCGCGTTGCCCCTGTAAAACACGGTAATCTCTCGGTCTTGCCTGCTCCCGGCAGGCCTCAGACGCCCGATCAAGCCAGGTATTGCCACCATGTCAGCGACCGTTTCCTCCCGCTGGGCGCGGGTGCGCCCGCTCTGCACGACGCTCGTCGCCTTCTGGTGCTGCACGGTCGCCGCGCAGCCGCTGCCGGCCACCGAACCCGCCGCCCCCCGGGTCGCCGCCGCCGACGCGCCGGCTGCCGCGCCCGCCGCGTCCACGCCGGCGTGCACGGCCGACGGCGGTCCGGCCGGCCGGCCGTCGATCGGCCTCGTGCTGTCCGGCGGCGGCGCGCGCGGCTACGCGCACCTCGGCGTGCTGAAGGTGCTGGAGGACAACCGCATCCCGATCGACTGCATCGCGGGCACCAGCATGGGCGCCGTGGTCGGCGGCCTGTATGCCAGCGGGATGGCCGCCGACGAGATGCGCAAGCGGCTGTCGGAGGTCAACCTCGCGGATATCGCGTTCGACGTGACGGAGCGCGCGGACCTGCCGCAAACCAGCCGGGAAGACGAGCGCCTGTACATCAACGGCCTGACGTTCGGCTTCGACAAGAAAGGCGTGAAAGCGCCGGTCGGCCTCGTGCAGGGCAACCGGCTGCAGGCGCTGCTCGCGAACTGGACGGCCGCCGTGCCGACCAACCAGCCGTTCGACCGCCTGCCGATCCCGTACCGCGCGGTCGCGACCGACCTGCAGACGGGCCAGATGGTCGTGCTCGATCACGGCTCGCTGCCGCTCGCGATCCGCGCGAGCATGGCGATGCCCGGCCTGTTCGCCCCGGCCGAGCTCAACGGGCGTGCGCTCGTGGACGGCGGCCTCGTCAGCAACCTGCCCGTCGACACCGCGCGGCAGATGGGCGCGAACGTCGTGATCGCCGTCGACATCGGCTCGCAACTGCGCCCCCTCGATGCGCTCGCGTCGCCCGCCGACGTGATGCAGCAGATGGTCGGCATCCTGATCCGCCAGAACGTGACCGCGCAGCGCAAGCAGCTCGACGCGCGGGACGTACTGCTCACGCCCGACCTCGGCTCGCTCGCGTTCACCGATTTCCAGAACGCGAAGCAGGCGATCGCCGCCGGCGCGGCCGCCGCGACCGCGGCGCTGCCGAAACTGCAGCGCTTCGCGCTCACGCCGGAACAATACGCGGCCTACCGGTCCGCGCACGCGCAGCCGCTGCCGCCGCCGATCCGGATCACGCGCATCGACATCCAGACCAGCGGCGGCGTGCCGAAGCAGGTCGTCAGCAACGCGCTGCACGTGAAGCCCGGCGACACCTACGATCCGAAGACCGTCAGCCAGGATCTGCTCGGGCTCACGACGGGCGGCAACTTCGAGAGCGTCACCCAGCAGATCGTGAGCCGCGGCGACGACAACGTGCTCGAGATCAACGCGCGCGAGAAGTACTGGGGGCCGAATTTCCTGCTGTTCGGGCTCGGCATGTCGAGCAGTTCGACCGACGAAGGCGGCTTCCGCCTGCGCGTCGGCTACCGGCGGCCGTGGCTCACCGAATCGGGGCTCGAATTCCGCGCGGACACGACGATCGGCAGCGACCTGCAATCCGCGCGCGTCGAGTTGCGCCAGCCGCTGTCGATGGCCTACGGCGTCTATCTGTCGCCCTACGCGGAATACCAGCGCCGCTACGCGAACCTGTACGACGACACCGGCGACGTGAAGATCACGCAGTACCTGATGCAGACCGCGCGCGCCGGGATCGACTTAGGCCTGCCGATCGCGCGGCTCGGCGATTTCCGGATCGGCCTCGGTTACGTGACCGGGCACGGCTCGCCGACCTACAACCTGCCGTTCGACGACGGCAGCGGCCAGACGTTGCTGTGGCCGAGCTTCACGTCACAGGCGCTGACCGCGCGCGCGCGGCTCGTCATCGACCAGCTCGACGATCCGATGTTCCCGCGCAAGGGCTATTTCACCGAATTGCGCATCGAACGCTCGCTGGTGTCGCGCAACGGAGGCTCGGCGCAGGCGTTCGACGACAGTATCAACACCGCGCCCTATACCGAGATCTACGGCAAGGCGATGCTTGCGCAGCAGTTCGGCCGGCACAGCGTCAGCGCGACGATCGAAGGCGGCAAGAGCATCGGCGGCACCAACCTGATCAACGCCTTCAACTTCACGCTCGGCGGCTTCCAGCATCTGTCCGCCTATGCGGCCGACCAGTTGAACGGCAACGAGCTCGCGTACGGTCAGGTGACCTACATGAACCAGTTGATGACGTTCAACGCGTCGCCGATCAAGGCGCTGTCGGTGGGCGCCAGCGCGGAAGTCGGCAACGTCTGGTCGAGCGGCCAGCAGATCGGCGGCGGCGCGCTCAAGCAGAGCTATACGTTCTTCACGAGCCTGTCGAGCGCGTTCGGGCCCGTCTACATCGGCGTTGCGCTCGCACCCGGTGGCCGCCGCAACTTCTACCTGCAGCTCGGCCGCACGTACTGAGCGTGAACGGATGCCGCTTCGGCGGCATCCGCGCCCGCGCTGCAAACGAATCTTCGTGCGAATCGCGGCATGGGAATGCATCGGCACGGGAAAGGCACGGCGGGGAATGTCGGCGACGCACCCGAAACCGGCGCGCGTGGCTATCGTTGCTGTCGAGGGCCGGGCCTCGTGCGGCGTATCGCTAGACCGGCCAGCTGATCTCGAACCGCGCGCCGCCGAGCTCGACCGGATCGACGACCGCGATCCGGCCGTTGTGCGCATGGAGCACCTGCCGCGTGATCGACAGGCCGAGCCCGTAGCCGCCGGTGCGGCGGTCGAGGCGCACGAATGCGTCGAAGATCCGCTCGCGCTCGCCCTCCGGCACGCCGGGGCCGTCGTCCTCGACGAAGATCCCGATGTTGCCGTGCACGAGCGAGATCCCGACGACGATCCGCGATTTCGCGTACTTGCTCGCGTTGCGCAGCAGGTTGCGCATCGCGTAAGACATCAGCCGCCGGTCCATCTTCACGCGCAGGTCCGATGCGATCGCGATGCGCGACTCGATCGTGCGCTCCGGATACAGCAGTTGCGCGTCGCTGACCTGATGCTCGAACCACGCGACGGGCGCGGTCATCTCGAGGTTCGACTGCAGCGAGCTGTATTCGAGCCGTGCATATGTGAGGCTCATGTCGATCAGTTCCTCGAGTTCGGTCACGTCCTGCGCGATGCTCTCGAGCGCGCCCTGGTATTCGGCCGCGGAACCCGGTTCGCGCAGCATTTCGAGTGCGAAGCGCACCCGCGCGAGCGGCGTGCGCAGCTCGTGCGAGATGCCGTTCGTGAGATCGCGCTGCGCGGCGATCAGCCGCTCCATGCGCATCGCGAGCGCATTCAGCGTCCGCGCGAGCGGGCCGATGATTACGCTGTGCGATTCGCGCGCGCGCGTGTTGAAGCGCCCGCCCGTGAAATCGATCGCGCGTTCGCGCACCATCACGAGATCCGACCAGACCGGCCGCATCCACCGGTACGCCGCGAGCGCGGGCGCGGCGAACACGAACGCGAGCACGATCCAGATGTCGCCCGGCAGCGAATCGAACGCATGCCACACGACCTGCGGCGACAATTCGACGCACAGCGCGAGCGCCGGCACGAGCGCGGTCAGCAGCACGAGGCCGAGCAGATGCAGGTAGGTGCGCACGTAAAGGCGCGACCAGCTCGGAATGCGGTCGGCGCGCGTGTCGGTCCACGCGCGACGGAAATGCAGCCAGCGCCATCGGACATAGCGCAGCGTCGGCAGCGGCGGCGCGTCGGGGTGCGAACGGGTTCGTCGGATCATCGCGGCTCCCGGCTGGCGGGCGGAATGCCCGCGCGGGACGTGACGGCGTCGCACGAAGGCGGCGTCATTCCCACGCGTGCTTGCTGAATTGATAACCCTTGCTGCGGATCGTCTTGATCCGCTGCGGGTTGCTCGCGTCGTCGCGCAGCTTGCGGCGCAGCTTCGAGATGCGCCCGTCGATCGTGCGGTCGAGGCCGTCGAATTCGACGCCGCGCAGTTGCAGCATCAGGTCGTCGCGGCTGACGACTTCGCCCGCATGGCACACCAGCGCCCACAGCAGGTCGAATTCGGCCGACGTCAGATCGGGCGTGCAGCCGTCGGGCAGCACGACGGTGCGGTCGGTGCGATCGATCGAGAACTTGCCGAACGCATAACGCTCGGGCTGCGGCGCGGCGCTTTCGGCCACGCGCGCGGGCGCGCGGCGCAGTTGCGCCTTGATCCGCGCGAGCAGGATGCGCGGCTCGACCGGCTTGTGCACGTAGTCGTCCGCGCCGAACTCCAGGCCGAGCAGTTCGTCGAACGGCTCGTCGCGCGCCGTCACCATGATGATCACGCCGTCGTACTGCTTGCGCGCCTCCCGGCAGATTTCGAAGCCGTCCTTGCCCGGCAGGTTCACGTCGAGAATGACGAGATCGGGGCGAATGGACAGGATCGCCGGCACCGCGGCGTCACCATGCAGCACAGTGTCGACTTCATAGTCGTTCTTGCGCAGGTAACCGGCGATCAGCGTGGACAGGCGAGTGTCGTCTTCGACGAGCAGGATGCGAAAAGGCATGGGCAACGGTCGGGTCATCGGGGAGGCCGAGGCAGCGCCGGCAGGTGCCGGACGCCGGCCATCGGCCAAAACGTACCGCATGATACTGCGCCCGCCGATTGCCTGTTTGCCGGTCTCGAAAATAAGGGTTCGATACCGGCCGGGCTTGACGAATCGGCGCCGGGACGGTTCCATACGGGCTCGCCGGAATCCGGCCGCGCCTCTACCCTGCCTGACGTGATGAATTACCAGAATTACCAGACGACCCTCGAACGCATCCACACCGAACTCGCCCCCTGGATCGGCCAGGGGCGGGTCGCCGACTACATTCCCGAACTCGCGAAAGTGCCAGCCGACAAGTTCGGGATGGCCGTCGTGACGCTCGACGGAAACGTTTACACGGTCGGCGACGCGCACGAGCGCTTCTCGATCCAGAGCATCTCGAAGCTGTTCGCGTGCACGCTCGCGTTCCAGTTGCTGGGCGACGCCCTGTGGGAACGGGTCGGCCGCGAGCCGTCCGGCAACGCGTTCAACTCGCTGGTCCAGCTCGAAAGCGAGCGCGGCAAGCCGCGCAATCCGTTCATCAACGCGGGCGCGCTGGTCGTCACCGACGTGCTGTGCCGCCGCTTCGTGAGGGCCGAGACGGCGCTCGTCGAATTCGTGCGGCGGCTGATCGGCGCGACCGACATCGACTACGATTCGCGCGTCGCGCAGTCGGAGCTGCAGCACGCGGAGCGCAATCGCGCGATGGCGCACTTCATGGCGAGCTTCGGCAACATGCAGATGCCGCCCGACACGGTGATCGATGCGTATTGCCGCCAGTGCGCGATCACGATGAACTGCGTCGAGCTCGCGCGCGCCGCGCTGTTCCTCGCGAACGGCGGCGTCGCGCCGGTGACCGGCGAGCGGATCGTCGATTCGAGCTCCGCAAAGCGGTTGTCCGCGCTGATGCTGACCTGCGGCACCTATGATGCGGCCGGCGATTTCGTGTACCGGGTCGGCCTGCCCGCGAAAAGCGGCGTCGGCGGCGGGATCGTCGCGGTGCTGCCCGGCGAGATGGCCGTGTGCGTGTGGGCGCCGGGGCTCGATGCGAACGGGAACTCGCTGGCGGGCACGCTGGCGCTGGAGTGGTTGACGACTTATACGGGAAGGTCGATTTTTTGAAGAGGCGAAGTTAGGTGTGCCTCACTTGGCGCGGCGGCGGCAGGTGAATATCGGCACACTCAATCGAGAATTCGTTATTCGGCAGCAATCGACCCCGTAGAGACATGCACCGGTTCACACAACAAAACCACGAAAAATGAAAATATTCCTTGCGGCTTCATTAGGCATGTCATTGCTTGCTCAAATATCACCTGCCTTCGCGGATAGCGATAACGGGAAAAAGATCTTCCTGGCGAGATGTGCCATGTGCCACGGAGCAGATGCCAGAGGAACGGGACCACTGGCGAATAAAAGCAACCCACCCACACCCGACCTTACGACGCCGGCCTTCAAGAAGCGACTCAACGATTATCCGGGCGTTATTGTCTCGTCAGTCATACTTCGTCCAAACGGGGATCTGATTCCAAAAACGTTGCGGGAAAATGGCGTAAAACTCCCACCCCATTCGTGGACAGTCAAAGATTTTCGAGATTTGAATCAATATATGAGCGGATTAATTTTAAAAAATTGAATACTTTGATTCTAGCTTATATTGCCGGAGTGCCAGCACGTTGGCGCTGGAGTGGTTGACGACTTGTTCGGGGCGGTCGATTTTTTAAGGTAGCGAAGCTAGGCGTGTCTCATCCGGCGCAACGGTGGCAGGGGAATATCGGCACGCTCTATGGGGAATGCGTCGTTCGGTAGTAATCGACCCGGAGCGGTCGGTCTGCATTTTCGAAAGCAGCCATTCGATGCAGTCGTAGATCACTATGATCCAACAGCAAAGGTGACTGCAGTCGATTAGATTTCCACTGCGGCTCTCGGCTCGTTCTCATAGCTGTGCCGAGATTCGTAAATGGCTATTCCAGTGCCAACTCAGTCATAGTACGACAGCGCGATCAAAGGGGGGCCTTGCTCGTGGGTTCGGCGCCAGTTCACAAATGCACATGCGTCTTGCAAAGCCGCGAATTGCTCCGGGCAGCGCTCCCTGAAATTATTGGCGGCACCGAGTTGTATCGCCAACGTGCGGCCCGGGAGAACGTGCACACTAGTCATTTCGGCGCCGGGTTCATCGAGATAACCAAAACAGTCAATCAATGCATTCATGTTGTTCCCATAGAATGCGGGAAATCCAAAGATCTGCGATAGGACCCGATGAAAGGATATCCAGTCTGTGATTTCAGTCGTGTCTACAAAAACTATCGTCATTACGCCTTTTCCTCACGTTCGTGTCCGGATTACTGATGAACCAATATGCAAATCGTCAGTGCCTTTCAAGCTGACGTCGAACGGCCGCTTCTGGCTGGCCGATGCGAATCGACTCAGAGGGACACCCAGTGGCAACAGGAATTCGGCCAGGCGGTTGGCAATCAACGGGAACGACTCACCTTCTTTGCGCGTGTTACGACGACCTGTGAATCCGAACGCTCGTCCAGTCGAGCCGAAGAAACCCAATTGAGATGGCAGGACCATCGATCGGGAGCAAACAATACTCTAAGCCACCAGGCGCATAACCCAGCGATCCCCAATCCATCGAGATAAGTTTCCCCCATGAATAGTGGTCGGTCTTCACGGCGTCTCGCACTATCCTTTCGGGCAATTGTGACGTATCGGGCTTCGACTGAAGGTGCGCCACGACCTCCTTCTCAACATAGAGATGCGGCAGCAGGACTTCAACCAAATGAGGACCATTTTGCGCAAAGCGTCCGGTTGTTCCGAACACCGTGGCCGACTGTACTGCCTGGACAATGTCAATTTCCTGCCGTGTATCGATCCATTCCTCGGTCATCCAGTCATAGTCGCCATTGCACGGCACCTTGATTACTGCTGCCTCGAAGTCAAGCCTCACGAGTCCTAGGTTGATGGAATACATGCGTTGTGCGAAATGATGTGATGCGATGACCGATTGTCGACGATTCGTGTTTCGATGTCGACTGCCCGTTGACGGCCGTACCGCGTCCCACGACTGCGCGCGACGGTCCGGATGCAGTCACCGTCGAAGCCAATCCTCGCGACCGATACCATAGACGCGACACATTCGTCGTATGCCTCTTCGAGTAACATAAATAAGTGATCCGAAGTCGGAAATGATGCGTACAGGGATTCGTACCGCTTCAGTAGAAAGCCCCCGTCTTCGAGTTGTTCGATCTCGACCTTCACGGTCGTGCCTTCACTTTCGCCTCGGCCATCAGGGGATTTCCGTGTTGGCGCCCAAATCAGCATAGGTGGCTCGTGTCCGTTGAACGTAGTGCTTTCAGATGCGTCGATCAGGGTTGTTCGCTTGCCTCACCGGGCATAGTCGACGATCTAGGCAATCGTGTCGAACGACCTGAACTGGCCGTAACGAACGCTTGTCGATCAGCCGGATTGAAGGTTCGCTACGCAGTCGAGTAGTGCTTCTGCGAAGTGCGGATGAGATAAATCGATGCCAACACGAGCAAGTGAAAGCAACAATTGCTCTACCCCTTCGACAACTCCGACAATGCGTCCATTTTCGACGGGGTCGTGAAAGTTGGGCAGCGCTTCCGGCAAGTGAGATTCGATACTCGCATTTCCGTGTTCAACCGTAAGTTCGATCCCGAACGGCAGCAAAAACTCTCGTTTTGCGTTCATCATTCTGATCCTGGTGCTGATCACAGCGGCGTTGTCAACGATCTAGCCTGTGGCGTCGAACGACTGCTGCTGGCCGCGCCCTGACGCCGGGGCATGTAACGGTCGCAAGCTCCCGTTGTCCATGCGCAGCCTCCCAATCATGAAGCGTAGCCACACCGGGGAGCCTCTTTCCGTTTGGCCCGGTGGGTTCAGAAAGTCGGCGGATAAGCTATCCGAAAACCCGAGCCCATACCGCCCGAAGGCGTCGCGCTCGGTCTTCGAAGAGATATGAGGCCGCCAGCGTCAAGAGACCTGAAATTGCCCCCGTCACGATGTGCTCGACATAGGGGATGCGGTAGTGACTCGTGTGCGAGTAGGCGTCGCCCAACGTTGTCAGGACGCCAACGACCAACGCATTGCCGTATCGATGCGCGTAGAGTTTCGCCGCAGGCGTGAAAGTCAAAAGTACAGCCAGGAGCCCAGTAAGCAGACCTGTATGAAGTGCAATAGTCCAGTGGGCAAGGCTCATGATATTGCCCCAGCTCCCCGGCATGCAGGTCATGCACGCACTGGTCGGCTGCCAGAAACGCTGGATAAACAGTCTGACGCGGTGCTTCCACTCGGTTGACATGATGCATTCCCATCAATGCCGTCGCCACGGCCGACGCCACCACACGTCTCGTTGAAGCAGTTTCCAAACCCCAGTTTCCAAACCCTTTAACGAGCTTGCCGCCCTCGTCACGGATAGGTTGACTGTGCGCCGTAGAGGCCGAGCAATAACCTGGACATGGGGGAATACTACTCCACGATCAGACGGCCGCTGTTTCGACCAAGACCGGGACTCAACTCTTGCGTCTATCGGTGCGGTCCCGTCCATGACGGGCATCGAACGATGCGCTTGCGCGCGAAGTCGACGTCCGGCATCGACCCTGAACTGCCCGTCGCAAGGCACTGACGGGAATGGCCGGTTTCTGACGCGGATGCTTCGCCGAGCGAGGGGCAGACGTGGCGATCAGCTACGTTGCGTCGGCCGACAAGAAACCGGATCGTTTGATGCCGGTAATTCAGCCGAGATCGACGTTGAAGGCGATGTCCCAGGTGCCGGCGCCGTTTTTGGCCAGGCCGATGAGCATCAGGCCAAGCGCCTCAAGCGTCTGGGCCATATGCAGGCCGCCTACGTCGAACGGGCGCAGCCCAAGACTCGAGATGAAAGTTGCGACGCGCGCCTTGGCCTCCGAATCATCGGCTGCGATAAACGCGTCGAGGCGCCCACCCCGCGCAAGTACGTGGCCAAAGAGCGTGTTGAACGCCTTCACGACATGTGCGCCGGCGGAGGCGCTCTTGGCGATTTCCTGCGCACCGGAACTGCCGTGGGGGGTAACGACGCCCTTGAGGTCGGGGGGAACCGGGTTGGTGATGTCGATGATCACCTTGCCGTCGAGCGCGTTCCCGTACTTGGCGACCACCGCCGCCGCACTGGTGTACGGCACGGCGAGGATGACGATGTCGCCCGCAGGCGCAGCTCCGTACGTCCCGGTGGTCGCTCCAGCGCCGAGCTGATCCGCCAGCGCCAGCGCCTTGGCGGAGTCGCGGCTGACCACCTCGACCGCGTGTCCAGCCTTGGCGGCACGGCCGCCGATAGCTGCAGCCATGCTGCCTGTACCGATGATGCTGATCGTGCCCATTGCAGTTTCCTCGTGAGTTGGGGTATCGCCCGTAGTTTCCAGACGGCCCCCCCCCCGTTGATATTCTTTGCGTGTTCGCAGCCGCGTGCGTCATCCGTCATGCCATTCACGGGTCGATAGCGTCTTTACCCATGCGGATAACGGCATCGCGACATTGCGGTCCGCCGGGCTCGTTGCGACCTGGTCCCTGTCTCGGCCCAACTCAGCGAGCCGGGAAGTAGTGGCCGTTATCCAGATCGGCGAGCAGGTTTGGCTGAGTGGGTTCCCAGCCGAGAACCTGGCGGGTGATGCGGTTGGACGCCGGGAGGTTTAGCGTGACCAAATTCGTCAGGAACCCAAAGTATCTAGGCAGCATCAGTACGTCCGCTGGAATGCTCACTGCCGACACGCCCAGACGGCGGCCAATCGCCTCGGCGATGTCGCGGAACCGGATACCCTCGCCCTCGACCCCGTGCCAATTTCTGCCAGCAGGACCCTTCTCCAGTGCGAGGCGGAACAAGGAAGCGAGGTCGCGGCTGTGCACGGCCGGCCACAGGTTCGTGCCGTCCCCAGGGTAGCCGATGACGCCCTTCTCTTTTGCGAGCCCGATTAGCAGGGAGAGCAAGCCAGCATCGGTCGTGCTGTGCGCGATGGGAGGGATCCGCACGATCGACGACCGTACGCCGCGCTCCGCAAGGCCGACGACGGCGAGCTCGACGACGTTGCGAACCCGCAGGGTGCCCTTGTACCGATCGCCGCCGGGAAGGGCTGGGTCCTCCTCGGTGGCTGGCCGGCCCAGATTTTCCCACCCGGGCGAGCCAATGCTCCCCGACACGACCAGCGGCTTTCCGGTTCCGGCCAGTGCTTCGCCGTATGCGAGCATGATCTGACGCTCCGCGGCGGCCACGGCGTCAATCCCGCCGGAGGGAAGCAGGTCTTGCCGGTGCGCGACGTGGATGACGCCATCCGACTCCGCCGCCGCGGCCTTGAGCCCATCGAGGTCGGAAATATCCCCGCGGCGCACCTTGGCGCCGAGCGCGGACACCGCCGCCGCGGACTCGTCCGACCTGGCCAGGCCGGTAACCTCGTGACCTGCGGCGATCAGATCGGGGATGATGTACGAACCAATATGGCCGGTCCCGCCAGTAACTAAAACGTGCATGTAACTGCTCCTTGTGGGTGATGTGGGCGATGTGACGCGAGAAGTGGTGGTGCCGATGCACTCAACCGAGCAGGCTGACGCCGATCGAGAAATTGGTGTGCTTGACGGAGTGGGTCAGGAGGCCCAGCGACAGCAGGCAGGCGTGCTCCAGCGTTCGCGCCATGGGCAGTTGCCCGACATCCATCGGGCGTAGTCCGAGGCTTTCGATGAACGCCGAGACGCGTGCCTGCGCCTGCGCGTCGTCCCCGGCGATGAACACGTCCAACGGGTGGCCCTTGGTGGAGCCGGCAGCCAAAACGTGGGAGAACAAGGTATTGAACGCCTTGACGACTTTTGCATCGGCAGGAGCGGCCTTGGCGATCTCGTTCGCGCCGGAACTGTCGCCAGCGGTCACTAAGCTTGTGTGGTCGGAGGCGACGGGGTTGGTGATGTCGACGAGGAGCTTGCCTGCTAGCGCTTCGCCGTACTGCTTCACCACGTCAAGGGCGGCAGAGTAAGGAATTGCCAGGATGACAATCTCCCCGGCCGGGACGTCGCCAAACGTTCCTGTCGTCGCACGGGCGCCGACCTGCTCCGCCAGTGCCCGTGCCTTCGCGGCGTCGCGACTCATCACCTCGACGGTATGCCCGGCCTTGGCGGCAAGGCCGGCGATCGCCATGGCCATGCCTCCTGCGCCGATGATGCTGATTGTGCTCATGTAATCTCCTGGTCAGTTGGAGGGCGCGCGTACTCGCGAAGAAGCCATGCCGCCATATTACTTGCAAAATACAAGTGATCAACAGAATTTAACTTGCACCATGCAAGCGATGTTAGGATATAGCTATGAAGACGACATCTAAAAAAGACGTGCGGTCACATTGCGCAGTGAACTACGGCGTAGAGGTTTTCGGCGACCGGTGGTCGCTCCTGATCGTTCGCGACATCGTTTTTGTGGGCAAGAGGACATATGGCGAGTTCCTGAAATCGGAAGAAGGAATCGCGACCAATGTCCTTGCATCCCGCCTTGCCTTTCTGGAGGAGCAAGGCATTCTCTCGAGAGCGCCCAGCCCCGACGACGGGCGTAAGGACTACTACACGCTGACCGAGAAGGGCCTGGATCTCATTCCGATTGTGCTGAACATTGTCCTTTGGAGCGCGAAGCACGATTCGAAGTCGTACGTGCGGCGTAGCAAAGCGTTTGCTGCTCGACTAAGTCAAAGCCCGATGGAGGTGAGCGAAGAGGTGAAGACGCTGGTCCGCAATGGCGGATGCATCTTTCCGGAGAGCCGGGAATGAGCAAGCCGGCAAGGGCACACTGTTACGTCGCAAGCCGAAACGGAAGTGACTCGGCAACATGGCGACGGCCCGGACCGATGGCCGAGACTACAGTCAACCGCAAATCGACTTGCACGTATCCAGTCGCGGTCGGCCGGATAGACGTCGATAACGGCTGAGTTCGCATCGCCCCGTGCGAACGGTATCAGCTCGGTTAGCTTCGCTTGGCCGAACATCGGGATCTCCGTTCCGGCTGGGCATTCGACGAGCGCGCGCCGTGCGAGGGGGCGATCCACGGCTGATCCACCGACTACCCGACCCGATGGCTGCGATGGCCAGCGCTACGCCGGCCCAGGCGCGTCGATCTGCGAGGCCCTTCCGTTGCATCGGATCGCGTGATGTCTGCGGTCATGACTCGTCAGTCGAACTTGACCAGGTCCTTGAAGATCAGTTGACCCCAGCTATTTCCGCGCGCCTGCACAAGCAGTCCACCTTCCGAAAGCCGGCCAAGCTTGATCGGCGAGAAACCGAGATTTCGCGCAAGCTCACCAATCTCCGTTGCCGCGTCGTCATTGTCGCTCGCCAGGAACACGACTCGCCTACCACCGTGTACGGCCGGACTTTGGTCAAGGACGGCAGCGCCCAAATGGTTGAAGCCCTTGACCAGTCTTCCTCCGGTGAAGGCCTGGGCGACGAACCTGGAAGAAGGCTGTCCTCCCAATTCCTCCGGGGGCACGCCGTAGGCATTGGTCACATCGACGATGGTCTTTCCCTGCCAGGTCGGCAGCGCCTTCGCGACATCCGGGTGCGACTCGAAACGGACAGCCAAAAAGATGATGTCCGCCTTGACGGCTTCCGTCAGTTTTTTGGGAATGATTTCAGGTCCGATCGCGGCCGCGGCGGACGCAAAGCTTTCCGGGTCGCGCGTGGTTGCCACGGAGACTTCGATGCCGCTTCGGGCAAACGCCTTGGCAAGAGCCTGGCCGATATTACCGAAGCCGATAATTGCGTAACTCATCTATTTTCCTTGGATTTTCTCCGCCCGACGGGCGCCGGATATCGAATGGAGTGACTGGCGGGGCATGAGGCGTCAGAGTTGCGCCAGGCCGCCGTCAACGGCGAGCTCGCTGGCTGTCATGAAGCTGCTGTCCGACGACGCGAGAAAGGCAGCTGCCGCCCCGATCTCCGCCGGATCGGCCATGCGCTGGAGCGGCGTCATCGACGCATAGATTTTCTGGCCCTCCTCGCCTAGCGCTTCCTTCGCGAGTTCGGTCGCAGTCGCCCCGGGCGACAGCACGTTGACCCGGATGCCGGTGCCCTTCAGGTCCTCCGCCCAGGTCCGCGCGAGGTTGCGCACGGCCGCTTTGCTCGCGCTGTAGGCGCTCATTCCCGGGGCACCCGTGGTGCCCGCGCTCGATCCAGTCAGGATGATCGAACCGCCGTTGCCCATCAGCGGCAACGCCTTCTGAACCGTGAAGATCGTACCCTTCACATTGGTATCGAAGGTTTCGTCAATGTGCTCGGCGGTGATCTTGCCGAGCGCAAGCTGGCTTCCCGCCCCGGCATTGGCGAAGACGACGTCGAGTGTTCCGCGCTCGGCCTTCACCGCCGCATAGAGTCGGTCGAGGTCGTCCAGATCGGAGACCGAGCCTTTCACCGCGCGGGCATTGGACCCAAGGTCGGCCACAGCGGCGTCGAGCGCTTCTTGCCGGCGGCCAAAAATGAAGACAAAGGCGCCCTCCTCGATGAAGCGCTTTGCTGCGGCGCGGCCTATGCCAGTCGCGCCGCCCGTGATGACTGCAACCTTACCCGCAAGCTTTCCCATGACCTCTCCTTTCGTGGCACCGGACAGCGCATCTGTTCCCATCTGCACCAATACGCTGTATCTTATGGATCACTGATCCACATCCCGATTCGAATATATGGATCACTGATCCGTTTGTCAAGAAAATCCATGCGAGCCGACGCCAGAAAAAATTACAGTCACCTTCTTGCTGTTGCCCGAGACGTCGTCACCGAACATGGTGCCGATGCGTCCATGCGAGATATCTCCCGCCGGGCCGAAGTTGGGTTGGCCACACTGTTGCGCCATTTCCCGACGCGGGAAGCCTTGTTCGATGCATTGCTGCGTGAGAATCTGGACGCACTGACGCAGAAGGCAGTCGAACTCGAAACGTCGTCACCACCAGACGAAGCGCTCGTCTCCTGGTTTCGCGAAGGGGTGGCATTCGTTCACAGCTATAGCGGCGTCACGGCCTTGATGGCCAGCGCCCACGAGGACCCGGACTCCGCCCTTTACGCTTCATGCGCAGCGGTGCACGAATCGGGCGCGCGACTACTCCTCCGCGCTCAGACCGAGGGAACGGCGCGCGCCGATATGGATGGGGTCGACCTGTTCGCCTTGATGTCGGCGCTCGGCTGGCTCGCCGACCAACCCTCGTTCGCGCCGCGGGGCGATCATCTCTTTGACGTTATTGCGAGTGCCATCCTGACAAATCGGCCTGGCAACGCTGCCAGGAAGGCAACGTGACGGCGTGCAACGAATCGTTGTCTGCATTGCGCCGGATGGCGTCCACAAGCCCGCAACATGACTGGATGCGCTGCCCGCGACGCTCGGCCAGGCAAGCTGCAGACATATGAATGCCTGCATGCTTAGGCGCTGCGGAGGCAAAGTCGGGAGGCGCCAGCTCAACCGCGCGTCAACGTAAAGCGGGTATCGCATGATGCGTCTCCACGGGCTCCTTTTCAGATACTCCACAGCCGTCGTCTATTCACGGCTTCTAGCGTCGCCCTGTGCTTCGAGCTTGAGTGCGACCTTCGCGATGTCTTCCAGAAGCTTTTCATGGGTGCGCCAGAAAATATCTGGCGCTGCCTGCGCCAACTCGATCCAGAGCGGCCCTTGCATCGTCTCTTCAGTCCAGAGGTGACAGCCGCGGGGTGTCGGGGTGATGATCCACGCGCGATAGGCCCTGGATTCTCTCGAAGCCTTCGGACCACCACCCCAGGCGATGCGGGCGATAGGGTCGAACTTCTGTACCGACACGAAGACGTCTTGGCCAGCCAGATTAGTTTCAAAGCGCGTGTCGGCTTGCAACAGCTCGTGTCCGTCTAACAGCTCGACATCCTTGACGCCTGGATAGAAACGAGGCCATGCCTTGGGATCAACAAGAAGGGACCAGATAGTTTCAGGCGAAACGGCTCGGCAGTGATTTGATCACGTTTCCGCTGCCTGGCGACGACCAGACGCCCGACTCACCGATCGAGTCGGTGCAGTACGCACGCAGTTGGCGGCAGCTACCCAATCGCTTAGGTTTACTCATCGTTTAGGCTTGTTCTCGACCCTCAACCGCCGTTCATCCCGGTGCGCTTGCATCGACCGGTTGAATCCGCCACCCTTCCCAGCCATTCGCTACGTCAACTTGACCGTCTCCAATGAAAACTACAGCGGCCATTGAATCTGTTGCGAAGAGACAGTCGATAGCTATTGGTTCGCGATGGGACGAAGCATTGCCTGCATGTCAGGCGTGGCCAGAAGTTTCCTGTACGCGGCCGGCGTCATGCTATTGATCATGAGACGCCCACTGATGTCGGCCTTGATGTACTCAACAGCAAGCAAAGCGATAACCGGGTTAGTGGTGAGGGTGGCTTGATCCGGCGTACGGTCACCGAACTCTGCCACTGCAGCATCGTTGTCGTCGGCGACCATCACGGCCAAGCGTCGGCCTGATAGTCTCAGCCTGGCACTGGCGCCGCATTCGGCCATGTCGTACGTATGGGGACCATTCAGGGCTTTAGTCCCATAGATGGCGACATGGGTGTCAATCCCTCGCGCGGCTGCCGCTTCAAGCAGCGGCCCCAACTCGTCGATTTCTTCATCCCAAATGCCCGCGAAGATACTCGCTTTCGCATTCGCGATGGTGCGGGCAAAGGCCTGAACGATGGGCTCCCTGCCGCTCAGTGACCAAACCAGACCGGGTTCCTGCTGCACCGGCAGGCGATCAAGCGCCGCCGCCGCCGAGTCGAGATCGGCATTGAAGCGCGTACGCAATTCATCCAGCAGCGCTGCGTGAGGCACGGCCGCATAGCGGACCGGTTCGGACCGATTGACCAGCACCGCCCCCCTGGCTTCAAGACGGGTCAGCGTCTCGTAGACCTTCGAGGGTGGCATGGCGGCCCTCCGACCCACCTCGGCACCGGTAATCGGAGTCTGGCCGACGAGCGCCGTGTACGCCTGCGCTTCGTATTGCGTGAAACCCAGACGGGTTAAGGAGGCGATCAGTTCGGAGTCTGCGGTCATGCGTTGATCTTTCCTGTTGGCTACCTGAATAACGACCATGGCACTTGATTAACTACCTCAGTAGTATACAATCATCGTCAACTACTACCCAAGTAGTTAGTCAGTCAAAACCATTGTGAGAGGAAGGTTCAGCATGCGTCAACTCATCAGCACGGGCTCCCCGTGGGAGCCCAAGGTCGGATATTCACGGGCAGTAGTCCTGAACGACACGATTTATATCTCGGGAACCGCAGGCCAAGGACCGGATGTGTATTCGCAGACCCGCGATGCGCTGGCAACCATCGAGAAAGTGCTCACCGACAGCGGTTTTTCCCTTTCCGATGTTGTCCAGAGTCGCCTGGTCGTCTCGGACTTCGAGCATTGGGAAGACGCAGCCCGCGCTCACGGTGAGGTCTACGGTGAAATCCGCCCAGCGTTCTCGCTAGTGCACGCCCTGCCTTTCGTGGAGGACACGATCCTGGTCGAAGTCGAAGCCGTCGCGGTCAGGACGAAGAAGTGAACGCCGGTGACAGGAATGCACGACTGTCGAGTACCGCAGTCGCGGTACTCGCCATTGCCGCTGGCGGAGCCATCGCGAACGACTACGCCATACAGCCGGCACTGTCCGATGTCGCACGCGACTTCAGCGTTCCCGTCACGCTCATCACCACGGTCGCGTCTTCAACGATGATCGGCTACCTCCTGGGGCTGGTGCTACTGGTTCCCCTGGTCGACAGGGTCAGCCCACGGGCACTCATCCCCGGACAGATGGGGGCACTCGCGCTTGCGCTGGTGCTCGCAGCCACAGCACAAAACCCGGCCGTGTTAATCGGTTGTTTCATCCTGGTTGGCGCAACCACGACAGTTGCGGCCCAGTGCAGCGCTGTCGTCGGCAAACACGCAGGACACGACAGGCGAGCACACAGTATGGGCACCATATCCGCTGGCATCTCGGCGGGAATCCTGCTCAGTCGGTTTGTTGGAGGACTTCTGACCCGGTGGTGCGGATGGCGCGGTGCGCTCCTCGTCTTCGCCGGGTTCGCGATTCTTGCCGCGCTGTGCTCGCGGTCTTTCCTGCCCGCAGAACGACCACACGGGCATGGCAGATACCTCGCCACACTGCGTACGATTCCATTGCTACTGCGCGAATCGGCACAACTACGCCGACGTACCTGCGCCGGCATGCTCTGGTTTTTCGCCTTCAACCTGATCTGGGTCGGCCTTGCTATCCGACTGGCTGCGCCACCGTATAGTCTGAGCGCTGCAGCCATCGGGCTCTACAGCCTTGCTGGCGTCCTCGGACTCTTCGTCACCCGCATAGCCGGTCGCCTCGCGGATCGTTTCGGTAGCCGTGCAGTCACGCTCATCGGACTGGCAGTAGCAGCGCTCTCGGCAATCTCGCTCACTGCGGCACTCGGCCACCCAGCCTGGTTGGCGACTGCGCTGGCTGTTTTCGATGCCGGATGCTTCGCTGCACAGGTGGCGAACCAGGCAAGCATCGTCGCCATCAACCCGGCACGCTCAGGCTCATTAAACGCCGCGTACCTCACGCTCTATTACGCGGCTGGCGCCATCGGCACGGCCATCGCGGGGACAATCGTAGCTAACGTTGGTTGGAGCGCTATCACCCTCATCGCGGCCACTGCGGCAGCGACCGCTGCGTCCATTAGCACCATCCCGTTGGAACCTCGCAGCCAATCACCCTGTAGCCCTCTATAGCGGAGACTTCGGCAACAACGTTACCGGTACGGCGCGCCCAATCACGCCCGCAGAGCTTGAGCATGCGGACGATTCGAAGTCGACGCTCGACGCATACCGGCGTGACCGTGTTGTACTTGCTTCGAGTATCTCGGCATGGGTGTGCGGGTGCCGAGTCGCCGCACCAAGGTCGACAGGAAAACCGCAAACGGCCGCACTCGGCTAGTCAGCAGTCGCTCGCGGGGTTACAGCGAACGCCTCGTCGTGGCCGAACCCGACCGTCGAAGGCCGCGCGGCGCTCGCCCGCTTGGTCGTCGCCGGGACGACATAGTCGGTTTATATTGCTGGAGTTCCAGCACGCTGGCACTGGCGTGGCTGACGACGTATACGGAACGATCGATTTTCTGACACCTCGCAGCGGTTACTGGAGAACGTCACGCATGAATCCGGACAACGCATCAACAGTCGCAATGGCACCCCGCACGAACGCCGACGGCGGCGCATCCGAGCCGATTCCCGCCATCGTCCCGTCACGAACCGCGCTGCTCGTCATGCATTACCAGACCGACATCCTCGGACTCTTTCCGTCGGTCGCGCCCGAGTTGCTCGCCAATACGCGCCGGCTGTGCGATGCGGCACGGGCCGGCGGCGTCGGCGTCTGGTTCGCGAATCTCCGGTTCAGCCCCGGCTATCCGGAAGTCAGCCCGCGCAACAAGAACGGCCAGGGCATCAAGCAGCTCGGCCTGTTCATCGATGACGGCCCGTCGCCGGAACTGGGCCGGCAGCCCGACGAGCCGCTGATCGTCGCGCACCGCGCGAGCGTGTTCTTCGGCACCGATCTGCAGGCAACGCTTGTCGCGCAGGGTATCGATACGCTGATCATGGTAGGCATCGCGTCGACCGGCGTAATGCTGTCGTCGATCGCCTACGCGAGCGATGCGGATTTCCGCCTGTATACGGTCAAGGATTGCTGCTACGACCCGGACCCGGTGGTCCACGAGCATCTGTTCGCCACCGCGTTCGAATCGCGCACGACGGTGCTGTCGCTCGCGGATGCGTTGCGGCTGCTGGCGTAACGGACAAGCCGCACCGCCCGGAACCCTCCGCCCGACGACGGCTTACCGCGCCGTTCCGATCCCCGCCAGAATGAGGTCGATGCCGGCCAGGGTCAGGCACGGCAAGGGCGTCCTGCTGGACTTCGATGCGGACCAGCCGCTTCAGGCACTGGCAAGCCGCTGGCACGACCGGATCGCGTATGTCGCGGGCGATGCGGAAGACCGGCTGGGATTGCGCGCGGTGCTCGTACGCCCCGACGGTTTCGTTGCATGGGCCTGTGACGAGGACGCGCGCGTCGACGCAGCAGCGCACGCGGCAGCACGATGGTTCGGCGAGCGCTGCCCGGCACATTGACCGCAGCCGCCCGTCACAAGAAACCGGTGTATATTGCCGACCGACAAGCCTGCATGCGCGCCGTCGATGGCGCGCCCGACACGATCGAATGCCCACGCCATCCACCCTGCCGACACCCGCCGAACTGAGCCGCACACTGCCGTTCGCGGCCGGCGCGCGGCCGTGGCGGCTCGTGCGCTATGCGTGCGTCGACTGGCTCGGCATCGTGCTGTGCTGGGCGGCGATCCGCTTCGTGCCGAATCCGTTCGTCTATGGCGCGGCCGTGCTGCTGATCGCGGGCCGGCTGCAGGCATTCGGCGTAATTTTGCACGACGCGTGCCATCTTCCCGTGCGGCGCATGACGCTGCCGCTCGCGCTCGTCGACGCGCTCGCCGGCTGGACCATCGGTTCGTCGATCGCCGCGATGCGCTATCACCACCTGCGCCATCACCGTGCAGTCGGCTCCGCCGAGGATCCGTATCTGCACCCGCTCGCCGCGCGCGGCGGCTGGGTGCAACGCGCGATGATGCTGCGCGGCGCGCTGCTGCCGGTCTGGTGGCCGCTGCGCGCGCTGATGGCGCCGCTCGCGCTCGCGTGGCCCGCGTTCCGGCCGTGGTACGCGCGCGGCTTCATGCAGGACCGCTCGCGCCAGGATTTGCGCCGTCACCCCGAAGTCATCGCGTGCGCGCGCGCCGACCTGCCGCATTGCGCGGGCTATCTGCTCGCGATCGCGGCCGTCGTGCACTGGAATCTGCCGTTCTTCACGTACTACGGACTGCCGTGGATCGTCGGCGGCATCATGAACGCGAACCGCGTGCTGCTCGAACACGATCACGTGGAGATCGGCGAACGCTCGCCGGAATCGATCTGGCGGATGACGCGCACGATGACGTTCGGCTGGATCGGCAAGCTCGTGCTGTATCCGCGCAACATCGGCTATCACCAGGTGCATCACGCGTATCCGGCGCTCGCGCTCGAGCATCTGCCGGCCGTGCATCGCCACCTGACCGACGGCACCGCATTCGCGCCGCCGCGGTCCGACGTGACCAGCCCTGCGCGCTAGACGCCCTTCCACGCGCTGCGCCCCATGCGGCGCCTATAGCTCGAACCGCATCACCTTCTCGCCGCACTGTTCGGCCGGCAGCGGCTCGCCGCGCTTCACCGCGTCGAGCAGCCGGTCGATTGCGACATGCACGATGTCGGCGCGCACGTTGTGCGGGCGAAAGCCCGGCGCGTTGTCGAGCCCCTGGCGGTGCGCGCGCATGATCCGCACGTCCTGCCGGATCACGAGGTGCGTGTACAGGTTCAGCAGCGGCCGCAGCGCGCGCAGCACCGGGCGCGGCAGCCGGAATCGATACGCGATGTACGTGTAGACGCGCGAACGGCGCGCATCGATCGGCGTGATCTGGCTGACGATCAGGAACCCGGAACGCTCGCCCCACAGGTAGTCGCAGCGCGTCACGTTCGGCGCGATGAAGCGGTCGACGTGTGCGAGCGGCACGCGATCGGGGTTCGTGAGCCAGTCCAGGCAGAAGCCGATCTTGTCGCCGCCGTCGTGGTACGTGACGGCGACGCTGTCCGGCGTCGCCGCGACCGTCGCTTCCATCGCCTGGCCGCGGCTGCTGCGAAAGATTCCGTCGTGCACGAATACCGTATGCGGCACGTCCATGAAGTTCTGCGCGAGCATCGCGATGTCGCCGTCGAACGTGTTGACCATGGTGTACGACTGCCACGGCGCGACGTCGCGGAACGGCATCCGGAAGATCGCGCGCGCCGACGGGTCGCCGGCGCCGAGATACACCCACACGAGCCCGTCGAGCAATTGCACGGGCAACGTGCGCTGCCGGAACGGATAGCGGCCGGGCATGCCGGTCGGCCGCGTGCCGTCGATGCTCGGTACATGGACGACCTGCCCTTCGCCGTCGTAACGCCAGCCGTGATACGGGCACACGAGCGTGTCGCTGTCGACCTTGCCGGCCGACAGACGCGTGCCGCGATGCACGCACTGGTCGATCAGCGCGGCGATCCGGCCGTCGCGCTGCCGGAACAGCGCGATGCCGGTGCCGAGAATCCGGACGCCGAGCGGCTTGTCGCGCGGGAGTTCGCGCTCGGTGCACGCGACAAACCATTGCTCGTGAAGGCCGTCGGCCGGCGGCGCGGGTTCATGCGCATGTGCCGCATCCCGCGATGGGCAATCGTGCCCGCATCCGCGTGGTTCGTTCATGTCGTTCATCGCGTCATTCATCCGTCATCGCCAGCAGCGCGTCCGCCATCGGCAGCCGCGTCACGAGCGCACACGGCTTCACGTCGCCCGCGCGAATGCCGGCCCGTTCGGCCGCATGCTGCAGCAGATCGCCGAGCCGCGCCGGCGATCGGCCCAGCCGTCGCACGCGCAGCGGGCCGAGCTGGCCGAGGCGGCATGCATGCGCGTAGTGGAACGCCTGCGCCAGTTCGGCTTCGACGGCTGCGCGCATCGTGTCGGCTGCGTCGTCGCCGATGTCACCGGCGACGCACAACACGTAGTGCGGCAGCCCTTCTCGCACCGCGCATGGCACGATGCACGCACTGACTTCGCCGTGCTGCCCGCGCGCGCGGTTCAGCGCATCGGCCGCGATCCGTTCGTCGAGCTTCTCGCCGACGAGATCGACGCTCGCCGCCGCACGCCCGACGAATGCAATGCGCGGCGTGCGTTCGGTCATGCCGACCACGCGCACGCGATCGCCGAGTGCATAGCGATATAGCCCGCCGCCCGTGGTCAACAACACCTGTACGTCGTCACCCGGTCGCAGCGCTTCGGCACCGCACACGCTGCCGTCGTCGCGCACGAATTCGAGGTAGTGGCTGCCGATCGCGAGCGGGCAGCCGTCGCCCGCGCCGAATGGAATGCTGGCAACGCCTTCGGTCGCGAACAGCCCCTTCGGCAACCATTGCACGTTCGGGAACCGCACGCGCAACGCGTCGGCGTAATGCCGGCTCGGGCCGTCCAGCCAGCAGCTCACGGCGGCCAGACGCGGCCACAGCGCACGGCAATCGGCGTCCGCGATCGCTCGACGCAACGCAGCGCGACGATCGGCCGGCAGCGACGCGTCGACCCACGCGAGATCGCGCGCGCCGTCGGCATCGTCGCGATCGAACAGCGGACGCAGCACGCTCGTCAGGAACGTCGGGCTCCACACGCTGATGAACGCGAGTGTTTCGTCGGCAACGAGCGTGCGCAGGGTCTCGCGCCGCCACGTCGACGCGTCGCCGGTCAGCGGCGGCACGAGCAGCGTCGACGCGAGTGCGGCCGCGCTGCTATCGCCGAGGTAATCGAGATCGCTCGCCGACCCGACCGGAATCCCGTTCGGCGCGACGCCGGGCGCCTGCAGCGGCGGCGACATCGACCAGTACGCGCGCCCTTCGCCGAGCGCGGGACACGCGCGAACCATGTCGGCCAGCCACACGATCATCGCGGCCTGCAGTTCGCGCAGGAACGCGGGCGTGTACGGAATCAGCTTCTGGCGCGCGGTGCTGCCGCTCGTCCGTTCGAGGAACAGCGGGCGCTCGGCGGTCAGCACCGGTTCCTGTTCGTGCGACACGCGATCGAGCCATGGCAGGAAATCGGCGGCCGCCTGCACGGGCACCCGCTCGCGAAACTGCGCGGGGCTGTCGATCCGGTCGAAGCCGAACCGGCGGCCGAACGCCGTGTCGCGGTTCGCGGCGAGCAGCGCCATCAGCCGCCGCGCCTGCGCATCGCCCGGCGCTTCGAGGCCGGCCTGCCAGCGATCGACGTCCGGCTGCGCGGCGCACGCGAACGCGCGCCATGCGGCGGCCGGGCTGCGGGCGGAAGCGTCCATCAGAAATAGGTCTTGTCGAGTTGCGCGAGATCGTCGGGCAGACGGCGCGGCGGCACGAAAATCGTGAGCCAGCCGTACCACAGCGGCCGCGTCTCGCGCAGGTCCGACGCCGCGTGCATATCCTGCCAGCGCAGCGCGGGCCGACGATGATGCGTCAGGTTGTAGTTGAAGTTCAGCAACAGCCAGCGCACGGGTGCCGGTGCGCGCATGTTGTACGTGCCCTCGACGACGTCGAGCGGCGTACGCATGTGGTACACCCATTGCAGCGACGACCACGAGAACGCGAACGCGACATACGCGGCCAATACTGCCGACACCGACCAGTCGAGCAGCCAGCCGGCCAGCAGCCACGCGCCGACTGCGGCGAGCGTTTCGTAGCGGATGCGGCGGAAGTCGGCCGTCGTGAATTCCTTGAAAGCAGCCGCATAGGTGTTGTCGTCGCCGCGCGCGGCGAGCCGCTGCATCGTGCGGCCGGGCACCAGTGCCAGCACGAAGCTGCCGATGAAACTGCCGAGCCAGATGCCGCCGAGGATCGCCGCGTAGTATTCGATCCGCTTGCGCAGCAGCGATTCGTCCGCGGTCGCGAAATCCGCGCGCTCGGCGCGCGTGCGGTTGCGCACGTGATGGCCGAGATGGTTCACGTGAATGAGCGTCGCGGCCGTGCCGAACATCGTGGACGCCCACCACATCATCATATAATTCGCGATCGGCCGACGATGCCCGAACCCGTGAAAGGATTCGTGCATCATCGAGAATACGCCCTGCATCACGAGGCAGAACGGCACGAGCACGAGCCACTTGATCGCGCCGGCGCCGGTATGCGACAGCCATGCAAGCGTGCCGGCCCACACGATGCTCTGCAGCGCGAGCACCAGCAGGTTGGTGCGATCGTAACGTCGGGTTTGCGCCGCAGCGGCTTGCGCGCTCGGTCGGTTCATGGCTCGGAATGGCTCGAAATGGTGGTTGTTTGCACGGGAGAATACAACAGATGCGTCAGCCGCCGGTAACGGCCCGCACCCCGCTCATGACGGGGCCGAACTAGCATGCGGCCGTTTCGCCGCGCGCCCGCCGCGAGCACCGCGTCGCGCATGCCGTCGCGCGATGTGCGCTTCGCGATCGACGGGCGCATTCCACGCTTCTGGTATCGCGGCACCTGCCATGTCACGCGTTTCTTCGACGCGTTTTCCGTGATGTTCCCGCTCGGCGAGCGCTTCTTCATCGAAAGCGTGCAGCCGTTTCGCGACCATGTCGGCGGCGATGCGGCGCTCGCGGCCGATGTCGATGCGTTCGTGCGGCAGGAAGCATCGCATATCCGCGTGCACCGGCTCTACAACGCGCGCCTCGCGTCGCAGCGCGTGCCGGTCGACGCGCTCGAAGCGCTGCTCGAAAAGCGCCAGCGCAATGCCGCGCGGCAGGTATCGCCCGTCACGCGGCTCGCACTGACGGCGTGCCTCGAGCACTACACGACGATCCTCGCGCACCGCCTGCTGAGCGACCCGGCGATCCTCGACGGCGCCAATCCGACGATGGCGGCCGTGTGGCGCTGGCATGCGATCGAGGAAACCGAACACAAGACCGTCGCGTTCGACGTGTTTGCCGCAGCCATGCCGAACGCGGCGCGACGCTATGTCGTGCGCTGCGCGGCGATGCTCGGGATCTCCGTCTACTTCGTGATCGACCTGGTCTATTTCGTGCACCGCCTCGTCGCGGTCGACGGGCAGACGTGGAACCTGCGCGGCTGGCTGCAACTGCTGCGCTGGCTGTTCATCGCGCCGGGGATCTTCACGCGCGTGATGCCGATGTGGCTGTTCTGGTTCTCGCCGCGTTTCCATCCCGATCGCCTCGATAGCGACGCGGCGCTGCGTACGGCCCGCGCCGCGCTCGAACCGTATCTGGCCACCGCCGAACGCGAACCGGAGTCGCACGCATGACGCGCGCGCCGTGGACACCCGACGGATTCGACGACTGGCGCCACCACTATCCGGCGACACCGTTCGCACGGGCCGCCCCGAACCTCGACCTGACCGACGCGTTCGTCGGTGGCTGGACGCGACGCACCGCCCGCCTGCCGCTGACGACAACCGTCGTGTTCGTCGCCGGCCTTTACTCCGAATGGCTGCCCGGCTGCAATCGCGGCGCACGGCAGACGCTCGGCGCGGCCGGCTATCGTGTCCTGACCGTGCCCGTGCGCTCCGCGCGCGGCGTGTTCGATCAAGGTGCGCATATCGGCGCATACCTGCGCGCGCATCTGCCGGCCGGCGGCGAATTTGTCGCGCTCGCGCACAGCAAGGGCGGCATCGACACGCTCGCCGCGCTCGTCGGCAATCCGGTGCTGGCCGCGCGTTGCACGGGAATCGCGCTCGTGCAGCCGCCGTGCGGCCCGTCCGCGATCGTCGATACGATCTTCCGCCACGGCGCGCCGCCGCACGTGGCCACGCCGTGGCCCGACCGCATCGCACGCCGCATGTTGCGCACGCGCTGGGCGGATGCCGGCACGCGCGACATCAGCAGCCGGCGCGACCCGCGTGTCGGCGCGATGCTCGCGGCACTGCCGCGCGATCTGCATCTCGTGCACGGCGTGAGCTGGTCCGTCGAAGCATCCACGCGCTTCGATTCGCATCATGGGCGGCTGAACGGCCATCGTCCCGGCTGCGCGCATGACGGGCAGTTCTATCTCGAACACCAGGTGATGGCCGGCATCCCGCAGGTCTGCCTGCCGCGACTCGATCACGGCCAGCCCGTACTCGGCGGGCTCGGCTTCGACGCCGGCCGCTTCTGGCTCGCGTTCGCCGACCTGCTGCACGTCACGCGCGGTCAGACCAGGTAAATCTCGAACCCCGGGACGCGGCCGGCCAGCAGGCCGTCGATCGGCTCGGCCGGCGCGTCGGTCGACAGCGTATAGAGATCCATCGGCGTACGTGCCGCGTAATAGCGCGCGAGCGCCGGCCATAGCGAATCGCCGTCGTACAGGCACAGCTGCATCAGCGCATAACGACTGCGTACGCGCAACCATGCGGCATCGAGCAGCGCCGCGAATACGGACGGATCGCGGTCGCGCACCTGCAGGTGCGTCAGGTAGACGTCGCGCAGCGGCTCGCCGGGCGCCGCGATACGCGGGCGGCGCAACACGGGCGCGAGCGCGTTGAACGCGACGCGGATCGTCTGCAGCGGCAACGGCAGCCGTTCGAGCACGATCCGCTTGATGTCGCCCGCATCCCACGGCGCAACGCAGCCGAGCAGGTTGCCGCGCGCATCGAGCGCGAGCAGGAATGAACCGATGCCGAACGTCGGCCACGTGTCGAGCCGGCGCGCAAACTCGTCCGCCGAGAACACGCCGCCGAACGGCTGGCGGCGCGACTCGGCATCGAGAAACGCGCGCAGCGCGTCCGTGTGATGCAGCTGTGCGTCGACGATCCGGATGCCAGGCACGCCGCGCGGCGCGGACGACAGCCCGCGCTGCGCGTAGATCGACACGTTCTCGTAGCCGTGCCAGTGCGAGAAACGCAGCCGGTTCTCGCGCCGCGACCGCGCAAGCGACTGCACCGCGAGCCGGTTGTCGCGGATCATGCAGCAATACGCATGGTGCACGCCGGCTTCCGCACGCAGCGTCGCGAAACGTTCGCGCACCGAATCGGTCCACTCGCGCGACAGACGCCGGTCGGGCATCACGCGCAGATCGCCGAGATAGGCGACCGGCTGCGCACGTTCGCCGAGATAGCCGTCACGCACGACGAGGCTCGCGAGCCCCTTCAGCGACGCCTGCTCGCCCTCCGCGAGCCACACCTCATGATGCTGCGCGTGGCAGCGATGCAGCGCGAAGTAATCGGGCGCGCGGTCGAAGCGCAGCGGCAGGCTGCCCTGCATCGCGTGGCGCGCCTGGAAATCGAGGATGCGCGCGTTGTCGGCCGGTTGTGCGAGACGGATCCGCATGTGCACCGCTCACGCGCCGTCGAACAGCCGGCGCGCGAGCGGCCGCAGGTTCGACGCCGACAGTTCGCACAGGCACACGAGCTCGTCGCCGCGTGCAAAGCCGGGGTTGCGCGCGAGGAAGTAGTCGACGTCGGCCAGCCGCCGGTGCGCGACCGGCACTTCCGCGAGCGTCGGCGTGAGCCGGCCCTGCGGCGTGCCGAACGACAGGATGCCTGTGGCGGGATCGTACGCGTGCCCGTAACGGCTGGCGGCCAGGTAATCCATCAGGTCCTGCGTCGCGGGGGCGGTGACGTAGTCGACGCGCGGCGTGTAGTCGCGCGCGAACGCGCGCAGGTAGCGATAGGTGCGATGCCCCTTGCAGATCAGGAACCAGTACAGCGGCACGGCCGGCGCCTGCCGCCACACATCGCCCGCATGACGAATCCACGCAAACGCGAGATGCTGCGTGCCCCAGTGCGCGGGGTCGATGATCGTATCGCCGGAAAAGATCACGCGGATCGGCGCGTCGCGCCAGTGCGCATCGTACTGCTTGAGCGTCGAAAAGCCCTGGATCGCGCCGCCGCCGTCGCGCAGCACAATGCAGTGCGTCTTGTCGCCGAGGTCGCGGTCGAACTGCGCGCGGCCCGTGTCGCAATAGGACGCCGCATACAACGAGAACATCCGTTCGATGTCGTCCTGGCCCAGGGCCGCACATTCGACGGCGGTGGCACGCAACTCCATCGGGTACTCCTGCAAGACTGAACAGCTTGCTATGATAGCCCGTTACCCGCCCGCTCCCGCCATGTCCAACGCCGTTTCCCGCCAGGATGCGAACGACACGCCAATCGCCCGGCCATGGCTGCTGCTCGCCGCCTATCTCGTCGTGACGGGCGTGTCCTACTCCTTCGTCTCGCACCTGCCGCTCGGGCCCGTCACGGTCATTCCGGCGAGCGCGCTCGATCGCGCGATTCCGCTGCTGCCCGGCACCGTACCGCTTTACCTCAGCTACCTGTTCGCAATGCCCGCGCTCGTCTGGCTCGGGCGCGGCCGCGCATGGCTGCTGCCGGCATTCTTCGCCGGTGCGCTCGCGGCCGGATTTTGCCTCGTGAGTCATCTGCTGCATCCGACCGCTGTGGTATGGCCGGCTGCCGAACGAGGCTGGATCGCGTGGCTGCAGCGGATCGACTCGCCGCTCGCCGCATCGCCGAGCGGGCACGTCGCGCTGCCGGTCGCCATCGCGATCGTGTTGCTGGCGCGGCGGCAGCGGTGGGCCATGCTGTTCGTCGCGTGGAGCGCGCTGCTGATGGCGACGGTGCTGACCACCGGCCAGCATCGCGTTGCGGATGTCGCATGGGGCAGCGTGGTTGGCATCGCGGCCGGCACGGTGACGCTCACGCTGCTGCGCGCAACAGTCGATCTGCGCACGGTAGCCGTGGCGTTGCTCGAATGGGCGTGCATCATCTTGGCGATCCGCGTGGCCGTCGCGCTCGGCGCGTGGTACCTGTATGCGCTCGCCGTGCTCGTCGTCGCGACGCGGCAGCATGCGCTGTTCATCCTGTATCACGACGCGGTCCACTATCACGTCACGCGCCGGCGCGGCCTCAACGACTTCCTGGTCAACGTGGCGATCGGCGTGCCGGGGCTCGTGCCTGTCGAGTTCTACCGGCCGCTGCATCTCGCGCATCACCGCCATCTCGGCACCGCGCAGGATCCCGAGCGCCAGTTCCTCTATCACGACCAGCCGTGGCAGTTCCGGCCGCTCGATGCGTGGCCGCTCGCGCGGCAGTTCCTCGGCGACCTGTTCGTGCTGAACATGGTGCGCAACATGGCTGCTTTCCGGCGCGCGGGCGGGCGGAACGCGCGGCCCGGCCGGCCGTTCCAGGCGGCCGCGGCGGTGTGGGTGGCGATCGTCGTGCTGCTCGTATGGACCTGTTCCGCGCGGACGATTCTGCTGGTCGCGGCGCTGTGGTTCGTGCCGCTGCTTACGCTGTCGGTGCTGCTGCAGAAGATCCGCAGCATGGCCGAGCACAGCGGCGGCCCGCATGCGACGCCGGGCTGGGCCGACTGGACGTATTCATGGCGAACGGGCTGGATCGGCCGCGTGTTGGTGTGGCCGTATCACATCAACCTGCATCTGCAGCATCACCGGAATCCGGCGGTGCCGTGGCATGCGCTGCCCGACGCAATCGAGGACGACGAGCACCAGCTCGACGCGCCGGAACTGGCCAGACTGCTGTGGTCGGGCATCCCGCCGAAGCCGTGACCGGCGACGACGTGCGCGATACCGCACACGTCGCCCTTTCCCCTTACTTCGCGATATACACGCCCGACGTCGGGCACGTGCCCTGCGTATTGCCGTCCGTCACGAGCGACGCGGCGCTCGGGAACTGCTCGGCCGCATTCGTCTTCACCGCGATCCACGCTTCGGTGAAATAGCTGACGCCATTCGTCTTCGTGCACTTCAGCGACACCGCGCTGCGCGTATTGCTGCCGAACGCGCCTTCGAACGCGGACAGCAGCTGGTTGCGCGTCACCGTCTTGCCCGCGTTCGCCTGCAGGAACGTGTTGAACGACGTGTTGCCGAGCCGGCTGATCATGCCCGACGCCTGGTTCCAGTACGCATCGGCCGATGCCGAGTTCGAGCAGGTGCCGTGCTTGAACCACTCGTGCTTGTCGAGGCACGACGCGACGCCCGGCATGTACGTCGACAGCGTGTTGCGGGTCGCGCCGCTGATCGGGTAGGCGTCCATGCTGCACCACTGGTGCGCGTTGTCGAGGTTGATGTCGTTCTGCGGCACGCCGCAGTAGAACGGCTGGTTGCCGTCATAGCGGTTCGGCCACAGGCCATGCAGCGACAGGCTCGTCGCCGCGTACGAGCCGGCGAGGTTCGTACATTCCGGTGTGTCGTGCGACACGCAGAAGCCGGGCTCCCACGACGCGGCGAGCAACAGGTAGTCGTAGCTGTTCTGCGCGGTGGCGTGCAGCGAAGCGGAAGCGACGGCGAATGCGGCAGCGGCGCGGGCGAGCGTCTTGAGCATGGCGTTTCCTCGGAAAAGGCTTGCGGTCGCGGGATGCGCCGCAAGATTGTCGAATGTCTGTCCGCGATTGTTGCCGACGCAACATGGCACGAATGTGAAGGTAGACGAAAGAATTCGCGGTGCGGCGCCGAACCCGTTACAACCGGTACCGGTACCAACGGCTGCCTTCCGCCGCATGCGACGCCGGCGTACCCTGTCGCCACCTTCATCGTGCGTCCGCCTGTACGGCGGACGTGACCATCGACCGCCTCGATCGCGAAACGGGCTTCGACATCGCGCTGCGCTTCACGGCGCCGCTTTCGCAGACGCAGCAAAAACTCCGTGCGCGGCGCAGTGCAGCCCTCTCCGGTCGCCCGCACGCCGAGCAAGCCGGTACGGGTCAGGCCGGCCACGATCGCAAGCGGCTGACCGTCCGGGTCCGCCAAGGAAGCCGCACTATCGACGCAGGCTCGTCGACGATCGAACGCCACACGCCAATGGCTTGCCGTCGCTCACGATCCGGCGCCGAGCTGCGTGCACGCGCGCGCCACCGACTCGGGCCCTTCGAGCGCGAGTATCTGCCACACGCCGATGCTCACTCGCTGGCGCGCCGCCGTCGACGCATCGGCCAGCAGCGCCTCGACGCGCGGCACGGCGTCCGGCGCCTGCTGCTTCAGCGCCGCGTGATGCCGCGCGCGCGGTGCCGGCCCGGGTTCGTACACGTCGCAGAGGCGCACCATGCCGGCCAGGCCCGCAAGGTCGTCGTCCTTGTCGATCGGACCCGGCTCGACGGGCGCGAGCCCCTCGCGCTCCGCAGCCGGCAGCTTGTTGCGTGCGCCTTCGTCGATCGACGTGGCGGACGCCGGCGGCAGGCCGCCGATCGCCGCGACGATCCGGCTGCCCGCGGCGATCATGTCGCCCTGGCACTCGATCTTCTCGGCGGCCGCGACTTTCGAGCAGAACGACACCGAGATCCGGTACACGTCGTTGCTCATGCGCGGCACTTCGTCCGCGCTCGCCTGCGCGAGACCGGCGCACGTCAGCGCCAGCGCAGCGGGAATCAGGATGCGGAAAGCGCTCGTCTTGTTCATTGTTTTGCTCGCTTGCGGGTTGTTGTGGCGGGCAGCCTCGCCGGGCCGCGCGGCGGCGGCCCATGTGACGCCGGGCCCTCGTCCGGCGCCACGCGTTTCACTTCATCGACGCGGCCTCCGGTCCACCAGGCGACAGCGCCGCGCTGTCCTGCTCGCGCCATGCGCGGCGCGACGCCATGATCGCCTTCACCGCCGAGCGCGCGACCTTCCACCACGCGAACGGCCGCGGATCGGCGAGCATGCTGAGCGCGCGCGCATAGTCGAGCGTGAGCCCGGGCGTCCAGGCCATCGTCACCGCGCGCTTGCGGATCTGCGCGGCGACCCACAGCTCGGGCGTGAGCAGCAGCCGCACGAATGCGCCCCAGCCTGCATGCGCGCCCTTCAGCCGCCACACCGCGCCGTCGAGCGCGGCTTCGAGCGCGTTCGACACGGTGCTCGAACAGTTGCGGTACGTGAGGTTGTACGTCTCGTTCTGCCGGTACGACGACCAGAATGCGTCCAGCTTTGCCGGATCGTAATTCCGGATGCGCACGCGCACGGTCGACGGACACCACGCGTTCGACTCGGTCGCGTAGTCGGGCTGGAACAGGCCCGGCACGTCGTTTTCGCGCGTCGCGCGCAGGATGCGCGTGAATTCATCCGGAGAACGATCGATTTCGACGCCCGGATACAGGCTGATGTAGATGCCCTCCGGCGACTCCAGCGCCGCGTGCCCGGTCGAGATCACGCCGTTGGCGTCCACCGCCGCGATATAACGGTCGATCACCGGATAGCGCTGCGCTTCGGCCTTCGACGTGCCGGTCGGCGTCCACACGTGCACGGTAAGCGCATGCTCGCCGTCGGCCGGCGGGCCGTCCCATTCGGACTGCGAGAAATGCGGCAGGTCGCACGCATCGTCGAGGTCGGGCGCAATCGCCGGCGCGGGCGACGTCGCGAACGCCGGATTGCGCGTCAGCCGCCGCACGCGCGCGGCGATGCTCAGCATGTGCATCCCGCCGAACATCAGCAGCAGGCCGAGGCAGTACGGCACGGTGCCTACGTAGTGCGTCGGGTACGGCTGAAAGAAGAAGATCGCCAGCAGGATCTCGACGACACCCCACGCGAACGCGACGTTCCAGCGGCGGTAGCGCACCATCCACGCGGACGTGCACTGCAGCAGCCCGTCGACGAGGAACAGCGTGCCGAAGATCATCGACAGCAGGAAGTGGCCATGGTGATGCCCCGCGAACACGAGCCCGGCGGCCACCACGACCACGATCCCCTTCACGTAGCGCAGGACACGCTGGCCGCCGACGCCGCTGCCGGCCACCGCAAGCGTCGCGAGCCCCTCGATCAGGAACAGCCACGCAAAGATCTGGATCGGAAAGTGCAGCGCGCCGTCGAGCGCATCGACGAAGATCACGATGCCCGCGACGACCCACAGCCAGCCAAGCACGGTCAGTCCGCGCCAGCGGGTACGCAGATATTCGATGCCCAGCAGCAGCAAGACCAGTCGTACCATCGCGCCCTCGTTGTCATTTTTCGGGATACGCGCGGCCACGCGTCTCCTGTCATTTCGGCCGCGCATCATGTGACGCACCGGTCGGAAGGCGGCAATCGTTGCCGGCGCGTCATGCCTCGACATGACCGATGGCGGCCGGCTCGCGCCGCTCTCGCCGAATAATAAGATATGACGGAGCCGGTTGAAAGCCTGTTGAAAAGCCCGCTGAAAACGTCTTCGGCGCGGCGCGGGCGGGGCCGCCCCTCGCTGCCACGGCAGATTTCCCGTTCGACAACGTGCGGCGGATACGCGAGAATCCCCTTCCGAGGGCACCAGCCACCGCACCGCACAAGACGGAAACAACAACAAATGAACGTATCGATCACGCGCCGGCGCCTGCTGGCCGCCGCCATGGCCGCAAGCAGCCTCGCGCTGTCGGGCTGCTTCACGCCGAAGCTGTACAAGGACGACGCCTACAGCGAAGGCGTGTCCGGATTCATGATTACCGAGGACGGCAAGAAGCTGGTCGTCCTGGGCACGCGCTACCATTACATCTTCGATCTGCCGGCCCAGTTGCGGCCGGTACTGCAGTCCGGCTACCGGAAATCGCTGCGCACGACGTTCATCGGCTTTCATGCGAGCGGCGGCAGCGTCACCGGCCACTACCGGATCGTGTTGCCGAAGGACGCGTCGGACGACGATCGGCAGGCGGCCGCCGCCGACGGCTTCACCGCCGCGCAAGCCGGTCTCGTGCTCGAAGGCGACATCGGCGGCAAGCGCTATTCGACGGAAGGCTTCGCCGGGAAAGACAAGGCGGCCGCGCAGCCGTTCAACCGGCCGTATTCGATCTACATCAAGCAATCGCCGTCCGCCCTCGGCATGGGGCTGCGGATTCTCGCCACGCCGGTCACGGTTGCCGCCGACGGCGTGCTCGTGCTGGGCGGCGTCATCCTGGTTCCCATCGCGCTCGTCGTGCTCGAAGCGCAAGGGGGATTCCACCTTCATCCGTAACCGCCGCGGCACGCGCGACGGCGCGGCGGCCGCACCGACCGGAGCATCGCCATGACCGCTTCACCGCTTCACACGCCACCGCTCGGCCCACAACTGAAGCGCTGGCGCCTGCTGCACCGCGTGAAGCAGAGCCATGCCGCCGAACTGTTCGGCGTCGCGCAATCGACGATCTCCCGCTGGGAAGCCGGCCTCCAGCAGATGTCGCCCGCCGAGCGCGCGACGGCCGAGCGGCTGCTCGCCGCGCGCGTCGACTCCGCGGGCGACCACGCGCTCGCGCGGCTCGTCACGGGCAGCGCGGGCCGCATGCATCTCGTGTGCGACCTCACGCACCGCCTGCTCGCCTGTTCGCCGGCGCGCGCGGCCGAATTCTCGCAACCGCTGCCGGTGCTGCTCGGCACGTCGCTGTGGCGCTATGCGACACCGGAGATCGTCCGCATGGAAGCCGCGCTCGACACGCTCGGCTGGCATGACCGCGCAGGGCCGCCGAGCGTGGAGTTCGACACCGGCGCGAATGCGTCGCGCGTCGTGCCGATCCGCGGCAGCACGTGCCGGTGGACGCGGATGACGCTGTCGGACGGTTCGGCCGTGCGGCTCGTGGAAACGCTCGCAACGTGCTAGTGTCCTGTTCCACTGATTCGGGAACAAAGTCGATGTAGCTTTTCGAGGATGGAGTCGGCTGACGCGGTCCAGACGAACGGCTTGCAGTTTTCGTTGTAGTGGGAAACGAATTGATCGATACGCTTGATCAGTTGCTTGACCGAGCCGAACGAGCCTCTACGGATCGCCTTGTCGGTGAGCTGGCGCGCTCATCAGCGCGGAAATGTGCCGAAGTCGACTTTCACCGGCGGCGGTAACGTCCTGAACTGCTCAGCGAGGTAGTTGCCGCGATCCGCCGCCGCCGCCCTTGCACGCTCGGCGGCAATGTGCGAGGCATTGTCTTTCAGGCCGAGCGATCGAACGCGCCTGTCGTCGCCGACGAAAACCGTCCGTGCCCAACCGTAACCGCCGGGTGCATATTCGTGGAAATAGGGCACGCGAAACCATGCGCGGCTATCGTGAACATAATCGTCGAGCAAGCGGATCGCGGCACGAGGCAGCTTTCGCACGGCCTCGTCAGACGTGTGCTTAAGCAGGAACGGCAGCATCTCCGGCCTCGGCGTGAGAACAAAATCCAGTATCGGCTGATACGGGGCGACGGCGCCGAGCAATTGCATCACCCGATCACGTTCCCCCATCCATGCAGTCGCCGACCCTTGCCTACGGTGCGAAACGACATCCTTTCGTTCGACCGTCAGGTAATACGCATTGGCGTTCTGCTCCAAGGGAATTGCCTTTCCGATCGGCCCCTTCTTTACCTTCACCGTGTCTGCCGGTGGGAGTGCCCAGTACACCTGCCAACGCCATCGCTGATCGGGATACAGGTACGCCAGCAAGAGCCGGAACTCTTCCGCGGCTTCCAGAAGGTCGGTCTTGTCGTTCGTCATCACGTCCGTTGTGCCCTCGCCAGGGCGAGGCGGTTTCCCCGCTGCGGCCGCGAGGATATCGGCATCTTTTTTCTTGATTTGCTCGTCAAGTTCGGCCGCCTTTTTCTTGAACGGATTCGCGAGGGCCGGAATCGCAGGCATGCTGAGCGCAGCAGCTTCAAAATCTGCCTTTTGCTTCTCGAGCTGGTGCTTCTCACGTTTCAAGTCGTCAAGCCGCGAAGTCGATGTGGCCTTGCTCCCGATTCGCGTTTCCAGTCCGTACGGCGTGACCTCGTTTTCAGGCGCATGACGGAAGAATTCCTGCGACGTGATGTAGGCCTGAGGATTTCCATAATCCGCGCGCAAGGTACGCCACGCGAGCGACTGGCCCATGCCAATGCGAAGTGCCGATTCGACGCTGTCGAGGGGCTTTTGATTGACGGTCGAGAGCCAGTCGTTAAAGGCGCGGGCAACGCTTGAAGATATACGGAAATCCTGCTCCACGATCTTCGGAAGTGGAGTTTTACCAGTCTTTACTGCTAACGGCACTCCGGCCTTTAGTGCCTCGATATACATGTTGTGCAAGGCGATCTGACTCAGCTTGCTACTATCACCGTCCCGCGACTTGCCTTCTTCGTTGAACGCATAACCGCCCCCCACATCCGAATGCACTCCCGGGTAGGCCATTTCAACCCTGCGCGGTGCACCGGCCGGATAGTCTTGCTTTTCCCGAATGGAATCGAGCGGAAAGCTCATCCGCTGTTCGTGAATCGAGAAATAATGCACACACTTTTTGACCGACGCAGGGATGTTGAGGGCACCTCCTGCTGTCCATGCCCAGTGCCCGTCAAGGTCCGCCAAATTGATCGCCGCGGTAACGGTGTCCGGCAGTCCGACCGATGCCACCGTGTCGAAAATTCCGAGGAAATTGACCTCGAACGGAATCGCCCCGGCAATCATTCCATCCGGTGCCCAGATGCTGATGAGGCGGTTGACAAATACACGCGCGCTCGCCGCACCGCGCGAGAACCCAAAAACGTTCACCCATACTTTCTTGATCGAACGATTGAGTTGACCGCCGGGCCCGCTATGCTTCTTCTGAAGCGCTGACAGTTCCCCGTGGAGACGCTCCAGCTTCGCCCGAGTCTTGTATCCGTAATACTTCCGTGAAGCGGTTGCGAGAGGCCCCGCCACAGGAAAAACCGTGGACATCCTTCCAACGCCCCGGGTCATCGTGTCGTTCGAGGCGATGACATCAGCGTCGATCGATGCACACAGGGCGCGGGCTTCCGTGTGATCCAGCAGCGCGCTACCTGTCATTGCCTGATGCAGCGCGTTCAGCAAGCGGGTGTACCCCCACGCCACGCGCATGCCGAAACCAAGAGCAAATGCCTTGCCTTCCGACGAGAAGGCTGTTTCACCGATTTCAGGAAACGGAGTTCCAACGCCGGGGACGTATTCGGAGAAAATTCCTATCGACTCGTTTCGAGGGCAAGCACGAAACAATCTGGCGACGTTGCTATGCGTGGGTTTTTCCGCGCTCTCCGCGTCCCATTTCATATTGTTATTCGTACCATCGAAGAACAGATTAACCCGCAGCGTCTGCGGGCAGCCTGGCTTCTCTTCTACCAGGGTACTTTCCCCCGTCAGTCGGGCAGTTTCCCCTTCGGACAAACGTCCTTGCTCATTGAATGGTTCAGGCCAGCGGATTACGTTCATCACACTTCTCCTTATTTCTTGCTCAATTCAGGGTCCAGCACACCCTGCACGATGTAGGGATCCTGCTCAGCTGGTTTAACTGGCATTGGTGGCTTATCCTGAATTTCAACGCGAATACGGTCGCCTGAAAGGAAATGCACCCAAAAGCCATAGGTCCGTGGCCCATACGGCGGCACCTCCGTCGTTGCAGTAAGCCACTGGTCACCGCTACGATCGTCGTCGTAAGGGCGCGTGTCCCGTCGCCACTTGACGACCAGCTTCATGCCAGGCCGCCATTTGGAAGGAATACCGATACAGCACATACCGCCACTTTCCGAGCGCTCCTGCCCTGCCTCCTTCGGAAACATGTTTGCCCCCCCCGCGGACAGTTGTTGGCCCTCGTTGGTAACGTGGAATTGGTCGATGTAGTAGTCGGTATAGTTATAGCCACCCACACTGGACGGATTGCTCTCGTTTTCATCCGAGCAACCCGCCAATGTCAACAACCACCCAACGACGAATAGCGTAGCGAAACGCTTCCAGACAAACACGGTCATTTCCCAACCTCCTGTTTTTGGAGTGCCTTCCCGTAGATCGGCAGCGCTGCGCCCTTGAGTGAAAGCGCGCGGGATTGAGTCAACATCACCATTTACCTTGCCTCCATTGTTCGCGGACCGATGACGGTCGCGCCGCAACCGGTCTTGTCGCCGCGATTGCTGACGCCTCGGCCGCGATGCGTGCGCAGGCCGCTTACCAGCTGCGGAAACACGCCGCCGCATCGAGGGGCACCTCACCCCGTGGCCGTCGAGCGCGACGGGAATTCCCCCATGCTTCAACTCGCCGGCCGCCTCGATGACTTCGCCGCCGTGGTCGGTGATATCGCCCAGACGGATCACGTCCCATCCGTGTTGGTCTTTCACGCCCTCTCCTGTTGTTTTGTCACAAAGAGATAGATGAGATGCCCTTACGGCATCCTGTGACACGAGCGGAAAAACTCTACAGCGGTTCGCTCAAACCCTTTCTCAAAATTGGATCGCGGTGATTTCAGGCAAGAGGGAGAGAGAAGGAATTGCGCGGAATCGCAACGGTGTGCAATGGGCTGGGCGACGCGTTTATTCCGTGCACCGCCCTTTTTATAGTCGAAAAACCTCGCGGCCACCTGTCCCGGAAACCGCTCGGCACCTGAACATTTATTCTCGGCAAGCACGGACAACATCGATGCCGCGTCGTCAACACGACATCGACCATGTTCGCCTCGGTTCACTTGTTCTTGCCGAGTAAGTTGGACGACAAGTGGAGCTCATTTGCGTGGATCATGTGCTGCTCCTGTCAGCCGTGCTGAACACGGTGCACGTCGCCGCCTCCGCTTGCACATCGGCCAGCCGTGCCCGGAAGTACGCAAGATTCGGCAGCAGGTCGGATAGCGGGCTGCCGCCCATCCCTCGACGTGGGCAAGCTGCTCGATCAGGTCGATGACTTCGGCGCGTAGTTGATCACCCTCGGCGGCTGACGGCGAACCCAACAACGTGATCGCGCAACGCCTGCAACTCACTCGCGCCACGGTGGGCAAATGGCGTGTGCGGTTTCTGGAGCAGCGCATCAGCGGGCTCTATGACGAAGGTCGTCCCGGCAAGCCACGCTCGATCAACGATGAGCGACTCGCTCAACTGATTCACAAGACCCTGCACACGAAGCCTGCGGATGGCTCCACGCACTGGAGCGTGCGCACGATCGCCGCCGAAACCGCCATTTCGCCAACAAGTGTGCATCGTTACTTCAAGCTGCTGGGCCTGCAGCCGCATCGCAGCGAAAGCTTCAAGCTCTCGACCGATCAGTTCTTCATCGAGAAATTGCGCGATGTAGTCGGCCTGTACCTGAGCCCACCGGAGAACGCCTTGGTGTTGTGCGTGGACGAGAAGAGCCAGTGCAAGGAGTTGCATCGTCGACAACTACAGCAGTCACAAGCATCCGAAGGTAAAGGCGTGGCTGGCGACACGCCCCCGCTGGCACATGCATTTCATTCCCACCTACAGTTCGTGGCTCTACCAGGTCGAACGCTTCTTTGCGTCGATCACCGACAAGGCGATCCGTAGAGGCTCGTTCGGCTCGGTCAAGCAACTGATCAAGCGTATCGATCAATTCGTTTCCCACTACAACGAAAACTGCAAGCCGTTCGTCTGGACCGCGTCAGCCGACTCCATCCTCGAAAAGCTACATCGACTTTGTTCCCGAATCAGTGGAACAGGACACTAGCGCACCGCGCATATTTCATGCGTGGACGAACCGCGACCGGCCGCATTACGCTTGACCGCTCATCGCAAGGACGCCGACCATGAACCCCGATACGATCCACGCGCGGCTCGATTTCCTGCGCGAAACCGAACGGCTGAAGGACGTGCTGCGCAGCGGCCACACATCGGGCGGACGCCCAGAAAGCACCGCCGAGCACAGCTGGCGGCTGTGCCTGATGGCGCTCGTGTTCGCCGACGCGCTGCCCGGCATCGACACGCTGAAGCTGCTGAAGCTGTGCGTCGTCCACGATCTCGGCGAGGCACTGCACGGCGACATCCCCGCAATCGAGCAGGCCGCGCACCCGGACAAGAGCGCGCACGAACGCGACGACCTGCTGACACTGACCGCATCGCTCGATCCCGCGCAGCGCGACGAGATCGTCGCGCTGTGGGACGAATACGAGGCGGCCGCGTCGCCGGAAGCCCGCGCGGCGAAGGCGCTCGACAAGCTCGAAACGATCCTGCAGCACAACCAGGGCAACAATCCGCCCGATTTCGACTACGCGTTCAATCTCGGCTACGGTCGACGCTATACCGACGCCGCGCCGCTGTTCAGCGCGATCCGCGATATCGTGGACGCCGATACGCAACGCCGGATCGACGCGGGCGTACAGCGCGCGTAAGCTCGCGGGATCGGGCGTGGGATCGGCCGCGCCCCCCTTCCCCGCCGCTTTCACAGATCGCAACAATGACGCCGCCCGGCATTCGCTCCGGTGCGGCGTTCGCACAATTCAGCACAATTCCCACACGATTTGACGCGAATTCCTCGCTTACCATGAGCGCCTGATTCGACTCGGCACGCCCGCGCGATGCGTACGCGGATGCCGTCGCGGGCAACACGCCCGGCATGCGAAGCCGATCGGATCGTCCCGCCCGGCCGCACGCATTGCCGGCGCCCGCTTCATCCTCGCTGCGTTCTCATGACTCAGAAGACCCATCGCCGCCGGCGCATCGTGCTGGCCACCCTTGCCGTCGTCGCGATCGTCGCCGGCGTCACGCTGAAGGCCTGCGCGCCCGACAAGCATCCGCAATACCTGTCCGCACCCGTCACGCGCGGCGATCTCGAGAACGCGGTGCTCGCGACCGGCGCGCTGCAGGCGTTCAAGCAGGTCGACGTCGGCGCGCAGGTGTCCGGGCAGTTGAAGACGCTGAAGGTCAAGCTCGGCGACAAGGTCACGAAGGGCCAATGGCTCGCCGAAATCGATCCGGTGATCTCGGAAAACGCGTTACGCCAGGCGCGCGCCAGCGAAGAAAGCCTGCGCGCGCAGCAGCAATCGACCGCCGCGCAACTGACACAGGCGGAACTCGCGTTCCGCCGCCAGCAGGCGATGCTCCCCGACGATGCGACGTCGCACGAGTCGTTCGAGGCCGCGCGCGCGACGCTCGACGTACAGCGCGCGACACTCGCTTCCTTCGCCGCACAGATCCGTTCGGCCCGCATCCAGATCGAGACCGCGCAGGCCAACCTCGGCTACACGCGCATCGTCGCGCCGATCGACGGCGAGGTCGTCGCGATCGTCACGCAGGAAGGCCAGACCGTGATCGCGCAGCAGCAGGCGCCGGTGATCCTGAAGCTCGCGGATCTCGACACGATGACCGTGAAGGCGCAAATATCGGAAGCCGACGTGATCCGCGTGCGTGCCGGCCAGACCGCGTTTTTCACGATCCTCGGCGAACCGGACAAGCGCCACTACGGCAAGCTGCGCGCGATCGAACCGGCGCCGCAGAACTTTGCGGAAGCGCAGAGCGCGCTCGGCAGCGGCACGAAGCCGAACAGCGCCGTGTTCTACAACGCGCTGTTCGACGTGCCGAATCCCGAGCATCGGCTGCGCATCTCGATGACCGCGCAGGTCAGCATCGTGCTCGACCGTGCGCGCAACGCGCTCAGCATGCCGGCCGCCGCGCTCGGCGAGAAGCGCAAGGACGGCACGTATACCGTGCGCGTGCTGCGCGCCGACGGCAGCACGGAAACGCGCAACATCCGCATCGGCATCAACAACAACGTGCGCGTCGAAGTGCTGGCCGGCCTGAAGGACGGCGAACGCGTCGTGATCGGCGAAGCCGCCGCGGACGAGCACGCGCCGCTGGCGGACGTGGTGTGACGATGAGCCAGCCCCTGCTGAAACTCGCTGCCGTCACGCGACGCTTTCCGGCCGGCGACAAGGACGTCGTCGTCCTGAACAACGTCAACCTGTCGATCGACGCGGGCGAGATCGTCGCGATCGTCGGCGCGTCGGGTTCCGGCAAGTCGACGCTGATGAACATCCTCGGCTGCCTCGATCACCCGAGCGAAGGCACCTACACGGTCGGCGGACGCGACACGCAGATGCTCGACAGCGACGAACTCGCGCAGTTGCGCCGCGAGCACTTCGGCTTCGTGTTCCAGCGCTATCACCTGCTGCCGCACGTCGACGCGGTCGCGAACCTCGAAATGCCCGCGATCTATGCGGGCACCACGCGCACGGAGCGGCATGAACGCGCCCGCGCGCTGCTCGCGCGCCTCGGGCTCGCGGATCGCGCGCACCACCGGCCCGGGCAACTGTCCGGCGGCCAGCAGCAGCGCGTGAGCATTGCGCGCGCGCTGATGAACGGCGGCCAGGTGATCCTCGCCGACGAACCGACCGGCGCGCTCGACACGAAAAGCGGCCAGGACGTGATTCGCATCCTGCACGAGCTGAACGCGCTCGGCCACACGATCGTCATCGTCACGCACGACAAGGATGTCGCGCGCCATGCGCGGCGCATCATCGAGATCAGCGACGGCGAGATCGTCGCCGACCGGCCGAATCGCCACTATGCGGAAGCCCTCGTTGAAGCCGGCACCGACGTGGCAGAAGCGGCAGCCGGCGCGCCGTCCGAACGCGATCGCCACGGTCGCCACGACACGCCGCCGCCCGCCGATGTCGATGTCGATGTCGATGCCGATGCCGCCGCCAATACCGGCACGCGCGCGCGGCGCTTCGCGGCCGGCACCGGCCGCTTCGCCGAGGCCTGCCGGATGGCATGGATCGCGCTCGTGTCGCACCGGCTGCGCACGCTGCTGACGATGCTCGGCATCATCATCGGCATCACGTCGGTCGTGTCGATCGTCGCGATCGGCGAAGGCGCGAAGCGCTACATGCTCGACGAGATCGGCAGCATCGGCACCAACACGATCAACGTCTATCCGGGCACCGACTGGGGCGACAGCCGCGCGGACGCGATCCAGACGCTCGTGCCCGCCGATGTCGCCGCGCTCGCCGAGCAGCCGTACGTCGACAGCGCGACGCCCGAAACGTCGCGCACGCTGCTGCTGCGCTACCGCAACATCGACGTCAACGCGCTCGTGAGCGGCGTCGGCGACCGCTTCTTCCAGGCGCGCGGGATGCGCTTCGCGCTGGGCGTCGCGTTCGACGAGGACGCGGTGCGCCGCCAGGCGCAGGTGGCCGTGATCGACCAGAACACCCGCCGCAAGCTGTTCGGCGCGACACGCAACCCGATCGGCGAAGCGATCCTGGTCGACAACGTGCCGTGCGTCGTGATCGGCGTCACGGCCGACAAGAAGAGCGCGTTCGGCAGCGTGAAAAGCCTGAACGTGTGGGTGCCGTACACGACCGCGAGCGGCCGGCTGTTCGGCCAGCGCCATCTCGACAGCATCACCGTGCGCGTGCGCGACGGGCAGCCGAGCGCCGCCGCCGAGAAAAGCCTCGAGAAGCTGATGATCCAGCGCCACGGCCGCAAGGACTTCTTCACGTACAACATGGACAGCGTGGTGAAGACCGTCGAGAAGACCGGCCAGTCGCTGACGCTGCTGCTGTCGCTGATCGCCGTGATCTCGCTCGTCGTCGGCGGGATCGGCGTGATGAACATCATGCTCGTGTCGGTCACCGAGCGCACGCGCGAGATCGGCATCCGGATGGCGGTCGGCGCGCGCCAGTCCGACATCCTGCAGCAGTTCCTCGTCGAGGCCGTGCTCGTCTGCCTGCTCGGCGGCACGATCGGCATCGCGCTGTCGTTCGGGCTCGGCGCCGTGTTCTCGATGTTCGTCGCGCAGTGGAAGATGGTGTTCTCCGCCGGCGCGATCGTGACGGCGTTCGTCTGCTCGACGCTCACCGGTGTGATATTCGGTTTCATGCCCGCACGCAACGCGTCGCGGCTCGATCCGATCGATGCGCTCGCGCGCGACTGACGAAAGGCCTGCCATGACGCATTCCTCACCGCTGCGCCGCCTGGGCGCATTCGCGTGCGCCGCCGCGCTGCTGGCCGGCTGCGCGGGCGCGCGCCACGAGCCGCTGCCCGCCGTCGCGATGCCCGCCAACTGGGCGGCGCCGGTCGCGGCCAACGCGCCGGCCACGACGCGCGACTGGTGGCGCAGCTTCGGCGATCCGCAACTCGACGCGCTGATCGACGACGCGCTGCGCGCCAACAACGACCTCGCGATCGCGGCGATCCGCGTGTATCGCGCGCAACTGCAGGCCGGGCTCGCCGACACGAACCTGACGCCCTCCGTGTCGCTCGGCGCGAACGGCGCCGTGTCGCGCACGCTCGATACGCATCGGACTAGCCGCTCGAGCGGCGTCAACGGTTCGCTCAGCTATGAAATCGACCTGTGGGGCCGGCTGGCCGCGCTGCGCGATGCCGCGCGCTGGGAGGCCGACGCAACGGCCGCCGATCTCGAAGCCGCGCGGCTGTCGCTGATCGGCACGACGGCGTCGCTGTACTGGCAGCTCGGCTATCTGAACCGGCAGATCGCGCTCGGCGACGCGAACATCGCGTATGCGGTGCGCACGCTCGCGGTCGTGCGGTCGCGCCACGCGGCCGGCGCCGTGTCGGGGCTCGATCTCGCGCAGGCCGAACAGAGCCTGTCCGAGCAACGCGCCGCGCAGACGCGCCTGATCCAGCAGCGCACCGAGAACCGCCATGCGCTCGCGATCCTGTTCGACCGGCCGCCGCAGCAGCGCGCGGCCGAACCGCCGGCGCTGCCCGACGCGGCGCCGCCGGACGTGGCGGCCGGCCTGCCGGCCAGCCTGCTCGGCCGGCGCCCCGACCTGCGCGCGGCGGAATTCCGGCTGCGCGAGTCGCTCGCGCAGGTCGACGCGACGCGCACGAGCTTCTACCCGGCCTTCACGCTGACCGGCCAGGCCGGCACGTCGAGCACGAGCCTCGAGCGCGTGCTCGCGAATCCGGTCGGCACGCTCGGGCTCGGCCTCGCGCTGCCGTTCATCCAGTGGAACACGATGCAGTTGCAGATCAAGGTGTCGAAGACGCAATACGAGGAAGCGGTCGTCGGGTTCCGCCAGCGGCTCTACACGGCGCTCGCGGAAGTCGAGAATGCGCTGTCGGCGCGCGTGCAGCTCGAACGCGAGGCCGAACAGCGCGCGCTGTCGCTGGCCCAGGCGCGGCGTGCCGAGCAGCTTGCCGCCGCGCGCTTCGCGGCCGGCGCGACCGCCGTGCAGCCGTGGCTCGACCAGCAGCAGGTGCTGAGGAACGCGCAAAGCGCCGACGAACTGACGCGGCTGAACCGGCTCAACAACCAGATGACGCTCTACCGCGCACTCGGCGGCGGGACGTCCTGACCGGCGGCCCAACGTACCGGCCCGGCCACGCACGGCGTCATTCGCACACGGCCGCCCTGCGCCGCGCCGGCGCGAACGCCACCGCGCTCGCGGTCGCGAGCACGGCCACGCCCGCCGCGCCGTACACCATCACCCAGCCGAACCCGTGCACGAGCGCCACATGCAGCGCCGCGCCGGTCGGGTCGGCCTGCGCAAGCGCCGGCGCGATCGCCTGCAACCCGTCGGTGCGGCCCGACGCGATCTCCTGCGCGAGCCGGCGCAGCGCCGCGTCGCCGATCGCGCCCGCCGCCCCGCCCTTCAGGCTCGCGACGATCCCCGCGACCAGCACGAAGCCCATCGCCGCGATGTTCAGCGCGAGCGAGATCATCCGCGCGCTCATGTCGATGCCCGACGCCATCCCGGCCCGCGCGCTCGGCACCGCGCCCGTCGTCGTGTTGGTGACGGGCGTGTTCGTGAGCCCGAGCCCGATGCCGGCGATCACGCAGCCAGGCAGCATCGTGAGCCAGCTCGCGTGGTCGGCCGCGCTGCCGAGCCGCATCAGCGCGAAGCCGGCCGCGATCGTGAACAGGCCGCCCGGAATCACGACGCCCGGCCCGTAGCGCAGCGCCAGCCGTTCGCCGAACGGCGGCGCGACCAGCGTCGGCAGTGTGTAGGCGAGCAATGCAAGACCGGCCGTCACGCTGTCGTAGCCGAGCGCGACCTGGAACCAGATCGGCAGGTAGATCATGAACGGCCAGAAGCTGAAGTTCATCCCCATCGAGCCGAAGATCGCGCCGGTAAACGCGCGAATCCGGAACACGGAGAAGTCGAACATCGGCCGCGCGCTGGCGCGTTCCGCGACGAAGAAACCGGCCACTGCGAGCACGGTCGCGCCGAGCACGCCGAGGCCGGCGGCGCTCGTCAGCCCGAGCTCCGCGCCCTGCGTGATGTAAAACGCGAGGCCGAGCACCGCGAGCGACAGCGTGACGATGCCCGCGACGTCGAGCGTGCCCGCATGCGGATCGCGCGACTCCTGCACCGCGCCGCCGATCAGCGCGAGCGCGACGGCCGCGAGCGGCGCATGGACGAGGAACACCCACGGCCAGCTCGCCAGCGCGACGATCGCACCACCGACGATCGGCCCGAAGCCGAGCCCGATCCCGAACACGATCCCCCAGATCCCGAATGCACGGCCGCGCTCGCGGCCCTCGCGGAACTGGTGCGACAGCACGGCAATCTGGCAGATCAGCATCGCGCCGCCGCTGGCGCCCTGCAGCAGCCGGCCCGCGACCAGCACCGGCACGTTCGGCGCGAGCCCGCACAGCAGCGACGTCGCGCCGAACAGCACGGTGCCGATCACGTATACGCGCTTGCGGCCGAACCGGTCGGCGAGCGTGCCGGCCGCCATCAGCACCGTCGTGCACGCGATCGTGTACGCATTCATGATCCACTGCATGCCGTTGAAGTCGCCGTGCAGCACGTGTTCGAGCGTCGGCAGGATCACCGGCACGCTCGAGATTTCGAGGCCGAACATCAGCGACGTGAGACAGACGGCCGCGAGCGCGACCGCATTCCTGCGGGAGTCGGATAGCGTCATGCGTATTGCGCCGCGGCCCGGCAACGGGCCGTGCGCCTCCAGGTGAGAAGGATTCGCCGCGTGCGGCCGGCGACGCACGCTGGACGGGAATCGGTACTATAGTGAGAATTTCAATCCCCATTGACGCACCTGCTTCTCCTGACTGGGGAATCACAGGACTCAATCAACACAACCTGCCATGACTGACAGACTCGACGGCGTGACGACCTTCGTCCAGGTGGTGGAATCGGGCAGCTTCGCGCTCGCCGCGGAGCGGCTCGACATGACGCGCTCGGCCGTCGGCAAGGCGGTCGCGCGGCTCGAGAAGCGGCTCGGCGCGCGGCTTTTGCAGCGCACGACGCGCAGCCAGAGCCTGACCGACGACGGCCAGGCGTACTACGACCGCTGCGTACGTGCGCTGTCGGAACTGGAAGCGGCGGAAGCCGATCTCGACTGCGGCCGCAACGAGGCGCGCGGCAAGCTGCGCCTGAGCGTGCCGCTCGCGTTCGGGCACCACTGCGTGATGCCGATCGTGCTCGACCTCGCGCGCACTTATCCGCATCTGCGGATCGACGTGTCGATCACCGACCGCTTCGTCGATCTCGTCGAGGAAGGCATCGATCTCGCGGTGCGGATCGGCACGCTCGCGGACAGCACGAGCCTCGCGGTGCGGCGGCTCGGCACGCAATACGGCAGCCTCGGCGCGGCGCCGTCGTATCTCGCGCGCTACGGGATGCCTAAGACGCTCGACGACCTGAAGCACCACCGGACGATCGCGTATTCACGCTCGGGCGTGATTCAGCCGTGGGACCTGCGCGCGCCGGACGGCTCGACGGTGCGCGTCGACATGCCGCACCAGCTCAGTTTCGACGACGTGCAGGCGATCGCGGCCGCCGGCGCGTCGGGGTTCGGGATCGCATGGCTGCCGAGCTGGCTGCTCGACCACTACGTGAAGCGCGGCGAGATGACGGTCGTGCTCGACCGCTGCTTCGTCTGCGAAGGCGACATCCACGCGATCTGGCCGAAAACACGTTATCTGCCGCGCAAGACGCGCTGCGTGATCGACGCGCTCGCGCAGGCGATTCCGCCGATGATCGAGCGCCAGGATCAAACGAGGTGAGGTGAAACCGACGCGCCGCGCGGCGCGTCGGGTCATCACGCCGCGCCGAGGTCGGCGAGCGGATGCGCGAACAGCTTCCACGGCGACGTCAGGAAATGCCGCACACGTTCGGCGCGCAGCTCGACGAGCGACGCGGGCGCCCAGCGCGGCTTGCGATCCTTGTCGACGAGATGCGCGCGCACGCCCTCGCAGAAATCGCCTTCCTCGATCGCGCGCGCGACGATGCCGAGCTCCATCCGGAACGATTCGGCGAGCGTCATCTGCCGGCCGCGCAGCAGCGCCTCGCGCGTCACGTGCAGCATCGTCGGCGAATGGCCGGCGAGCGCATCGAGCGTCGCCTGCAGCCATTGACGGTGCTCGCGCGACAGCTCTTCACGAGCGAGATCCTGCGTCAGCGTCGCGACGATCCGCTCGACGGTCGAGCGTTTGTCGAAGTGGCGGACGATCCACGGCATCTGGCTGTCGAGCGTCGCATGCGGCACGACGTTGCACGGCGGCTCGAACACCTTGCGCAGCAACGGCAGCGCATCGCCGTCCCACTTGACGCTCTCGATGCGCGTCTCGAACGTGTCGAGCCACGCGGACGGCACGCACAGGTCCGCGAGCTTCGCGGCCAGCGCGTCGGCGCCCGACAACATCGCGCCGGTCAGCCCGACATACAACTCGAGTTCGACCGGCATGCGCGACAGGAAATGCGTCGCGCCGACATCGGGCACGAGGCCGATGCGCGTCTCCGGCATCGCGATCCTGCTGCGTTCGGTGGCCACGCGCAGCGCCGCGCCCTGTGCGAGGCCCATGCCGCCGCCCATCGTCACGCCGTCCATCAGCGCGACCACCGGCTTCGGGAACGTGTGGATCGCGTAGTCGAGCCGGTATTCGTCGACGAAGAACGGCAGCCAGGTTTCGCGCTGAGCCACCATCCGGTACAGCGCACGCACGTCGCCGCCCGCGCAGAAGCCCTTCTCGCCCGCGCCGCGCAGCACGACCGCGACGATCTGGTCGTCGTCACGGCAGCGCTCGAGGAGCGCGGCCAACTCGCCGATCATCGCGTACGACAGCGCGTTGAGCGCGGCCGGCCGGTTCAGCGTGATCAGCGCCACGCGGTTCACCACGCGGAACAGCACCTCGGGCGCATGCTCCGCGAACCCATCGTGATTCGTCACCGGCGTGCTCATCGTTGCGGCTCTCCCTCGGTATGCCATTGCGGCGCGCGCTTGCCGAGAAACGCGGCCACGCCTTCGCGCGGGTCGTTCGTGTCGAACAGGTCGACGAAGCGCTCGCGCTCTACCGCGAGCGCCGCGCCGCGCGGCACGCCGCGGCGTGCAAGGCCGATCAGCTCCTTGCTGTACGCGACCGCGTGCGGGCTTTGCCGTGCGACGTTACGGGCCAGCGCCAGCGCCGCATCGCGTGCGGCCCCGCTTTCGACCACGTCTTCGACGAGGCCGATCCTGAGCGCGGTGGCCGCATCGACGCGCGCGCCGGTCAGGATGATCTTCTTCGCCCAGCCTTCGCCGACGAGCCAGGGCAGCGTCTGCGTGCCGAGCCCGCACGGCAGCAGGCCGACCGACGGCTCGGGCAGCGCCATCTGCGCATGCGTCTCGGCGATCCGCAGGTCGCAGGCCAGCGCACATTCGAGACCGCCGCCCATCGCATAGCCGTTGATCGCCGCGATCGTCACGACGCGCGCATCGTGCAGCGCCTCGAACGCCGCGCCGAAGCGCGACGCCATCGCGCGCGCGACCGCGCGGTCGCCGTCGGCGAACGTGTTGAGATCGGCGCCGGCGCTGAAGAACTTCGGGCCGTCGCCGGTGATCACCAGCGCGCGCACGCGCGGGTTCGCATTCAGTTCGGCGACGGTTGCCTGCAATTGCCGCAGCCCGTCGGCGGTAAAGGCGTTCGCGGGCGGACGCTTGAGCGTCGCGCACGCGATCGCGCCGTCGTCGACGTAGTCCAGTTCGATCATCACGCGTCCTTCTTCGTTGCCGGTTGGTACAGGCGGATCACCGCCGAGAAATCGAGCTGCCCGTCGCCGCGGCTGCTCATCGTCTGGTACAGCTGCTGCGCGAGCGCGCCGAGATAGACGGGCTGGCGCGCCTGCTTCGCCGCATCGTTCGCGAGGCCGAGATCCTTCAGCATCAGGTCGGTGCCGAAGCCGCCCGAGTAGCCGCGCGACGACGGCGCGGTCTCGATCACGCCCGGATACGGGTTGTAGGTATCCGAGCTCCAGCAGCGGCCCGTCGACGTGTTGACGATGCCGGCCAGCACCTTCGGGTCGATGCCGAGCGCGACGCCCAGCGACATCGCCTCCGACACGGCCGCCATCGAGATGCCGAGCACGAGGTTGTTGCAGACCTTCGCAACCTGCCCCATGCCCGTCGCGCCGCAGTGGACGATGTTCTTGCCCATGCCCGCGAGCACCGGCTTCACGCGCTCGAAATCCACATCGCTGCCGCCGACCATGAAGGTCAGCGTGCCGGCCGCCGCGCCGCCGGTGCCGCCCGAAACGGGCGCATCGACGAACGCGCCGCCGTGCTCGCGCACCAGCGCGCCGAACGCCTGCGCGCTCGCCGGGTCGATCGTGCTCGAATCGATCACCGTCGCGCCCGCGCCGAGGCCGGCCAGCACGCCGTTCTCGCCGGACAGCACCGAACGCACGTGCGGCGCGGCCGGCAGCATCGTGATCACGAACGTCGCGCCCGACGCCGCATCGCGCGGCGACGCGGCCACCTGCGCGCCGGCATCCTGCAGCGCGCGCAATGCGTCGGCGCTCAGGTCGAACGCGTGCACTTCATGGCCCGCCTTCAGCAGGTTCAGCGCCATCGGCGCGCCCATGTGGCCGAGGCCGATAAATCCGATTTTCATTTTCGTGTCCTCCGCCGCTCAATGCAGCCGGATCGTCGTATTCACCGGGCCGGCCGTCGTGTCGTCGTCGAACCAGCGCGCGGTGACCGTCTTGGTCTGCGTATAGAACTGCACGACCTGCTTGCCGTACGGGCCGAGATCGCCGAGCTTCGAGCCGCGCGAACCGGTGAAGCTGAAGAACGGCACGGGCACCGGAATCGGGATGTTGATGCCGACCTGGCCGATGTCGATCTCGCTCTGGAACTTGCGTGCGGCCGCGCCGCTCTGCGTGAACAGGCCCACGCCGTTGCCGAACGGGTTCGCGTTGACGAGCGCGATCGCGTCGTCGAGCGTGTCGGCTTCCATCACGACCAGCACGGGCCCGAAGATTTCGTGCGTATAGACCGACATGTCGGGCGTCACGCCCGAGAAGATCGTCGGGCCGATGAAGTTGCCTTGCTCGTAGCCGGGCACCGTCACGTCGCGGCCGTCGAGTTCGAGCTTCGCGCCTTCCTTCACGCCCGTTTCGACCAGCGACAGGATGCGCGCCTTCGCGCCGCGCGAGACGACCGGCCCGACGTCGGTGCCCGCTTCCGAGCCCGCGTTGACCTTCAGCGCCTTCGCCTTCGCGACGATGTCCGGCAGCCAGTCGCGCGCGTTGCCGACGAGCACGGCGACCGACGTCGCCATGCAGCGCTGGCCGGCCGCGCCGAAGCCCGCGCCGACGAGCGCGTTGATCGCCTGCTCGCGGTTCGCGTCGGGCAGCACGACCGCATGGTTCTTCGCGCCCATCATCGACTGCACGCGCTTGCCGTTCGCGCTGCCGAGGTTGTAGACGTGCGTGCCGACCGCAGTCGAGCCGACGAACGAGATCGCCTTCACGAGCGGGTGCGTGCAGATCGCGTCGACGACTTCCTTGCCGCCGTGCACGACGTTCAGTACCCCTTTCGGTATGCCGGCCTCGATCGCGAGTTCGACGAGTTCCATCGTCGACATCGGGTCCTGCTCGGACGGCTTCAGCACGAACGTGTTGCCGCACACGATCGCCATCGGGAACATCCACAGCGGAATCATCGCGGGGAAGTTGAACGGCGTGATGCCCGCGCACACGCCGAGCGGCTGCCGCAGCGTGTAGGTGTCGACGCCGCCCGCGACGTTCTCGGCGAATTCGCCGAGCTGCAGCGAGCCGATCGAGCACGCGTGCTCGACCACTTCGAGGCCGCGGAAGATGTCGCCTTCCGCATCGGGAATCGTCTTGCCCTGCTCGGCCGTCAGCGTCTTCGCGATGCGCTGCTGGTTCGTGCGCACCAGATCCTGGAACTTCAGCATGATGCGCATGCGCGCGGCGATCGGCGTGTTCTTCCACGTCGCATAGGCGGCGTGCGCGGCCTGCACGGCCGCGTCGACTTCCGCGACGGTCGCGAACGGCACGCGCGCGAGCACCTGCTGCGTCGCCGGGTTGACGATGTCGCGCCACTCGTTCGTGGCGGACTCGACGAAGGCGCCGTCGATCAGCAGCTTGACCGTCGGCACGTCTTGCCCCGTACGGGGCGTCGGATTCGCGTTCATCGATCCTTTCTCCTGGCAGAGGGCCGCGAAGCGGAATTCCGCCCGGCGGCCGGTTCAATTCGGCTGCGGGTGCCGGCCGCGGAATGCGGCGCGCGCGGCCCGCGGTCGGTCATTTCAGTTCTGCGGCGAAATCTTCTTCCCAGTATTCGCCGGGCATTCGCGCGGTCACGTCGTCGCCGCGCTCGATTTCGCGGCGGCGCAGCTCGACGCGACGGATCTTCCCCGAGATCGTCTTCGGCAATTCCGCGAACTGCAGGCGGCGGATGCGCTTGTACGGCGCGAGCTTCTCGCGCGAGAAACGGAAGATTTCCAGCGCGAGCGCGGGGCTTTCCTCGTAGCCTTGCCGCAGCGTGATGAAGGTCTTCGGCACCGACAGCCGCACGGGGTCGGGGCTCGGCACCACGGCCGCCTCGGCAATCGCCGGATGCTCGATCAGCACGCTCTCGAGTTCGAACGGGCTCAGCCGGTAGTCGGACGACTTGAACACGTCGTCCGCGCGACCGATGTACACGTAGTAACCGTCGTCGCGGCGCATCGCGATGTCCGACGTGCGGTAGTGGCCGTCGCGCATCGCGTAGGCCGTCGCGTCGGGGTTGTTCGCGTAGCCGTTCATCAGCCCGACCGGGCGCGTGACGTCCGCGCCGATCGGCAACGCGACCTCGCCTTCGGTCACGGGCGCGCCGTCCGGATCGAGCAGCGCGATCCGGTAGCCGGGCAGCGGCCGGCCCATCGAGCCCGCGACGACCGGCTGGCCGGGCGAGTTGCCGATCAGGCAGGTCGTCTCGGTCTGGCCGTAGCCATCGCGGATCGCGATGCCCCACGCCTTCTTCACGCGTTCGATGATCTCGGGATTCAGCGGCTCGCCTGCGCCGACGATCTCGCGCAGCTTCACGTCGAACGACGCGAGCGGCTGCTGGACGAGCATGCGCCATACGGTGGGCGGCGCGCACAGCGTCGTCACCTGGTATTTGACGAGCGCATCGAGCACGACCTTCGGCTCGAAGCGCGCGTAGTTGAATGCGAACACGCACGCCTGCGCGTTCCACGGCGCGAAGAAGCAGCTCCACGCGTGCTTCGCCCAGCCCGGCGAGCTGATGTTCCAGTGGATGTCGCCCGGCTGCAGGCCGATCCAGTACATCGTCGACAGATGGCCGACCGGATAGGTGCGGTGCGTATGCTCGACGAGCTTCGGCTTCGACGTCGTGCCCGACGTGAAGTACAGCAGCATCGGATCGTTCGCGTGCGTGACGGCGTCCGGCTCGAACGCGGCGCTCGCCGCGTAGCCGTCGTTCATCGCGAGCCAGCCCTCGCGCGGCGTGCCGGCGACGATTTTCTGCTTGAGGCCGAGATCGGCCTGCTCGAACTTCGCGGTTTCGTTCTCGTCGACGATCGCGTATTTCGCGCCGCCGATCCGCACGCGGTCGCGCACGTCGTCGGGCGACAGTTGCGTGGTGGCGGGCAGCACGATCGCGCCGAGTTTCATCGCGGCGAGCATCGCGTCCCACAGCTCGACACGGTTCGGCAGCATCAGCAGGATCCGGTCGCCGCGCACGACGCCGATCGAGCGCAGCCAGTTCGCGATCCGCGACGAGCGCTCGGACATCTGCGCGAACGAGTACGGATCGCCCGTGCCGGTCGCCGCGTCGACGATCCACAGCGCGGGCTGGTCGTTGCCGCGCGCCATCGGGTCGAAGTAGTCGAGCGCCCAGTTGAACGCATCGAGCACCGGCCACTCGAACTCGCGGTATGCGGTTTCGTAGTCGGTGCGATGGCGCAGCAGAAAGTCGCGTGCGTCCAGGAATGCCTGTACCGTCATCGTGTCGTCTCCTGTCGGTGAGAGTTAGCGCTTTAGCGCTTACTCTCGCCCCATGCCCTGCGCGGTCGACCCACGTTAGCGCTTTAGCGCTTACGCCGGCCCCATGCCCTGGCAAGTCTCCATGCCTCGCGGTCAACCGGCGCATGCGCCGCAGCCCATGCCCGATTCCCTGTTGCGCGGCGCACGGTCACGTCGTTGCGTGCCGCGTTCACCGCGCTGCCCTCGTGCCCTGCGTGATGCTTCGATCGGTGCGACCGTCGCGACTCAAAGCTGCCGCGCGATCACCATCCGCTGCACTTCGCTGGTGCCCTCGTAAATCTGCGTGATGCGCGCGTCGCGATAATGACGCTCGACTTCGTAATCGACCAGGTAGCCGTAGCCGCCATGGATCTGGATTGCGTCCGAGCACACGCGCTCGGCCATCTCGGATGCGAACAGCTTCGCCTGCGACGCTTCCGACAGGCACGGCAGCCCGGCCGTGCGCAGCTTCGCCGCGTGATGCACGAGCAGGCGCGCGGCGTTGATCTGCACGGCCATGTCGGCGAGCTTCTGCTGGATCGCCTGATGCTCGGCGATCGGCTTGCCGAACTGCACGCGCTCGCCCGCATAGCGGCGCGCCTTGTCGAACGCCGCGCGCGCGATGCCGAGCGCCTGCGCGGCGATGCCGATGCGCCCGCCCTCGAGGTTCGACAGCGCGATCTTCAGCCCTTCGCCGCGATTGCCGAGCAGGTTCTCTTCCGGAATCGCACAGTTCTCGAACGTGATCGCGCACGTATCCGACGCGCGGATGCCCATCTTCTTCTCGGGCTTGCCGACGATGAAGCCCGGCGTGTCGGTCGGCACCAGGAACGCGGAAATGCCGCGCTTGCCGGCCTCCGGGTCGGTCATGGCAAAAACGATCGCGATACCCGCGCGCTGGCCGTTGGTCACGAACTGCTTCGCGCCGTTCAGCACCCAATGGCCGTCGCGCAGTTCCGCCCGCGTGCGCAGGTTGTGCGCCTCGGAGCCCGCATGCGGCTCGGTCAGGCAGAACGCGCCGATCACGCGGCCGGACGCCATGTCGGCCAGCCAGCGCTCCTTCTGCGCCGGCGTGCCGAAACCGAGGATCGGCCCGCAGCCGACCGAGTTGTGCACGCTCATCATCGTCGCGCACGCGGCGTCGCCGGCCGCGACCTCCTCCATCGCCAGCGCGTAGGCGACGTAGTCCGTATACGCGCCGCCCAGCTCCTGCGGCACGATCATCCCGAGCAGGCCGAGTTCGCCGAGCTGCGCGACGACGGCATCGGGCAGGTGCGCGTCGTGATCCCACTGCGCGGCGTTCGGCGCCAGCACCTCGGTGGCAAAAGCGCGCGCGGCATCGCGAATCATCCGCTGGTCTTCGGTGTAAAGCTCGTCCATGGTGCTGCTGTCTCCCGCGGCCGCCGGGCGCGACCGTCCTTGCGTTTCGATGCAACAAGTGTAGGCAAGCCTGCGCGACTGTTCGATGCTCGCGTCGCTCATTTACACTGAGCGTTTTTGCCACACCGGCGGCACGGATGAAGCAGGAAGACAAGGGAACCGTCGCGATCAGCCTCGTCGCTTACAGCGTCGCGCTCGCCACCCGGCGCGACGTCGCGGCCGAGCCGCTGCTCGCGCAGGCCGGCATCGCGCCCGCGCTGCTCGCGCAGCCGCGCGCGCGCGTGTCCGCGCAGCAATACGGCGCACTGTGGAATGCGATCGCGCGCGCACTTGACGACGAGTTTTTCGGGCAGGATCGCCACCCGATGCGGTGCGGCAGCTTCATCGCGATGAGCCAGGCCGCGCTGTCCGCGCGCGACGGGCTGCACGCGCTGGCGCGCGCGGTGAATTTCATGCACTGCGTGCTCGACGACCTGCATGCGGAGCTCGACGCGAACCCGCAGCGCGTGCGGCTGCGTTTCGTGCACCGCAACACCGGCGCGACGCCCGCGATGTTCACGTATGCGACCTATTTCATCATCGTCTACGGGCTCACCTGCTGGCTGATCGGGCGGCGCATTCCGCTCCTGCATGCGAGCTTCCGCTGCGACACGCCGCCGGCCGACCACGAATACCCGTCGATGTTCTGCGACGACATGCGTTTCAACGAACCCGATTCGTATGTCGATTTCGATCCCGAATTCGCGACGCTGCCGGTCGTGCAGAACGCCAAGACGCTGAAGACGTTCCTGCGCAACGCGCCGGCGAGCTTCATCGTCAAGTACCGCAACCCGAACGCGCTCGCGCAGCGCGTGCGCACGGTGCTGCGCGGGATGCCGCCCGCCGCGTGGCCGGGCGCGGGCGGGATGGCCGCGCGGCTGCACGTGGCCGAGGCCACGCTGCGCCGCAAGCTGCACCAGGAAGGCCATGCGTACCAGTCGATCAAGGACACGCTGCGGCGCGATCTCGCGTTCGAGGCGCTGGCCGACCCCGCACGCACGATCGCCGACGTCGCGGCGGCGACCGGCTTCGCGGAACCCAGCGCGTTCTACCGCGCGTTCCGCAAATGGAGCGGTCGCAGCCCGGCAGACTATCGCGACGAAGTGCTCGCGCGGGGCGGCGGCGCGAGCTGAATCCGGCCGGCGCGGCCGTGGTTTCGCGCTTTACGCTGAAACCGCCTAATCTTTAAGCATCGGGCCCAGGCCCTTTCCGCAAGCCGGACGACACGCGGTCGCGCGCCGCCCGGACGTAGCAATGCACTTTCATCGTCACGGGTTGCCGCCGGCGCCTGCCGCGCCCGACGGCCACCCTCGTCGCCCGCTGTCCGCGCGGGTCGCACGCGTCGCGCTGTTCGCGGCGCTGCTCGCCGTATGCGCCGCGGCCGCCGCGCCGCCGCCCGCCGAGGCGCCCGCCGCCGCGCGCCCGGTTATCGTGATCCCCGTCAACGGCGCGATCGGGCCGGCCAGCGCCGATTTCATCGTGCGTTCGCTCGACCGCGCCGCCCGCGAGCACGCGCCGCTCGCGATCCTGCAGCTCGACACGCCCGGCGGCCTCGATACGTCGATGCGGCAGATCATCAAGGCCATCCTCGGCTCGCCCGTGCCGGTCGCCGCGTTCGTCGCGCCGGGCGGCGCGCGGGCCGCGAGCGCGGGCACCTACATCGTCTATGCGAGCCACTTCGCGGCGATGGCGCCCGGCACCAATCTCGGCGCCGCGTCGCCCGTGCAGATCGGCGTCGGCGGCGCCACGCCGCCGGGCGCGACGCCCGCCGCACCACGGGCGCCCCCGGCCGGGATGCCGGGTGCATCGGGAACCTCGGGCACGTCGCCGGCCGCGCTGCCGGCCGACACGCAATCGACCGAGATCCGCAAGGCGATGCAGGATGCCTCGGCCTATATCCGCGGCCTCGCACAGTTGCGCGGGCGCAATGCCGAATGGGCCGAGCGCGCGGTGCGCGAAGCCGTCAGCCTGTCGGCCAGCGAAGCGCGCGCGCAGCACGTCGTCGACCTGATCGCGCAGGATCCGGCCGACCTCGCGCGCCAGCTCGACGGCCACAGCGTGACGACCACCGCCGGCACGGTGCGGCTCGCAACCGCGCATGCGCCGCTCGTGGTGGTCGAACCCGACTGGCGCAGCCGCTTCCTGTTGATCATCGCCGATCCGAACGTCGCGCTGATCCTGCTGACGATCGGCATCTACGGCCTCTTCTTCGAGTTCGCGAACCCCGGCTTCGTGCTGCCGGGCGTCGTCGGCACGATCTGCCTGCTGGTCGGGCTGTTCGCGATGCAGTTGCTGCCGATCAGCTACGCGGGTCTCGGCCTCGTGCTGCTCGGTCTCGGCTGCCTCGTCGCCGAGGCGTTCCTGCCGACCTTCGGCGTGCTCGGTTTCGGCGGGATCGTGTCGTTCACGATCGGCGCGCTGATGCTGATCGACACCGATGTGCCCGGCTACGGGATTCCGTGGCCCGTGATCGGGAGCCTGGCGCTCGGCGGCGGGCTGCTCGTCGCGGGCGTGTCGAGCGTCGCGCTGCGCGCGCGGCGCCGGCCGGTCGTGACGGGCGCCGAGGCGATGGTCGGCAGCATCGGCGAAGTGCTCGACGACGGCCTGCTTGCCGACCAGCCGCACGGCGCGGCGGGCGCCGCGCCATCGGCCGCGGGCTGGGTGCGCGTGCATGGCGAGCGCTGGCGCGTCGCGAGCAGCGTGCCGCTCGCCGCTGGCTGCCGCGTGCGTGTCACCGGCCGCCACGGATTGCTGCTCACCGTCGCGCCGCTCTACGACATGCCGACGCAGGAACAACAACACCAGGGAGAACCAACATGATGGGTTACACGTTCGGCTTCAGCAGCGTCCTGATCGTCTTTGTCGTGGTGCTCGTCGCGTCGTCGATCCGCATCTTCCGCGAGTACGAGCGCGGCGTCGTGTTCATGCTCGGCCGGTTCTGGAAAGTGAAGGGGCCGGGGCTCGTGCTGATCATCCCGATCGTCCAGCAGGTCGTGCGGATCGACCTGCGCACCGTCGTGTTCGACGTGCCGCCGCAGGACGTGATCACGCGCGACAACGTGTCGGTGAAGGTCAATGCGGTCGTGTATTTCCGCGTCGTCGATCCGGAGAAGGCCGTGATCCAGGTCGCGCGCTTCTTCGACGCGACCAGCCAGCTCTCGCAGACGACGCTGCGTTCGGTGCTCGGCAAGCACGAGCTCGACGCGCTGCTCGCCGAGCGCGAGCAGCTGAACGCCGACATCCAGAAGACGCTCGACGCGCAGACCGATGCGTGGGGGATCAAGGTGTCGACGGTCGAGATCAAGCACGTCGACCTGAACGAGACGATGGTGCGCGCGATCGCGCGGCAGGCCGAGGCCGAGCGCGAGCGGCGCGCGAAGGTGATTCATGCGGAAGGCGAATTGCAGGCGTCGGAGAAGCTGCTGCAGGCCGCGCAACGGCTCGCGCTGCAGCCGCAGGCGATGCAGCTGCGCTACCTGCAGACGCTGACGACGATCGCGGCCGACAAGAACTCGACGATCGTGTTTCCGTTGCCGATCGATCTGGTGGGGGCGTTGGTGGACCGGTTGGGCTCGCCGCGCGAGCGCTGAGACGCTCGTTTTCCGGCCCGCGCGGCGCTGCCATCGATCCCGATGGACGCGGGGCCGCAACGGCCCGGCGCCCGGCGCACGTCAAGCCAGCAGCTTGCGCTCGGTCTTGCCGTACTTGATCGACTTCTCGTCCGGGATCATCAGGCCCGTGCGCTCGTCGCGACCCTGCAGCAGGAAGCGCGCGTCCGACTTGCCGATCTGTTCGGCCGCGAGCTTGCTGTCCGCGCCGATCTCGCCCTTCTTCATCCGGTTGACGATCACGCCGGCCGCGGTGTCCTTGAAGTCGCGCAGCATCCACGCGTCGCCGTCGCTGTCGCCGAACACCAGCAGCGGGCCGTAGCCCTTCTTCGACTCGAGGACGTTGCGGATGCCCACCGTCTTGCCGGGCCCCCAGTTGAAATGCCAGCCGGCCGGATACGTGCTCGTGTACTTGCCGTCCCGCATGTCGAGACGCAGGCCGATCACGTTCCCGGGCGGCACGCCGTAGCCATAGTTCGGATTGCCGGCGAACACGCGCACGACATCGTCGAGCGACGCCGTGCTCACGTACACGTCGATGCCGTTCGCACGCAACGTGTGCATCACCGCGCGGATTTCCTCATGAATGCGAATCCCGTGGAAATGCGTGTCGGCCACCACGCCGGCCTTGCCCGGCAGCGTCTTCGGGCTTTCGTAGCGGGTCTTGCGCAGCGCGTCGCCGATGCCGTAGTCGTTCGACGCTTCCGCCATCGCCTGCAGCTCGGCGGTCGTCATGTTCTTGTAGAAGTAGATGATCCACTTGTAGCCGATCTCGAGCGGATGCGTGTCGCAGATCGCGTCGTACATGAAGTACAGCTTCGCGCGGAAATCCTTGAACTGATCGGTCTCGCGAATCTCGTCGAGGCTCTTGTCGCCGCCGAATCCCTTGTAGTTCGCGTAGAGCCAGCGATAGTCGGATTCGACATCGGCCGCGAGGTCTTCCATCGTCACCGGCTTGCCGTCCACCGTCGTGTAGTCCTTCATGAAGGCGCCCTTCGGCACGTCCTTCCACATCACGTCGACGAATTCGTCCGGCGTCAGCTTGTACTGCAGATGGTTGATCTGGTACATCAGCAGCGCCTCTTCGCAGTCGTTCATGATGCACGTGTTGTCCCAGTCGAACACCGCGTACGGGCGGCGCTTTTCGTCGTAGCGCGCGCTCGCGACGCCATGCTGGTCGAGCACCGCCTGCAGGCGCGCGGCGTTGAACGGCGACCAGCGGCCCGGGTCCAGCGCATCCGGCGCGGTTGCGCTCTTCGCACCGGCCGTGCCGGCCTTGAGCATCAGCGACGTCGCAGCGGTCGCCGCGGCAAGGGTATTCATGAACTGGCGGCGTTGCATGGTCTCTCTCCGTGGAAATGTCGAATTGGCTTCAGTCACTACCCCGCGCGGCGCACTCCGCGCACCGGCGGCTCATCAGCGCGGCGAAGCCGGGACGGCTTCGAACTGGGGGCGAATGATGTGACGAAATTATTTCGGCAATTTGACAACGTCACGTCGCGACGCGACGCGAAGTTGATCCGGCACGACATGGCGGGCCGTCGCAAGGCGGCCGCACGCACGGCCATCCGGCCCCAACCTCCGGAAACCTAGAGTCTCCGCTCCATTTCGGCCCTTCATTAGGAGAAATCCTCATCTCCGGGGGCTGGCGCGCCACGCCGAACCGGCTATTATCGTTACATTACTCAATGGCACATTAAATGCTGACTGAATAATTCGCGACGGGAACGCCAGCGGATGCATTCCGGATCAGCGCCCCCCGCTTTGCACAGGCCCCGAGTAAGCGCCGAAGCGCCAACGCTGGCCGACATTTGGAGACGCATCATGGCTGACCACCCGCTGCCGGAAGTCCACCTCGACGAGCTGCCGCAATTCCGCGCGCTCCAGCAGCTTGCCTACCGCTGCGTCGAAACCGTCGGCGCGATGCTCTACCCCGGCATCACCGAAAAGGCCGCCGCGCGCCTGCTGACCGAATGGCTGCAGGACAACGGCGTGCACGACTGGCTGCACAAGCCGTTCGCGTGGTTCGGCGACCGCACCGCGTTCGAGGGCTTCTCGGGCCTCAAGCACATGGGCGGCTTCAATCTCGCGTTCTTCCCGAGCAACCGCCAGCTCGAGACCGACATGCCGGTGATCCTCGACGTCGCGCCCGTGCTCGACGGCATCGTGGCCGACGTCGGCTACGCGCACTGCCTCGGCCGCAACCCGATCCTCGAACAGCTCCAGGACGACCTGATGGACCATCGCGACATGATCGTGCGGCTCGTGAAGGAGCGCCGGTCGATGGCCGAGGTCGCGCAGGAAGTCGACGCACTGTGCCGCCGCCAGGGCGTCGAGCCGCGCCACAAGGCCTATCCGTTCAAGGTGCTCGCGCATCGCGTCGCGAAGATCCACAAGCTCTCGAAGCCGCACTTCGTCGCACGCTTCGGGCTGAACGCGACACGCAACCTGCTGCTCGACCAGGGCCGCGCGGCGAAACAGCAAGGCTGGTCGCCGCTGTGGTCGATCGACCGCCGCTCCGAGCATGCGCCCGTGCCGGGCCTGTGGGCCGTCGAGCCGCATCTCGGCTTCGACGGCGTCGGCGCGAAATTCGAGGAACTGCTCGTGATCACCGACGACGACGCGTACTGGCTCGACGACGACCTGCCGCACGTGCGCCGCTGGCAGCGCCGCCAGGCCGAGCGCAAGCAAGCCGTCGCGACCGTACCGGCCGCCGCCTGACGCGCCCCCGCACCCTTCCTCCCGAATCCCTGAACGACGGACTCACGATGCAGCCTCTTTCCGACGAAGCGCCGCTGGCCCTGTTCGAATCGGTTCATGGCGAGACGGCGGTCGCCTCGGGCGACCTGACGCTCGCGGTCAGGATCTGGGGCGACCCGGCCCGTTCGCCGGTCGTGCTCGTCCACGGCTATCCCGACGACAGCAGCGTCTGGCAGCACGTCGCGCCGCTGCTCGCGCGCAAGCACTACGTGATTGCGTACGACGTGCGCGGCGCGGGCCTGTCCGGCGTGCCGAAGCGCACGGCCGACTACCACCTTGCGAAACTGACCGACGACTTCGTCGCGGTGATCGACGCACTCTGCCCCGGCCGCGCCGTGCACCTGATCGCACACGACTGGGGCTCGATCCAGGGCTGGGAATTCGTCACCGACCCGCGCCTTGCCGGCCGCATCGCGTCGTACACGTCGTGCTCGGGACCCTGCCTCGACCACGTCGGCTTCTGGCTGCGCGAACGCGTGCTGCACCCGACGCCCGCGTCGTTGGCCAAGCTCGGCGGCCAGATCGTGCGATCGTGGTACGTGTACCTGTTCCACCTGCCGTTCATCCCCGAACTCGGCTGGCGGCTGTGGCTCGGCCGCGCATGGCCGGGCCTGCTGCGCCGGCTCGAGAAGACGCCCGCCGCGCCGCGCGCGACGCAGGCCGATGACGGTGCGCGCGGCGTGCGTCTCTATCGCGCGAACTTCATCCGCTGCCTGTTCGCGCCGCGCGAACGCTACGCGCATGCGCCGGTGCAGACGATCGTGCCGCTCGGCGACAAGTACGTGAGCCCCGCGCTGTCCGAGAACCTGTCGCGCTGGGTGCCGCAGTACTACCGCCGCGAGGTCGCGGCCGGCCACTGGCTGCCGCTCGCCGATCCCGCGCGCTTCGCGGGCCTCGCCGGGCAGTTGATCGACGCGGTCGAATCGGGCAACGAACCGCCCGCGCTCGCGAACGCGCGCCGCCGCGCAACCAGCGGGCGCTTCAGCGGCAAGGTCGCGGTCGTCACCGGCGCGGGCAGCGGCATTGGCCGCTGCGCGGCGCTCGCGTTCGCACGCGAAGGCGCGACGGTCGTCGCGTGCGACATCGATCTCGCCAGCGCCGAACGCACCGCGCTGCTGATCGGGCTGACCGGTGCGCAGGCACACGCGAAACGCGTCGACGTCGGGTCCGCCGACGCAATGGAAGCGCTCGCCGGCTGGGTCGGCAGCGACCTCGGCGGCGCGGACATCGTGATCAACAACGCGGGCATCGGCATGGCCGGCGGCATCCTCGACACGAGCACGCGGCACTGGGAGCGCATCCTGCACGTGAACCTGTGGGGCGTGATCCACGGCTCGCGGCTGTTCGCGCAGCAGATGGCCGCACGCGGCACCGGCGGCCACATCGTCAACACCGCGTCGGCCGCCGCGTTCGGGCCGTCGCGCGACCTGCCCGCGTACGCGACGACGAAGGCCGCCGTGCTGATGCTCAGCGAATGCATGCGGGCGGAACTCGCGGAGCAAGGCATCGGCGTGACGGCCGTGTGCCCCGGCTTCGCGGAAACCGGAATCATGGCATCGACGCAGTACGCGGGCGCCAACGCGCAGGACGAAGCGCGGCTGCGCAAGCGCGCGACGAAGCTGTACCAGATGCGCGGCCTGAAACCCGAAACCGTCGCGCAGGCGATGGTCGACGGCGTGCTGCGCAACCGCCCGGTCGTCGCGGTCGGCGGCGAGGCGCACGCGATGCGCTTCGTCGGCCGCTTCATGCCGTGGCTCGGCCGGATGATCGCCCGCGTCAGCATGGCATCGCATTGACGGCGCATGACGCCGCACAGGGAGACACAGATGACCGCTACCGCCGAATACCACAAGATCAAGGCCCGGCACGTGAAGTTCGACTTCAGCGACACGCCGATTACCTGGGTGCCGAACGACCCGGGCAGCACGCACATCATCAACACGCTGAACCTGCTGTTCCCGGAAGGCGAGCTGTGGTTCTGCCGCGTGTACAACAAGGCGCTGCCGCTGATCACCGATGCACGCCTGCACGACGAGGCCGAAGGCTTCCTGCGGCAGGAAGCCGTGCATTCGCGCTCGCACGGCGGCGTGCTCAAGCACTACTACGACCGGCACGGGATCGACACGAAGCCGTTTACGCAAAAGCTCAACCGGCTGTTCACGCGCGTGCTCGGCGAGCAGCCGCTCGGGCTGAAGATCGGCCATACGCGTTTCTGGCTGCGCCAGCAGCTCGCGGTGATCGCGTCGCTCGAGCATTTCTTCGGCTATCTCGGCAACTGGGTGCTCAACGCGCACGGGCTCGACGAAGGGAAAGCCGACCCGACGATGGTCGACCTGCTGCGCTGGCACGGCGCCGAGGAAGTCGAGCACCGCACCGTCGCGTTCGACATCTACCGGCACATGGGCGGCACCTATCCGGAGCGCTGCATGCACATGGCGTTCGTGATCCTGCTGCTGCTCTACTACATCACGACCGGCGCGAAGTTCATGTACCGGCGCGACCCGGACGCCGGCCGCTACCCGGGCTTCGCGCTCGCGTGGTGGCAGGGTTCGCGGCGCGGGCACCTGCCGTCGTTCTGGAAGGTGATCGGTGCCGCGCTGCGCTATTTCAAGCCGGGCTATACGCCGCACCACGAAGGCTCGACCGAGCAGGCGCTCGACTATCTCGCGCGCTCGCCGGCCGCGCAGGCGGCCGCGCACGGCGGCAACTGGGGCACGACGAAGGGTGCGTAAAACGGGTTTCTTGCGGGCGCCGCGGGCGGCGTCCGCCGAAATGCGTACAATCGCGGCTTCATTTCCCGGAGGTGCCGCGATGGCCATGAAGAAAACCGATCTCGAAAAGAACAAGGCGCTCAAGCTGACGCAAGCGATGAAGCAGCCGGGCGGCGCACGTTTCGGCAAGGGCGCCGACGACGCCGCCAAGCTCGACCGCCGTGCGCAGCGCAAGCTCGACCAGGAACAGGGGCTTGTGCCGTTCGCGTGCAAGCTCAACGCCGAACTCGTCGAACAACTGAAGGCACGCGCGGCAACGCACCCGGAAGGGATGACGGGCCTGTTGTCCGAACTGCTCGTGAACGGGCTCGCGCAACGCGACGCGTAACCGCCACGCATCTCGAAATTACCGTTGACATTGCTGCGCTGCCACGACACACTCGTTCGCATGCCTACGTTCAAGCTCATCGCCATCGCGAATCATTGCCCGGTGAACATTCGAAAGAATGGATCACGGGAGGCGCTTGTGCGTTAGCATCCGAGCAGTACCGCATGTCACACAAGGCCTCACCGGAAACGGATGAGGCCTTTTTGTTCTGGTGCGCGTCATCCGTCCGGCTCAATGAATGGAGAAGACGATGGACCAGGCAAGCCAGCTGTTTGACCGTTCCGATCGGCGCCGCGCCGGCACGATCGCGTTACCGACTGTCGTGATCCGCTTCGCGGTCGCGCCGCGCACGACGATGACCTGGCGCGCGCCGCAAGACGCGGAAATCCGCGCGCACGGCGCGGCGCTGTGGATCACGCGCCCGCCGAGCGTCGACGATTACTGGGTGCAGCCCGGCGACGTGCTGCGCATCGCGCGCGGCGACCGCATCTGGCTCGGCACCGATGCCGACCGACCGGCCGAAGCGTCGATCACGACCGCTTACGTCCGGCGCGGCGAGCGCTTCAGACGCACGCTCGCACAAGTGCAACGTTTGCTCGTCGGGGTATGGCGAAGGAGTGGATGAGCGACGCGCCGTCACGCACGCGAGACGCGGAACGGCCGCGACCGGAAACGGACGCACCCGCGGCGCAACCCGCCGCGGGTGCGCATCGAATGACGCGGCAAGCAGGTACGTGCCGCGAGCGATCGCACGATGCGCAGCACCTGATGCAGCACGTGCATCAGGTGCTGGCGGCGAGACGCGGGCCCGTGCTTCGGGGAGTGGAATCAAGGTCGGGACGTTGCGAGGCCTGCGAGGTCACCCACGGATCGATGCCTTGCTTCTGCACCTCCTCGAGGAATGACACACGTGTGCGCCAGTAATCCGCCTGTAATTTCGCATCGATGACGCGCTGTTCGGCTGTGAACAGTTCCATGCGCGCCGTCACGAGCATCGACGCGGCGGTTTTTTCCGGCGTGGGGGCGTGTCGCATCGCCCAACGGCTGATCCAGTTCAACATGCTGACCTCCGTGATTGCGGACGAACCCGCATCGGGCAATCGCAATCGGCCGTGCCTGCCCGAACGCGCAACGGCCTTGACCGCCATTCACCGCCTGGCCTGCACGGACTGCGACTCCCCCGCGTCGGCAATTACCGGCCGGCGTGTGCATGCGCGGTGTATCTATCCTAGAAAGACTTGCCGGTTTACGCGATGGGGTCTTGCAATCTTTTACACAGAAACCACAGTCGCCCCCGCATCGCGAAATGACAGTTGCGGGCGGGACGGCTTCGGCGCAGGATAGCCCGATATCTGCAGCCGCCTGGGCTGCCGAATGGCCGCTGCACGCCGCTGCGCAATCGCACCGGTCGCGCGCACGTTCACGCGCATCCGATGCCCGCACCACGTGCGTGCAGCATGCGGGCGCTCCATTTCAGGCGAATGTCATCGTGCACCTGCCACGCGCGCTGCGTGCGCACCGTTGTGTACGCATCGGCCGACCTCGTTCGTTCCTCCCGCTCCCCTTTCCGCCCTTTCTGCCGGTCCGTTCCGTCCGAACCGGTAAAATGCGCGCCTTCGTCGCGCGGCCGGGCTGCCAGACCGTTCGCGCGCAGGCAATCGATCGTGCCCCCAACTATATCGTCCGAGCTATCCGCGCTATTACAATCCGCCGATAGCCGGGCAATAGTGGCTGGTTACAGTACGCCGGCCGTGCACTGCCTTTACAACAATTCGGCACAACAATCAACACGACAACCCGACCGGAGAAACGCCTTCATGGAATCCATCAAGCGGTATTTCGGCTTCGCTGAAGCTGGCACCGACTTCCGCACCGAAATACTCGCGGGCGTCACCACGTTCCTGACGATGGCATACATCATCTTCGTCAACCCCACGATCCTCGGCGACGCCGGTATGCCGAAGGAATCCGTGTTCGTCGCGACCTGCCTCGTCGCGGCGCTCGCGTCGATCATCATGGGGCTGTACGCGAACTACCCGATCGCGTGCGCGCCCGGCATGGGCCTGAACGCGTATTTCGCGTACACGGTCGTCAAGGGGATGGGCTTCACGTGGCAGGCCGCCCTCGGCGCGGTGTTCATCTCCGGCTGCCTGTTCCTGCTCGTCACGCTGTTCCGCGTGCGCGAGGCGATCGTCAACGGCATTCCGAAATCGCTGCGGATCTCGATCACGGCGGGTATCGGCCTGTTCCTCGGCATCATCTCGCTGAAGACGTCGGGCGTGATCGTCGGCAGCCCGGCCACGCTCGTCACGCTCGGCGACCTGCACAAGCACGACACGATCCTCGCGATCATCGGCTTCTTCACGATCGTCACGCTCGACCACCTGCGCGTGCGCGGCGCGATCCTGATCGGCATCATCGGCGTGACGATCCTGTCGTTCTTCTTCGGCGACAACCAGTTCCACGGCGTGTTCTCCGCGCCGCCGTCGATCGACGCGACGCTGTTCCAGCTCGACATCCGCGCCGCGCTGTCGACCGGCATCATCAACGTGATCCTCGTGTTCTTCCTCGTCGAGCTGTTCGACGCGACGGGCACGCTGATGGGCGTCGCGAACCGTGCGGGCCTGCTCGTCGAAGGCAAGATGAACCGCCTGAACAAGGCGCTGCTCGCCGACAGCACGGCGATCGTCGCGGGCTCGGTGCTCGGCACGTCGTCGACCACCGCGTATATCGAAAGCGCATCGGGCGTGCAGGCCGGCGGCCGCACCGGCGTGACGGCCATCACCGTCGCGGTGCTGTTCCTCGCATGCCTGTTCATCGCGCCGCTCGCCGGCGTCGTGCCGGCCTATGCAACGGCACCCGCGCTGCTGTACGTGTCGTGCCTGATGATGCGCGAGATGGTCGACGTGCCGTGGGACGATGCGACGGAAGCCGTGCCGGCCGCGCTGACCGCGCTGCTGATGCCGTTCACGTACTCGATCGCGAACGGCGTCGCGTTCGGCTTCATCTCGTACGGCGGCCTCAAGCTGCTGACGGGCCAGGCGCGCACGGTCAAGCCGATCGTGTGGGTCATCGCGGCGGTGTTCCTGTTCCGCTTCTTCTATCTCGGCAGCGAGTGACCGAAGCGCGTCGGCGCGATGCACGATGAAAAAAACGCCACCTTCGGGTGGCGTTTTTGTTTGCGCACGGTTTCTTCTGCGATCCTGACGAATCGGCGCGCGCTGTCATGCCGGCACTCGAGCAGCCAGCACGGCCCGCATACGAAAATGCCGCCCGGCCCCGCCGAACGGCATTGCGCGACAGGCAACATCTTCGCGTACGCAGCGTTCAGTCATGCGCGCCGCAAGACGAGCGTCGTTTCGTCAGCTTTCGTCAGCGCAAGTTGGCCTCGTAGAAGCGCACGTAACCGCTGCGCAGCGTCACGCATTGCGCGCGCGTCTCCGACAGCAGGCGCCGTGCGGCCGCCTCGATACGATCGCGGTGCTGGTCGAATGCACCGACCATGTCCTCGAAACGCGGCGATGCCGCGCCGAAGTGATCTTCCAGTGCCTCGGCCGTGATCTGACATTGGACGCGCTCGCCATTGACCAACGCCGTGAACGCAAGCATCAGGTCACGCCCCGAATACTCAGGCTTCTCGTTCGTGAAATGGATCTGCATGGGGAGCCGCCTCGATCGGTAGAAAACGAATGACCGCGTTCGTCGTCCGCTACCGGCCGGACGAAATGTACGCGGGCTCGCCGACGGAGGCACGGCCCGCGGGGATCTGGCGCGGACAATGCATGCCGGTTGCTTTCCACTTTAGACGGTTTCGCGCAGGAGACAAATTTTCCGGCGTGCGTCGTTCCGACGCGCATTTCGTCTGACCTGAACGGCATCCGGCACCATTTCGGAAACCGGCGTCAGTGCGGATCGGTGGGCCAGACGTTGAGCGCGATCGCGGCCGTCGTGACGCCCACCGCAATCGCGGCCGCCCCGTATCGCACCGCATCGGTCAGATCGAACAGCAACCCGTGGATCGCCACGGCAATGCCGCCCAGCATGATGAAGGTGGCGATGGCCGCCAGCACGACTCTCAGTTCCGTCCGAACCATGATGCGTCTCCCGAACGGATGCATGTCGCGTCGCATGCATGTTGCAGTGCGGAACACGGCGCGCGCGTGCTCCATTTCCATCATTGCAGGCGGGCGCTTAAAAGCAAGGGGATTTTGTTCGCAGTCGCGCATCGCACGTGGCGCTTGTATGATGATGCGTACCCGGACGGCCGGCCTTCGTGCATCGATGGTGCGCCGCAAGCGGAGGATGCAATCCGCGGATGGTTTCGGCGCGTGTGGGCGCGCCGGATTGGCCGGTCGAGGAGCATGGGGCCCGCGCAAGCGCTGAAGCGCTGACTGGGACCGACTGCGAAGCATGGGTCCAGAGTAAGCGCTAAAGCACTAACTGGGCCGACCGCGAAGCATGGGACCCGAGTAAGCGCTAAAGCGCTAACTCTGGTCGACCGCGAAGCATGGGGTCCCAGTAAGCGCTGAAGCGCTAACTGGGACCGACAGGAGACAAGTCATGCCGCAACCCTTCGTGCTGCCCGCCACCGCGGGTCGCACCGACCTGCTCGCGCAGGCGCATGCGCGTTCGACCGCGGTCGGCCTGCGCGCGCACGAACGCCCCGATTTCTCGCCGCTGTCGCGCATCGCGCTGCGCGAACTGCTCGACACGAATCAGACGCTGTTCTCGCACGCGCGCCCGGTGATGGAGGACCTCCACGCACAGATCGCCGATACGCAAAGCCTCGTGCTGCTGACCGACGCCGACGGCGTCATCCTGCACAGCATCGGCGACGCGGACTTCATCGAGAAAGCCAATCGCGTCGCACTGTGCACGGGCGTGTCGTGGGCCGAAGGCGCACGCGGCACCAACGCGATCGGCACCGCGCTCGCGTCGGGCCAGGCCGTCGTCGTGCACGGTTCCGAACATTTCCTGCGCGCGAACCACATCCTCACCTGCTCGTGCGCGCCGATCGTCGATCCGTTCGGCCGCACGCTCGGCACGCTCGATGTCAGCGGCGACCCGCGCGGCTCCAGCCCGCATACGCTCGCGCTCGTGCGGATGTCGGCGCAACTGATCGAGAACCACCTGTTCGCGAACCAGTGCGGGGAAGCACTGCGGCTGCGTTTTCACGCGCACGAGGAATGCGTCGATTCGCTGTTCGCGGGACTCGTCGCGTTCGGCCCCGACGGCGGGCTGATCGCCGCGAACCGCAGCGCGCAATTCCAGCTCGGCGCGTCGTTCGACGCACTGCAACACCAAGCCAGCGATGCGCTGTTCGGCATGCGCTTCGGTCAGCTCGCGCAACAGGCCGCCCGCGCGCCTGGCGCCACCTTCCGCCTCACGCTGTCGACCGGCGTGCGCGTACTCGCACGCTGCGAATTCCCGGAAGCGCAGAAGACCACCATCGCCGTCACGCCGCCCGCGCCGGCCGCACGCGTGCGCGCACCGGATCCCGACGCGATCACGTTCGCGACGCTCGACACCGGCGACGCGCGCATGGCCGCCGTGCTCGAACGCGTCGCGAAGATCCGCGGGCGCGACCTGCCGCTGCTGATCCTCGGCCAGACCGGCACCGGCAAGGAATGGCTCGCCCGCGCGCTGCACCAGGCGTCACCGCGCGCGGACGGCCCGTTCGTCGCGGTCAACTGCGCGGCGCTGCCCGATTCGCTGATCGAAGCCGAGCTGTTCGGCTATGAGGACGGCGCGTTCACGGGCGCACGCAAACGCGGCAGCCCGGGCAAGATCGCGCAGGCCGACGGCGGCACGCTGTTTCTCGACGAGATCGGCGACATGCCGCTCGCGCAGCAGGTCAGGCTGATGCGCGTGCTGCAGGAACGCGCGGTGATGCCGCTCGGCGGCGCACGCGCGGTGCCGGTCGACGTGCGCGTGGTCTGCGCGACCCATCGCGACCTGCGCGCGATGATTGCGGAAGGCACGTTCCGCGAAGACCTGTTCTACCGGATCAACGGGCTTGCGGTCACGCTGCCGGCGCTCGCCGCGCGCACCGACCTGCCCGCGCTCGTCGAACGGATTCTCGCGCGTCTCGCGCACAGCGAACCGATGCCGCACCGCATCGCGGCCAACGTGCTCGACGCGTTCGCGCGCCACCGCTGGCCCGGCAACCTGCGACAAATGACCAACGTGCTACGCACGGCCGGCATGCTCGCCGAAGACGAAACCGAAATCGCGCTCGCGCATTTGCCCGACGATTTCTGGCTCGACTGCGACGACGCACCGGCTGCGCCGGCAGCAACCACACCGGCCACGCCGGCCGGCGCGCACGAACGAACGACGCTGCAAAGCCACCAGGCCGCGGTGATCGACGCCGCGCTCGCACGGCATGGCGGCAACGTATCGGCGGCCGCGCGCGAGCTCGGTCTCGCACGCAATACCGTGTACCGGTACCTGCGCCGGCATTGACCCGGCCGGCGCCGGCCGCCGGCGGTTCGGGTATGCTTGGCGCGTTGCCGCCGAACCACCGCCCGCGCCGCCCGCCTCGACCATGACCGATCCGGAACACCCGCCCCTCGTGCGCATCGAGCCGCTCGGCACGACCTTCGATGCGCCCGATTCGCTGACGCTGCTCGAAGCCGCCGCATTCGCGCACGTGTCGCTGCCGCGTTCATGCCGCAACGGCACGTGCCGAAGCTGCCTTTGCCGGATCGTCAGCGGCAGCGTACGCTACACCATCGAATGGCCGGGGCTGAGCCGCGAGGAAAAGGCCGACGGCTATACGCTGCCGTGCGTGGCCGTCGCCACGTCGGACCTCGTGCTCGACGTGCCCGACGCGGTCATGCTCGACTAGACTGAAACTCGGCGCGCGATCGCGTGCCGTCCTGCAACGGTTGATCCTGCCTGGAGAACGTCATGACCCAGCAAACCGATCGCATCGAAAAGCAGACCCAGCTCGCCGCAACACCGGACCGCGTGTGGGAAGCCGTCAGCAATTCCGGGGAATTCGGCACCTGGTTCGGCGTCACGTTCGACGGGCCGTTCGTGGCCGACCAGCCGCTGTTCGGCCGCATCACGCCGACGCGCGTCGACGACGACGTCGCCAAGGCGCAGGAACCCTATGCAGGCACTGTGTTCGAAATCGTCGTCGATCGCGTCGAGCCGAAGCAACTGTTCTCGTTTCGCTGGCATCCGTTCGCGATCGACCCGAATTTCGATTACACGTCCGAGCCGATGACGCTCGTCACGTTCGCGCTCGCCGCACAGGCCGGCGGCACGCTGCTCACGCTCACCGAAACGGGCTTCGACCAGTTGATCGAAGCGCGCCGCGCGAAGGCCCGCGAGATGAACGACCAGGGCTGGACCGCGCAGATGATGCTGATCACGAAATACCTGGCGAAACACGCGTAGCGCGCCGCAATGCCGCACGCCGTGCCGGCGTCGCGACGTGCGTGGCATAATCCGCTCCATCGTCGTCCACACGCCGCCGCGCATCGCATGCTGAGTCGTCGTCTCCGGAAAATCGGCAGTCTGATCGGGATGCTCGCCATCCTGATGACGGCGCTCGCGCCGACGATCTCGCAGGCGCTGACCACCCAAGGGCGCGTCGACGCGCTGCTGGCCGGCTACTGCACGGCCGCGCCGGCCGGCGCCGACCACGCCGCCGATTCGGCGTCGAAAAGCCTACAGGCTCATCTCCACGCATGCGGCTATTGCAGCCTGCTTGCCCATACACCCGCGCTGCCCGCGCCCGAACTGACGTTCGCGGCCAACGTGGGCGTCATCCAGCACCGCGCAGCAACCCGCTTCGACAGCCTGCGCCGCGCGCTGCCACTCACGGCCGCGCAACCGCGCGCCCCTCCGCTCGCGTCCTGAACCGTCGTCATCACGCGTGATGCCGTAGCGCATCGCGTGGTCCGCGCACGCCGCCGGCGTGCGTGACGTGTCACGTTTCGAAGGACGATCATGTCTCACCGTGTTGCGCGCGGCGTCGTGCCGTGCGCGCGGTTGGCCGCTTCCCGTTCGGACTGTCGCGCCGGCATTCGCTCGCATGCGAACGTCCGGCCGCGCACGTTCGCGCCGGCGGCAGCCGGCACCGGTGCCTTTGCGATGCCGCTTGCGCATCCGTCCGTCGAATCCGTCTTTCTCCATCCGATTCGCCACTCAACCAGCCACCCATGAAAACCGCCACTTTCGCTCGCGGCGCACTCGCCGCACTCGGCTTCGCCGTCATCCAGGCCGCCCATGCGCACGCGTTCCCGAAGATGCAAGACCCGGCCGCCAACGCCACGCTCTCGGCCGCGCCGCACGCGGTCACGATCGATTTCAGCGAAGCGCTCGAGCCGGCGTTCAGCTCGATTGCCGTCACCGACAGCCACGGGCAATCGGTCGCCGACGGGAAATCGGCCGTCGACGCCGGCAACCGGAAGCGGATGCACGTCGCGCTCGCCAACCTGACGGCCGGCGCGTACACGGTCGCGTGGATCGCAGCGGCCAGCGACGGCCATCGCACGCAAGGCCGCTACACGTTCACGCTGAAGTAATTCACGCGATACCCCCGCATCCACCCATAAGGAAAACCAACAATGAAACACCCGATTCCGGCCGGCCTGCTCTTCGCGCTGCTGGCGCTGCAAGCTCCCGCCACGTTCGCCGCGCCGGCCGTGCAGGCCAACGCCTGCTGGATCCGCGCGATGCCGGCAACGGTGCCGTCGTCCGGTTACTTCACGCTGAAGAACGACGGCGACGCGCCCGCCACGCTGACCGGCATCGACACACCCGCATACGGGATGGCGATGGTGCATGAAACGCAGACGAATGGCAGCACCGCGAGGATGGTTCATGTCGACTCGGTCGTCGTCCCCGCGCACGGCACGGTGACGTTCAAGCCGAAGAGCTATCACGTGATGCTGGAGCAGCCGCGCCAGGCCGTCGCGCCCGGTGCGAAGGTGCCGTTCCGGCTGCATTTCGCGGACGGCTCGACGGTGTCCGTGACGTGCGACGCCAAGGCGCCGACGTACACCGGCCAGTAACGCCGCCCGCACCACGATCGAAGGAGACGTATATGAAAAACCGCCTGCCGCTGGCCGCCCTGATCGTCCGCTACCGGACGCCGCTGAATCTCGCCGTACTGATCGCCTGCGGGTTATGGGCCGCGTGGATCGCGTGGATGACGCGGCCTGCCGCGATCGATACGCCGCCGTCGATCCCCGCGTACTGCATGCGCGACGCGCGCTGACGCGCCGCGACGGCACGGTTCCGGCGCAAGCCTGCGCCATTTTGGCGTGGCATCATCGATTCATCCCGACCGCCGGAACCGCCTCTCGGAGCGACGCATGTCCATTCAGAGCTGGATACTGTTTGCCGCAGCCTATCTCGCCACGACGCTGTCGCCGGGGCCCAACGTGCTGCTCGTGATCCGCAACACGGTGCGCTACGGCACGCACGGCACGGCCGCGACGATCGCGGGCAACCTCGTCGCGCAGGGCGTGGTCGTGCTGCTCGTCGCGCTCGGCGTCGGCGCGGTGCTGGCCGCGATGCCGCCGCTGTTCGTTGCGATGAAGGTCGTCGGCGCCGCCTACCTGATGTTTCTGGGTGTCCGGCAACTGCGCGGCGACCGGAAGGCCGCCGCCGCGGGCAGCACGGAGGAGATCGTCGTGCCCGGCCGCGTGAAGCTGTTCCGCGAAGCGCTGTTCGTGTCGGGCAGCAATCCGAAGACGATGATTTTCCTGTCGGCGTTCATGCCGCAGTTCGTCGTGCACGACCGCCCGCTCGCGCTGCAGTTCGTCGTGATGTACGCGACGATCGCGTGCACCGTCGTGGTCGTTCACAGCGTCTATTCGGCCGGCGTGCGCCGGTTCCATCGCGGCTTCGCCATGAGCCGCGCGATGCGTGCGCTCAAGCGCGCCAGCGGGCTGCTGTTCGTCGGGCTCGGAATCAGGCTGCTGACTGCGCGGCAGGCGTAAGCAGGCGCGATCCCGTCAGCGCATGCATGCGGCCAGCGCAGCCGTAATCCCGTCGAAAGATGGCCGGGCATCGACGTCCTCGTTCAGGCAGGCCGCCGCAAGCGCATCGAGCGCGCTCCTGCCGGCCCACGCGCGCGGTTCGCATCGCTCGAGCAACTCGCCGAGCAGATAGCCGAACGCCCGCACCTCGAGCCGTTCGAACCTGGCGCCACGCGTGTGATCGTTCACGTCGTAGAGCGACGCCGCACCGAAATCCCCGAGCAGCGCGCAGCCTTGGCCGTCGTGCAGGATGTTGTGCGCATACAGGTCGCCATGCATGATGCCGCGCGCGTGCAGATGGCCGGCAACCGACGCGATGCCATGCGCGATCCGCACCGCTGCCGCCGGCTCGAATCGCGCATCGGCCGCATACACGTCGCGCGTACAGGACGCGAAGCTCGGCGGCCCGGCGAGGTTCGTGAGCGCGGGATCGACCAGTTCCATCACGAGGCCGTGCGTGCCGTCCGGATGCCCGCGCACCTTGCCGATCACCGGGATCACGTTCGGGTGACGGCCGGCGTGCAAGCACGCCGCCATTTCGCAATCGGGCAGGCCGTCGCTCGTCACCGCCCCCTTGAACAGCTTGACCGCGACCGCTCGCGGCACCTGGCCGTCCGCCCGCCACTGCGCGCGGTAGATGACGCCCGATGCGCCTTCGCCGAGCTTCTGGTCACAGGTGAGCGACGTCCAATCGACGTCCGCAACGTCCGGCCCGGCCGACGCCGCGGCCTCCGGCGCCGCACCGAACGGATTGCCGGCCACGGCGAGCCACGCGAGACGCGGCAGGTGCAACAGCCAGTCAGGCAACGCATCGAGCCGGTTCGCCGACAGGCGCACCAGTTCCAGCGCGCGGCAGGCGGCCATTTCCGCCGGCAGCGCACGCAGCCGGTTGCCCGCGAGCATGAGCTTCTGCAAGCGCGAACAATCGCCGATGTCGGCGGGCAACGCGTCGATTTCGTTGTCGGTGAGGATCAGCCAGCGCAGCGCGCGCGGCAGCGAACCGCGCGGCACCGTGCGGATCCGGTTCGCCTTGAAGCCGATCATGTCGAGCTGCGCACACGTACCGAGGACTTCGGGGAACGCGGTGAAGCGGTTGCCGGACGCGAACAGGATGCGCAGGCGATGCAGCCGCGGCAGGTCGTCCGGCAGCGCGGACAGCGCATTGCCGGTCAGGTCGAGCACTTCGAGCGTGTCCGCCAGATCGAAGATCTCGCGCGGGAATTCGGTCAACCCGCATGCGAGCTTGAGTTGCCGTGCGCCCGACAGTTGTCCGGCCTGCAGTTGTTCGAGGGTGTTTGTCACGGGGAGAAAGCGGGTTGCGGTTGCGATGATCGTCGGACCGATCGGATGAATTCTACCGGGATCGCTTCCGCACGCACCGCAATCGTGTCACATCCCCTTCACAAACGCGCAATGTGACGCTAGAATTGCGCCCCTGCAGTGCCGACGTGGTGAAATTGGTAGACACGCTATCTTGAGGGGGTAGTGGCGAAAGCTGTGCGAGTTCGAGTCTCGCCGTCGGCACCACATGCGATTCCATCGTGCGCAACACACGCGCAGCCATTTCAGGGTCGTGCATGACCCTGGCGACGTCAATTGGTCGACGATTCTTCCGCGAACTTGTCGAACACGTCCTGCACCAGTGAATTGATCCTGCGCATCGTGACCGACTGGGTTCTGCCTGCGAGCACGACGATCCCGAAACGGGCCGAACCGGCCAGCGGCGGATCGAGCGGCACCGGGTGCAGCCGTCCCGCCCGGACCGCTTCATCGAAGACCGGAAGGCTGCCGAGAATGACGACGTCGCTCACGGCGGCCGCCGCTTCCAGTTCGCCAAAATCGTCGCTCTGAAGCTTGATGCGATCCGTAATCGAAAATCCGAGATGCTGATGAAGATCGTCGAGCGCGTACTTCGACAGGTGCGTGCAGCCGATCGGGTATTTCAGCAACGCTTCCGGCGACACGCACGCCATGCCGCCGAGCGGATGTGCGCGACCGCAAAAGAATGCGGCCCGCCATCGCGGCAGCGGCGTGATTTCGATTTCCGGCTGCTGCGTGAGCGACGCGATATCGCCGACGAACATGTCGATGCGCTCCGCCAACAACATGCCGAGCAGATCCGCGGTATTGCCTCGCTTGAGTACCACGCGCACGTCGGGCGCATTGACGGCCCCGAACGTCAGAATGGGTTGTCTGAGCAAAGCGGCCGGTGTCGCGCCCAAACCGATGCAAAGATCGCCGAACTCCCCGCGCTCGAGCAGCGCGAGATCGCGCCTGAGTTCCCGCACCTCGAAATCGATCCGACGCGCCCGCTCGACGAATACCTTGCCGTACGGCGTCAGCGCGATGCGTTGCGCGCTGCGGTCGAACAATGGAAAACCGAACTCCGATTCAATCGACTGGATGCTGCGGGACAACGCGGATTGACTCAGATGGACCTCCGCGCACGCGCGGCTGAAGGTCTGGTACTCAGCGAGCGCGAGGACGTGTTGCAGTTTGCGAAGATTCATGGGAAACCACGGCAGGAAACCAGGCATTCGAGGGCAGCGACCCCGCCCGCATGCGGCAAGTATATTCGCACCCTCCACCTGCTCGGTGCAATCGCGGCAACCGGGCGAGTGCGACTATACGCCCGATCGACCGCCCGTTGCCGGCCGTCATTCCGCGAGCAGCGCCCGCATCAGAACTTGTGGTGGATGCCGACGCTCACCCCGACCTGACTCTTGCCGGGCTGGCCCACACTGGAAAAGCTGTTGACGCCGAACGCGCTCTCGCCGGAGTTCCAGACCGTGCCGACATGGGCATACAGAAACGTTGTCTTCGACAGCAGATACTCGGCCCCGCCGACGAAAAGCGTCGGGTGTTCCGGCGCGTTCTGGAAATCGTAACGGCCGCCCAGCACGTACCATTGAATCGTCGGCGTCGCGAAGCCCTTCGCGCCGCCCCAGTAAACCGTGCCGCGCGGCGTCAACTGGAGGTCGCCCAGCACGCGGGTGACGCCTGCGGAAAGGGTCACGCCGCCGACCGTATAACGGAGCGCCGCGCTGTAACGCTCATCGGCCCGCCCGGACGCATCGACACCGCCGGCGCTCGCACCTCGACTCTGCTCGTACAGCACGCGAGCGACAAGCGCTCCGCGGACATATTCGAGCGCCGCACCGATGTAACGACCGGCCAGCCTGTTGCCGGGCAGTTGCTGGCCGAAACCATACTCGGCCTCGACATTGAATCCGTAAAACGGCTCCGACTGGAACTTCACCGCATTGTTCAACCTCAGCGTCGCGAGCGGGATCAGGTTCAGCGACAGCGTTGAATCGTTCGCGAAATACGTCGGATCGTAGAGCACCGTCTTGTCGAACTGTACGCTGTACTGACGCCCGAACGTCAGCCGGCCATAGGGCGATCGAAACCCGACGCTCGACAGCCGGTTGAACAACGTCCCCGGCGTCACGAACGTACCCTTGCCGAGGTCGAACCCGTTTTCAAGCTGAAAGATCGCACCATAGCCGCCACCGAGATCCTCGTCGCCCTTGAACCCGAAGCGGGAAGGCAAGAATGCACTGCCCAACATGCCGAGCGACGATTTCCCGTCTCGTCCGACGTTGGTCAGGCTCTGCATGCCGATATCCAGAATGCCGTACATGACCACTGAACTCTGCGCGCGAGCGTTACCCGTGCCCGTTGCGCACGCAATGATCAGCGCGGCAGCAGCCAGTCCCCTCATTGATTTTCCCTGATTCATGTCGTTCCATCACTTGATTAGGATTTCGCTCAGATCCGGTGTCGATCCTGCGGACTGATTCGTCTGCTCCAGGCTTCGTCGTCGCGCATGATTCGATCCATTCCAATTAATTCGTATAACGAATCATAAAGAGAATGAATACACCGTCGAATCCAACGACCCGCGCGAAATCCAGAGCACTTGACGGACCACCGTTTCGCGTAGCGCCCGCGCCCTCGTCGGCATTTCATGCGCAGGCGAATGCGCGGCACACGCGCGAACGGCCACATGCGGCTTCAATACCGCGACGCATCGTAAGCAGCTAAAAAATCACAATCCAATGAGATTCTTGTCGTCGGGCGATGCAGGATTTGCATGCCCTCGGGCGGCGGCGCACGAGATGCGCAGGCCAGGTGTGTTTCAGTCTCAACCGGAAAATTTCACCTTCGGACGTCGCCGGTCATGTCGCCGCGACCGACGCGATCTTCAGCGTCAAAAAAAAACGCGTATCGGTCGTCTGACTGACACGCGCTCAAGGAGACACGGCTCTGTTGAAAATGGTGAAAAACACCCGGTTCGACTTCGGGCTACGGCGAAGCACGGCGACCTGAAGAGGCATTCGGCGTGGCCGCTGCCGCTGGACCGTTCCGCGGAATCCCGGTCGCGCGGCGTATCGATTCGTACCGAGCGCGGCACGTCCGCGCACCGCATTTCATCGTCGCGGATCCGGACGCGCCGGCTGCTCGTTCATTGGGCGATACGGTGAACGAGCGGGTCGATCCACCGACCCGCTATCCACACGTACGCCCCCGTCGCGATCGCGCAGAACCAGTAAAGCCCGACGCCGACGACAATCCCGATCGTCATGGGCGAATCGACGGAGAAAGGTCGCGTCAGCACGCCCGGCGCGAACGCGACGGTCAGGATGAACGTAAAGTAGACGCCCAGCACGAGCAGGCTCATGCCGATGCTCAAGCGGGCGCGACGCCGAATCAGGCGGGTGACATCCGGTGCAGGCGCGTCGGCGCGTGCGTTGGCATCGGCGCCGCTCGCCATGGCTGCCGGGTGATTGACGTTCGACATGGTTGCTCCTGTGTTCAGTGAGTTTGGGCGACACTGATGCCGACGCCGGTCGCGCTGCGGAACATCTGCGCATCGAATCGCGCACGCTCCGCCGCCGCGCGAGCGGATGAATCGGTGATCGACGCGAGCCACGCAACGCCGAACGCCAGCGTCATCGAGAACAAGGTCGGATTCGCGTACGGAAAGAGCGCGGCATCGTGCTTCAGAATGCCCACCCAGATCGTCGGCCCGGTAACGAGGAGCCCGACCGAGGACACCAGCCCGACCATCCCGCCGGCCAGTACGCCGCGCGTCGTCAGCCCGCGCCAGAACATCGACAGCATCAGGATCGGGAAGTTGGTGCTCGCCGAAACGGAGAACGCGAGTCCGACCAGGAAGCTGATGTTGAGGTTCTGCACGAGATGCGACAGCAACAACGCGGCCGCCACCAGCACGAACGTCGCCCAGCGGGACACCGTCAGTTCGCGCGCCGGATCTGCGTGCCCCCTGCAGACGATTCGCTTGTACAGATCGTGCCCGACCACCGACGCGCCCGAGATCGTCAGCCCCGCGACCACCGCCAGGATCGTGGCGAACGCCACCGCGGACATGATGCCGAGAAAGACGTCGCCGCCAATGTAATGGCTCAGATGCATCGCCGCCATGTTCCCGCCACCGATCAGCGTGTGCGTCGCCGGGTCCAGAAACGCCGGATTGCCGAGCACGAACACGATCGCACCTGCACCGATCACGACGACCGCGGTATAGAACCACGCGATGATCCCGGTTGCATAGAATGCCGATTGCCGGGCCGCGGCACCGTCGCGCACGGTGAACAGGCGGCTCAGAATATGCGGCAGGCCCACCATGCCGAAGATCAGCGACATGCCGAGCGAAATCGCGTCGACGGGGTTCGTGACGAGCCGGCTCGGCGCCAGCACGGCCGTGCCGGCCGGATGGGACTGCACCACCGCGCCAATCAGCCGGTTCGCACTGAAGCCGGTCGCCTGCAGCACCTTGAACGACAAATACGTACCGATCGCGACCATCAGCACCGCTTTCACGATCTGCACCCACGTCGTGGCCAGCATGCCGCCGATCAGCACATAGACCAGCACCAGGGCGCCGACCGCCAGCATCGCGACCCCGTAAGGCACGCCGAACAACAACTGGATCAGTTTGCCGGCGCCGACCAACTGGATGACGAGATAGAACAGCACGATCACCAGTGAATTCACCGCGGCCATGCTCCGTACCGGACGCTCTTCAAGACGGAATGCGACGACGTCGGCGAGCGTGAAGCGGCCGAGATTGCGCAACGGTTCCGCGACGAGAAACAACAGGATCGGCCAGCCGATCAGCGTGCCGACGCCATAAATGATCGAGTCGTAGCCGGAGCCGGCCATCATGCCGACCGCACCGAGGAACGACGAAGCAGACATGTAGTCGCCGGCGAGCGCGAAGCCGTTCTGCAACGGCGTGACACCACCGCCGGCCGTATAGAACTGCGACACCGAGCGGTTGCGACGCGATGCCCAGTACGTGATGCCGAGCGTCAACGCAACGAAGCTCAAGAACGGCACAAGCGTATACCAGCTTGCGACGCCCCGTGTCGGCGCACCGGCTGCGGCATGCGCGGCCGGCGCGAACACGGTGCACGCGCCTGCCGACAGGACGGCCATCGTCCGCCAGGCGCGGAACGTTGCGTGTCCCATGATGTTCTCCTCCAGTTTTTTTAAGAATGTTCCGGCCGCGCGACGTCGATTCGGCCGCGCGAGCGATGCATCAGACGCCGAGACGACGCCGCACGACTTCGTCGAAAATCGCGACGCCGATCGGCGCCACGTCATCGTTGAAATCGTATTCGGGGTGATGGCACATCGGGCCGCCCTGCCCGAGGAAGAAGTAACAACCGGGCCGCGCCTCGAGAAAGCGCGCGACGTCGTCGCCGGCCATCAACGGCGCCACGTCGGTCAGCACGTTCGCGGCGCCGACCACCGCGCCCGCTGCGGCCATGACGCACCGCGCCGGGGCCTCGGCGTTGATCGTCGGCGGCGTGCCGTGCGAAATGTCGAGATCGATCGTGCAACCGTGCGACAGCGCAACGCCGTCGCAGATCTCGCGCAAGCGCCGATGCACGCGTTCACGCGCCATCGGGGACAACGCACGTGTGGTGCCTTGCAGCGACGCGCGATCGGGAATGACGTTCGCCGTCGCACCTGAAACGAACTGGCAGATACTCAGGACCGCACTGTCGAGCGGGTCGATCGAGCGGCTGACGACGGTCTGCAATGCCGTGACGAGCAACGCGCCGATGGCGATCGGATCGACGCTGCGATGCGGCGTCCCGCCATGGCTGCCGGTGCCGCGAATTTCGATCGAGAAGAAATCCACCGCGGCCAGTTGCGACCCGACGCGCACGCCGATTTTTCCCGGTTGAAGCTGCGGATGATTGTGCAACCCGTAGATTTCGTCGAACGGGAAACGCTCGAGCAACTGGTCGTCGAGCATCGCCTGGCTGCCCTTGACGATTTCTTCGGCCGGCTGGAATACCAGCACGACGCGTCCCTTGAACTGGCGATGGTCGGCCAGCAACTTCGCCGCGCCGAGCAGGATCGCGGTGTGTCCGTCGTGACCGCAACCATGAAACAGTCCGTGATGGACCGAGCGATAAAACGGCCTGCCCTCTTCCTGGATCGGCAGCGCGTCCATGTCCGCGCGCAGCGCAAGCGTGGGGCCGGGCCCGCCTTTGCCATCGATCACGCCCACCACGCCGGTGCGGCCGATTCCGGTATGCGTGTCGATGCCGAACGAGCGCAACAATTCCGCGACGAACGCGGCCGTGCCGGTTTCCTGAAACGCGATTTCCGGGCGACTGTGAATCTGTCGGCGCCACGCTTTCATGTCCTCGGACAGTGCGGCGACAGGTGAACTGATCTGCATCGAGCGATTCCTCGTAGTGCTGACGCGCGGCGAGCGCGGCATCGGAAACGAACCCTTCGAACAAGGTTCAACATTCGCCCGATTCTAGAAATCGCAAAATGTGCAGTCCAATGCAAAGTTTCGGCATTTCCTATGCAGAGACCGCATAGGCCAGCGGCGGCGCACGAGACCGGCTTCGCCCCCTGGATCGCCGCTTCGGCGCATGCCGCGCTCACAGCACCGGCAACACCGCCCGGATATGCTCGGCAAACGCCGCGGTCAGATGCGACGGCCGCTTGCGATCGAACCTGAGCGTGATGCCCACGGCCGGCAACGCCGGCAACCGCGGATCGCCATTGACGATCGCCAGATCGGCCGGCACCGCCGTCTGCGTCATCACCGCGAACGCCTGCCCCGAGCGCACCAGCGCGATCAGACCCGCGAGGCTGCTGCTCGCATACGCGACGCGATAATCGCGGCCCGCGCGATGCAACGCATCGCAGGCCGCGATGTGATCGAGCGTATCGGGATCGGAAAGCGCGAGCGGCAACGGATCGAACTGCGCGGCATCGAGGCCGGGATAACCGATCCAGACCAGTTGCTCGCGGCGGATGACGTCGTCGTTCGAACCGTCGTCCGGCAGCGAAATCATCGCGAGATCAACCGCCCGCTTGTCGAGATGCTCGAGCAGCCGCGGCGTCGGCCCGCAGACGATTTCGACGATCGCCTGCGGATGCTGGCTCGAGAACTGCCGCAGCAGCGACGGCAGAAACACGGCGGCGTAATCGTCCGGGCACCCGAACCGGATCGTCCCCGACAGCCCCGTGCCGCACAGGTCGGCCATCGCCTCGTCGTGCAGCCGCAGGATGCGCTGCGCGTGCACGAGCAGCCGCTCGCCCGGGTGCGTCAGCACCACGCCGCGCCCGGTACGCTGGAACAGCGGCTGGTCGACGGCCTCCTCGAGCCGCTTCATCTGCTGGCTGAGCGCGGACTGGGTCCGGCCGACGCGCGCGGCCGCGCGGCTGAGCGCGCGCACCTCGGCGATCACGACGAACGAACGCAGCAGGTCGATTTCAAGCGAAAGCCCCAAGGTATTAGCTCCTTTTCTATCTTGCATAAGAACTATTCGTTTCCATCAAACCAGACGCGCGCCTAGACTGCAAGCGATCCCTGCCCCCTTGCCCGGAGATGCCCGATGTCCCTGAACGACGACGCAACCTTCTGGCGCAACGCCAGGCAGCACCTGGTCCGCTACGGCGGCACGTTCGAGCCGATGATCATCGAGCGCGCGAAAGGCAGCTTCGTCTATGACGCGGACGGCCGCGCGATCCTCGATTTCACGTCGGGGCAGATGAGCGCGGTACTCGGCCACAGTCATCCGGAGATCGTCTCCGTGATCAGCGAATACGCGGGCAAGCTCGACCACCTGTTCAGCGGGATGCTGTCGCGGCCGGTGGTCGATCTCGCGACGCGCCTCGCCGACATCACGCCCGATGGGCTCGACCGCGCGCTCTTGCTCAGCACCGGCGCGGAATCGAACGAGGCGGCGATCCGGATGGCGAAGCTCGTCACCGGCAAATACGAGATCGTCGGCTTCGCGCAGTCGTGGCACGGAATGACGGGCGCGGCCGCGTCGGCCACGTACAGCGCCGGCCGCAAGGGCGTCGGCCCGGCCTCCGTCGGCTCGTTCGCGATTCCGGCGCCGTTCACGTACCGGCCGCGCTTCGAGCGCGACGGCGCATACGACACTCTCGCCGAACTCGACTACGCGTTCGACCTGATCGATCGCCAGTCGAGCGGCAACCTCGCCGCGTTCATCGCGGAGCCGATCCTCAGTTCAGGCGGGATCATCGAGCTGCCGGAAGGCTATATGGCGGCGCTCAAGCGCAAGTGCGAGGAACGCGGGATGCTGCTGATCCTCGACGAGGCGCAGACGGGTGTCGGCCGCACCGGTACGATGTTCGCGTGCCAGCGCGACGGCGTGACGCCCGACATCCTGACGCTGTCGAAGACGCTCGGCGCCGGGCTGCCGCTTGCGGCCATCGTCACGTCCGCGGAAATCGAGGAGCGCGCGCACGCGCTCGGCTACCTGTTCTATACGACGCACGTGTCTGACCCGCTGCCGGCGGCCGTCGGCCTGCGCGTGCTGGACGTCGTACAGCGCGACGGGCTCGTCGCGCGCGCCAACGTCATGGGCGACCGGCTCAGGCGCGGCCTGCTCGACCTGATGGAACGATTCGACTGCATCGGCGACGTGCGCGGGCGCGGGCTGCTGCTCGGCGTCGAGATCGTCAAGGATCGCCGGACGAAGGAACCGGCGGACGGGCTCGGCGCGAAGATCACGCGCGAGTGCATGAATCTCGGGCTCAGCATGAACATCGTGCAGTTGCCCGGCATGGGCGGCGTGTTCCGGATCGCGCCGCCGCTGACCGTCAGCGAAGCGGAAATCGATCTCGGGTTGTCGTTGCTCGAGCAGGCGATCCGCCGCGCGCTGTAACGGAACGCCAGGCGCAACGCCGCACGCAAACAGCGCACGGCAAGATTCGAGCAGGACCAGGCGTGCCGCGCCGCGCGCCTCGAAACCTAGTCAAGCCTCCCGGCCCGAAACACGCTGCGCAATTCGTCATGGTTGTGTACGTTGAGCCGGCGATAGATCTTGCGAACATGATCGACGACCGTGCTGTCGCGCAGCGCGAAGTCACGCGCGATCTCGCTGTGCGAGCGGCCCAGCACGAGCTGCTCACAGAGTTCGCGTTGTCTCTCGGTCAGGCCGAACGCGAAACCGAGTCGTTCGACCATCAGCTTGAGCGGCGGAAAGTGTTCGATATAGATCACGATCGCGGCATCGCGTTGCAACGCGACCTCGTCGGTACATCGATAGGCCTTGAAGCGGAAACGCCCCGCATGGTTGCGACGCTCGAGCGTCGCGGGTGGCGCCGGGTAGCCGAGCCAGATCCGGTTGATGTTCGACCGCAGCGGCGCGAGCCAGTCCGGCAAGCGTTCGTGATGGTAGAACGCGAGCGGCTCGCCGGTCGCGAGCGACAGCATCCGGATGCTGTCTGTGTTGTGCAGCAGGAGCCGGCCATCGTCGTCGACCACCATGACCGCGGACTGGCTGCATTCCGATTCGTGAAGCGTTGGCTTCACGGGCCGCGACAGCGCATGGGCAAGATGCCGTGCCACGGGTTCGATGTCGCGATGGTTCTTTTCCGAGAACGGACGACAGCCTGATGCGCGCGACAGCAGCAGGCTGCCCCAGCCGCGCGTGCCGTCCGTCGCGGTCAGCTCGAGACAGTGGCGCATCGACATCGGCCGCCACAGGTCCGCATACATCTCGCTCGACAGCAATGCATCGTCGTAGTGCGCGCTGTTGTCGAAACCGCGCCCGCGGCGCATCGCATCGGGAAACGAGATGCCCAGCACCTCCTGACAGGAAGTGTTGTGGATGTTCGCGAAATACGCCGGCAATAACGTGTAGACCACATCGTTTTCGCTGCACACGTCCGACACTGCGTAGTGCTCGTCGGCATAGAGGAACATGCCCCAATCGGCACCAACGATGTGCCGGGTCGCCTCAATCACATGAGGAATGACGAGGTGAGGCTCGACGGCAAGCGAACAGAGCCGACGAATATGACTCGCAAGCGCGACGTGTTTGTCAGACATGAATGCGCTCCTCGAACATGCACCGGATTCGCGCGCGGGCCGGGGCGAGACGCTCGACTTCACACGTTCCGCGATGTCTGTCGAGTTTAGCCATCCCACATGACAAAGACGGCAATTGCCCCCTTTCAATAGGGCGTTAAACCGGCATGTGGGCTCTATCATTCCGCCATTCCGGCTGCATTTGCGTGACGAACCCACTGCTGCGTTCGGCATGCGGGATTTGTCCGGCGCGATGCAATTGCGGCGGAATGACCCGATTCGCGATGCGCGAGTAAAACGCGCACAAGACGACTCGACACGCGCGACAGAACCATGGCGAGAATCTGCGCATGCCGATGCGTCAGTCGTCGGAAAACCTTGGGAATTGCCGGGGGAGGATCGACGTTACGCGTGCGGGCGTCGACAGGCGCAGGCCTGTCGACCACGGATGCCGGCACGTCGCGCGTCACGATGCAGGTGAGCGCGCCGAAAGCAGCCGTATGCACGCGGAGTGTCGACATACGCGGACGATACGGAATCCGCGTCATTGTTGTTGCATCGCTTTTTCATGTGAGGTGCCACGATGAAGAGCATGTACAAGGCGGCACTGGCCGTCATTTGTGTGTTGGGTGCGTCGGGTCTCGCCCGGGCTCAGGACGATGGCGCCGCGGCAGCGTCGAGCAAGCCGTCCGACTCGGCGATCAGCACGACGTCGATGGGCAGCATGCCCAGCGCCGGTTCGCAGGCGGGTGGGCCGACCGGGCTCACGCGCGCGCAAGTCAAGGAGGAATACTTGCGTATGCAGAAGTCGGGGGAACTCCAGCGTCTCAACGAGCTGTATGGCGGCGGCCAGTAGCAGTGGGGGTCCGGCTCGGCATGGTCGCCCGTGTATCGGGTGGAGTCGCGATGGCGCGACCATGCACGGCCGACGGATAGACGGCGAGCAGAAGCGCTCCCGGCGTTCTTTCATGCCGAGCGCGACATGCTGAAAAGCACGGACCGCATCCGTCCGTGATACATGCACGGACGTGCAGGCCGGCGGCATCCTGCATCACTCGCGCAAACAAGCCTGCTTGATCCGGTCGTTGGCAAGCAGATTCGCGCCCAGGTCGGCGAGCCTCAGCCTGCTTCGGCCGCCCATGCTTCGGCATCGGCGCCGGCCGGGATGCGCAGCGGGCACGACGGATCGGTCGCCGCGCGCCACACGGCTTCGGCGACGTCCCGCGCATGCGTGATCGGCGCGGATTCGTCGCGTATGCGCGCAAAGGCCGCCGCGGCAAATTCCGCATAAGCTTCGTGCTCGAAGCCGTGCATGTACGCTCGCGCGTTGTCGGCGAAACGCGTGTCGGGCGCGCGGCCCGGCAGCACGAGGCGCGCACGCACGCCGAACGGTTCGAGTTCGAGCGCCATCGATTCGGTGTACGCATTGACCGCCGCCTTGCTGGCGCGATAGGCGCCGAGCAGCGGCAGCGCCTTCAGCGTGACGCTCGACGTGACGTTCACGACCACGCCGGCCCCGCGCTGGCGAAACTGCGGCAGCACCGCTTGCGTGACCGCCATCGTGCCGATCGTGTTGGTCTCGAACAGCGCGCGCACCGTGTCGAGCGGCGCCAGTTCGGCCGGTGCGGCCGCGCCGAAACCCGCATTGTTGACGAGTACGTCGATCGGGCCGGCGGCGTCGATCGCCGCCCGGATGCTGTCGGGGTTCGTGACATCGAGCGCCAGCACGCGCAGGTGCTCCGACGGCGGCAGGACGTCCTCGCGCGGCGTGCGCATCGTCGCGACGACCTGCCAGTCGCGGGCCAGGAAATGGCGGGCGATCTCGAGGCCGAAGCCGGACGAACAGCCAGTGATCAATACGGTCTTCATGCGAACTCCTGTGAGTGTGTTGGGCATGTGTTCGTACGATAGATGGCCGGATCCGTATTCGCTACAATCGAAAATCCGATTTTCTTTTGCGAGAGTCCGGCGATGATCGATCCGTTAGCCGAGGTCGTGACGCTGCTGCAGCCGAGCATGCGGTATTCCAAGCTCGTTCACGGCGCGAGCCCCTGGCGCATCAGCCGGACGGTCGCCGGCGAGCCGTTCTATTGCGCGGTCCTGGATGGCGGGTGCCGGGTCGCGATCGACGGGCATGCGCCGATCGAGCTGCTGCCCGGCGATTTCGTGCTGATTCCGGCTGCCCACGGCGTCGCGATATCCAGTCTCGAACTGCCGCCACCGGGCGTCGAAACGGCCGCGCCGGTCGCGCTCGACAACGGCGAATACCGGATCGGCGACGCCGGCCGCCCGGTCGACACGCGCATGATGGCCGGCAACTGCAGCTTCAGTTCGCCCGACGCGGCGCTGCTGGTGTCGCTGCTGCCGCAATTCGTGCACGTGCGCGACGAACCGCGCCTGACCACGCTCGTGCAACTGGTGCGGGACGAATCACGCGCGCAGCGGCCGGCGCGCGAACTCGTGCTGTCGCGCCTCGTGGAAGTGCTGCTGATCGAGGCATTGCGGTTCTCGGCCGGCACGGGCGCATCGCCCGGCCTCGTGCGCGGCCTCGCCGACAGCCGTCTCGCCGCCGCGATCCGCGGGATGCACGAACGCCCCGCGTACCCGTGGACGGTCGTCGAGCTCGCGAAGGAAGCCGCGCTGTCGCGTTCGACCTTCTTCGAACGCTTCAGCCGCGCGATCGGCGTCGCGCCGATGGAATACCTGCTCACGTGGCGCATGGCGCTCGCGAAAAACCTGCTCCGCCGCGACGAGGGCCGCATCGCGGAGATTGCCGGGCGCGTCGGCTACAGTTCCGCGAGCACCTTCAGCGTCGCGTTCACGCGGCACGTCGGCCGGCCGCCCGCGCAATATGCGCGCGACGAACGGGCGGCGGCGAGCGACGAATGAACCGCGCCCGCCACCGCCATCCCGCGACCTGCGTACACTACCGGTCACGCAAAGACGACACGCGAGGCAGCCGATGACGAAAGCGGCAAAGGCCCCCGGCACGACCGATCACTGGCTCGTCGCGCGGCGCGATCAGGAAACCGGCATCGAAAGCCTGCATGCGCATTTCAACGGCCATGCGTACGACGCGCACGATCACGACGACATGCTGGTCGGCTTCACCGAACAGGGCGTGCAACGCTTTCAGTGCCACCGTTCGCTGCATACGAGCGTGCCGGGCCGCGCGATCCTGATCGAGCCGGGTGCGATGCACGACGGCTACGCGCCCGAAGCCGGCGGCTTCACCTACGGGATGCTGTACCTGCCGCAAGCGTGGGTCGAGCGCGCCGCGCGCCGGCTGGGTCTGCCGGGGCTCGGCAGCGTCGAAGCCGCGTTCGGCCACACGCTCGTCGACGATCGCGGCCTGGTCGACGCGATCCGGAGTGCATTTTTTGCGATCCACGGCAACGAAGGCCGGCTCGCGCGCGACCAGACGCTCGACCGCCTGCTGACGCGGCTCGGCAGCCAACTGGGCAGCCCACTCGCGCTGGAAAGCGGCGTCGTGCCGCCCGCGATCGCGCGCGTGCGCGATCTGCTGCATGCGCAGATGGACGGCAACCTCGGGCTCGACGAGCTGGCCAGCGTCGCCGGGATCGACCGCTTCCGGCTGACGCGGCTGTTCCAGCGCGCGTTCGGCACGTCGCCGCACGCGTACCTGGTACGCTTGCGGCTGCGTGCCGCGCGCCGGCTGCTGGCGGCCGGCCGCACGCCCGCGCAGGCGGCCGCGGACGTCGGCTTCGCCGACCAGAGCCACCTGGGCCGCTGGTTCCGCCGCGCGTACCGGATCACGCCGGCCGCCTACCGGCAACTGTGCACAAACGTTCCAGACTGATCGCGCGCGGCATCCGATCATCGGGGCTCCAACAAGGAGCAAGCATGTTCGATACCAAAGTGGCGCTGATCGTGCGCGACGATCTCGCAGCGTGGCAGAAACTCAACGTGGTCGCGTTTCTCGCGACCGGCGTCGCGGCCGAGGCGCCCGACGCGCTCGGCGAGCCTTACGAGGATGCGGCGGGACGCCGCTACGGCCGCATGCTGGGCCAGCCGATGCTGGTGTTCGCGTCCGACTTGAACGGGCTACAGGCCGCGCACCGGCAGGCGCTGTCGCGCGAACTCACGATCGTGCCCTACGTGCACGCGATGTTTTCGACCGGGCACGACGTGGCCAACCGTGAAGTGTTTCGTGCCGGAGATGCGGAGAATCTCGATCTCGTCGGCCTCGCGCTGCACGGGCCGAAGAAGGCTGTCGACAAGGCGGTGAAGGGGCTGGCGTTGCATGCGTGACGCACCATCGTTTCGAGCCCGTTCGACCGGCAAACCGAATGTCTGCGGAAGTGTCGCCGATTTTGTATCGATTCGGATGGATTGCTCGGATGCAGCTTATTTGACGACGATCGGAGCCGATTTGACTACACATTAACTGCGATCGGCATGCATCCCGCCCGCGCTACCAGCGCATCAGCGGCCGGCCGCCTTCATTTCCGCCCGCCGCGCCCGCGCGGGCCGCTCGACGTGCTTGCCGGCCAGCCACACACCGATCGCGACCACGACGATGCCGAGATAGGTCGTCACCTCGATCCTGTTGCCGAACATCCACGCGGCCCATATCAGCGTCACCGGCGGTTCGAGATAGACGAGGGTCGCCACGCGCGTCGCCGGCATGCGCTTGAGCAGCGCCCACAACGACAGGTAAGCGATGAAGGTCGCGAACACCGTCAACCACACGACCGACACCCACACGTTCGGCTGCGTCGGCACATGCAGCTCGCCCGTGACGAGCCCGCATGCCGCGAACAGCACGAGGCTGACGCAACCCTGCACGAACAGCGGCAGGAACAGCCCGTCCTCGTTGCTGCGCGCGGCCGTCAGTGCGCGGCGCCGCTGATAGATCGTCGCGATCGACAGCCCCAGCGCGGACACCAGCGGGAGCAGGTACATGACGAACCCGACCGACCCGGCCGGCAGCGCATATTGCCCGCCGATCACGATGCCCACGCCGACGAACCCGACGACGAGCCCGGCCCACTGGCGCGCCCCACTGCGCTCGCTGCCTTCCAGCGACGTCATCGCCGCCGTGATGAGCGGCTGCAACGCCGCGACGATCGCGGCGATGCCCGGCGGCAGCCCATGCTGAATCGCGACGTACACGCAGCTCAGATAGAGAAACTGCGACAGGAAGCCGATCACCGCGTGATAGCGGAGTTTTTCCAGCGTCAGGCGCCCGAGCTGCCGGTTGAGGACGATCGCCAGACAGAGCGTGACGAGCAGGAAGCGCCAGAACAGCAGGTTGAACGCGCCGGCCGTCTCCGCGCCGAGCTTGGCGCCGATGAAGCCGGAACTCCACGACAACACAAAAACGAACTGGAGCAGGAATAGCTGCATGGGGCGACGGCTCTCAGAAGGTGGCCGGGGACAGGCGCTGGTCGTTCAGATCCTCGGGCCGGATCGGTTCGAGCCCCAGGCGACGGTACTGCAGTTCGGCGTCGTCCTTGAGGGCGCGCTGCAGCGCCAGCCAGTTGACGATGGTGCGCGGAATGCCGTCGTCCGACGCGAGATGCCAGAACCCGTTGTCGTCCTCGCGCGTGGTCGGGCAATGAAACGACAGCACCAGCGACATGCGGCGCCCGGCCTCGACCGGTTCGACGCCATGGAACAGCTTGCTGCCGTAGATGAGCAGCGCGTCGCCCGCGTTGTCCAGATTCGCGGTCTTCACGTGCCGGCGCGCCCGATCGTGGCGGTCGAACGTCTCCGTGGTCGATTCGTAGAACAGAAAGTTGCCGCCCTCGTAGTCGGCGCGATCCGACAGCACGATGTTCAGCACGAAACTGGTGCCGTCGGTGTGCCACATGCCCAGCTGTTCCTTGCCGTCGCGCTGGTTCGTCGGATAGTAGTAGTTGAACTGCGAGCGCGCATTGACCATCGGATACGGGATCAACGGCACACCGGCGAGACGCGACACCCGCAGCAGGAACGCGCGATCGCGCATCATGTCGTCGATGAAGCGCGAGCGATTCGTCACGGCACGCACCCGCTTCGAGATGATCCAGTTGCTGCTCGACGCGCTGCGCTCCAGCGCGCGGCCGATCTCGCGCAATGCGTCGACCGCTTCGTCGGAAAACAATCCGCGCAGATGACACACTGCGTTCAACGAATCCGAGCGCGTGCCGCGCATCGGCACATCGCGATAGCCGAGATCGTCGAGGTTGCGGCGGTATCGCACCTCGTAGCCGTCGCGCAGGCAGGCGCTCGTCCAGCGCATCGGTTCCGTCGACGCGTCCAGCGCGCCTCCGACGTTCACGCCGCCGGACAGCGACGTCTGCAGCGCAAGCCTGACCCGATCGAACCCTCGCGCAAACACCGGCAATGCATTTCCCTTGTTCATCGCGCGCCTCGCTGTCGTCGATTCGCCACTCAGCCCTTGAACTGCGCAATCTGGTACACGACGCTGCCGTCCCCGCTGCGCACCTCGTCGATCACGCGGCAATTGCCGTGGTTCAGGCGGACGTGGCGGAATTGCTCCGGCGTGTATTTCAGGCAGACGTTGGTGATCAGATGCCCGTCGGCCCCCGCTTTCGATACCGGTTGCAGCGTGACCGCGACATGAAACTGGTCGCCGAGCAGATTGAGCCGGACGATCGAAACATGATGCTCGCCGAGCGGCTCGAAGCCCTGCTGCCGGCTGACGATTTCGGAGAACCGCACCATGTTCTCGTTCTGGTAGAAGTTGTAGATGGGCTCTTCGCGCCCCTCCACGAGCAGCTGCATCTCCGATACGACATAGGTCGACTTGCCGCCGAGATTGCGAATGAGCCGGCCGATCGTCACGGGCAACTCGTTGCCCTCCTGGAACCCGAGCATCGTGATGAACGTGATGTCCTGGCCCAGGTCGATATGGTTCCACTGCACGTTCCGGTAATCGTCGGCGATGTAGTTGAAACAGCCGGGCGTTTTCAGGAACGGCATGATCGCGTGCCGCATCGCGTCTTCCGACGACTCGTTGATGTCGACGGCCGTGTAACGCAGATGGTCCGGGCCGCCGTTGCGGACGGCCTTCATCAGTTCGGTCGTCTTGACCGGCTCCGGCCCGAGCTCGATGTAGTGGACATGGCGGCCGCGCGACAAGGTCGCGAGCCGCTCGCTCAACGCGCCGATCGCTTCGCGCAGCGAACCGTTGCCGTCGCGGTCCGCGCACAGTGCCGGGCTCCGCACGCCCAGCTCGTTCAGGTTTCGCATCAGCGAAAAGACTTCGCGCCCTGCTTCGCGTCGCCGCGCGCCATCGTCAGCCCGATTCAGCGTCGAATACTTTTCGTGATTCTCGACCGTCCATACCGACTCCGCCTTCAGCTTCCTGTCCCGCACCAATGCATCTACGACAAAATCATTGATCGACATGAATCGTTCCCCGGATGCGTGCACGCCCAACCGGCTGCCTGCCGTTGTCTGCCTGTTGACCCGAGAATAGGGATGCCCAATAATTCCGTCAATCGACATTACCTGAATCACTGATTCGGAAAATCCAAATCATGCCGCGCACCCTGGACGTCGACCTGCTGCGTACCTTCCACGCCGTTGCGAAGCTCGGCCGCTTCAAGGATGCAGCGGCCCATGTGAATCGCAGCCCGTCGTCGGTCACCGCGCAGATTCAGAAGCTGGAAGAGATGGTCGAGCAGCGCCTGTTTACGCGAAACAACCAGGCCGTCGAACTCACGCAGTTCGGCCACAAGCTGCTGAGCGACACCACCGAGTTTCTGTTGAGCCACGACCGGCTCGTCGAATCGCTGTCCCCGCAAATGCTGACCGGCAAGTTGCGGCTCGGCATCCCCGATTCCTACGCGGCGCACTTCATGGCGGAATTCCTGCCGCGCTTCGCTGCCGACCGGCCGTTGCTCGAACTGACGGTCGAAGCGCGCTCCAGCGAAGAACTGCAGCTGCTGTTCTCCCGCGGCCAACTCGACATCACGATCGCCGTGGTGCCGAAAGCGCCGCCGCACGCGGAGCTGCTCAGCAAGACCCATCCGGTGTGGGTCGCCGCGCGGACCTTCAAGTTCAATCCCGATGCGCCGCTGCCGATCGCGGTGCAGCTGCAGGGCTGCCCGTACCGCGACACCGCGCTGAACGCGCTGAAAAAAGCGAAGATCGCGCACCGGATGCTGCTCGAAAGCGCCAGCTCGCCGGCGGTCGAAGCCTGTATCGCGAACGGTCTCGCGGTCGGCCTCATCGAGCACGATCGCGTGTCCGGCAACCTGACGAGCCACGTCGCCGGGATCGTGCTGCCCGATCTGCCGCCGCACCTGATCACCATCCTGACGGACGACAGCAATCGCGCCGCGCTGCATCTGCGCGACGTACTGAAAAGCACGTTCAGGATCGGATAGGGAAGACAAGGCCGGGAACCGGCCTTGCATGCGAAACGAACGAGCAAGCAAAACGCCGCCGGCCCGTTGCAGGCCGGCGGCATCCGGCATCAACCGCCGAGGTACGCCTGCTTGATCCGGTCGTTCGCGAGCAGGTTCGCGCCCGTGTCGGCCAGCACCACGCGCCCCGTTTCGAGCACGTAGCCGCGATCGGCCACACCGAGCGCCTTGTTCGCGTTCTGCTCGACGAGGAACACCGTGACGCCTTCGTCGCGGATCGTCCGGATGATGTCGAAGATCTGCGCGATCACGAGCGGCGCGAGGCCGAGCGTCGGTTCGTCGAGCAGCAGCAAGCGCGGCTTGCTCATCAGCGCGCGGCCGATCGCCAGCATCTGCTGCTCGCCGCCCGACATCGTGCCGGCCCGCTGCACCGCCCGCTCCTTCAGGCGCGGAAACAGCTTGAACACGTGCTCGATGCCGTCGTCGATCTCGTGACGGCTCGCGAAGAAGCCGCCCATCTTCAGGTTCTCGAGCACCGTCAGGCTCGGGAACACGCGCCGCCCTTCCGGCGAGATCGCCATCCCCTGCCGCATGATCTGGTGCGTCGACATCGCGGTGATGTCCTTGCCCTCGAACATCACGCGGCCCGACGACGCGCGCGGCGTGCCGCACACGGTCATCATCAGCGTCGTCTTGCCGGCGCCGTTGCTGCCGATCAGCGTGACGATCTCGCCCTTCTTCACCTCGATCGACACGCCCGCGAGCGCTTCGACCGCGCCGTAGTGCGTATGGACCTGTTCCAGCTTCAGCATCACTCTTCCCCCAGATACGCCTTGATCACGCGCGGGTCGTTGCGGACCGCTTCCGGCGTGCCGATCACGATCGGCCGGCCGTGCTCCATCACGAGGATGCGGTCCGACACGCCCATCACGAGGCTCATGTCGTGCTCGATCAGCAGCACCGACACGCCGAACTCGCGGCGCAGCTTGTCGATCAGGTGCTGCAATTCGATCTTTTCCTGCGGGTTGAGGCCGGCCGCCGGCTCGTCGAGCATCAGCAGACGCGGCTCGGTGATCATGCAGCGCGCGATCTCGAGACGCCGCTGGTGCCCGTACGACAGCGTGCCGGCCGGCCGGTTGGCGACCGACGTCAGCCCCATCCGGTCGAGCCACACGGCCGCGCGTTCGAGCGCTTCCTTCTCGGCGCGACGATAGGCGGGCGTCGAGAACAGGCCCGGCAGCAGCCCGGCCTTCACCTTGCGATGCTGCGCAACGAGCAGGTTCTCGACGACGGTCAGCGACTTGAACAGGCGGATGTTCTGGAACGTCCGCACGAGGCCCTTCAACGCGATCTTGTGGCTCGGCAGCCCGGCGATCGCGTGGCCGTCGAGCACGACGTCGCCGCCGGTCGGCTTGTAGAAGCCGCCGACGCAGTTGAACACCGTGGTCTTGCCCGCGCCGTTCGGCCCGATGATCGCGAACACCTCGTCGCGGCGCACGTCGAAATCGATGCCGTCCACCGCGAGCAACCCGCCGAAGCGCATCTGCAGCCCGGCGACCTTCAACAGTTCTGCATTCGCACTCATTGGGGCAGCTCCACGTGGGGACGGCTCGCGGGCAGCAGGCCCTGCGGACGCCACATCATCATCAACACCATCACCAGACCGAAGATCAGCATCCGGTACTCGGCGAAGCCGCGCGCGACTTCCGGCAGCACGGTCAGCAGGATCGCCGCGAGAATCACGCCGAGCTGCGAGCCCATCCCGCCGAGCACGACGATCGCGAGGATCAGCGCCGATTCGATGAAGGTGAACGATTCGGGATTCACGAGGCCCTGGCGCGCCGCGAAGAACGCGCCGCCGATGCCCGCGAACGCCGCGCCGAGCGTGAACGCCGACAGCTTGATGCGCGTCGGGTTGAGACCCAGCGAACGGCATGCGATCTCGTCGTCGCGCAGCGCTTCCCACGCACGGCCCATCGGCATGCGGATCAGGCGGCTCGTCACGAACAGCGTGAAGCCCACCAGCAGCAGCGCGATCAGGTACAGGAAGATCACCATGTGCTCGCCGCTGTATTCCAGCCCGATCAGTTCATGGAAGGTCTTCGCGCCTTCGACGCTCGCCGAGCGCGCCATCTCGAAGCCGAACACCGTCGGCTTCGGGATGCTCGAAATGCCGTCCGGGCCGCCGGTGAGGCTCGTCAGGTTGTTCGCGAGCAGGCGGATGATTTCGCCGAAGCCGAGCGTGACGATCGCGAGATAGTCGCCGCGCAGGCGCAGCACCGGGAAGCCGAGCAGGAAGCCGAACGTCGCCGCGGCGATCGCCGCGATCGGCAGGCACTCCCAGAACGACAGCCCGAAATACTGGTTGAGCATCGCGTACGTATAGCCGCCGACCGCATAGAACCCGACATAGCCGAGATCGAGCAGCCCTGCGAAACCGACCACGATGTTCAGCCCGAGGCCGAGGATCACGTAGATCAGCGCGAGCGTCGCGACGTCCACTGCCCCGCGCGAACCGAAGAACGGCCACACGAGCCCGACCGCGAGCAGCACCCAGATGATCACGCGCTGCTGCTGCGCGCCCATCGCGGGCGCCGCCGGCAGCTTCACCGCCGCTTTCGCGCGCATGAGCCACGGCTTGAACAACTGGAACAGGAACACGGCCGCGACCGCGATCCACACCGGCCGCCAGTGCGGCGTCAGCACCACCTGATAGCCGTCGAGCTTCAGTTGCAGCCCGAGCACCGGAATCGTGAGGATCGCCGTCAGGAACGCGGCGGCCACGGCATTCTTCAGCGCCTGGCCGATCGAAGCGTCGGCGGCCGGGCGGCGAATGGAAATGACTTGACTCATCTGCGTCTCCCTCAAACCTTTTCGATGTCCGACTTGCCGAGCAGGCCGGTCGGGCGGAAGAGCAGGATCAGCACGAGCAGGCCGAACGCGACGACGTCCTTGTACTCGGCCGGCATGTAGCCCGCGGCGAATGTTTCGGCGAGGCCGAGCAGCACGCCGCCGAGCATCGCGCCCGGGATGCTGCCGATCCCGCCGAGCACCGCGGCGGTAAACGCCTTGATGCCTGCGACGAAGCCGATATACGGGTTCAGCTTGCCGATCGTCAGCCCGATCAGCACGCCGCCGACGGCCGCCAGCATCGCGCCGAGCACGAACGTGAACGAGATCACGCGGTTCGTGTCGATGCCGAGCAGGTTCGCCATCTTCATGTCCTCGGCGCACGCGCGACATGCACGGCCCATCCGCGAATGCGAGATGAACAGCGTGAGCGCGATCATCAGCACGAGCGTCACGCAGACGATCAGGAGACGCGCATACGGAATCGTCACGTCGAAGTCGCCGCCGAGATGGATCTCGAACGCGCCGGAGATCAGCACCGGCACGGACACGTCGCGCGCGCCCTGGCCGATCTGCACGTAGTTCTGCAGGAAGATCGACATGCCGATCGCGGAGATCAGCGGCACGAGGCGCGGGCCGCCGCGCAGCGGCCGGTACGCGACGCGCTCGACCGCGAAGCCGTACAGGCCGGTGACGATCACCGACACGATCAGTGCGGCGCCGAGCACGAGCGGCAGCGGATAGCCGGCGGAGATGCCGATCGCAGTGAGGGTCACGAGGCCCACGTACGCGCCGATCATATAGATCTCGCCGTGAGCGAAGTTGATCATGCCGATGATGCCGTAGACCATCGAATAGCCGATGGCGATCAGCGCATAGATCGCACCCAGCGTCAGGCCGTTGACCAGCTGCTGGGCGAATTGCGGAAAGAAGTCAGTCATGTGCGGGAAGCTCCCGTTGGCGCTGGGTCGCATGCCGTCGCCGGATCACGGCGTTCGGCCGCGCGCAACGCACGGTGTCGTCTCGGGCCGCCCGTTGGCCGTGAACAGCCAAATGCGCACGCGCCCTGCCCGGGTGACGGGCAGAGCGGGTGCGCGGGGCGGGTACTCCGTATTACTTGGCGGCGGTCTTCGTCGCGTCCTTGTGCCACGTGTAGACGACGAACTTGAACGCCTTCAGGTCGCCCTGTGCGTCATACGCGACCTTGCCGATCGGCGTGTCGAACGTCGTCTTGTGCATGTACGCGGCGACCTTCGTCGGGTCGGTCGTCTTGGCCCCTGCGATCGAGTCGGCGATGATCTTCACCGCTGCGTACGACGGCATCTGGAACGCGCCGTTCGGGTCGCGCTTCTTGTCCGCGAACGCTTTCACCAGCGCCGCGTTGGCCGGGTCGGCCGAGAAGTCGGCCGGCAGCGTGACCAGCATGCCTTCCGAGGCCGGGCCGGCGATCGCCGTCACGTCCTTGTTGCCCACGCCTTCAGGCCCCATGAACGCTGCCTTCACGCCCTGCTCGCGCGCCTGGCGCAGCAGCAGGCCCATTTCCGGGTGGTAGCCGCCGAAGTAGACGAAATCGACGCCCTGCGACTTCAGCTTCGTGATGATCGCCGAGTAGTCCGAATCGCCGGCGTTGATGCCTTCGAACAGCACGACCGGGATCTTCGCGGCTTCGAGGTCCTTCTTCACCGACGACGCGATGCCCTGGCCGTACGACTGCTTGTCGTGCAGGATCGCGACCTTCTTCGGCTTCACGTTGTTGATGATGTAGTGCGCGGCGGCCGGGCCTTGCTGGTCGTCACGGCCGATCGTGCGGAAGATGAAGTGGCGCTTCTTGCCTTCGGTCAGCTGCGGCGCGGTGGCCGACGGCGTGACCATCACGATGCCTTCGTTCTCGTAGATGTCGGAGGCGGGAATCGTCGAACCCGAGCACACGTGGCCGATCACGTACTTGATCTTCTGGCTGACGATCTTGTTGGCGACGGCGACGGCCTGCTTCGGCTCGCATGCGTCGTCCATCATCACCACTTCGAACTTGTTGCCGCCCGCACCGCCGGCTGCGTTGATCTGCTCGATCGCGGTCAGCGCGCCGGCCTTCACCATGTCGCCATACTGGGCGACCGAGCCGCTCATCGGACCAGCGATGGCGATCTTCACGGTTTCCGCTTGCGCGGCGGCGGCGCCGGCGGCGAACAGCACGGCGGCGACGGAAATGGACGTAAGACGGGACAGCGTCATCAGGAGCTCCTCGATGTTGTTAGTCATACGGGCAAAGGCGGCATGACTTGCGCAATCGAACAGCACCCGGGGCGAGGACATGGGACACGCCCGAGACACATAGAAGACGGAACTCCGGCGGAATGTTGCGTAGCGGGGCCCGGCTCTTGCAGTCCCCGAAGGGGACGTCTGGTTCGGAAAGACATCGTGATGCGTCTTGCATTGCGCAAGCGTTTCGCCTGCCCCGCTTGCCAAATCGCTGGTTCGGAGGGATGGTCCGACAGCCGTTGGCAAGGCAGTCGAAATTATATGAGCGTTTTTAAATCGTCTGTCAAAAATGCCGAGGGACCGAGGGAAAACACGTAGGTTTTTCGGGGTAGGTGGTGGCGACGGGGGCGCAACCTGGTGGGGGTGGGAACGTTTGCTGCGGGTGCTATTTGGTTGCTATGGGGTGGGTCGATTTGGTTGGTTGCCTTGCTGTGTATGGCGCTCGTGGATCGTCGATTGCCTGCGGCAGGCTTTTGGTCTGCTACGGGGTCCGATCGTTGAAAATCAATCGACTGATGATTGCACGGACCGGCACCAACACGGGGCGCTCGTGCAAGGTGCACGATCTTTCTGTTTACACACAAAACTAAACATTTGGAAGCTAGTTGTTATTTTCATGAAATAATACGAATTCGCTTCTGCAATCCAGCCAGCCTTCCTGCAAGTCGCCCCCGCCGCGCCTCGCAGTCGCCTCAGGGCCGCTTCGACGCCCGTCCGTCGCCCAGCCGCCAGCCAGTGATCTGCCGTTTTTCTCAATGCATATCACCTGCTTCGGAACGCTGATGAATCACCCCTTCCGCTTTTCTTCCGCCGCCGCGATTGCGTGTGCGGTTTCTGTTTCTGCTGCCGATGCTTCGGGTCGCGATTCGCTAACCGATCGGTCGGCTGGCGCCAATGTGTTTCGCTCGGAGCGGCGTGCTGCTGCTCGGGATGATGGGCATGCGGCGCGCATGGGCCACCGTCGCTCGCAGTACGTTGCGCCCGCTGAACGCAGTCCGTTCGATACGCCTGATACGCGGCCGTTGCGGGTGTCGGGCGATACGCTCGCGCCGCAGCCTTCATCTGAACACGAATCCGATTGGGTATTGCCCGCGAACCGCGTCGCGCTCGGCGCGGGTGGCAGCGACAGTCTTGGTCGCGCGTTGCCCGGATATGAGCAGCGCGAGCAGAACTGGAATGAATACCTGCGGGCTAACGGCTCGCGGCCGGCGGGAAGTGGCGGCTCGTATGCGCCGACGCGGCCGTACGATGCCGCGCGCGGTCCGCATGGCACGCCGAATCCGTTTGATCCGTCCGTGCCGCAGCCGGAGACGCGCACGTTCTATGACAACGGCGCGGGTACGCATTGCACGGCCACCGGTGGTGCGGGGACGTCACGGTCGTCTTGCAATATCGCCTGGTGATGCACTGGGGCGGCCGGCAACGGCTGCCCTACCCGGCGCGCTGCGCGACTTCGCGCAGCGCGGCCGCATCCCGCGGCGTTGCCTCTTACAACTGCGTGATGATCAGCCTGCCCGGCTCAATGATGATCTGCGCCTTTCGGCCCGGAACAAAACACGCATCGTTGACCAGCCACATTCCACCGATCTTCATGTACGGATAAAACGTCTCCGGCCTGGGTTCCATTGTTTTCGGACTCCCCCAGGATTCCTGGATCGTTACGAAACGTTCCGTCTTCGGTGGACGTGCTTTATGATTCGGCTTAGCCATGGGCAACTCCTGTCTAGTTGGCTGTGGTTAGCGGGTCGTGAGTGTTCCTAGCACTTGCGGCCCGCGCTCGTTTACCGCGGTGGTTTGATGGTTCGGATTCCTCCTTTGTTGGTGGGTCGATGTAACGAATTCGACAGTGATCAGAGCACGCAGCGTATCCATTCGCGCGCACACGACGTGAACGCGATCATCATTCGTTGGACATTGCCTATTAGACCACCGTCGACGCCTACTTGGCTGCACGTTAGCCATTAGGTATAGGCACACGACTTCATCTGTGACCGAAGTCATTCGCGAGATGATGGCGATGGAGAACGTGAACCGAGGTGAACGTCAATCGGCCTCAGCGTGCTGACGATTCGAAACAATTCGAATAAATCAGACTCACTATAGAGCGCGGTTCGATACAGAAGCGATTTTTGCTCCGTCATTTGGCCGCTTGGATAACCAAGGAAGCTGGCAGGAACGATCGCCTCTGGCATCTGCCGCGGACCTCTACCGCCCCAGAGGCGACGTTCGATGAAGCGCCGCCTTCATGACCGTAAGCGACTTGCAACGGTCATGAATCGCGTCACCCACAGCGCATGCGACGGCCACTTCTGCTGCCTCAGCCGGATATGAACTCGTCTGCGGCGTTCTTGATCATTCGCGACCGCACCTCCTTGATGTACTGAACTCGCATTAGCTCTTCCCGAGTCGCCTGCACGACATCACCTACTTTAGGGAACTCAGGCGACACTCGTTGTATCAATTTCTCGCTGACTGAAAGTTTTTGGGTGGGTTCGTCCAGCAGTCCTGCAATTATCGAACCTTGCTTTTCCACTCGCTTGCCACAAGCGCTACAAAATTTCGCGTTGGGCGTGAGGTTCGCAGAACAGTGAACGCATGATTCGGATGACGCTTGAATCTTGCTCAGGAAACCCTGAATTTCGGTGTCGTTACTGGAGAATTCACGATAATCTCGCAAGCTAATGAGATCCAGTGACTCTTTGATTTTTGCTGAGAAAAATGCACGTTCATTAATCAGAAGTGCAATGTTGACCATATACCGAAGACTTGTCTTTTGAGCCGAGTTTTTCACTGTGCCTTTATTTATCAATATGCCGGAATAGCACATGATATCCAGAGCAAGACGCAGATTCGGAGAAAGATCGCCCGGGACCGCGAAAAACGCTGCTTGAAACCGATTGACTGACTTCGATCGATTCTTTTTTGCAATCTCTGGCACGATGTAGCCACGCAAAAGATCAAGCCCTACATTCACATGCGCAGCATACTTCGGCAATCGCTTCGCGAGATTCGCATGATACGGTAGCAACTCACGCTCGACGTAATCCTGTGCAGCAAGCGATACAGCTCGATCATTCCATGCTCTACTCAGCGTCGCATTCAGAATATGAAGGAACGCCCTCGGATTCCCGCTGGACACGTCAATGCATAGGTCCAGCACTTCGCCGTGCCCAAAGACGTCTTTCCTCTTTCGTGACGCTTTCGGAAGTCGTTTATCGACGATGTCGCGAAATTGAGAGCGATACAGTCGCTTCCCGTGTCCCGCAGGATCATATCGATCAAGCGGCAAAACGATCGCATCTTGACCAACTTCGAAATTCCTTCCGTAGCTAGTCACTGTAGGATAAACCGCTGCCTTGCAAGAAATAATACCGCCATGCACGAGTTTGAAAATTTCGAAAAAAGTCTCCTGCTGTGATGGTATGAAGGTGTGCGCCGCCTCATCGAATAGAAAAACAATTCTTTCTAGGTGAAATTGACGAACAACATCCTTGAGAACCTCGGAGAGTGAGGCGGGATCAAATAACTTGTCCAGGAAGTCACTGCCAATTTCGTTCAGCACGGCGTCTTTGTCGTCTGCAAATGCGAGTTTTTGCAGTTGATGCAGCTTTTCCGTCAGAAAAGTGCCGGTCTTTTCGACGCTTGCAATTCCAAAGACCTGCTTATAGGGATCCGCGGTGCCCGCGCCACTGAGAAGTTCATGTACGATGAGCTTTTCATGTAATGCTTGTAGAATTTTTGTGTTTACCCATATCTGGAATGCACTCTTCTGCCCTGCCGCGATACCCTCGAGAAGGGTGCTAGTCTTGAAGTTTACGTAAACGCCGAGAACGCGATTATTTCTGAATGTCGCGTCGAGTTCGATTTCAGTGTATCGAAGGAGGGTGCTCTTACCGACGCCTCGTGCGCCTTGGAGAAGATGGGCGCCCGCTGACTTCAAGCTGTCAATTATGCGACGTTCAAAATCGGCAACCACGGAGAGGTCTTTGACTTCTTGCGACTGCAAATCCTCTGATCTCGCTGCCTCAAGATACTCATTCGCGTTTGATTGGCTTCTCATGATTGTAGTCTATCCTTAATCTTCGGATCAATCTTTTCAGCGTGTTCGAGGGCAAGGGGAAACCGACAAAAAATCAAAACCAGTAGCCCTTTGTGAATCGTATCCTGCAAGCTCAACACATTCTGCAAATGCGGAGCACTAAATCGAAATGCGTCGTCAACAGTTGTTTCAAAATTGTAAGGCTTGGGATGAACAACGTTGCTCAGTTCGCTATATGCTGACCGCAGGGAAAGAATCGTTTTGCGATAGTTAGTGACATCAATCTTGGAAGCGTGTGACAAAAAGGTGATATAACCTTCGCTTCCGAGCGTAGATTCAAGCTCGGAGAAGGAGATATCCTTGTCGTTAGAATTCCAGTCCCAGAATTTTGCTGGATTGTCATAATATGCAAGAACTACGTAGCCTAGTTCGAGCATACGACGAAGAAGAACTCTTGCAGGTGTATCAAGCCCAGAGAAAGCGAGATAGGTAGCGCATACGCCGTCCGCGAACACTTCTTTAAGATATTGCGCCAGGAGTTTCTCATGTACAGCGGAATCTTTCTTCCCGTACAAGAACTCGCTCACATGGAAGAAAAGAGCGGGCAGGGCGTCTGCCGGCCGCATTTCACGTGTGTAAGCGATTGCCTCAGCTTGGTTTCCGGCAAATTTCGCGTGCAGCGCGGCCAGGATCGTCTCAAGTTCTACGCTCTTCGTATCCACCAATTCCTCTCTAGCGCGGTGACTGGCTTTTAATGATTTGACCACACTATAACGGCACGACAAGACAAATCTTTAGCTCAGCTAGACGGACGACCGCACAGGTCGGATGCCCTTGGGCATCTGGCCGGTTTCAGACTTTACCCGTCTTTCCAGTGATGGCTGCGTGCAATGGGCCAGCGGCGGCAATTGGCCGACTACTGCCGGAGGCGATCGGTCGTAGCCAACCCGTTGCCGCCGGTCGGGGCGTTGAAGTTCCACGGGCGCCGGGGCGAAACAGTCATTCCAGACCTTAGATCGCGGATAGCTCATCGGTTTTACCGGTCACTATTTCACATTAATCGAGCAATTACTTAGCCACCACTTCCTTCAGCGCACGCATGAGTCTCTTTGCCTCACGATCTCTCGACAAATGATGCCGCCTCAACCATATAATTAGATTATTTAAGACTTCTGGGTGCTGTATCTCTCGTGCAATCTTCTGAAGCTTTACCTCGCTAGTTCTCTGCAAGTCGTAACCGAATTTGTTGATATAGGCAGCCAATATCAAGTGTAGTGCAGCCAGTCTATCCCATCTGTAGCGGTTTTCATTTTTTTGCAGACCATCGAAGAAATTCAAAACTGGCAGCGTGTCGGCCAACGCGTATTGCTCCGAGCGAAACATGTCATAGGACACGACTTTGCCGTCAACCCAGCACGGCTTAGTGTAAACTCGAAGACCGTCAGAGAAGAAGTGATCTCGTTGAATTGACACATCGTACTGAAGACCATCAAATAGGCTAACATCTGTAATCACCCAACGCATGATTGACAGGTATTTGATGAACGCGTAGTCGGTCTTTCGTGCGATAGCAGTATCCAAGAGGATAGCCTCTGCATCGGCTTCGAGTATCAATGTGAACAGACTAAGAAAACGGTAGACCGTACTAGTAAAATAATATCCGTCGCCACTCGCTGACGTCTCTTTAGTCATCCATCCGCTTTGCCAGTTCGAATAGAGATTCCACTGGCGATTTGTCAACTGAACCGCTTCGCGAAGAATACGACCTTTGTAGCGCGCGATGAGCTCCCGGCTTGCCTTCTTTTGTTCATATTCATAATCCAGATTCGCCTTGTGGCGATTTTCGCCACGCTTGAATATATAGTTAACAGCTGCGGACACGACGAGAGAGATAACCCCTGCACCTATCGCTGTTGTCGGTGTGTTTATCAGGTTAATGATTTCTTTCGGCATTCTTTTGTAAGCCCCGATGTGGTCACGGTCGCAATAATATCTTGTTCTCGCAGGCATGACCCTTGATCGGGCTCGCGTATGTCCGTAGCGCAGCCGCTGGACTCCGGTCCAGCGAGAAGAACCAGTTTCGCCGCAGTCATAAGGTCACAAGGCATCGACGCGCGTGCCTGCGGTTCAAGGAAGCCGCCCCACGAGTAGATTGCAGTCGACGACCATCTCGTCGCGGTCTGATTGCGTCCAACGGGCCGCGGGGATTACTCGCAACCCGGTCCAGCACAATTTTGCTATTCTCGCTGCCTCAATGGGAGACGACCGGTACTGGCATTAGCGGCAAATCTGCGAGTAACCGCAATGGCCGAGACGTTTCGACAACACATCCGGCAGGGTCCGAACTGAACCAACCGTTGGAACGACAGAATTCTGAGTTTCGCGAGCGGCAACTATTGGCCGTACCTAGACGCCCCATTTCCGTCTCGATCTGAAACAGCTAATCGATTTGATTGTCAAATGGCAATTTCCGTCAATCGACCCTGCATAGATGCACATCTTACGCCGCTGTCCTGCCTCCCGACGCTAAGAGCCCCCCGCCCCTCACCTCGGCGAAACCACAATCGCCGCCCGCCGATTCTGCGCCCTCCCCGCCGGCGTCCTGTTATCCCCCACCGGATCGCTCTTCCCTTTCCCGACGATCGCAATCCGCTTCGCATCCAGCCCGACGTCAACCAGCTCAATGGCAACGACTTCAGCCCGCCGCCTTGACAACTCAAGGTCGTATTTCTCCGTCCCGTTGTCATCCGAGTACCCATAAACCCGCACCCCGTTAATCCCCGCCGACGTGAGTGTCCGCCCGATCCTTTCCACAATCCGCCTCACATCCGGCTTGAGGTTATACCGATCGAAGTCAAACAGAATCGGCCCGGCCGATCCGAACTCGAACCCCTGCTGGGTTTCCTGGAACCCGGCCGACTTGAGCACCGTCACCTGCGTCTGCGTCAGCCCGCGATGAAGCGGCGGCGGCGGTGTCTTGCAGCCTCCCAGCAGCATGCACAGAAGCAGCGCGCTCCCGATACACATCCGCCCAATACTCACAGGAAACGAGTTTTCCATCATTGACCCCTTCGTTTGCGCCCGCGTCGCGTGCGCTGCTTCATCCACTGCTGCAGCCTCGCCCGCAGCGCGAAACGATCCCCCTCAAGCCGCCCCCGCGACGCCTTCCGCCAACTGCCACGATCCCGGCCGCGCGCGCTTGGCGCGGTACATCGCGGCATCCGCCGCCCGCAGCAAGCCGCTCGCATCCGACGCGTGATCGGGATACAGCGCAACGCCGGCACTCATCATGGTGGCCACCACGCGGCCGTCGGACAGCTCGATCGACGGCGTCATGCCGGACAAAATCTCTTCTGCGATACGACACACGCTCTCCGCTTCGCGCACCGCCGGCAGCATCACCGCAAATTCATCGCCGCCCAGGCGAGCAACCAGATCGGCTTCGCGCACCTGCGAGCGCAGCCGCGACGCGATGCCGATCAGCACCGCGTCCCCGGCGTCGTGGCCGAATCCATCGTTGATCTCCTTGAAGTGATCGCAGTCGAGATACAGGACAGCGACCCGCTGTCCCGTCACCACGGCGTCGCAAAGGGCAAGCGAGAGGCGCGACTCGAACTGCACGCGGTTGGGCAAGCCCGTAAGCGCATCGTGGGTCGCCTTGTGTTCGAGCGACGCGTTTTCGTCGCGCAGCGTGTTCTGCCAGTCTTCCAATTCGTCGAGCAACGCATTGAAGTCGTCGCCGAGCTGGTTCAGTTCGGCGATCGCCACCGGCTCGACCCGCCGCGCGAACGCGCGCTCGCGCCGCACGGCGTGGGCGACGCTGGCCAGCGCGCGCAGCGGCGAAACGATGTTGCGCATCAGGCGCTTCGAGCTGACATACGCACCAAGCACGCTGACGGCCAGGCAGCCGAGAATGCCGCTGACGCCGCCGATCAGGAAGCCGAAGAACTGGTGCCCGCGGCCGCGCACGACGACGTGCCCGACGACGATGCCGTCGTGCATCACCGGGGCGTACACGGGCCCGGGCAGCGCAACGTCGGCGACGCCGCGCTCGAGCCGGGCGATCCCGCTGCCGGCAGGCAACTGCCACGTCGCGAACGGCTGGCCGTTGCTGTCCGTGACGACCACCTGCGCGACGTCCTCATCGCCGGCGATCAACCCGATCGCCTCGGCCGCCGCGACGCGGTCGCCGAACACGAGCGCCGCCTCGACCGTATAACCGAGCGAGCGGGCGAGCAGGTTCAGGTTGTTGCCGGCATACGCACGCAAGGCGATCACGGCGACGACGATCAACGACACGGCGGCCATCGCAACGGCGACGAACGCGAGGCGCAGGTGCGCGCGGCGCAACACGCTTTGCAGCGTCGGGCGCGACACGCGCGAAAGGGAGACGGGAAGCGTGTGCCGTGTCATGGTGCCCCCGGCCGCCGCGCGAGATTGAGCACATTCGGGTGCACGCGCACGCCGCTGCGCGCGACGGCGTCGAGATTGATGTCGAACGACACGCGTTCACCGTCGACGTTGAGACAGAACATGCCGCCAGCGGTGCAGGACGGATCGTGTTCCGCGATCGTCAACACCGGATGGCCGGTCAACGCGGTTCTCACCCGCGCTCTTTCATCATTGCTCAGGGCACCGAAATAGACGACATCGCAGGCCATACCGAGCGCGGGATCGTCGAAACGGACACGCTGCACGTCGAGCAGCGTCGAGCCGGCCTGCAGCGTGTCGGCCAGGCCGCGCGCGTAGTCGGGCCGGCCGGTGACGCACAGATGCAGGCGAACGGGCGTCGTCGGCCAGCGCGTGAAGCTGATGATGCCGAGCACGACCTGACGCACGGCCGTGTCGTGTGACGAAGCAGCGGGATCGGTGGGATCAGCGGGGCTCGTGGCGGCGACGATACGCAATGTGTCGATTGGATCCTCCGTATCGGCGGGAACCCCGGCGAGCACGGCGGGCGCGGCGGCGGCGATGCGCACTGTGTCGATTGGATCTTCCGTATCGGCGGGAACCCCGGCGAGCACGACAGGCGCCGGCCCCAGAACGCAAACGATTGCGAGCAACGCATGGCGCAGCGAAGCGATTCGGCCGAGGCGGCCGCACGCCGTACGCGCGGCGATTACCGCCGCGCCCGCTAGCGTCGCTGCAGTCGCAAGACAGACAGCAGACGCGCACACTTTCGCATCCATCATGGCAACATCCGCTGGCTTCGCTCCGGCGCTGCCTCCCGCCTCCTTCCATGCGCGTGCAGGCACCGAATTACGCGCATTATTGCTCCATCTTAGGTAAAAATTCGCGTGACCAAACAGTGGGAAACATCCCCGAAAAACGTCGGAAAATATGCGGAATCGGTGCCGTACACAACGATACGCACGAACGCGTTTGCCGGCGTCGAGCCGGTGTCGGCACCAGGAAATTGATCAGCGGATTGGCCGCCCGCGCACCGCAAACTTCATATCTTCTCGCGCACTACGCCACCGCCGACAGATCGAACGGCGTCTCCGTCAACCGCTTCCCCGTCAGCCTGAACACCGCATTCGCAATCGCCGGCGTCACAGCCGTGCCCGACAACTCGCCCACTCCGCCCGGCTTCGCCGGATCGCCCTGCCCTGATCCCCCCGCCGGCCAACGGCGTGCCGCTTGTGATTTCGACGACAATGGCGGCTTGATGCCGGCGTGCCGTTCCATGCCGCCGGAGCAGACACGGAGCGCGCAGCGCCATGAAAGTCGAAAACTCGGAACTCGAAGCGTTCGTCGCCGTGGCGGAGCTCGGCACGTTTCATCGCGCCGCAGAAAAGCTGCACCTCACGCAACCGGGCCTGTCGCGGCGCATCCAGAAACTGGAACAGACACTCGGCGTCGAGCTGTTCCACCGGACGACCCGGAGCGTCACGCTGACCGGCGTGGGCCGCCAGTTCCTGCCGATGGCCCGCGAACAGATCGCGCAGCTCGGCACGATGCTGTCGTCGATCCGGGAAATCGCGGAGAAGCGCTACGGCAAGGTGCGGCTCGCCGCCATCCCGACCGTCGTCGCGCGTGCGCTGCCCGACGTGCTGCGCCATTACGCGGCCAAATACCCGCAGGTCGCCGTGCAGATTCTCGACGGCAATCACGACTTCGTGCTGTCGCAGGTCCGTGCCGGCATCGCCGAATTCGGCGTGAGCCTGCATCCGGGCGACGACGACGATCTCCTGTTCGAACCGCTGTTCACCGACCGCTATGTGCTCGCCGTCCACGACAGCGATCCGCTCGCGCGTGCCGACAGCGTCACGCTCGGCGAACTCCGGCAGGCGAAGCTGGTGATCGGCGGCCGCGACAGCGGCAACCGGTTGCTGCTCGAAATGCTGATGGGCCAGGAAGCCGTGCGGACTCGCTGGTTCTATGAGGTCGAGCACATCTCGAGCGTGGCGGCGCTCGTCGCGTCGGGCGTCGGCTGCGCGATCCTGCCCGAAAGCGCACTGCGCGCATACGGCACACCCGCCGTGCGCGCCGTGCCGATCGCGAGCCCGACGATCGAGCGCACCGTCGGCATCGTGCGGCACCGCGCGATCTCGATGTCCAGCTTCGCGAGCGACCTGCACGCCCTGGTGAAAGCGTCGCTCGCGTAACCCGCACACACCGCATGCGACGCCGCGGGCATTGATGACGACCGCGCATGAATCGCTTGCGCAATCGCATTGGACGACCGGATATTGGCCGGGGACGATCGGTGGCACATCACCCGAAAACCGGCCATCCAGGCGGGCGGGGACAGGAGAAGCCACCATGCATTTCGACGTCATCCTGCGCGGCGGCGCGCTGATCGACGGCACGGGCGCCGCGCGCTTCGACGCCGATCTCGGCGTGACCGGCGCGCGCATCGCCGCCATCGGCGACCTGCGCGATGCGACGGCCGCGCACGTGATCGACGCGAGCGGCCACGTCGTCGCGCCAGGGTTCATCGACAGCCACACGCACGACGACGCATTCGTGCTGACCGATCCGGACGTCGAGCCCAAGGTCGCACAGGGCGTCACGACCGTGATCGCCGGCAACTGCGGAATCAGCCTTGCGCCGCTGCTGGCGCAACAGGATGTCCCGCAGCCGCTCGACCTGCTCGGCGCCTGGCAGACCTTCCGTTTCGCATCGTTCCGCGCGTATCTCGATGCGCTCGACGCGGCGCCCGCCGCCGTCAACACGGCGGCCCTCGTCGGCCATTCGACGTTGCGCGTGCGGCACATGGACGACCTCGACCGCGCCGCCAATGCCGCGGAAATCGCGGCCATGGCCGCCGACGTGCGCGACGCGATGGCCGCCGGCGCATTCGGCGTCTCGTCGGGCACGTTCTATCCGCCCGCGGCGGCAGCCACGACCGACGAACTGATCGACACGTGCGCGCCGCTGCGCGACACGGGCGGCGTGTTCGCCACCCACCTGCGCGACGAGGCCGACGCGATCATCGCATCTCTCGACGAGGCCTTCTCGATCGGGCGCGCGCTCGGCGTGCGCGTCGTGCTGTCGCATCACAAGGTGGCCGGCAAGGCCAACCACGGCCGCTCGGCGGAAACGCTCGCGCACATCGACGCGCAGCGCGTGCTGCAACCGCTGTGCCTCGACTGCCACCCGTATCCCGCGACGTCGACGATGCTGCGCGCCGACCGCATTCGCCAGTCGTCGCGCGTCCTCCTTGCATGGTCGCGGCCGCACCCCGAACTCGCGGGCCGCGATTTCCACGAGCTGCTGCCGCTGTTCGGCGATTCGATCGACGCCGCGATCGACGCATTGCAACCAGCCGGCGCGATTTACTTCGTGATGGACGAAGCCGACGTCGAGCGCATCATCCGGCACGATCTCGCGATGGTCGGATCCGACGGCCTGCCGAACGATATGCGCCCGCATCCGCGCCTGTGGGGAACGTTCCCGCGCGTGCTCGGCGAATTCTCGCGCGAACGCGGGCTGTTTCCGCTCGAAACGGCCGTGCGCAAGATGACGGGCCTCACCGCCGAGCAGTTCGGCATCGTCGATCGCGGACGGCTCGCGGTCGGCCACTACGCGGATCTCGTCGTGTTCGATGCCGCCCGCGTGATCGATCGCGCGACGTTCGCGAGCCCGACGCTGCGCCCCGAAGGCATCGAGCACGTATTCGTCAACGGGCAGGCGGTGCTCGAACACGGGCGGCATACCGGTGCGCGCCCGGGCCGCGCGCTGCGCCGCACGAGCCAGGCGCCTGCCTCTTTCTAGCCATGCCGGCGTGAGGCCATCCGCGATACAACGGCCGCCCGCCTCAACCCGTACGGAGTCCCCATGACGAATTCCAATGGCGCCGCCGCGCCGCGCGGCATGCAGACCGGCACCGACACGAGCGCGAGTGCTTCCGCGCCCGACATCGACGCACTGTATGCACGATTGAGCCGGCGCATCATCCCGCTGATCCTCGTCTGCTACTTCTTCGGCTATCTCGACCGCGTGAACGTCGGCTTCGCGAAACTGCAGATGGTGGCCGACCTCCATCTGTCGGATGCCGCGTACGGCGTCGGCGCGGGCCTGTTCTTCGTCGGCTACCTGCTGCTTCAGGTGCCGGCCGGCTGGCTTGTGCGCAAGATCGGCGTGAAGCGCTGTCTCGCCGGCTCGATGCTGGCGTGGGGGGCGGTGTCGGTCGCCACGCTCGCGACCCGCGACACAGCCAGCTTCTACGCACTGCGCTTCCTGCTCGGCGTGACCGAGGCCAGCTTCTTTCCGGCCGTGATCGCCTATTTCAGCGTGTGGTTTCCGTCGCACCGGCTGGCCAAGGTGATGGCGCTCCTGTTTCTCGCGATGCCGCTGGGCGTGATCGTCGGTGCGCCGCTATCCGGGTGGATCATGGATGCGACGCACGGCGGCTTCGGGCTGCGCGGCTGGCAATGGATGTTCGTGCTCGAAGGCCTGCCGGCAATGGGGCTCGGCCTGTATCTGCTCGTTCGCGTGACCGAGCGGGTCGACGATGCGGCGTGGCTGACCGACGCGGAAAAACGGCTGATCCACGCGGAAATGGCGCAGGAAGCAGCGGGCAAGCGCACGCAGCTCGGCGCCGCGCTGCGCGAGCCGACGCTGTGGATCCTGGTCGCGACGTCGTTCCTCTACAACGTCGGCAACTATGGCCTCGTGTTCTGGATGCCGACGATGATCAAGGCGCTCGGCGCGCTCAGCAATCTCGCGATCGGCCTCGTCAGTGCGATTCCGTATCTCGTCGCATCGATCGCGATGATCGCGAATGCGCAGCATTCGGTGCGCACCGGCGAACGCCGCTGGCATACGGCGCTGCCCGTCACGCTCGGCGGCATCGCGCTGCTCGCGAGCCTAGGCATGCACGCGCATCCGGTGCTGGCGGTTGCGTGCCTGACCATCGGCGTGGCCGGCATCATGAGCACGCTGGCCATGTTCTGGAGCCTGCCGTCGCGGATTCTCGCCGGCGAGGCGGCGGCGGGCGGCGCGGGACTCGTCAACATCGGCGCGGCCGTGGCGGGATTCGTCGGCCCGACGCTGATGGGCTACGCGACGGGATTGACCGGCAGCACCGAGCTCGGCGTCGCGCTGCTCGCCTTCACGCTGTTCGCCGCGGCCGCGCTGATCCTGTCGATTCCGCGCCGGGTGATGGAGCGCGCATGACCGCGCCGTCGTCGATGCGCAGCGCGCTCGCGCTGGCGGCCGCGATTCGCGCCGGACAGATCGACGCCGTATCGACCGTGCAGGCCGTGCTCGACGACATCGCATCGCGGGACGGGCGATATCGCGCCTGTTCGCAGACTTTCGACGTGCGGGCGCTGCACGACGCGCGGCGTATCGACGGTCTCGTACGAGGCGGGCGCGATCCGGGCCCGCTCGCAGGCGTGCCGTTTCTCGTGAAGGGCAATTTCGACGTCGCGGGCTACGTCACCGTCGCCGGATCGCCGGTGCGTGCCGCGCTGCCGCCGGCAGGCAGCGACGCCGCGATGGTCGCCCGACTCGCCGCGGCCGGCGCGATTCCGGTCGGCGCCACGCACATGGACGAGCTCGCCTGCGGCGCCACCGGCGTGAATCCGCATTTCGGCGCGGTGCGGCTCCCGGCCGATCCGTCGCGCATGACGGGCGGCTCGTCGAGCGGGTCGGCCGCCGCGGTGGCGGCCGGCTACGTCCCGCTCGCGCTCGGCAGCGACACCAACGGTTCGATCCGCGCCCCGGCCGCATTGTGCGGCGTCTGGGGCATCCGGCCCGGCACGCAACGGCTGTCGCGCACGGGATGCGTTCCGTACGCAACCACGCTCGACGCGGTCGGCGGATTCGCGAACGACATCGACGATCTCGCGGCGCTCTACCGTGCGCTGCTCGGCGCCAGCCCGTTGCCGACACAACGATCGGCGCACGATCCGGCCGCCCCGCTACGCGCCGCCGTGCTGACCGGCGATTTCGAGCGGCACGCCGATACGGCTGCATGGCAGGCTGTCCGGCACGCGGCGGCCGGCCTGCATGCGGCTGATGCCATCCCGATCGATGGCGCAGAAGCCGCGCGCGTGCGCGAGGCAGCAGTCGTCGTGTCCAACGTGGAGCTCGCCCGTGCACATCGAGCGCTGCTCGACGCGCCCTCAGCCTGCGTATCGGAACGATTGCGGACCCGCATTGCCGCCGGCGCGGCAACGCCCGATGCCGTCTACGCGCAGGCACTGGCCTGCCGCGCCGCGTGGCGTACGCGCATCGCGGCGTACTTCGAGCGCTACGACATCCTGATCGCGGCCACGACGCCCTATGCGGCGCCGCGATTTACGGACGCCACCGTCGACGTCAACGGCATCGCGCTCGAACCGGCAAAGTCCCTCGGCATGCTCACGCAACCGATCTCGTTTGCCGACCTGCCGGTGATCGCCGCACCGTGTTTCCGGCCGGGCGAACTGCCGGTCGGGGTGCAACTGATCGGCGCGCCGGGGGACGAAGCCGCCTGCTTCGCCGCTGCCCGCCGCCTGGCGTCGGCGTCGCGCGAAGCGGGCCACACGAACGGGATCTGATCCGGCGCGCGGATAAGCGAACGGGCCACCGGCCACGCGCCGGCCGCGCGTCCCGCTTGGTGCCCCACGCCGCCGCGAGTATGCTTGCAGTTCGAACGATCTCCAACCTGGGCGCGCACACCGTACCGCGGGCGAGCGCACCGCTAACCGTCTTTCACCACCACCGATGGACTTCGACGTAATCGTTCTGGGTGCCGGCATCGTCGGCGTCTCCGCCGCGCTGCACCTGCAGGATCGCGGACGCAAGGTCGCCCTCGTCGATCGCGGCGCGCCCGGCGAAGGCACGAGCTTCGGCAACGCGGGGCTGATCGAGCGCTCGTCGGTCGAGCCGTATCCGTTCCCGCGCAGCCCGTTCACGCTGATGCGCTACGCGCTGAACCGCTCGACCGATCTCTACTGGCACAGCACGTCGCTGCCGGCCTTCGCGCCGTGGCTCGCGCGGTTCTGGTGGGAATCCGCGCCGCTGCGTCACGCGGCGGCCTCGCGCGACATGCTGCCGCTGATCGAGCGCTGCCTCGTCGAGCACGACGCGCTGATCGCGCGCGCCGGCGCCGGCGAGCTCGTCCGTGCAAGCGGCTGGCTGGAAGCGTTCCGCACGCCGGCCGCATTCGAACGCGGCGTGGCCGAGGCCGGCCTCACCGCGCGCCGCCACGGGCTCGGCATCACGCCGCTCGATGCGGCCGCGCTGCTCGCGCACGAACCGAGCCTCGCCCAAGGCTTCTGCGGCGCGCTGCACTGGCTCGATCCGAAAAGCGTCGTCGATCCGTCCGCGCTCGTCAAAGCGTACGCGCAACTGTTCGTGCAAGGCGGCGGCACGCTGCTCACCGGCGACGCCGCAAGCCTCGACGCGCTGTCGCCCGGCTGGCAGGTCAGCACCCAGGATGGCCCGGCCGCCGCGCCGGCCGTCGTCGTCGCGCTCGGCCCGTGGTCCGACACGGTGTTCGGCAAGTTCGGCTACAAGATTCCGCTGCGCGAGAAGCGCGGCTATCACATGCACTACGCGCCGTCCGCGCGCGGCGTGCCGTCGGCGCCGATCGTCGATCGCGAATACGGTTACGTGATCGCGCCGATGCGGCGCGGGCTGCGGCTGACGACCGGCGTCGAGATCGCGCGGCGCGGCGTGCCGCCGACCGGCGTGCAGCTCGAACGCGCGGAACGCGTCGCGCGGCCCATGTTCGGCTTCGGCGAACGGCTCGACCCGCAGCCGTGGCTCGGCTTCCGGCCGTGCACGCCCGACATGCGCCCGGTGATCGGCCCCGCGCCCGCGCATCGCGGGCTGTGGTTCTCGTTCGGGCACAACCATCACGGGCTCACGCTCGGCCCCGTCACCGGCCGCCTGCTGGCGGAGATGATGACGGGCGAAGCACCGTTCACCGATCCGTCGCCGTATCGCGCGGATCGCTTCTGAACCTGCCTCGCGGAAAAGCGCGCTCAGTCGAGCGCGCGGCCGAAGATGCGGATCACTTCGTCGAGATGCTCGGCCATCGCGCGGCGCGCGGCCTCCGGGTCGCGCGCGCGGATCGCATCGAGGATCGCACGATGTTCCCGTTCCGACCGGTGCGGCATGTCGTTCGGCATGTACAGCGACTGCAGCCGCTGGAACATCAGGTCGTACTTGTGCGCGAGCAACTGCTTGATCATCAGCGCATACGCGGGGTTGTCGCTCGCTTCCGCGATGCGGATATGGAACAGCCGGTCGCCCGGATGCGTGAGCGAGCCGCTGCGGTTGTCTTCCTGGTTGCGCAGGAACGCTTCGTGGATCCCTTCGATCTGCTCGTCCGAGCCGTGCTTCGCGGCAAGCGACGCGGCTTCCGGCTCGATCAGCCGGCGCGCCTGCAACAGCGCGAACGGCGGGATTTCGGTGTCGAGATCGAGCGCGATGCCGAGTTCGGGATCGATCTCGACGATCGTGAAAGGCGCGACCTTCGCGCCGGGTGCGGGTGCAGGTGCAGGTGCGGCGGCGGTTTCGGGATGGCGCACCTTCACGCCGTCGCCAACGCGCACGCTGACGAGCCCGCTCACTTCAAGCGCGATCAGCGCTTCGCGCACCGACGTGCGCGATACGCCGAACTGTTCGGCCAGCTCACGCTCGGGCGGCAGATAGCTGCCCGGCGGAAAATCGCCGGACTCGATCATCGCACTGAGCTTGTCGGCGATCTGCTGGTATAGGCGGCGATTCTGAATCGGCTGGATGGACATACGTTGATGCAGGTGATCGGTTTCGTTGCGGACGGCCTGACGAATCGAACAGGCCGTTCGCGCCTATTTTATATGTCGCGCTTCACATCGCCCGGCACCGCGTAGCAACGCGCGGCGGTGCCGCCCCACAGCGCGCCGCGTTCGGCCGCCGACAGCCGCGATTCGGCCCAGCGCTCGACCAGCGACGCGACTTCGTCATACGACGCGGCAAGCAGGCACACGGGCCAGTCCGACCCGAACATCAGCCGCTGCGGCCCGAACGCGTCGAGCGCCGCGTCGAGACACTGCTCGATATGCCGGATGTCCTGCGCGCGCAGGCCGTGCCGCCAGTCGGCCTCGGTCACGAGCCCCGACAGCTTGCACGCGACATGCGGCAGCGCGCCCAGCTCGCGCAGCGCGGCGCGCCAGCGCGCGAGCGCCGTCTCGTCGCGCTCGAACTCGGCGAGCGCCGGCTTGCCGACATGGTCGAGCACGAGCCAGTGCGCGTCGTGCCGCGCGCAGAACGCATGCACGTCCGGCAACTGGCGCTCGAACACGAGCACGTCGTACACGTACCCGTTCGCCTGCAGCCACGCAATGCCGCGATTGAAGCCGGGATCCGCGACGAACGCGCCGACATCGGCCTCGTCCTGCACCTGGTGACGAAAGCCGCGCAGCTTCGGGCTGCGCCATTCGGCGACACGCTCGGCAAGCTGCGGCGCACCGAGATCCTCCCAGCCGACCACCGCCGCGATGCGCGCGTCGTCGCGCGCGAGATCGATCAGGAACGCCGTCTCGTCGCGCCCGGCGCGCGCCTGCACCGCGATCGACGCGCCGAGCGCCTGTGCGTGCATCAGCGGCCACAGCGCATCGGGCAGGTAGTCGCGCGCAAGCACGCCCATCCCGGGGCCGATCCACGGATAGTCGGCCGCGCGATAACGCCAGAAGTGCTGATGGGAATCGATACGCACTGCGCTCATGGTGTCCTCGTGTTTCGTTCGCCGTGCGACGGCCGCCGCGATACGCGCCGCCGCACGCAACGCTCAGTCGTACAACACCGCCGCAATCTTCGGGTCGCCGATATTGGTCTTGTCGTACCAGTAGAAACCGGTATCGATGACCTTCGGCAGCTTCTCGCCCTTGATTGACTTCACGGCCGCCTCGACCGTCTTGTAACCGATCCCGATCGGGTTCTGCGTGATCGCGCCGGCCATCAGCCCGCTGCGGATCGCGTCCTTCTGCTGCTTGCCGGAATCGTAGCCGACGATCACGACCTTGCGCTTCATCTCGCGCACGCCGTTGACCACGCCGATCGCCGAGCCTTCGTTGGTGCCGAACAGCCCCTTGAGCTTCGGATACGCCTGCAGGATCGACTTCGTCACCTCGGTCGACTTCAGCTGGTCACCTTCGCCGTACTGCACGGTCACGACCTGCACCTTCGGGTGCGCCGACTTCATCCGCTCGAGAAAACCGTCGCGGCGGTCGATGCCGGTGCGGCTCGTCTGGTCGTGCGCGACCACGGCCACCTCGCCTTCGTCGCCGATCAGCGCGGCGAGCTTGTCGGCGGCAAGCGATGCGGCGGCCTTGTTGTTGGTCGCGGCGGTCGTCGCCGGGATATCGCTGTCGACGCCCGAGTCGAACGCGATCACCGGGATCTTCTCGGCCTGTGCCTTCTTCAGGAGCGGCAGCGCGGCCTTGCTGTCGAGCGCCGCGAAGCCGAGCGCGGCCGGCTTCTTCGCGATCGCGGCCGACAGCATGTCGATCTGCTTGTCGACCATCGCCTCGGTTTCGGGGCCTTCGAACGTCACCTTGACCTTGTAGTCCTTCGCGGCCTGCATCGCGCCCGATTTCACGGCCTGCCAGAACTGATGCTGGAAGCCCTTCGAGATCAGCGGGATGTAGGTTTCCTGCGCCTGCGCGCCGGCCGTGACGCCGACGGCGAACGTCAGCCCGACGATCGCGTTCAACACCTTGCTCCTGATCACTTCGCGTCTCCTTGGTTGGTATCTACCGGGATGCCGGCCGGGCCGGCGGTGAAGCACCTGCTTATGCGTGTCAGCGGCGCCGCCGGCGCAGGATGTCGACGTAGACGGCGAGGATGATGATCACGCCCGTCACGACCGTCTGCCATTCCTGCGCGACCGACATGATGCGCAGGCCGTTGGTCAGCACGCTCATGATGAACGCGCCGATGATCGTGCCGACGATGCTGCCCGCGCCGCCCGACAGCGACGTGCCGCCGATCACGACGGCCGCGATCGCATCGAGCTCGTAGCCCTGCCCGAGCGCGGGCTGCGCGGAATTCAGGCGCGACGCGATCAAGAGGCCGGCGATCCCGCACACCGCGCCGCTGAACGTATAGACCGCGATCTTCCACGCGTCGACGTTCACGCCGGACAGCCGCAGCGCCTCCTCGTTGCTGCCGAGCGCGAACGTGTAGCGGCCGAAGATCGTCCGGTTCAGCACGATCGACGCGCCGATCGCGACGAGAAACAGGATCAGCACCGCGTTCGGAATTGGCAGCGCGGGAATCAGGTTACCGATCAGCGAATCCTGCGCGATCGACGTGAAGCCCGGCGTGTCGTTGAAGTAGATCGGCCGCGTGCCCGAGATCACGAGCGACAGCCCCTTGAGCAACATCATCATGCCGAGCGTCGCGATGAACGGCGGCACCTTCATCTTCGCGATCACGAAGCCCGACACGCTGCCCGACAGCGCGCCGAACCCCAGCGCGGCCAGGATCCCGAGCGGCAGCGGCATCCCCCATTTCGTCAGCACAACGCCGGCCATCACCGCGCAGAACGTCATCAGCGTGCCGACCGACAGGTCGATGCCCGACGTGATGATCACGTACGTACAGGCAACGGCCAGCACGCCGTTCACCGCGGTGGCCTGCAGGATCGACACGAGGTTGTCGACTTCGAGGAAGTTCGGCGACGCGAAGCTGAAGAATGCGATCAGCAGCACGAGGCTCGCGAACGCGAGCAACTTCTGCCGCGCGGCCGGGTTGAAGAAGCGCGCACGGAAGCCGGCAGCGCCGGCCGGCGTGTCGCCGGAAGCAAGGGGCGGAACGGGATGCGTATCGTTGGACATGATCGGGTAGACGTCAGATTCAGGACAATACGGTCGACTCGCGCTGCGTCGCGAGCTGCATGATCTTTTCCTGCGTGGCGTCGGCCGCGCGCAGTTCGCCCGTGACGCGGCCTTCGCACATCACGAGAATCCGGTGGCTCAGCCGCAGCACCTCGGGCAGCTCCGACGAGATCATCACGATCGCCTTGCCGTCGGCGGCGAGCGCGTCGAGCAGCTTGTAGATCTCGCTTTTCGCGCCGACGTCGATGCCGCGCGTCGGCTCGTCGAAGAACAGGATGTCGCAGTCGCGCAGCAGCCACTTCGCGATCACGATCTTCTGCTGGTTGCCGCCCGACAACAAACGCGCGGGCTGTGCGACCGACGGCGTGCGGATCGCGAGCTGCCGCACGTACGCCTGCGCGGTGTCGCGCATCTCGCGTGCGTCGAGAAACACGCCGCGGCGAACGAAGCGGCGCATGCTCGACAGCGCGATGTTGTTCTGCACGTCCATCCCGACCGCGAGCCCGAAGTGCTTGCGATCCTCGGACAGGTAGCCGATGCCGTGCCTGACCGCGTCGGCCGGCGTGCGGATCGTCACGGTCTTGCCGTGCACGCGGATCTCGCCCGCATCGACCGGGTCGGCGCCGAACACCGCGCGCGCGACCTCGGTGCGGCCCGCGCCCATCAGCCCAGCAAAGCCCAGGATCTCGCCACGCCGCAGCGTAAAGGCGACGTCGCGGATTGCACGGCCGCGCGACAGCCCGCGCACTTCGAGCGCGACGTCGTTCGCGGACGTATCGGGCGGCGTGCGGAATTCGGTATCGAGCTGGCGGCCGACCATCATCGCGATGATCGCGTCCATCGAGGTTTCCGCCATCGGCACGGTCGCGACATACTTACCGTCACGCATCACGGTCACGCGATCGGCGATCTGGCGCAGTTCGTCCATCTTGTGCGAGATATAGACGATGCCGACGCCGTGCGCGCGCAGGTCGCCGATGATGCGGAACAGCTCGGCGATCTCCGCGTTGTTGAGCGCGGCGGTCGGCTCGTCCATGATCAGCACGCGCGAGTCGAACGACAGCGCCTTCGCGATCTCGACCATCTGCTGCTTCGCGACCGTCAGCCGGCCGACCGGCGTGCGCGGGTCGAGATCGAGCCGCATCCGCGCGAAGATCGCGGCCGCGTCGCGGTTCAGCTTCTCTTCGTCGACGAACACGCCGAAGCGGCCGCGCGGCTCGCGGCCGATGAAGATGTTCTGCGCGACGCTCAGGTGGTTCATCAGGTTCAGTTCCTGATGGATGATGCCGATCCCGAGCGCCTGCGCGGCGCGCGGATCGGCGATCTCCACCGCGCGGCCGTCCATCCGGATCTCGCCGTCGTCGCGCTGGTAGACGCCCGCGAGGATCTTCATCAGCGTCGACTTGCCGGCGCCGTTCTCGCCCATCAGTGCATGCACTTCGCCGGCACGCAGGTCGAAACGGCAGTCGTCGAGCGCCTGCACGCCCGGAAAGCGCTTGCCGATGCCGGTCAGCGCAATCAGCGGCGGCACGGTGTTCGGGTTCGGGTCGGGTTGCATGGATCGCCGCCCTTAGCTGATCGCACGGTCGAGATGCGTATAGCCGCCATCGACGAACAGCCACTGGCCCGTCGTGTGCGATGCACGTTCCGACAGCAGGAACACGGCCGTGTCGGCGATCTCGTCGGCTGTCGTGAAGCGCTTGCCGAGCGGCACCTTGCCCGCGATGCCGGCAAGCTTCGCGTCGGGATCGTCAAAGCCGGCGAGCCAGTTCCGGTACAGCGGCGTCATCACCTCGGCCGGGATCACCGCGTTCACGCGCACGCCATCGTCGCGCAACGCGACGGCCCATTCGCGCGTCAATGCGAGCTGCGCGCCCTTCGACGCGCAATAGCCGCTCGTGTTGCCCTGCCCGGTCACGGCCGTCTTCGACGAGATGTTGACGATCGCGCCGCGCGTCGCCTTCAGGTGTGGCACGCAGTAGTGCGCCATCACGTAGTAGTGGATCAGGTTGCGTTCGAGCGACGCGACGAACGCGTCGCGCCCGGCGTCGAGCCCGATGCTGTCGTTGATGCCCGCGTTGTTGACGAGGCCGTCGATGCGGCCGAAGCGCGCGACGGTCTGTGCGACCCCATCGCGGCATTGCGCGTCGTCCTGCAGTTCGACTGTCACGCACTCGGCACGCGGCTGCTTCCGCGCGAGTTCGCGCCGGAACGCATCGTCGGGCGCGTGGCGCGCGAACACCACCGGTATCGCGCCTTCGCCGGCGAGGCGCATCGAGATCGCGGCGCCGATGCCCGACGCGCCGCCGGTCACGATCACGACCTTGTCTTGCAGATTCAAATCCACTTCGCGTCTCCGTCGTTCATGTAGTCGCCGCGCACGACGCGCGTGGCGCGTCGCCGTGCACTGCCATGCTTCAGCCGCGGAACCGGTACTGCTCCAGCGATTCGGGCTTCATCTCGATCGAGAAGCCGGGCGCCGTCGGCGGCATGTACGCCGCGCCGCGCACGACGCACGGCTCCACGAAATGCTCGTGCAGGTGATCGACGTATTCGGTCACGCGCCCTTCCTTCGTGCCGGAAATGCACACGTAATCGATCATCGACAGGTGCTGCACGTACTCGCACAACCCGACGCCGCCCGCATGCGGGCACACGGGCAGCCCGTACTTCGCGGCCATCAGCATCACCGCGAGAATCTCGTTCACGCCGCCGAGCCGGCACGCGTCGATCTGCACGACGTCGATCGCGCCGCGTGCGATGAACTGCTTGAACAGCACGCGGTTCTGGCACATCTCGCCGGTCGCGACCTGCACGGGCCCGATCGCCTCGCGGATCTTGCGATGCCCTTCGACGTCGTCGGGGCTCGTCGGCTCCTCGATGAACCACGGCCGCGCGAACGCCAGCTCGCGCACCCAGTCGATCGCCTCGTCGACTTCCCACACCTGGTTCGCGTCGATCATCAGCTTGCGGTTCGGGCCGATCACCTCGCGCGCGATCGTCACGCGGCGGATGTCGTCTTCCAGGTTCGCGCCGACCTTCAGCTTCACGTAGTCGAAGCCTGCGTCGACGGCTTCTCCGCACAGCCGGCGCAGCTTGTCGTCGCTGTAGCCGAGCCAGCCGGCCGACGTCGTGTAGCACGGGTAGCCGTCGCGCTCCAGCGTCGCGATCCGCGCGGCCTTGCCCGGCGCCTGCCGGCGCAGCAGGTCGAGCGCTTCGTCCGGGCTCAGGCAGTCGGTCAGGTAGCGGAAGTCGATCGCGCGCACCAACTCCTCGGGGCTCATGTCGGCGACGAGCCGCCACAGCGGCTTGCCGACGGCCTTCGCCCACAGGTCCCACACCGCATTGACGACGGCGCCCGTCGCCAGATGGATCGCGCCCTTGTCGGGGCCGATCCAGCGCAACTGGCTGTCCGACGTGACGTGCCGCCAGAAGCGGCCCATGTCCTCGCGGATCCAGTCGAGGTCGAGGCCGACAACCAGGTGACGCATCGCGTCGATCGCCGCGCAGCAGATCTCGTTGCCGCGCCCGATCGTGAACGTGAGCCCGTGACCTTCGAGCCCGTCGCGGTCGGTTTCGAGCACGACATACGCGGCCGAATAATCGGGGTCCGGATTCATCGCATCGGAGCCGTCAAGCTGGCGCGAGGTCGGAAAGCGCACGTCGAGGACGCGCATCGATCGAATGATAGGCATGACGAACCGTCCGTTAAAGGAAATCAGGCCTGCACGGTGCGCTGGCGCTGCTCGCCGAGCCCGTCGATGCCGAGCGTGATCACCTGCCCGGCGCGCAGATAGACGGGCGGCTTCTGCCCGAGGCCGACGCCCGGCGGCGTGCCGGTCGAGATCACGTCGCCCGGCTGCAGGCTCATGAAGCGGCTCAGATAGCTGATCAGGTGCGGCACGCGGAACACCATCGTCGCGGTCGTGCCGTTCTGGTAGCGATGGCCGTCGACGTCGAGCCACAACCGCAGCGCGTGCGGATCGGGCACTTCGTCGGCGGTCACGAGCCACGGGCCGAGCGGCCCGAACGTGTCGTTGCCCTTGCCCTTGTCCCACGTGCCGCCGCGTTCGAGCTGGAATTCGCGCTCCGACACGTCGTTCACGACGCAGTAGCCGGCGACGTGCGACAGCGCGTCGGCTTCCGCGATATAGCGGCCGCCCTGGCCGATCACCACGCCGAGTTCGACTTCCCAGTCGGTCTTCTCGGAGCCGCGCGGAATCTCGACGTCGTCGTTCGGGCCCGAGATCGCACTCGTCCACTTGCCGAACACGACGGGCTCCTTCGGCACCTCCATCCCCGATTCGGCCGCGTGATCGGAATAGTTGAGCCCGATGCAGATGAACTTGCCGACGCGGCCGACGCACGCGCCGAGCCGCGGCGTGCCTTCGACGAGCGGCAGCGACGACGGCGGAATGTCGCGCAGCCGCGCGAGCGAGGCCGGCGCCAGCGCGTCGCCGGCGATGTCGTCGATCACACCGGACAGGTCGCGGAGGTGGCCCTGCGCATCGAGCAGGCCCGGCTTTTCATGGTGTTTGTCGCCAAATCTCAGCAGTTTCATATCGTCTTCTGAATGGAAGCGGAAAGTGAATGGGAAGGTGCGGTTAGTTTGACCAGCCGCCGTCGATCAGGTGAATCGCGCCGGTCGTGAACGACGCTTCGTCGGACGCCAGGTACAGCGCGAGCGCGGCCACCTCGTCCGCGCTGCCGATGCGGCCCATCGGCTGGCGCGCGACGAACGCCTGGCGCACCTCGTCGGTCGACACGTGGCGCGTTCGCGCCTGCTCGGCGATCCGCGCCTCCAGCGACGGCGATTCGATCGTGCCCGGGCAGATCGCGTTGCAGCGGATGCGCTGCTCGACGAAATCGGCGGCCACCGCCTTGGTCAGGCCGATCACGGCCGCCTTGGTCGTGCCGTACACGAAGCGGTTCGGCACGCCCTTCACGCTCGACGCGGCCGACGCCATGTTGATGATCGACGCGCCGCCGGCTTCGAGCATCGCGGGCAGCAGCGCACGGATCAGCCGGTACATCGACGTGACGTTCAGGTTCAGCGAGAACGCCCACGCGTCGTCGTCGCAATCGAGGATCGACCCGTGATGCACGTAACCCGCGCAGTTGAACAGCACGTCGAACGCGCGTTCGCTCGCGGCGAGCGCCGCGACGTCGTGCGCATCGGTCACGTCGAGCCGCCGCGTGGTCAGCCGCCCGCCCGCGCGTTCGGCGTCGGCCTCGAGCCGCGCCAGCGCGGCTTCGTTGATGTCGGTCGCCAGCACGTCGGCGCCCTCGCTCGCGAACCGCAGCGCGGTCGCGCGGCCGATACCCTGCCCGGCCGCCGTCACCAGCGCGCGTTTGCCCTGCAATCTCATGAGCAACTCCCGAAAAAGCCGGCCGCCAGTCGGCCGATTGGCACAAAGGACTAAAGGTCCAACCAATCATAGGAAGAGATCGCGCGCTTGTCACGAACTCGGGATTCAGTATTTACCCGGGCGGGTCAATCCGGTCGCTGGATAAAAATCCGGTGGTCGGCCAGCCCCGGCCGTGCGCCCATGATTTCGCTCAAACCCAATGCCGGCAGGCCTCCCGGCCGTTTTTCCGCACGCACTTGGCACGCCGACCGCGCCAAACTGACAAAAAAGTCATGTTCGCGTCAGGGTCTCAACGGGATGCGCGCGCCATCATGGCGTACCGGACCGCGCTTCCGGACCATCGCCACCGCCCGCGTTCGATCCCTGCGGGCACCTCCGTCCCCCGGCGATGGGCTCCGTGACTGGGCGAGCAGACACGGTGCGCGGGCCGATTTCCCGCCCCGGACTTCCCGTCCGGGGCGTTTTTGTCTGTGGTTTCCAAGAAAATAAGCGTGGATTGTTTCTAAATCGGCAAAAGGTAATTTGATCTAGACAGGATGTTTTTTCCGGTCACAGACGCTTACATTTAGCGCACCACTCATGGAAACCGCTACGGATTCGCCATCGGGTAGTGACAACCACTGCCACGGCCGAAACCGCACGAGCTTTAGGAAACGGCAAATGAAGGCCTCCAAATCCCTGCCTGCGCTCGATCCCGCCGACGTCCACGTCGAAATCCTCGAACGTTCCGATACGCTGCTCGTCGTGCGCTGGGTCGAACCCGGCCGCTGTCACTACGGTGAACAGCGCTGGCGCCGCCGCTTCGCGCAACGCACCGGCACCTGCGCGCTGTCGCGCCAGATCATTCATCGCGGCGACGAAGTCTTCCGCCCGGCCGAACGCCCGGCGCCCGCGAACGCGGCCGCGATGATCTCCGCCGCCGAAGTGCTCGCCCTCGCCGGGGGCAGGTAAATCCTGCCGGCCGCACGCCGCGGCACACGGCACCACGCAATGCGCCAGCCCTAGAAGCACCGGTCTAATTCCCCCGCTTGTCTGCCACGCCCGCGCACACTATCGTTACATTATTCAATGTAATGATTACGTGCTGCGGCCGACCGGCCGCGCCGATGGAGGCAGACATGCATGCATGGAGCGCGCGCCACGTCCCGGCGCAGGGCGGCAAGGTCGCGGTCGTGACCGGCGCCAACAGCGGTCTCGGCTGGCAGCTCGCGGAAACGCTGGCCGCGAAAGGCGCGACGGTCGTGATGGGCTGCCGCGACGCCGCGCGCGCCGCGCAGGCGGCCGATGCGATCCGCCGGCTCCATCCCGATGCGCGGGTCGAAGTCGATCCGCTCGACCTCGCCGATCTCGCATCGATCGCACGCTTCGCGGGCGACGTGGCCGACCGCCACGGCCGCGTCGACATCCTCTGCAACAACGCCGGCGTGATGTTCCTGCCGCTGCGGCATACGCAAGACGGCTTCGAGATGCAGTTCGGCACCAACCACCTCGGCCATTTCGCGCTGACCGGCCATCTGCTGCCCGCGCTGCGCGCCGCGCGGCGCCCGCGCGTCGTGACGATGTCGAGCGGCCTCAACCGCGGCGGCCGGATTCGCGTCGACGACCTGCGCGCCGAACATCGCTACAACCGTTATCTCGCCTATTGCGACAGCAAGCTCGCGAACCTCGTGTTCGCGATCGAGTTGCAGCGCCGCTTCGACCGCGCGGCCTTCGCCGGGATCAGCGTGGCCGCACACCCCGGCTACGCGGCGACCAACCTGCAGTTCGCGGGCCCGGCGATGGACAGCTCGCCGGCCCGCGCGGCGCTGATGCGCGCCGCGAACCGTTATCTCGCTCAGCCGGCCGACCAGGGCGCGCTGCCCGCGATCCATGCGGCGACCGCGCCCGATCTCGAGGGCGGCGCGTACATCGGCCCGTCCGGCTGGTTCGAGTCGCGTGGGCTGCCGGCGCCCGCGAGCGTGCCGCGCGCGGCGCGCGATGTGGCGTCGGCCGCGTTGCTGTGGGAAGCGTCGGAAGCCGCGACGGGCGTGCGCTTCCTCAGCTCGGACGCGCCGGCCGGGCGCTCGCCGGGCAGGCCGTTCGACACGACGGCCGAGGCGCGCTGAACCGCGCGCCGCCACCCGCAACATTCCTCGCGCTTATTACGCCAACCGAAAAGAAAGCCGATTGAAAGACTGATTTGACCGACCACTGTTACCGCCCAGGAAACAATTTATCGTCAAAATCAGCGTTTACCCTCAACCATCCGGTGACTAAGATTTGATCAATCGCTTAAGACATGGTGTCGAGAGCGAACTCAATAAAACACCGGAGGTCACCATGAAATCGCTCGTTTCCGCAGTCGTTGCCGCTGCCGCCCTGTCCGCTTCGTTTGGCGCATTCGCTCAAAGCACCGTGACGCGCGCTCAAGTGCGCAACGAACTCGTCCAGCTCGAACAAGCCGGCTACAAGCCGGGCGTGTCGAGCCCGTACTACCCGAACGACATCCAGAGCGCCGAAGCACGCGTCCATGGTGCCGACGCCAGCGGCTACGGCGCGCAACCGGCTCCGGCCGTCCACTCGGGCGCCCCGGTTGCCGCAGCGTCGTCGAACGCGCGCGACTCGATCTTCTTCGGCCAGTAAGCCGACGCGCCCCCGGCGGGCGCCGCGCGATGAAGCAAGGAAGTCCGGACGAGCCCCTTTGCGGGGCTCGTCTTTTTTATGAAACGCATACCTCCGCCGCCCGGCAGCGGGTGGCTTCGCCCGGGCGCCTTGCGTCCGGGCGCTTTTTCGTCTGCGTGGCGAAGCCGGGTGTGCCGGTCAATGCCCTGCGGCCGCAGCCGGCGCCGAACGCGACAGCACGCGCCAGCGCGACAGCAGTTCGTCGCGATCGACGTAACAGCCCTGCAGGTGCCGGCGGCCGGTCGACGGATCGAACTCGGTGCGCGCATGCAGCACGCGCCGGTTGTCGAACGCCCACATGTCGCCCGCCCGCAGCCGGCGCTGCACGCGGAAACGCGGCTCGCGCGCGAGCGCAAGAAACCGCCGGTACGCGCGATAGACGGCCGCGACCGAGCCGGCCGGCGCATCGAGCGGCCCGCGCAGGAAGTTCGCGACGCGCACCTCGGTCACATTGCCGCGCGCATCGAGCCCGATCACCGGCGCTGAACAGCGGTAGTCGCTGTTCGCACTCTTGTTCCAGAACTCGAACGGGGTCGACGCGAGTTGTTCGAAATCGGCCGGATGCTCGCGCCGCAGCGCATCGGCAAGCGCAAAGCCGTCGAGGAACACGCTGTCGCCCCCGGTCGCGTCGTTCGCGAGGCAATGCAGGAACTGCACGCCCGGCTGCAATTCGCGCGTCGGCAGATCGGTGTGCGGCGGCAGGTTCAGCGACGTATACGCATTGCTGTCCGGGCGCGGCTTCGATTCGACGTCGAACAGCACGCCGAAATTGCTTTCGCGGATCAGGCCGATCCGGCGCGCGATCTCGTCGACGCGGCCACGCTCGGCCGGCACGCCTTCGACGAGCGTCAGCCCCGTGCGCTGCAATGCGGCGAGCCACGCGAGCAATGCGCGGTCGTCCTCCATCACGTCGCGCCACGCGAACACGCCGATCGCCGTCGCATCGTCGCCGGCCCACACGTGCCGCCCGTGCGCGGCCAGACGCTCCGCTCGCGACGCGTCGTCGTATGCATGCGCACGCAACCAGCCCGGCGACCACGCGCTGCGATGCCCGTCGTTCCACTCCACATGCAGCGCGCCGTCGGTTTCGACATGCACGGTGAGTGCGGACAGGTCCTCGCGCGCGTCGGCGATCTCGAACACCTGTTCGCGCGTGACGGCATGCACGCACGCGGAACACGCGCAGTTGTCGCGCAGCCAGTCGAAATGGAACGGCGATCGTCGCGTGTCGCTCCACTCGACGTCCACCGCTCCGTCGCCGATCGTCGCCATCCTGATGGCCGCGTCGGCCGAAAACGTCCGCCAGTCCTCGATACGGTGTTGCGCTGCCTGCATCGTCGCCTCCCGGAAACGCCCGCTACGCATGTGGTGCGTGTGGTGCGAGCAAAAAACCGCCGACCGTCCGGTGCATCCGTGCCGCCTGCGGGCTCGTCCCGAGCGCGCGCCAGCAGCCGTGCACCAGCCCCTCTCCCATCCAGTAGTGCGCGCCGCCGCCGGCCGCGCGAATCAGTTCGACGTACACGCGCGCATCGTCGCGCAGCGGATCGTGTTCCGCGCCGATCGCGAGCACGGGCGGCAGACCGTCGAAACGCTCGGCCGCGAGCGGCACCGACGCGCGCAACAGCGGGTTGCCGTCCAGCAGCGCATCGGACAGGTCGCCTTCCCAGTACAGCGCGCGATAGCGACGGACGTCGTCGAGCGTCAGCATCGGCGCGTGCGCTTCCGTTTCGCGCGCGGGCGATTGCGGCTCGAACCCGAGCATCGGATAGACGAGCGCGATGCCGTCGATGCCGCCTTCGCCCGCATCGCGCAGCGCGGTGGCCACCGCCGCCGCGAGCATGCCGCCCGCGCTGTCGCCCGCGAGCGTCAGCGGAGGCGCGCACGGCCCGAACGGCCAGCGCGCATCGCGCGCGGCGCGCGTGACGGCCACGCAATCGTCGAGCGCGGCCGGCGCGCGGTGTTCGGGCGCAAGCCGGTAGTCGACCGCGATCACGTCGAGCCCCGTGTCGGCCGCCAGTTGCGCGGTGATCAGCGCATGACTGTCGAGCGAGCCGACGACGAAGCCGCCGCCATGAAAAAACAGTACCGTGCCGCGCGGCGTGCCGTGCGCGGACGTGTAGCGCCGCAGTGCGATCGCTTGTCCGCCGGGTGCATGCCACACGGCATCCTGCTGCACGATGCCGGCCGGCAGCGCGGCCGGGGTCCATTCGGCCGCGAAGCGGTCGTAGAGGCGGCGCTGCTCGCCGGGCGAGCGCGCCGCCGCGTCGGCCGGATACCACGCGTCGACGGCTGCGACGAACGCCGCGATTTCCGGTTCGAGCATCGTGTGCGCTCCGCGGTTGAAGATTGCCGCCGGCTAGCGGCGCGGCGGCAGGCCGATCACGCGGCCCGCATACGCGGGCGCCGCGCAATCGCGCTGCAATGCATGCAGCCCGGCCACGCGCGCGGCAACGTCGTCGTCGAACGGCGCCGATTTCGCGCCGTCGCGCGTATCGACGTGCAGCAGCATTTGCTCGCTCGCCGATACCGCGTCGTCGTGCCCGTCGGCGAACAGTTCGAGATAAAGGTGCAGTCGCTTCGCGTCGTGCGCGAGCACGCGCGCATCGACGCGCACCGGCGTGCCCTCCTTGATCTCGTGCAGGTAGTTCACGTGCGCTTCGAGCGTATAGACCGAGCGGCCCCGCTCGCGACGCGCGGCGTCGTCGAGGCCGATGCGATCCAGCAGCGCATCGGTCGCGAAGCTGAAGATCAGCAGGTAGAACGCATCGCGCAGGTGGCCGTTGTAGTCGACCCATTCGGGCCGCACCACGTCGCGGTAAATCGTCAGCGGGGTATCGCCCGTCATGTCTAGTCCTCGAATCGCATCCCGTGCCGCGCCTTCACCGCGGCGATCGACTTCAGCACCTCGGTGATGCACTCGTCGCGATAGCGTTCGAGCTCCTTGATGCTGCGCGTGCCCTGCTGTTCGGTCGTGCCTTCGACGACGCTGTCGATCAGCGCATCGGTCAGCGTCGGCGCGACCAGCTTCGTCCACGGCAGTTCGAGCGCGGGGCCGAACTGCTGCATGAAGTGTCGCATGCCCGCGTCGCCACCCGCCAGCGTGTAGGTCAGGAACGTGCCCATGAACGACCAGCGGATACCCGCGCCGAAGCGGATCGCGTCATCGATCTCGCCGGTCGTCGCAACGCCTTCGTTCACCAGGTGCAGCGCCTCGCGCCACAGCGCTTCGAGCAGGCGATCGGCGATGAAGCCCGGCACTTCCTTGCGCACGTGCAGCGGCCGCATGCCGAGCTTGCGATAGATCTCCATCGCCGCTTCGACCGCCTCCGGCGACGTGCGCGCGCCGCCGAGCACTTCGACAAGCGGCAGCAGGTAGACCGGATTGAACGGGTGGCCGACCACGCAGCGCTCCGGGTGCGTCGCCCGCGCATAGAAATCCGTCGGCAGCAGCCCCGACGTCGACGATGCGATGATCGCGTCGGGCTTCGCCGCGCGGCTGATCTGCTCGTGCAGTTCGAGTTTCAGTGCCTCGCGCTCCGGCGCGCTTTCCTGGATGAAATCGGCATCGGCCACGCAGGCCTCGATCGTCGACACGAACCGCAGCCGCGCGGGATCGGCGCCCGGCGCGAGGCCGACGCGCTCGAGCGCGGGCCATGCATTCGCGACGTTCGCGCGCAGCCGCTCTTCCGCGCCCGGCGCGGGGTCCCACACGACCACGTCGAGACCGTGCGCGAGCGCGCGGGAAATCCATCCGCTGCCGATCACGCCGGTGCCGATGGCGGCAAACGTCTTGATGTCGGTCTTCACAGCCATGTCAACGCATCCTTCGAATCAGGTGAAATCGGTGAGCGGCCACGCCTGTGCGTGCCGCCCTGTCATATCGGTCAGGGAGAAAGCTCACGCGAATTCGGCGATCGCGCGGCGTTCGAGCGCACGCTCGCCGCGCGCCGGCAGGCCGAGCTTGCGGCGGCCTTCGGCCGGCGTCAGCACGCGGCCGCCGAGCCGCTCGACGATCTCTCTCGCGCGCTCGACGAGCGTGCCGTTGGTCGCATGCACGCCGCGATCGAGCCAGATGTTGTCTTCGAGGCCGACGCGCACGTGGCCGCCGAGCAGCATCGCCTGCGCGACCATCGGCATCTGCATGCGGCCGATCCCGAAGCCGGCCCAGTGCGCGCCCGGCGGCAGGTTGTCGACCATCGCCTTCATCGTGCCGGTATCGGCCGGCGCGCCCCACGGAATGCCGAGGCAAAGCTGGAACAGCGGCGGATCGTCGAGCAGCCCTTCCTTCAGCAACTGCTTCGCGAACCACAGATGGCCCGTGTCGAAGATCTCCAGCTCCGGCTTCACACCGAGTTCCTGGATGCGCTTCGCGCCGGCGCGCAACTGCGCGGGCGTCGATACGTAGATGTAGTCGCCGTCGCCGAAATTCAGCGTGCCGCAATCGAGCGTGCAGATCTCGGGCAGCAGTTCCTCGACGTGCGCGAGGCGTGTGAGGCCGCCGACCAGATCGGTACCCTTGCCGAAGCGCATCGGATCCTCGCCCGGGCCGATCTCGAGATCGCCGCCCATGCCGGCCGTCAGGTTGATGATCACGTCGACGTCGGCCGAGCGGATGCGGTCGACCACTTCGCGGTACAGGTTCGGGTCGCGGCTGCCGCGCCCCGTCTGCGGATCGCGCACGTGGCAGTGCGCCACCGTCGCGCCGGCCTTCGCGGCCTCGATCGCGGCGGCCGCGATCTCCTTCGGCGTGACCGGAATCGCCGGATGCTTGCCGACCGTATCGCCCGCGCCCGTGACGGCGCAGGTGATGATGACATCATGGTTCATGCTGATTGCCTCGCTTGAATCGGGTTATTTCGCATTACATATCTTTCATCGGTGCGCGCGTGGTGCCGCGCACGGGCCGTCACAGGCCGAGATAGGCCTTCACGGCAGGCAGGCCGTCCTTGCCGTCGAACGTTCTGACGCCCGCGAGCCACGAATCGAGCACCTGCGGGTTCTTCTTCAGATAGGCCTTCGCCGCATCCGCCGGTTTCGTCTTGCTCATCACCGACTGCATCAGCTGGTTCTCGAGCTGCGTCGAGAAGCGCAGGTTCGTGACGAGCTTGCCCGCGTTCGGGCAGCGCGCGATGAAGTCGGGCGCCGTCAGCGTGTACACGCGCGCTTCGCCGTAGTTCGGCCCGAACGACGCGTCGCCGCCGGACAGGTAGTTTATGCTGAGCTGGATGTTCATCGGATGCGGCTCCCACCCAAGGAACACGACCCACTTCTTCTCGCGGATCGCGCGCTCGACCGTCACCAGCATCCCGGCCTCGCTCGATTCGACGAGCTTGAAGCCGCCGAGCCCGTACTGGTTCGTGTCGATCATCTTCTGGATCGTCGCGTTCGCGCTGCTGCCCGGCTCGATCCCGTAGATCTTGCCGTCGAGTTCCGCGCGGTGTTTCGCGATGTCGTCGAAGGTCTTCAGGCCGGCCTGGTATTCGTAGCTCGGCACCGCGAGCGTCGCCTTCGCGCCCGACAGGTTCGGCGGCTCGACGACGTTGATCGACTTGCTGTCGAGGAACGGCTGAAGCTGTTTCTGCTGCACGGGCCACCAGTAACCGAGCGAGATGTCGAGCTGCTTGCTCTTCAGGCCGGCGAACGAGATCGGCACCGACGCGATCGTCGTGGTCGGCTTGTAGCCGAGTGCCTCGAACACGGTCGACGCGAGCGCCGTGGTCGACGTGATGTCGGTCCAGCCGATATCCGCGAAACGCACGGTGCGGCAGGTCGCGGCTTCCGTTTCGGCAAGCGCCGCGTTCGTGAACACGCCGGTCGCCAGCACGGCCGCGACAAGCGCGGCGATCTTCGTCGACTTCATGGTTCGGTTTCTCCCGGTTGATCTCGTGGCAGCCGGTGCGCGGGGTGTGCGCCGGCCTGCATCGTGGGAGTAAAAGTAACGAGCCATATTGGCCGCGAGAAGACCGCCGGCGACCTTTTCTTGCCTGTTTGCGACTATGGGTGGAAACCACTATGCGCGTGTAGTGTCTTGTGTGGCGGGGGTTTGAGCCGAATCTCGGTGAACAGGGGTTTGTCCAGATACGGCGTGGGGACTGCTCCTGCATCTCGCCGGGAAATTCGCGCTGAAGGAAAGCTTTGGCATCGACATCTCTTGCCATCGACCACCGCGCGCCGCTCCGTGCGCGGCGCAAAAACGCGCTGAAACCACGCAAAACCCGCGATAATCTCCCGCTGACTGCTCGGAACCTGCGAGCCGGCGCGGCGTGCGCCCGTCCGATCGCTGCGCCGTACGATGCGTGACAACCACCGGATTCCGTCCCTGCCCCGATGCCCGAGGATTTCCACTTCCTGTTGCTGCCCGGCTTCTCCGCGCTCGGCTTCATGTCCGCGGTCGAGCCGCTGCGCGTCGCGAACCGCTTTCGCACCGAGCTCTATCGCTGGCACGTGATCAGCGCCGACGGCGCGCCCGTCGCCGCGAGCAACGGCATTCCGGTCGCCGCCGAAGCGGCGTGCGCGGACGTCGCGCAGGTCGATACGGTATTCGTCGTCGCGGGCTTCGATCCGCTCGTGTGCTACACGCGCACGCTCGGCGACTGGCTGCGCCGCCAGCACCGGCACGGCGCGACGCTCGGCGGCATCGACACCGGCAGCTTCATCCTCGCGGAAGCCGGGCTGTTCGACGCATCGCAGCCGCTCACGCTGCACTGGGAAGCGCTTGCCGCGTTCCGCGAACGCTATCCCGGCCTGAACGCGACGCAGGAGTTGTTCGAGATCGACGACCGGCGCATCACGTGCGCGGGCGGCACCGCGTCGATCGACATGATGCTCGACCTGATCGGGCGCCGGCACGGCGCCGATCTCGCGGCGGCGATCTCCGAGCAGTTCGTCGTCAGCCGCATCCGCCAGCGCTCGGACAGCCAGCGGCTCGAGATCGCCGCGCGCTACGGCGTGCACAACCGCAAGCTGATCCAGGTGATCGGCACGATGCAGCGCCACATGGAAAATCCGCTCGGCTCCGACGCGCTCGCTCAGGATGTGTCGATCACGCGGCGCCAGCTCGAACGGCTGTTCAGCGCGACGCTGAACGACACGCCGACGCATTTCTACCTGAACCTGCGCCTCGATCGCGCACGCGAATTGCTGCAGCAGACCGACATGAGCATCACGTCGGTGTGCGTCGCATGCGGATTCGAATCGCCGTCGCATTTCTCGCGCACGTATCGCGCACGGTTCGGCATGAGCCCGCGCAGCGACCGGCGTGCGACGCGCTGATCGCCGCCGGTTTCAAGCACAATCCAGCGCGGTATTACGCGTTTCGACAGCGTTTCCTGCCGTTCGCTGAACAATTCCGGCGATTGATCGACGGACCGAGGCGTTCATCGAAAATAAACTGGAATGTCGTTGAAAATATTCTGTAACATCCTCGAAATTAGATAGGCAGCCTAACGAGCCGAGCAATGTGGCTCGACGAACTTCGGGCCACGCAGGTTGCCAATCGATATCAATGCCGATCCGAGGGGTATGACATGACGATGCTCGATTCGCCGTCGCCGCACCTGCCTGCCGTTCGCTTCCCCACTCGCTTCTCCGCCTCTCCGCCCGCCTGTTTCTTTTCGACCTGACATTTAGGGCTCCTTAGTCAGTCGACACTCCCAACACCGCTTCGCCGCACCGGTTCCATCGAACCGGCGCGCGGGCCGTGTCGTGCCTGCGCGCCACGAGCGCGCGGGCGTGTCCAACCGTTGAGATGAGGATCACGTATGCAGACATCACGCAAAGCACTACCGCTCGCCCTGGGTCTCGCGCTCGGTTTCGGCATCGTCGGCGGCACCGCGGCCGATACGAAAGTGTCGAATCCGCAAGCAACGAGCCTGCGCGAAAGCCTGACGCGCGGCGTCGCGCCGCCGGCCGCGAAAGCCGATACGGCCGCCGGGCAGTTCCGCGCGGACGGCGTCGCCGTCACGCTGTACAACCCCGCGTATCGCGCCCGGAAGGCCGCCGCGACGCCCGCCGCCTCCGCGCGCGACTTCGTCGCGTCGCAGGCGACGCAGCTCGGGCTCGACCCGGCCGCGCTCGCAAGCCTCACCGTCACGTCGGAGCGCAACGATGCCGACTTCACCGTCGTGCGGCTGCAGCAGCAGGCAGCCGGACTGCCCGTGTACGGCAGCGACATCGCGGTGACGGTCGCGCAGGACGGCCGCATCCTGTACGTCGCGAGCAATACGATCAACGGCGTGGTCGCGACGACGCGCAAGTCGCAGGCCGTCGACCAGCAGCAGGCGCTCGACCGCGCACGCGCGTATCTCGGCGTGAGCGGCTTCACGAATCTCGATGCGCAGCTCGTCGCGTTCGTCGACAAGGCCGGCACGCACACCGCGTGGAAAGTGCGCGGCCGGCCGCAGGACGGCCCGAAAGGCGACTGGGAACTGCTGATCGACTCGGGTAGCGGCGAAGTGCTGCGCGCCGAGGACAAGGCGTTCTACGCTACCGACGGCACGGGCTTCGTGTTCCGCCCGGACCCGCTGTCGTCGACCAAGAGCAGCTACGGCAGCACAGGCTACAAGGACAACAACGACGCCGATTCGACGCAGCTCACCGCCGCGCGCGTGCGCGTGACGCTGAAGGATCTCGCGCAGTCGGGCGCGCGCTACGCGCTATCGGGGCCCTACGCCGCGTGCGTCGATTTCGACGCGCCGCGCGACAACGCATGCCCGCTGCAGTCGACGCCCGCGTTCGAGTTCACGCGCGGCAACCTGTATTTCGAGGCCGTGAACGTGTATTACCACATCGACACGTTCCTGCGTTACGTGAACCAGACGCTCGGCATCAAGGCGCTGCCGTACCAGTATGCGGGCGGCGTGCAGTACGACCCGCACGGCGAATCGGGCGACGACAACTCGTCGTACTCGTCGAGCAGCGGCCGGCTGACCTTCGGGCAAGGCGGCGTCGACGACGCGGAGGACGCGGACGTCGTGATCCACGAGCTCGGCCACGGCATCCACGACTGGGTGACGAACGGCGGCCTGTCGCAACAGGAGGGCCTGTCCGAAGGCACCGGCGACTATCTCGCGGCCGCGTACAGCCGCGACTTCAACCAGTGGAGCCCGTCGGATGCGCAGTATCACTGGGTCTACAACTGGGACGGCCACAACGAGTACTGGGGCGGCCGCGTGACCAACTGGAACGTCGGGCGCACCTATGCGCAGGCGCGCGGCGCCGAGATCCATACGGCCGGCCAGTACTGGGCGTCGTGCAACCTCGTCGCGCGCGATGCCATCGGCGCGCAGGCGATGGACAAGGCGTTCCTGAAGGGGCTGTCGATGACCAACAGCTCGACCAACCAGAAGGCCGCCGCGCAGGCCGTGCTGACGGCCGCGTCCGCGCTCGGCTACAGCAACGCGCAGCTCACCGCGATCGGCAATGCGTACAACCAGAGCTGCACGTACGGCGTGACCGTGCCGCAGAAGTCGTAATTCCGCATCAGGCAGGGCGCATCGCACGACCTGCGGCGCGCCCTCTTCCTCGACATCGCCATCCTCACGAGATCGAACATGCCTACTCTGAAATTGACCCGCCTGAGCGCCGCGCTGGGCGGCATGCTGCTGACCGCCGCCGCGCACGCGACGCCCGTCTGGATCACGCTCGGCGACCCGGCGTTCCGCCAGCTCCAGCGCATCGATGCGGGCGCCACCGCGCAATACAGCACGACCGTCGATGCCGGCAAGACGGCCGACGGCGCCGCACGCCGCGAAACCGTTCATGTCGTCGAAATCGACGATTCACGGCTCGGCGAGCTGGCCCATGCCGTCCACCACGCGCGCGGCCACGGGCCCGGCTATGTCGTGCACGACTCGTTCGACGAAGCGCGCCAGGCGCTGCAGCCGTTGCCGCCGGCGCTCGCGAAGCAGGCCGCGGCCCCCGCGTACAAGATATCGAACGCGCCGCAGATCGGCACCTGGATCCAGCAACTGCAAGCCAGCAACATCGTCGGCACGATCACGTCGCTGTCCGGTTTCACGAACCGTTACTACACGACATCGCACGGCGTCGCCGCGTCGGACTGGCTCGCGCTGCAGTGGAAGCAACTGGCGGGCTCACGCGCCGACATCACCGTCGAACAGTTCGCGCACACCGGTTTTCCGCAGAAATCCGTGATCCTGACGATTCGCGGCAACGACCCGGCCGCAGGCACCGTCGTGCTGGGCGGCCACCTCGATTCGACGGTCGGACGCACGACGGAGAACACGCGCTCGCCCGGCGCGGACGACGACGCGTCGGGGATCGCCAGCCTCACCGAAGCGCTGCGCGTGCTGCTGGCGAACAACTACCGGCCGAAGCGGACGATCAAGTTTGTCGGGTATGCGGCAGAGGAAGCCGGCCTGCTCGGCTCGAAGGCGATCGCGAAGCAGTTCCGCGCGCAGAATGCGAACGTGGTCGGCGTGCTGCAGCTCGACATGACGAACTACAAGGGCGATCCGAAGGACATCTACCTGATCACCGACTACACGAACGCATCGCAGAACACCTACCTGACAAATTTGGCGAAGACCTACCTGCCGGAACTCGGGATCGGCACGTCGCAGTGCGGGTATGCGTGCTCGGATCACGCGTCGTGGAATGCGCAAGGCTATCCGGCGTCGTTCCCGTTCGAGGCCGACCAGAACGACAGCCCGTATATCCATACCGTGAACGACACGCTGGAGAACGCCGATCGCCAGGCGAATCACGCGCTGAAGTTCGGCAAGCTGGCGCTGGCTTATGCGGTCGATCTCGGTGGCGATGGCGGGGCAGCCGCGAAACCCTGACGGCGCGCGGCCGGGAAGGAAGCGTGTGCTCGCGGTTCGCACCCGCTTCCTCGTTACTGGTGACTTCGATCAGACGACCTCGTCCAGCATCCCGTAGAGACGCATACCCGACGCCGGCGCGACCGCCGCGGACACCGGTTTGCCGAGCCGGCACCGGTACCGCGGCTCCAGCCTTTCGTGCCGCGCCGCGCGCCCGTCCGGATAGAATCGTCGTTCGACCACTCCGCCACACGCTTCCCGCCATGACCGATACCCCTCGCTCCCTCGACGATCTGTCGCCCGTCCGCGTCACGACCGCATTCGACCTGCCCGGCCACACGACCGTTCGTTCGCTCGGCGTCGCACAGGGCATCATCGTGCGCTCGCGCTCGATCGTCGGCTCGTTTGGTGCATCGCTGCAGACGATCTTCGGCGGAAACATCACGCTCTATACGTCGCTGTGCGAGAAAGCTCGCCAGCAGGCATTCGACAAGATGCTCGCGGATGCCCGCAAGCTCGGCGCGAATGCGATCGTCGCGATGCGTTACGACTCGACCGAGATCGGTTCGGGCGTGACGGAGGTCATCTGCTACGGCACGGCCGTGCGCGTGGCGCAGGACGCGTGACGCGCGTCACACGTCACGCTCGAGCGACTTCATGTTCGTGAGCTGCGGAAACAGCCGCATCCACGTGAGCGCAACGGCAATCGTCGCGGCGCCGCCGACGACGATTGCCGTCGGCGCGCCCCACCATGCGGCCGTCACGCCCGATTCGAATTCGCCGAGCTGGTTCGACGTGCCGATGAACAGCGAATTGACCGCGCTCACCCGCCCGAGCATGTCGTCGGGCGTGCGCAGCTGCACGAGCGACAGGCGCACGACCACGCTGACCACATCCGATGCGCCAAGCGCGGCCAGCGCAACGAGCGACAGCGCGAAGTGCCGCGACAACCCGAACACGATCGTCGCGATACCAAACGCGATCACGCCGCCGAACATCGCGCGGCCCGGCCGCCCTTTCAGCGGGAAACGCGTGAGCCACAGCGTGCCCGCGAGCGCGCCGACCGCGGGCGCCGCGCGCAGCGCGCCGAGCCCCCACGGGCCAACCTGCAGGATGTCGCGCGCGTAGATCGGCAGCAGCGCGGTCGCGCCGCCGAACAGCACCGCGAACAGGTCGAGCGACAGCGCGCCGAGAATCGCCGGTTCGCGCCGGATGAATGCGATCCCGGAAAACACCGAGCGCAGCGTGACCGGCTCGCGTGCGGGCGGCGCGCTGCGCAGCGGAATCGTGCCGCTCAGCACCGCGGCGATCGCGAACGCCACGACGCTCGTGCCGAACGCGAAGGGCGCACCGACACCGTAAAGCAACCCGCCGAACGCGGGACCGAGGATCTGCGCGGCCTGGTTCGCGGACGTCGACAGCGCGGTCGCGCGCGGCAGGTCGGTGCGCGGCACGACGGCCGGCAGCAGCGACGATACCGACGGCGACTCGAATGCGCGCGCCGTGCCGACGATCGCCGCGAGCGCGTACACGGCCGGCGCGGCAAGCCACCCTTGCACGGCGCCGAGCAGGAACACGCCGGCCGCCAGCGCCTCGATGCTCTGGCAGATCGTTGCGATGCGCCGGCGGTCGTAGCGGTCGGCCACCTGCCCGACGACGAGCGTCAGCGCGAACATCGGCACGAACTGCGCGAGGCCGACGAGACCGAGGGCGAACGCGCTATGCGTGAGCGCGTAGACATACCAGCCGATCGCGACCGACAGGATCTGGAAGGCCAGTGACGACATCACGCGCGTGCCCCAGAAGCGCTGGAACGGTGCGTGGCGGAACAGGTTTGCGGGTAACAGGGAGGGAGGACTGGGTTCGGGTAACGGGGTGGTCATCGGGGTCTCGGCGATCGGCGGTGCGCGCTTGCGCGACGCGTTGCCCATCGAGACACGATGTCGGCCCCGCATGAAGGGGCTATCGGCTGGACGGCGCGAACGCGGCCAAACCGCGATGATATGTCAACCGCGCAAAACCGGCCGGGCGGTCATCCGGAGCCGAAGCGAACGACGCCGGCGCGCCCGCCCCTGCAAAAAAAAAGCGCGAACCACGGTTCGCGCCAAAGAGAGACCTCGCTGAAGACGTCGCTGCCCCACACCACCCTACTCAGAACGAATGCCGCATCCCGATCCGCACGTCGGCCTGCGTCTGCGTCGTCGACGGCGTGAAGCTGTAGCCGATCACCGCATCCACGCCCTGCGACGCACGCAGGTAATCGCCGGAGATGTATACGTCGGTGCGCTTCGACAACAGGTAGTGCAGGCCGGCCGTGCCCTGGTTCCAGTGGTGGCCTTCGAAACGCGTGTGCTGGTAGCCTGCGATCAGGCTCAGCGCCGGCGTGAACTGGTACAGGCCGCCGCCTTCATACACCTGCATGTGCGACGACTGGCCGAAACCCTTGATCGTCGTGTACGAGAAGTTCGCGTCGAGCGACAGCTTGCCGATCGTGTAGCTCGTGCCGATGCCGAACGTGCCCTGGCTGTCGACGTCCATCGCGGTGTTCGCGAACAGGTCGGTGCGCGCACCGGTCGCCGGATCGACGGTGACGGTCTGCTGGCCGAGGAACGTATGCGTGCCGATCATCGCGTACGGGTCGAACGCATAGATGCCGTTCGGGTTGTTCAGGCGCGTGTACGCGGCACCGATCGAGAAGTCGCCCTTCGTGAAGCTGGCACCCGCGCTCCATGCGCTGTTGCGATGGAAGTTGCCGGCGACGTTGCCGAACGAGTACATCGCGCCGAACTTGAAGCCGCTCAGGTCGTTCGACATGAACTTCACCGAGTTCGGCAGGCGGTCGCCGTTGAAGCGGTCGAAGTCGCCCTGGTGGATCGCATAGCCGCTGCCCCACGCCGAGATGTTGTAGATCGATACCAGCTCGTTGGTGATGTCGAGCTGGTTGCCGAACGACAGCGTGCCCCAGTCGTTCTGCAGGCCGACATAAGCCTGCCGCCCGAACTCCGACCCGCCGAAGCCGAGCTGCCCGTTGCCGAGGTGGAAACCGCTCTCGAGCGTGAACACGGCTTTCAGGCCGCCGCCGAGATCTTCCGTGCCTTTCAGGCCGAAGCGGTTCCCGTATGCGACACCGTCGTCGAACTTGACGACATGCGAGCCGCCCGTGTTGTTCACGTAAGTGATGCCCGCGTCGAGAATCCCGTACAGCGTCACGCTGCTCTGCGCATGCCCGATGGCGGGAATGCAGGCCGCGCATGCAAGCGCGGCAGCCACGGCAACTTTCTTTTGCTTCATTGTCGACCACCCTCCCTGAACCGTTCTATGGAAAGAATCTCGTCCCGGCGCGCGCCGCGATGCGCCGGTGGATTCGAATTCAGTACGCCCGATGGCTTCGGCATTTCGTTTTGCGCAATAACGCAGCCATTGGCGAAAAATACAAACCCATATTTCCGGTCACCCGTCTGAAGGCGACACTAAATGGTCACGATGCGACCGGTCGGGAAAACACGTAGACGGGCGGCACGGCAAAACCGGCCGCCCGGACGCCAGGGTCATTGGCCGCCGAGGGCCGCGCGCACGGCCGGCAGGCCCGGTGCGCCGGCTGCCGTCGTCACGCCGTCCAGCCAGCCGGCGACCAGCGTCGGATCGGCCTTCAGCGCATGCTGCGCGGCGAGCGCGGGCGACGTCTTGTGGTCGAGCATGTCGGCGATCATCCGGTTCTCGACGTCGACGGAGAACGTCATCTGGCGGAACAGCCGCGCGAGGTTCGCGCACTGGCCGGCGAACCCCGCACGCGTGACCGTATTGACCGTCGCGCCGCCGTAGTTCGGGCCGAAATACGCATCGCCGCCGGACAGGTAGGTCAGGTGGAACTTCGTGTTCATCAGATGCGGCTCCCACGCGAGAAACACGATCCAGCGCTTGTCGCGCACGGCGCGCTCGACCTGCGTGAGCATGCCCGTCTCGCTCGATTCGACGAGCGACCAGTTCGCCTGGCCGAGCGCGTGGTCGGACAGCATCCGCTTGATGTTCTGGTTCGCGGGCGCGCCGGGCTCGATGCCGTAGATCTTGCCGCCGAAGCGGTCCGCGTAGCGCGCGAGATCGGCGAACGTATGCACGCCGGCGGCCGCCACATAGTCGGGCACCGCGAGCGTGAACTTCGCGCCGCTCAGGTTCGCGTGCAGCACGTCGATCGACTTCTCGTCGACGAACGGCTTCACGAGCGGCGCCTGCGCGGGCATCCAGTTGCCGAGGAACACGTCGACCTGCCCTTTCTTGAGCCCCTGGTACGTGATCGGCACCGACAGGTTCGCCACGTCCTGCCGGTAGCCGAGCGCCTTCAGCACGACGCCCGCCATCGCGTTCGTCGCGTCGATGTCGGTCCAGCCGGGCGCCGCCATCTTCACGTCGCTGCATGTCTGCGGGTCGGCCGCGTGCGCGGCCTGCGCCGTCATCAGGCACGCGGCCGCGGCGAGCGCCGCGCCGATCCGGATTGCTGCATTGCATTGCCGTTCCATCGTCCGCTTCCTCCGTCGTTCGTCAATGTTCGCGATGCGGGACGCTCAGCGCCCGACACGCGGAAAACGCGCCATCGCCTCGAGCGTGTCGAGTTCGATGTGATTGCGCATGTAACGCTGGCTCGCGTCCGTGAACGGCTGCCAGTCCCACGCCTGGATGCGGCCCTGTGTCGTCGCCGCGTAATGGAAGCGCCGGCGCCGCTGGCTCGCGCGCACCTGCCGGTCCAGCTCGGGCAGGTTCCAGCGCTGCGCGGCTTGCGCACGGAACGCCGCGAGCACGTCGGCGGCTTCCGGCGCGCCGGCCAGGTTCGTCAGCTCGCGCGGGTCGTCCGCCAGGTTGTAGAGCTGGTCGGGATCGGCCGGGCAATGCACGTACTTCCAGTCGCCGCTACGGATCATCACGACCGGCGCGAGCGCGCCTTCCGCGAGGTATTCGCCGAGCGCGACGTCGTGCGCGGGCGTGCCGTGCAGGTGCGGCACGAGGCTCGCGCCATCGACCGGATCGGGCCAGCCACCAGCGGGCGCGACGCCGGCCAGGTCGACGAGCGTCGGCAGCAGGTCGACGTGCGACACGGGCCCGCGCACGCGCGCGGCGTCGAAGCGGCCCGGCGCATGGACGATCAGCGGCACGCGGCAGCCGCCTTCGAAGAACGTCATCTTGTACCAGAGCCCGCGCTCGCCGAGCATGTCGCCGTGGTCGGACGTGACGATCACGATCGTGTCGTCGGCGAACCCGCACTGTTCGAGCGCGGCCAGCACGCTGCCGAACTGCGTATCGACGTAGGACGTCGCGCCGTAATACGCGCGGCGTGCGGCGCGGATCTGCGCGTCGGTCGGCGGCGTGCGGTCGTTCTCGCAGACGAAGCGCAGCCGCTGCGAATGCGGGTCGCTGTCCGCCGCGCCGAGCCGCACGGCCGGCATGTCGATTTCTTCGTCGCTGTAGCGATCCCAGTATTCGCGCGTGATCGCATACGGATCGTGCGGATGGGTCAGCGACACGACCATGCAGAACGGCCGCGCGTCGTGTCCGGCCGCGCGTTCGCGCGCGACGTCGTACAGCTTCTGCTTCGCGGTGAACGTGACCTCGTCGTCGAAATCGAGCTGGTTCGTGCGCACGCACGGGCCCGCCTCCAGCACCGAACTCATGTTGTGATACCAGCTCGGCCGCTCGGTCGGGCTGTCCCAGTCGGGCACCCAGCCGAAATCGGCCGGATAGATGTCGGTCGTGAGCCGCTCCTCGAAACCGTGCAACTGGTCGGGGCCGCAGAAATGCATCTTGCCGGACAGCATCGTCCGGTAGCCGCCCGCGCGCAGGTAGTGCGCGAACGTCAGCGTTTGCGCCGGCAATTCGGCGGCGTTATCGTAGGCGCCGATCCCCGACGGCAGCTTGCCGGTCAGCAGCGAGAAACGCGACGGCGCGCACAGCGGGCTCGCGCAGTACGCGGCGTCGAACACCACGCCTTGCGCGGCGAGCCGGTCTAGCGTCGGCGTGCGCGCGACGCGGTTGCCGTAAGCCGGCAACGCGAACGGCGTGAGCTGGTCGGCCATCAAGATCAGGATGTTGGGTGTCGGGTTCGTCATCGGCGGTCGTGGGGAAAACGGTGTTCGAATGGAACGGCGCGCCGCTCGGGCAGCGAGACGTCCGGCATGACGGAGGCGGCCCGAAGAAAGTGCCGCGCGTGCGGGCCGCACTGGCTAGAATCGCGGAATGCCTTCGCGGCGGCCGTGAAGCAGGCCATGAAGCGGGCCATGAAGCGCGTGTGCCGTACCGTCCGGTGCACTATCGCCCGCCCGAATTCGCGCGGGAAGGCGTCCGGCCCTTATGGGGCCATTAGAAGGACTTATGTCGAAACCCGAACCGTTACCGTCGATGCAGGCACTGCGCGCGTTCGAATCGGCCGCCCGGCTCGCGAGCTTTACGGCCGCCGCGCGCGAGCTCGGCTCGACGCAGCCGGCCGTGAGCCAGCAGGTGTTCCAGCTCGAGGCCGAGCTCGGCGTGCCGCTGTTCGAGCGCAGCCCGCGCGGCGTCACGCTGACGGCCGACGGCCAGTGCCTGTACGAAGCCGTGCGGCTGAGCCTCGACACGCTGCGCGGCGCCACCGCGACGCTGCGCGCGCGCCGCGAGCACGGCGCGCTCACGATCGTCACCGACTTCGGCTTCGCGACCTACTGGCTGATGCCGCGCCTGGCCGGCCTGAAGCGCGTGATGCCGGATGTCGACGTGCGCGTCGTCACGTCACAGGATTACGACGCACAGCGCGACCACGGCGACATCGCGATCCTGTTCGGCGACGGCCACTGGCCGTCGTGCACGGCCGCGCGGCTCTTTCCGGAATCGGTCACGCCCGTGTGTTCGCCCGCGTTCCGCGACGCGCATCCGCATGTCGGACGGGCCGACCACCTGCTCGCGCTGCCGCTGCTGCATGTGCAGCCGACGCAACCCGAGCGCTGGCTGTCATGGTCCGGCTGGTTCGACGCGCACGGCCTCGATACACCGGCCGCCGCGCGCGGCGTGACCTTCAACAGCTATGCGCTCGTGATCCACGCGGCGCTGCTCGGCGAAGGCGTCGCGCTCGGCTGGTCGCCGCTCGTCGACGAGCTGGTCGCGTCCGGCCAGCTCGTGAAGCTCGTCGACGCGCCCGTCGTCACGTCGCGCGGCTACTTCCTGGTGCGGCCGCCGCAGCGGCCCGAGCCGGACGCGACCCACGTGTTCCGGCGCTGGCTGCTCGACGCGTGCGCGAGCGCGTGACGGGCCCGGCCCGCCCCCGCGCGCTGGCGCGCCGATACCAGCCACACGGCGCGTTGGTTCTATCCTCCCCAAAATCGTCCTGATTTACTTGAGCCTCCCGCTACCCGCGCGGTGCGGCGCTGTCGTGCGCCGCCGCACGGCCGTGCGCCCCATGCCATCCGAGGAGCCTCATGACCGCCGAGCACCGCCCCGATCAATTCGTCCTGACACTGTCGTGCCCGAGCGCGGCCGGTCAGGTCGCCGCCGTCGTCGGCTTTCTCGATCGCCATCGCTGCTATGTCGATGCGCTGAACGTGTTCGACGACGATCTCAGCAACCGCTTCTTCGTGCGCTGCGTCTTTCATCCGACGGATGAGACGCTGCAGATCGACGCGCTGCGCCAGGAATTCGCGCCGATCGCGGCCGGCCTCGGCGGCCAGGATGGCGACATGCAATGGGCGATCCACGACGTGAACGCGCGGCCGAAGGTGCTGATCATGGTGTCGAAGCTCGAGCACTGCCTCGCGGACCTGCTGTTCCGCTGGCGGATGGGCGAGCTGAAGATGGACATCGTCGGCATCGTGTCGAACCACCCCGATTTCGAGCCGCTCGCCGCGCAGCACGGGCTGCCGTTCCGGCACTTCCCGATCACGGCCGACACCAAGGCGCAGCAGGAAGCGCAGTGGCTCGACTTCTTCGAATCGAGCGGCGCCGAGCTCGTGATCCTTGCGCGCTACATGCAGGTGCTGTCGCAGGAGACGAGCGCGAAGCTCGCGAACCGCGCGATCAACATCCATCATTCGTTCCTGCCCGGCTTCAAGGGCGCGAAACCGTACCACCAGGCGCATGCGCGCGGCGTGAAGCTGATCGGCGCGACCGCGCACTTCGTCACCGACGATCTCGACGAAGGCCCGATCATCGAGCAGGTCGTCGAGCGCGTCGATCATGCGCTGCGTCCCGAGCAACTGCTCGCGGTGGGGCGCGACGTCGAATCCATCACGCTTGCGCGCGCGGTGAAGGCGTTCATCGAGCGGCGGGTGTTCTTGAACGGGGACCGGACGGTGGTGTTTTCGTAACGGTCGAACGGGGGCCCGGCAAGCCATGCAGCCAATGCAGGCCGAGCCGCTCCCCCGTCAGCCGTTATCGACGCTGAAATCCGCGCGGACGCTGCGCGATAACACCGTATCGACATTGACGAGATCGTTGCCGTCCAACTTCGCGCACAATGCCGCGTCGTCTATCCCGTAACCGCGCCATCGCGCGGTCAGCCGCTCGACGAGCGTCGCGCGCGGCACATCGAGCATCGCGGTGACGTCGAACGACGGCCGCAACGCATCCCACGGCGTGTCGTCGAGCAGCAGGTAGTTACCTTCCACCAGAATCAGGCGGGCCGAGGCCGGCACGACGTCCGCACCGGCCCGCGCAATCTCCAGCGACCGGTCGAACACGGGCACCGCGATCTCCCGGCCGTCGTCCGCGCGCAATCGCGCCAGCAGCGCCGCGAGGCCGTCGACGTCGAACGTATGCGGCGCGCCCTTGCGTGCGCGATCGCCACGCACACCCAGCACCCGATCGTCGTAATGGAAGCCATCCATCGCGACGACGGCCGCGAGCCCGGGCGCATCTTCGTCGATGCGCGCACGCAGCCGCTCCACGAACGTACTCTTGCCGGCGCCCGGTGCGCCGGCGATCGCGACCACGCGCCGCGCCGCCCGCTGCGTACGGAGCAGGTGCGCGGCCAGTTCCGCACAATCGACGCGGCACCCCGCCATCGCCGCGCCGCTCACGGCAGCCGGCTCCGTTCGGCCTGCTTCAGCGCCTCGTGCGCGGACTTGAGCTGTACGCGCATGAACGCGAGCGCGTGCGCCGCGAGATCGTGGCTGTCTTCCCACAGGTTGCGCCAGATGGCGAGAATGCCTTCGAGCGGCTGGCCGACGACGCGCGACGAAAAACTCTCGAACGCGATCGGCCCCGTATAGCCGCTGAACACCAGCGCGCGGAACACCGCCGTGAAATCGACGTTGCCCGAGCCCAGATAACCGCGATGCGAATCGCCGATGTGCACGTAGCCGAGATGCTCGCCCGTGTCGCGGATCGCCGACGTCACGTCCGACTCCTCGATATGCATGTGGTACGTGTCGAGATGCACCTTCACGTTCGGCCGGCCGATGCGCCGGCACAGCTCGACGCCCTGCGACGCGGTATTGAGCACGTTCGACTCGTAGCGATTGACGACCTCGAGCCCGAGCGCGACGCCGCTTTGCGCGGCCGTCTCGGCCACTTGCGCGAGGATGTCGGCGGACATCGCGACACCGTCGGCCGTTGTCGGCGTGAAATTCTTCTGGAACGCCGAATACAGGATCCCGCACATGTGCTTCGCGCCGCAGTCGCGCGCGACGCGCAGCGCGGCCTCGAGCTTTTGCTTGCCGCGCGCGGCTTTCTGCGCATCGCCGCTCGAAATGTCGGAGTCCGCATCGAGCCCGAGCGAAAACGTGATGCCGAGGCCGTTTCGTTCGAGTTCGCGCCGCGTGAAAGCCGTGTCGATCGAATCGGGATCGAGTGCGGGCACCTCGATGAAATCGAAGCCCGTCTCGGCCGTGCTCGCGATCGCGCGCGCGCACGCTTCGCGGCTCCAGCCGGCCTCCCAGACCAGCGCATGTACACCGAGCTTGTTCATTTCGTCTCCTTCCGTTGAGCGTGTTCGAGGCCGCCGCGCGTGGCCGTTGCCGTGCGCTCGCGGTGACGGGGTCGCGACGCGCGTTGCGCCCATGCCCAGCGCACGAGCATCACCGCGAGCAGGAAAGCCCCCCACAGCGCGGTCGCGAGATGCTGGCTCGCGCCGAGCAGGTTGAGGCCCGACGCGATCACCTGCAGGATCACGAGCGCGATCACGACCGGCACGACGCGACCGAAGCCGCCGAACGGATCGACGCGTCCAAGGAAGCAGGCGAGCACCGAGATCAGCAGGAACGCTTCGCCATGACCGACGCGCACCGAGTTGAAGCGCGACAGCATCACGACACCAGCCACGCCACACATCAAGCCCGACAGCATGTAGATGCGCGTGATCGCACGCGTGGTCGAGATGCCCGAGTAGCGCGTCGCCTCGACGTTCGAGCCGATCATCCGCGTGACGAAGCCAAGCCGCGAATACGTCATCGCCACGTGCCACAGCAGCGCGCAGCCCGCGAAGATCCATAGCGGAACCGGCACGCCGAGCCACAGTCCGTTGCCCATCGCGCGCACCACCGGCGGAAACCCGGAAATGTCGCCGCCGCGCGTCACGAATTCGCCGAGGCCGCGCAGGAAGATCATCGCCGACAGCGACACGAGGATCGGGCTCGCGCCCGTATGGGCAATCACGGCGCCGATCAGCCAGCCAGCCGCGGCCCCGGTCGCGAGCGCCGCCGCGATGCCGAGCGCGACCGCCGCGAGGCTGGCCTCCGGGCCGCCGTGCGACTGGATCACCCACGCCATCGCGAGCCCCGCGATGTTTGCGGTGAACGTGACGGCCAGATTGAAGCCGCCGGAAACCAGCGGCATCAGCATCGCGAGCGTGAACAGCCCGAGTTCGGGAAGCTGGAACGCGATCGACACGAACGTGCCGCCCGTGAGGAAGTGGTCCGATGCGACACTCATCGCCGCCACGACACAGGCGAAGAAGCCGAGCAGGCCGGCCACGTCGGCCGGCACGGACAACGCCGGGAAATGTCGGGAATCCGCATGTTTCATGATCTAGCCCTCGCGCGTGACGACAGGAAGCGCGAGCCGACCAGCCGGGCGACGCCGTCGCTCGATACGGTGATCGCGACCAGGATGACCGCGCCGACGATCATCTTGAATGCATACGGCGACACGCCGAGCAGGTTGAGCCCGTTCGCGGTGATCGACACGAGCAGGATGCCGAGGATCGCCCCGAGCACCGTGCCGCGCCCGCCGCCGAGCCGAGCGCCACCGAGCACGACGGCCGCGAGCACGTCCAGCTCGCGGCCGTACAGCGCGTTCGGCACGACCTCCTGCACGTAGTGCGCCTGCATCAATCCGGCGATGCCGGCCATCATCCCGAGCCAGCCGTACGCGACGTAATGCATCGTCGCGAGATCGATGCCGACGCGCCGCGCGGCTTCCGGGTTGTCGCCGGTCGCATAGAGCTGGCGGCCGAGCGTCGTGCGGCGCAGCAGGAACCACGTCGCGACGACGGACGCCGCCATCACCGCGACCGGCAGCGCGAGCGACGCGACGCCGCTCGGCGTATCGACCTGCACGAGCGTGACGCGATTCATCCACCAGTCTGGCAAGTCGTAGATCGATACGCCGCCCGTCGCGAACATCAGCCCGCCGAAGAACAGGTTGAAGGTCGCGATCGTTGCGACGATCGACACGATACGGAACCGGTAGATGAGCGTCGCGTTCACCGAGCCGAGCAGGATGCCGAATCCGGCCGCGACCGCGAAGCCGAGCGCCCAGTTGCCGCCGCCGAGCCGCATCACCGTCAGCGCGGTGAGGTACTGCACCACCGACGCGCCGACCGCGAACGAAATGTCGATGCCGCCCGCGATCAGCACGATCAGCAGCCCGACCGCGAAGATGATGTTGACCGAACTCTGGTTGAGCAGGTCGAACAGGTTCGACAGCGTCAGGAAGGTCGGCGTCGCGATGCCGAGGCCGGCCGCCATCGCGACGATCACGGCGAGCAGCCACGCTTCGGTCGCGCCGATGCCGAATGATCGCGGGTTACACATGAACGTCTCGCTCGATGTAGTCGATCGGCGTGCCGCCCGGCACGTACTCGGCGACGATGCGGCCGTCGCGCATGTGCAGGATGCGGTCCGCGTTGAAGTAGACCTCGGGAATCTCGTCGGAAATCAGCAGGATCGCCATGCCTTGCGCCGCGAGCTGCCGAACGATCGCGAAGATGCCAGCGCGCGCGCCGACGTCGACGCCGACCGTCGGCGAATCGAGGATCAGCAGCTTCGGCCGCGTGGCAAGCCATTTCGCGAGCACGATGCGCTGCTGGTTGCCGCCCGACAGCGTCGACACCGCATCGTCGGGGTTGCCTATCTTGACCGCCAGACGCTCGATCCAGTCGCGGATCAGACCGTCGCGCCGGCGCGGCGAGATCAGCCGCGCCGCGCCGAGCAGGCGGTCGAGCACCGCGATCGCGGTGTTGTCGCCGATCGACTGCGGCTGCACCAGCCCCAGTTGCAGGCGATCCTCCGACACATAGGCGATGCCGGCGCGAATCGCGTCGCGATTGGAGCGCAGCGACAGTGGCCGACCGTCGAACGCGATCGTGCCCGCATCCGGCCGCGTCATTCCGAACAGCGACAGCGCGAGTTCGGTGCGCCCGGCGCCGAGCCGCCCCGTCACGCCGAGGACCTCGCCGCACCGCACGTCGAATGACACCTCATCGTACTCGCCGCGCCGCGACAGCCCCTCGACCCGCAGCATCACGGGCGCGCTCGACAGGTCGGTCGTGCGCACCGCGTAATCGAAGGTGCGTCCCGTCATCAGTTCGGTGAGCCGCGTCTGCGTCATCCCGGCCGTCGGGAACGTCCCGACATACCGGCCGTCGCGTATCACCGTCACGCGGGCGCACACGTCGAGTACTTCCGCGAGCCGATGGCTGACGAACACCACCGCAATGCCGTCGGCCGACAGGCGGCGCACGATCGCGAGCAGCGCTTGCGTCTCGGCGTGACTGAGCGACGCGGTCGGCTCGTCCATGAACACGAGGCGCGCATCGGCCACGAGCGCACGCGCGATCGCCACCACTTGCCGCTGCGCAATCGTGAGCGTGCGCACCGGCCGGCCGAGATCGAGCGCGACACCGAGCCGCGCGAGAATCTGCCGCGCGGCCACGTTCATTCGCCCGTAGTCGACCAGCCGCGGACGCGCACCGAGGTTCTGCTCGAACGCGATGTTCTCGGCGACCGTCATCTCGGGAAACAGCGCGAGGTCCTGCCAGATCACCTGAATGCCGAGCGCGCGCGCCCGCGCCGGATCGAGATCGACGGCCGGCTTGCCATCGAAGCGGATCACCGCGCCGGGTTCCGGACGATGGACGCCGCTCACGATCTTGATCAGCGTGCTCTTGCCGCAGCCGTTCTCGCCGGCCAGGCACAGCACCTCGCCCGGCATCACGTCGAAGCGCACCTGCTGCAGCGCCTGCACGCCGCCGAACGTCTTCGACACGTTGTCGAGCTCAAGCAGCGGCGCGCCGGCCGCGCGCGCGGCCAACGGCTCGGCCGACCGGCCGGACGCCGCGGCTTCTCGGGAATGGGCAGACATCATCGCTACGCTCCGGTGCGGCCTGCTATCGAACATCGGGAGATTCGGACGACTGAATCGCATGCGCATCGCGCCAGCGCGGACTGCTCACAGCCCCTGCTTCGCGAGATCGTCGACGGTTTTCGCGTTCAGCTCGACGAGCTGGTTCACGATCAGGTTGTGTCCGTCCGGATGCACGACGCCGAGACCCGGAATCGTCATGCCGTCCTTCACCGGCTGCCCTTTCGCAAGCATCGTGCCGAGCGTCACGAACACCTCGCCGGCCTGCTCGGGGTTCCACATGTAGCCGCCGCTCAGCACACCTTCGTGCACGAGTCGCCGGCCTTGCCCCGGAGAAAACGGCCCGAGCACGACCACCTTGCCCTTGGCCTGCCGCTCGGCGACCGCGCGCGCGGCGCCGATCGGCCCCTGGCTACCGAACGCCAGGATCGCCTTCAGGTTCGGGTGTGCGCGCATCAGGTCGAGCGCGGTCTTGCGCGAAGCATCCACATCCTCGGCCACACCGTAGCGATCGCCGACGAGCTTCATGTCCGGATAGTTGGCCTTCAGATACGCGATCGCGGCATCGGCCCAGGCGTTGTGCAGCGGTACCGTCAGCGAGCCGACGAACACTGCGTACTCGCCCTTGCCGCCTACCGCCGCGGCGAGTTTCTTCGCATACGCTTCGCCGAATCCCTTCGCTGACGCGAGCTCGAAATTCCAGTCGGTGTTCTTCTGCTTCGGCGATTCGTGCGTGATGACCTTGATGCCCGCAGCCCGTGCACGCTGCAACACCGGCTCGAGCACCTCGGCATCGTTCGGCACCACACCGATCACGTCGACCTTCTGCGCGATCAGGTCCTCGATCGCGCGCACCTGCAGCGCCGGATCCGCGCTGGTCGGCCCGACCATGAACGCCTTCACGCCGAGTTGATCGGCGCGCTTCCTGATGCCTGCGTCCATCGCGTTGAACCACGGGATGCCGCCGATCTTCACGACGACGCCGATCACCGGCTTGTCCGGCGATGCCGATGCGATGCCTGTTGCGAGCGTGAACGCGACCACGCCCGCGCACACCGTGCGCAAGAAATTCACTGACATGTCTCCTCCATCCAGGAAGGCGACCGTCGCCGGGCATTGTGGACGCCGGCATGGCGGTCAGTTGCTAAATCCATTCAGCAAACCGTTTCGTGTATGCTGGATCCATTTAGCTCGGACGGGAAGCAGGGGGAAACCCTAATAGGGAACCGCGCACCGAAGCGCATACCGTCGGCATGGGACAAAAAACAGACTCGACGGGAGAAACGACGCAGATGGCCCGCACCAACCCCGGACGCAAGTCCACGATTTACGACATAGCAAAGGCGACCGGCTCATCGACGTCCACGGTCAGCATGGTGCTGAACGGCACCTGGGCGCGCTACCGGATCAGCGAGGAGACGGCCACGCGCGTTCTCGACAGCGCCAAGGCGCTCGGCTACAACGTGAACCTGAGCGCGCGCGGCCTGCGCCTGTCGCGCTCGGGGCTGGCGGGAATGGTTATCCCGCACTACCGCAACCGCTTCTTCGCGGGGCTCGCCGAAACCTTCGAGGACGAGGCGCGCCGGCGCGGCCTGTGCCCGATCGTCGTCGGCACGCAGCGTAATCAGGATGTCGAACTGAATGTCGCACAGACGCTGCTCGCGCAGCGCGTCGAACTGCTGTTCATCGCCGGCGTGCGCGATCCGGCACCGCTCAATGCGCTGTGCGACGCGGCCGGCATCCCGTCGATCAACGTCGACCTGCCGGGAGAAGGTGCGCCGTCGGTCGTGTCGGACAACCGGGCGGGCGCGCGGGCACTGACCGACGTGCTGATCGACAAGATGATCGCGCGCGGCAATGCACCCGACGAACTGATCCTGCTCGGCGGCATCGCCGGCGAATATGCGACCGAGATGCGGATTGCGGGCTTTCACGACGCGTTCGCCGCGCGCGGCCTGCCGCCGCCGCCACGCGACGCGATCGAGCGCTGCGGCTACGCGCCGGCCGCCGCACGCGAGGCGCTCGCGCGGCGCTACGACACGCTCGGCCGGCTGCCGACCGGCATGCTCACGAATTCGATCACCTCGTTCGAAGGGCTCGTGCGCTTCGCATCGGAACTGCCGTGGGACATCTGGCAGCGCACGGCCGTCGGCTGCTTCGACTGGGACCCGTTCGCCGCACGCCTGCCGTTCGACGTCACGATGCTGCGGCAGGACGTGCAGCGGCTGATCGCCGAAGCATTCGCCCTGCTCGATACCAGCGACGCCAGAAGCAGCACACCGCATCCGGTCGTGATGGTGCCGACGCGCTTCATGCGCACGCCCGACGACGACATGCGCGCCAGCGACGAAGAACCGGCCGGTTGATCGCGCACGCGGCACGAAAAAAGCCCAGCCGGTCGCGAGACCAGCCGGGCTTTCGTCGTGTTGGGCAACCTCGCATCGCTTTGCCGGGACCGTGTGCGGTATCCGTTCCCGGCAAGCGACGCGTCAGATGCTCACTTCACCCACGCGAAGTAATACGACAACCAAATCGTCAGCCCCGCGCCGATCAACGCCGCATAAGGCATCAGGTTCAGCCACATCGCGCGCTTCGGCACTTCGAGCTCCATGTCGCGCTGCATCTGCTCCGGGAACCGGCCGCGATCCTGCCAGTAGTGGCGGAACACGAATACCGGCACGATCAGCAGCATCGCGGTCAGCCCGTTGCGCAGCGTGCCTTCGCCCTGCAGGTTCGCACCGGCGCCGACATAGACGAGGTTCGCGTAGCCGCAGATCGCGCCGGCGACCAGCAGCCACGTCGGGCAGCGGAACGGCCGATCCCAGTTGCCGCGATCCATCCGGTGGATCCAGCCCGACTGAAGATTCAGGAATACGAACAGCATGTAGCAGACGTTCGAGATCGACAGCACCGTCATGTAGTCCGACATCATCAGCAACACGAGGTTGAAGCCGAGATCGGTCCACATCGCGCGCGTGGGCGAGCCGTGCTCGTTCACGTGCGACAGGTA
>NZ_MDEQ02000051.1 GCF_001883705.2 Burkholderia catarinensis
GGCGTTAATCCGCCCAGCGATTTCTTCGGTCGTTCCTCGTTGTATTCCCGACGCCAAGTCTCGATCACGACCCTGGCATGTGACAGGCTAGTGAACCAGTTCTCGTTCAGGCATTCATCCCGGAAGCGCCCGTTAAATGATTCAATGTAGGCATTCTGGTTCGGTTTGCCCGGCTCGATCAGGAACAGCTTCACGCCTCGCCCATGTGCCCAGCTCAGCATTGCTCGACCACAGAATTCCTTGCCGTTATCGGTGCGAATCGCCTGCGGCAAACCTCGATGCAACCCCACACGATCCAGAATGCGCGTCAGCCCATGTCCGCTGTGACCCTGAACCAAGAAATAGTCCGGTCCAGAAGTTGAGAAATTCGGCATGATGTGTCCATGCGGACACGAAGGCCATGCCATGAAGACGAGCAAGTTTGCGGAAGAGCAGATCGCATTTTCACTGAAGCAGGCGGAGCTGGGCACGAAGGTCGAAGAAGTCTGCCGCAAGCTCGGAATCAGTGAGACGACGTTCTACCACTGGAAGAAGAAATTCGGAGGGCTGGGGCCTTCTGAGTTGCGCCGATTGCGACAGCTCGAGGAGGAAAACGCGAAGCTGAAGCGGCTCGTGGCGGACCTGAGCCTGGACAAGGCCATGCTGCAGGACGTACTCGCAAAAAGTGTATGGCCCGCCCCGGCTTTGCAAGGCGAGCGTTATCGATCCGACGCATGTCAGTTTGCGTAAATGTATCCGGCCTGTTGCGAGTCGAACGCTTTTTGGCGTTCAGCCATGATGAGATCTACGCGTACCGTTCGTAATAAGTTGGCTCCGGCTTCCTAGCCCGCTTTTTTGACCAAGGCCGCAGTGACCCTGCCTCGATTCCACGTACAGAAAGAAGTTTTGCGCGCCCCGAAAATCCAAACGGATTAGGGGATGAGATGCCTGATCAATTGTCGTCTCCGCGACGAGCGCATTGATATGTCGCTGAATATTGATACCATGGGACCTGATGCTGATCAGGCCCCTCTGTCATCGGAATTCGTGAGCGTAAATTAACGGTCGCCAGCCGAGCTGTACTACCGCACGATCGGATGGCAGCAGAGAAACAGGGGCGCTCGGCTTGCTCGTCCCCCCCCATGCACGCGACAGTCACTTGTCTAGTTCCGAAAGATGGACTATCGGCAGTAGCGTCAGAAGTGGTACTGCAGGCCGCAAGCGCCGTGACCGATAGTGTCACGGCGATACTCGTCAGACGGTGTTTGCCAGGCAACTGAGATACGAATTGCGACATTGGTTTCGTTGACTAAAGGTATAAGATTCCGGCGATTCCGCACGGCGCGCCACTACGAAATACTTGGTCGAGGTAATTAGAACAGACCCCATGCTTCGTTGTATGGGGTGCCCGTACGACAAATTGTCCACAACTGCGCACCGTTGATGCTGCCGTTTGGACTGGCGGCGAGACAACGGCCATCAAGTTGGTTTCGGATCAGGTTCAATTGCCCGGGTGCAGGCAGGGTCCATTTCTGATTCGGCTGTCCGCTGCAATCCCACAGCCGTGCGGGTGCCGTGGTTTGTCCGCTCGTAGCAGGATCGGCATCGAGGCAGCGACCACTCTGGCGATTCCGGACGGTGCCGTCGCCGGGACGATCCCAGACTTGGTTCTCAGCGCCATTGCAAACACTGACCAGTACTGCGGTGCCATTCGCGTTGATCGTCCCGGCCTCGGCGGTGAGGCAGCCGTTCGTTCCGCGTGACGCGACGGCGATCGAGCCGGGCGGCGGTGACGCGGCGGAAAGCGCCGAGGTCGAGTGCAGTAACAGCGCCAGACTCGAGGCCAAGCTCACGGCGAGGGTAAATCTGAAGACGGACAGGTTTTTCGTGGACATGAGATTCCTCGAATCAGGGCGCTGGCGGTGATTGCAAATACAGCGCAGGGATGATGGTTAACACGCTGCAGCATCGCGGAAAACGACACGGCTCGGCCCCTTGTACGGTTAGCCCTTTCATTATTCATACAAATCAATGTCGTTTTTATGACGACGAAGATGCGCTATCAGCGCTGTGTGACCGGTGTCCGGGTATTCCCCCGAAAAACCACCGAGATTATCAGTAGAGTTTTCTCTCCATTGGCATGTACTCCCGCAAGGCGATCATCACGCTTGCGATCACTTTGCTCCAATCGCCACTATTTTCTTGTCGAAATAGTCGTGCTGTTGGATACCAGTGCGAGTCGTTGCGCTCACGTCCCCAGCGCCAATCAGCATTGCTATCAAGGAGAATCCACACCGGCAACCCCAAAGCCCCGGCAACATGTGCGTAGGCTGTATCTACTGTTATCACAAGATCAAGCTGCGTCATGAGAGCAGCCACGTCCATGAAATCCTCAAGTTGGTCCCCATATGCACGGAAGTTGGGCATTTCAAGTACGGGGACACTGTCGGAGACGCGCACGGGTCGTTGAAGACCGATTAGGCTCACTTGAAGTTTTCTAAAAGGTTGCAGTTCACTGATGGGTATGTCGCGGCTCCTGGCCCGCGCGTGGCGAGCTTGCCCTGCCCATACAATTCCGATACGCTGCCGCGGCAGTGGCTGCAATCGGTTCTTCCACAGATCCACTCTCGTTTTTTCTGCCGATAGGTAGGGTACATTGCGCGGCACAGTATCAAGCGTCGTCCCCAAAGCATATGGCAAGCTCATGAATGGGATATAGCAATCGTAGTGCGGTATCGGATAACCGGCGGTAATCACTGTCGCGCCGGACACGGCAGTTTGTGCGAACGCTGCGAGTGATTCGGGTACCGCTACAACAACGTGACGTGCTTGACTAACGAGAAATGGAAGATATCGGAGGTACTGGATCATATCGCCGTGGCCCTCTTCCTGATAAACAAAAAGCGTCTTATGGGCAAGAGAAAAATCACCTGCCCACGACAGCGCGGAAGAGTTGGGAGTGAACGGGATAAAACTCGACAATTTGCGACGCGCCTCCAAGGAAGCGAAGCCGCTTTCATATTTCCCGAGCGTCAATTGCAGGCGACCGAGTTGGCAGCGCAATTCGGGAGAGTCGTTGAGACGAACTGCTTGCATGCAGACCTCAAGGGCCTCCTCAATCCGGCCGAGTTCAGCAAGCAGCAAGCTGCGGAGCGGCAAGTCGTCGGGAATAGTCGAATGGAACCTGCGAGCGGTCACCAAAGTGGCCAATCCCTCACTCGCTCGCCCCAACGCACCCAGTACTCTGACCTTGTTTATCAATGCTCCAATGTGCCCAGGCTCTTTAGACAGGATTCGAGCGCAGCACCCTAGTGAATCTTCGAAGCGTCCCACGCGGGCCAGCGCGTCACAATAAGCGAACAAGACGTCGACGTCACGGACACCGGCACGTATCAACTGTTCGAAGCAGGCCACCGCTTCGTCAAATCTTCCGGAGCGATGGTAAGCGAGTCCGAGTAATTCTAATGGCTTCTGGGCTGAATGCCCGCTCGCAAGCAGTGGCGTTAGGCACTTGATGGCCTCATCGTTGCGCCCCAAATGGAGGAGGGAGAGTCCAAGGTTGACGCGGAGTGCTGGGTGGTCCGGATGCCGCCCTAACGCGGCACTCAATCGCTCATGTGCGAGGTTATAGTCGCCTTCGCGAATAAGTAGCCATCCCAGATTATTCGCGAGGTTTGGATCCACCGGATCGGCTGCGACTGCGTGACACAGGAGATGAATCCCCGCTTGCCTTTGCCCAAGGAACCATAAAGAGACGGCAGCGCCGCTAATCGACATCGGATCGTGAGGCGTCACTTCCAGGCATTTGGTGTACCACCGGTAGGCCTCTTCATACCGCCCATCGTCAATGAGCGATGATCCGAGATCGCCGTGCGGTACATCATCAGTTGGCTCGGTCACTAACCCACCCTGAGATATGGCCGAATTAATTTTCGACTCAATAAAGATACGAATTCAGATCGGAATCCGCACGAATCTGATCAACCCGAAATGGTAGGTTCGGGTCGAAAAAGATAATTTATCTTCCCTGCAGGTTTTCGGGGATAGATACACTCGCTCCGGTGCCACTGATGGTTGCTGTCAACGAGTAACTGGACGGGAATGTAGTCGTGCAAATATGTGCGCCATTCTGGATGTAGTTGTAGCCGATAAACGGATAGCCACTGCTCACACCGCTCGCGTCGGTCACACAACTACCATTACTAAACGCATTGCAATTGTTCATAGAGAAATTGTTGGGCAGATTTACTGCCCATGAAATTGGAACACCTTGCACCGGATGACCCGCGTCATCGGTCGCCAGAACCGAAACCGGTACACTGGTGGCGTAGAAACCATCCCCTCCGTTACAGGCGGGCGTATGGGTGTAGATGCCCGTTTGATTTGCCCCCGCATTGATTGAAAGGTGCGAGGCTTGAACCGCGAAGACCGAGAACGTCACGGGCAATGCGGCTCCGTTGACCGCTTCGGCCTGGATCAAGTATTGCCCTGCGCCAGACTGCAGACGTCCCACTGGAACGTCGGCATAACCTTGCTCATTTGTCGTGGCGCGAGCACTGAAATCACCGTTCGATCCCAGTGATACAGCTTTTTTATCAATCGCGCGAAATTCGATTACGCTACCTGCAGCAGGTGAGTCATCAGCGGCGAGTGCTCGAACACGCAACGTCGGCCCGTTGTTTCCGGTTAAAACGGCGACATTATCACCGGCGACGATTTTCAATCGAGTGGCGACCCCGGCGGCATACGATGTACTGGCGAACGCACCGATCGATATCGCAATCGCCGATGCTACGATAAAGATAATCCGGCGTCCGCGAAGTGTAGCACTATTGTTGACCATTTTAAATCCTTAAGTTGGCGAGATTTGGTTGATAAAAATGACACCAGATCGGAATTAAGATCATCGGATTACGTTTACAGAATAGTCCTGACAAACGAAACATATGATGAATACTTGGTGACGAATGTTACGGACATTTCTTGATCGCAGGCGCGTGCCCCGCTCGCTGTCGACAATGCCCTATAGCTCCGCTTAGCGGCATTGCGTTTGATGGGCCAAACCCCAAAGGGCGCTTTACAAGACCGCTTGACACGACAAAATGTCGTGCTATGTTGAAGCTGCACGACGTTATGTCGGGTTCTGTCGGGGGCTCAGATGGAGAAGATCAAGGACGGCGTGCTGTACGTGTACCGGTGCCCGGCCTGCGACCACCGTGGCGAGGTCCGCCACCCGGACGACCGCCACGATGGCGCGGCGACCACCTGCGCGAAGTGCTACGGCCCGGTCACGCTGGAATGGGATGGCGGAGTCACGCTCGAAGTCGCCCCCTGCGGGCCAGCGGCCGGCGCGCCGACGGCCGCCGAGCTCGTCCACCTGCGCGAGCGCCATGGGCGCACCCAGGCGGCCGTCGCCGAGCGCCTGGGCGTGACCACGCGGCAGGTACAGCGCTGGGAGGCCGGCCTCGGCGCGATCCCGATCGCGTCCTGGCAGCTGCTGTGCCGCGAATGGGGCACGCGGTTTCGGGAGGACTTCACGACGGTGTCGGCGCCGACCTGGGGCTGGGACGCGCAGCGGGACGTCAGGCGCGACACGATCGAGCGCGGAGACGTCGTCCACCTGCAGGCGGTCAGCGGGCCCCGGATCCAGGCGACCGTGTGCATCGACCGGATCCATGACCACCTGGCTGATGAGCACGCGTATGGCGCGATCGTGACGGGAATCGTCGCGGCGTATGCTGTCGGCGGGCCTGCACTGGAGGGTTTTGTGCTCGGCGAGCGCGTGACCTTCGCGCGCGCGAACGTGATCCACCTCGAGCAGCGCGCGACCCAGCAGGAAACCCCGACAATGGCCGTTGATCAAACGCTCACGCATGCGGAACTGCTTGCCGACGCGCAGCGGCTGGTTCGCCACCACCTCGAACGGGCGGATGCCGACATGATCCCGCTCGTCGAAAAGCGCAAGCATCAGAACTGCGCCTCCGGTGTGTTCCTGCTTTGGGCCGACGTCGCGGAGCGACTGGCCTCGCGCGCCGGCGCGGCCGCCGTGACCGAATTCGAAGCGGACAAGACGCGTCTGGGCGACCTGCTCGACCGATCATGGGCCGCGAGCTGAGCCGCCCCATCCTGAACGGAGCCCTGCGATGCGCAAGGAATACGACCTGCTGACTGACGCGCTGGCGACGATCGTCGCGACCACGCCCGTCACCCCGGAACACGCCGACCTGCTGACTGCATTCGCGACGCGCACCGAGTTTCGCAGCGCGCGGCACGTGAAGGCGCGCGACGAGTTCGGTGTTCAGCCGACGCGCATCATCGACGCCGACGGCCATGAAATTGCGGCCGACTACCGCGCGTGGATCGACGCGCAACTCGCCGCGCTCGGCTCGGCGCATGCCGTGTGGGAAGCGTACAAGGATGCCGGCTAGCGGCTGGTCGAAATCGAGCCGGTACTGCACTACTTCGTCCACGATCGCGGCGGCGAACAGGACAACTTCGTGCAGCTCGAGATCTGGCAGGAGCAGGAATTCGTCGAGCACGAGGTGTTCCCGCGCGATACGTACTGGGGCGTGCCGGACGAGCACGAACTGCGCAACGGCAGCTGCAGCGTACCGATGGATTCGAGCGGCGCTGGCTCGGCGCGCCGCGCTATCGCCTGCGGGCGGCCACCGCCATGCAGCGCTTCATGGCGATCGCCGACGCCACCTACCGCGCGCGCCGGCAACGCGACGGCGATCTGTTCCTCGGTGAACTTGCTCTTCTTCACGGCATGACCTCCTGTTTCTGATGACAACGTCATGCCGGAATTTTCCACTTCCAAATGGGACAGTTTTGTGGGCTAGGGTCACGAAATTAATCGGACGCTGTCTTGAGTTTGTTCCAGCAAATCAAGCAGCACGCGAATGAGAGGAATGCTTCATGCACGTGCGCGTACCGTTCGTAGCGAATCTTGAGCCGTCTGAACGCATGAAGCCAAGCAAAGGAACGTTCGATGAACCAGCGCGTTTTACCGAGGCCACTGCCATGAGGCGAACCGATTTTGGCAAGCAAGGGCGTGATGCCGCGTTCGCGCAGGCGCTAGCGGTACGGCTCGGAACTGTATCCCCGGTCACCCTGAACAATTTTCGGTTTGCGCAGAGGACGTCCGCGTTTTCCTCGAATGGGAGGAATCGCCTCGACCAACGCGTCGAGTTGCGTGATGTCGTTGCAATTCGCGCCAGTCAAGATGACCGCGAGCGGGATGCCTTGCGCGTCGACGACGAGGTGGTGCTTGCTGCCGAGCTTGCGTCGATCCGTTGGGTTCGGACCGGTTTTTTTCCCGCCAGCATGGCGCGAACCGAAGAACTGTCGACAATGGCGCGCGCCATGTCGAGTTGGCCACGACGGCGTAACTCTGCCAGTAACGTCTCGTGGATGCGTTGCCAGACGCCCGCCTCTTGCCATGCAACCAGCCGCCGCCAGCACGCGGTGCCAGAGCCGCAGCCCATTTCTTGCGGCAGCAGATTCCAGGCGATGCCCGAGCGCAGCACGAATACGATGCCGGTCAGCACCGCTCGATCCGGCGTCGGCTTGCGTCCCGCATATCGGCGGTTCCGCGACGCTCGCTTCGGCAGTAAAGGTTCGATGAGTGACCACTGCTCGTCGTCTATCAGTTCTGGGGGCATCGCTTCTTGTCAGGCAAAACAAGACAGAAAGTTAACACCCTCTCGAAAAAGTTAACAGACCTCATCCGTAATTTCGCAACAGCTTCTAAGTAGTCGAAATACAGTCCAGCGGGTCCCCGCCGATACAGACGATCTCACAATTGTCTCCTTTACTCGTTGACGGGTTCCGGGCTCAGCGCCCGACGCAGCATGTCGGGAATGTCAATCGCCTGATGTGTGTCGAGCGAAGTCGAAACCAGCACCTGCGTCACGCTCATTCGAATGTCGCCTTCGCTCCCGATACAAGAGAGCGACAGCGTCAGCGACTTTCCGCCAAGCCGCAGCACTTCAAGGCTCAGCTCGACATCGTCTCCCATGCGGCTGATCGCGCGAAAATCTGCTTCGAGGCGAACAGTGGGCAAACCGAAACGCTGCTTGCCGATATATCCCGCGAACCCCTCCGGCAGCAAACCATCGATCCACGCCTCGAGCAGGTTGTTGAACATCACGAAATACTGCGGATAGAACACGATGCCGGCCGGATCGCATTCGGCAAAGCGGATTCGATGCGTTTGTGTCAGCTTGCGTGGATTCATCGCGTCTGTCCCCCGGTAGAAAGTGCGTGGCGCTCGATACACTCGCGCAGCGCGTTGCCGTGTTCGTCTGCCAGCGCCGCGTCGCGGAGTTCGCGCAACGTGGCCGGCTTCATCGAAGTTCCATGACGATCGACGACCGCCATCAAGGTCTCGTAGTTCCGCAGCCCCCGTGCATGCGTATCGCCATATCCCTTCACGAGCCGCTGGCACTGCGACGTTTCGAGCGCGAGCGCCGGGTCGGTTGCCGCCAACGCGCGAACGCGCTCGAGCCACGTCTCGATACGCTGGTTTTCGAGCACAAAGCGCAGCGTGATGCGGCGCCAGCAGCGCCAGCGGGCCAACAGATACAACGTCAGGAACCCGCCGAGCGAGCTCGTGCCGACGACACGTCCTTCCCTGGCGAACCGCCCGACGAAGCGGTGCATTGCATGCGGGCGCAACAGCCATCGCCCAAGCGCCGCCGGCAGTGTCTCGGCGATTTCCTCGACGCGCGGGTGCATGAACTCGTTGATTTGTAAAATCTGATCCGCCTTCGCCCGCACTTCGCCGCGCACCCGCTCGAAACGGCTGGCACGCGTTTTTAGATCGGCAACGCGAATCGTGTCCTCGTATGACATCCAGAGCGCCAGATGCCGCGCCGTCTCGGCCAGCAGCCTGGCATCGCTTCCGCCCGACGTCGCACGCAGCGCGTCGAGACGGTCCAGGTACAATCCGGCGTACGCGACATCCTGGTAGTCGATCAGACGGCGAACACCTTCGATCGCGAGCATCGATGCATCGCCGGGGTAACGGCGCGCCCGTTCGACGAGCGCAGCAACAGCAGGGTGACGCGGCGCCGCGCGCTCTGCCGCCGACCTGGAGGCAGCGGGCGGCGGTGCCGCGTCGTCCTGTCGTGCCCGTTCGAAACCGGCATCGAATGCCTTGATACTGGGCTTGACCCCCACCCCGCCGCGCTCGATGGTCGCCTCGAACTGCGCGCGCGAAAACGGCAACACGTCGGCCGCACACAGCGCACCGAACAGGACCGCGCTAATGACGCTGCCGGTTCGCTCGGCCACGTCGGCCATGTTGAAATGCACGAATCGCTTCGCCGCGCGCCGTGATTGACGCACGAGGGTATCGCTGTCGACGCGACCGTCTCCCATTGCCGCCTTCTCCCCGATCGAGTAAACGCGATGGCTCGATGCGACAAGCGTCGTCCGGTCCGCCGTAACGATGCCCCGCTGCACTGCACGTCCCGCTTCCATCAGTTCGGAGGCCAGCACGATGTCGACGTCGCCCGGCATCGGCATCAGCGCAAGGACCGGCGCACGCGACGCCGCAGCGTCTACACCCGGAAACATCTCGACGTAGTAGATCGTCGCGCCAGTGCGCTGCGCTACGCCGGGCACCGACGTTGTCTGGGCGACATAGCCATTTGACTCTCCCAGATCAACGATCCAGTCGGCAAGCACGCCACCACCCTCGCCGCCCATGGCGAGAATGGCCATCTTGATCGGCTCAGCATTCATTCCTGATTTCCTCTTGAAGCAACGACGGGTGCCGGCACCCGCCTGACTCGTGCGTAGCCCGCCGTACAAGGCCATTGCACTCGCGGCGGCAGTCGTCAGAACGCATATCGGGCGCGACGCCGCGCATCTCCGCTCTGCAGCCAGCCGATTACCGCGCCGCGCACCCGCTGACGCAGTCGATCCATACGGGTCGGATTGCTAACGATCTCCGCTCGGTAAAACGACGGGCACAGCACCGCCGCGTGCGAAACCTCACCGCACAGACCACATCCGACGCAGCTGTCCATCACGGTCGCGACAGGATCGCAGCGCAACGGGTCCGGATTCTCGCGGATCGACAGCGATGGGCAGCCCGACAGGCGGATACACGAATGGTCACCGGTGCAGGTATCCGGATCGACGCCAAAACGCTCCCGCACCACACGCTCACCTGCCGCGATAGCCTTGCGCACCTTCGGCTTCTCGCGCCGCTGTTTGTTGAGCATGCACTCGCTTTGCGCGATCAGCACTTTCGGCCCCTTGACCGTTGTGGTGAGCGCTTCCCGCAATGTCGCGGTCATCGTCTTCAGGTCATAAGTGCGCTTGATGGTGCGAACCCACTCGACCCCGACACCTTTGACGGCCTTCTCGATCGCATGCCCAGTGCTTCGGGTCGGATTGAGCGCGGCCGACGACGGTATGTCCTGCCCCCCGGTCGCGGACGTGTAGCTGTTGTCGATGATGACTGTCAGGTTGTCGCTGCGGTTGAAAACCGAATTCGCGATGCCGCTGGTGAGGCCGTTGTGCCAGAAGCCGCCATCGCCCATCACCGAAATCGCGCGCTTGCCGGACGGTGCGTTCAGCGCGGCGGCACCCGCGCCACCCAGACCGTATCCCATCGTCGTATTACCGAGGTTAAACGGCGGCAAGATCGAAAAGAGATGGCATCCGATGTCGGCGCTGACGTGGTGCGGGCCCAACTCGCGTTCGACGAGCTTCATCGCGGTAAAGATCGGCCGCTCGGGACAGCCGGTACAAAACCCCGGCGGACGAGCGTGAACCTCGCGATCCAGCGCACCCGGCTCGTCGACATCGCTTCCGTCGACCGCCTCTGCAAGCGCAACCGCCTTCGCATCGGACCGCGCATCCGCCGGCGCCGGCACAAGCGGGATGACACGCCGCGCCGGTGCCTGAACCGGCTTCGGCTCGACGATGCCGTATCGCTCGAGGAACGCGCGCACACCCGCGAGCACCGTCGCGGTGTTGTATTCGCCGGCCATCGGCAGCAGGTCCTTGCCGTGCAGCGCGGTATCGACGCCAAGTTGGCGAAGAATGTTCGCCACGTTCTGCTCGACGAAGTTCGGCTGCCCTTCCTCGAGAACCAGAATGGCGCGCTTGCCTTTGCAGAACCGCTCGAACTCCGCATCGACGAGCGGATAAGCGACGTTCATCACGTAAAGCGGGATCTTCGACTCGCCGTAGACGTCGGCCAGGTCGAGCTTCTCGAGCGCACGGATCAGCGTGTTGTAGTTGCCGCCTTGCAGCGCGATCCCGACGTCGGCCGCGCCATCGGCGAAGAATTCGTTGAGCTGACGCGCCTGGATGAAACGGATCGCGGCGGGCCAGCGCGCCTCCACTTTTTCCTTTTCGTGCAAGAAGCTGGCCGGCGGCAGGACGATGCGGCTGAGATCGCGCGCGGGATTGTCGAGTGCATCCTTGACCGTAAATGCGGGGCGGCGATTTTCCGATGTGACGAACTGACCATGCACGTGGCACGAACGGATCCGCATCTGCAGCATGACCGGCGTGCTGCTCGCCTCCGACAGATCGAAGCCGTCCTTGACCGCCTGCACGATGCACGGCAGGTTCGGTCGCGGATCGAGCAACCACATCTGCGACTTCATCGCAAATGCATGGCTGCGCTCCTGCATGATTGACGAACCTTCGCCATAGTCTTCGCCGACGATGATGAGCGCGCCGCCCAGCACGCCGCCGGACGCCAGGTTGGCGAGCGCATCCGACGCGACGTTGGTACCGACCGTCGCCTTGAACGTGACGGCACCGCGCAGCGGGTAGTTGACGGACGCAGCCAGCGTCGCGGCGGCCGTGGCCTCGCTCGCGCTGTTCTCGAAGCGGATCCCGTACTCACCGAGAATATCCTGCGCATCGGCAAGGACGTCCATTAGATGCGAGATCGGAGCCCCCTGGTAGCCCGCAACATACCCGACACCGGATTCCAGCAGCGCCTTGGTCACAGCGAGAATCCCCTCGCCGCTGAACAGCTCGCCCGAGCCCAGACGCAGCTTCTTCACCTCTTCGACAAACGATCGCTCGGCCATTGTGTTCCTCAACGCAGTTCTTACGGCACACAGTGCCCATGGACCTCACTTTCGTTCGCCACATCACCTCCGTCAATACATGAATAATCATGCACTTTCATTTTCCGCAGGACCTGGATATTCATTGCAGAAACGGGATATTCGACGCGTTTCGCGGAGGGGTTTTCCTGCGTCTCGGCAGCGTATAGGTGGAAGTACTATTCTTCCAAAAGGTCAGTTCAAAATAACCGTGATGGGACTGTTTACTTCCTCGGCGAGTTGTTAACCTTGGGCACCCGAACAACGGAAGCCCAAGGATGGAAGCGCCGATCATTGACGACGAACTGTGGATGCTCATCGAACCCTTGCTGCTACCCGCGAAGCCTCGAGCGGAGAGCGATCCTGGTCGTCCGCGCGTGTCGGATCGCGCGACGCTCACGGCATCCTGTTTGTGTTCAAGACGGGCATTCGCTGGAACCACTTGCCGACCCGGCTGGGTTTCGGCTCGGGTACAACTTGCTGGCGGCGATTGAACGACTGGCAAAAGGGCGGGGTACGGGACCAACTGCACGCGTTGCTGCTCGACAAGTTGCGTGCGGCCGGCCAGATCGATCTGTCGTACGCTGCGGTCGATTCGTCGTCCGTGCGTGCCGTTGGGGCGGGCGAAAGACTGGCCCGAACCCCACGGGTCGTGCGCGACCCGGTTCCAAGCACCACACCCTCGTACACGTCAACGGCGTTCCCGTCGCCGCGATCCTGACTGGCGCGAACGTCAACGACGTCACGTAGTTGCTGCCGCTCGTTGATGCAATTCCGCCGATTCGCGGTGTCGGTGGCCGACCACTTCAGAGAGCTATCGTTGGAAGTGGTGTACGCGGGATAGGAAGGAAGCGAGAGAAGGCGGTGGCGATTGAAGGAGAATGTTGCTTTCGACGGTAACACTTTCCCAATCGAACTCCACCACCATGGCGAAACGTACGCACGAAACGAACGGCAGTCAAGCAGCAGAAACGGAAATCAAGGGGGCGCCCGGTCTGGACGATCTGATCCAGCAAGGCGCGCGGCAGATCATCCAGCAGGCCATCCAGTCGGAATTGGCAGTGATGCTCGAGCTGTACGCGAATGTGAAGGCGATCGACGGCCGACGGGCGATCGCGCGCAACGGCTACTTGCCGGAGCGCCAGGTCGTCACGGCCGTGGGGCCGGTATCCGTCCAGGTGCCGAAGGTCCGCGACCGCTCGGGCTCAGGCGTGAAATTCAACTCGTCGATCGTGCCGCCCTATGTGCGCAAGTCGCCGCGGGTATCGGCGTCGCTGCCGTGGCTGTACCTACGCGGCGTCTCGACGGGCGACATGGGCGAGGCACTGTCCGAGCTGCTCGGTGAGCAGGCCAAGGGCCTGTCGGCCAGTGTCGTGAGCCGTCTGAAGGGCGCGTGGGCGGACGAATACGAGCAATGGAACAAGCGCGACCTGTCGGCCTCGCGCTGGATCTACTGGTGGGCAGACGGCAGCCACACGCAAGCTCGCACCGAGGACGCCGACGGTCAGTGCCTGCTGGTGATCATCGGCGTGAAGCAGGACGGCGAGAAGGAGCGCGTCGCGCTGAGCGATGGCTATCGCGAATCGAAAGCATCGTGGGGCGATCTGCTGCTCGACCTGAAGGTGCGCGGCCTGCAGGCGCCGCCGCTGCTGGCGGTCGGCGACGGTGCGATGGGACTGTGGGCGGCGCTCGACGAAGTGTTCCCGCAGACGCGGCAGCAACGCTGCTGGTTCCACAAGATCGGCAACGTGCTGCGCGATGCCGAAGTCTCAGCACGGCAAGGCCAAGGCAGCGCTCGCGGAGATCTGGAATGCCGCGACGCGCGCCGACGCGATCGTCGCGTTCAACCAGTTCGTCGACACGTACGCGGCCAAATATCCGAAGGCCGTGGAGAAGCTCACGAAGGATCGCGACACACTGCTCGCGTTCTACGACTTCCCGGCCGAGCATTGGCAGCACGTACGGACCACGAATCCGATCGAATCGACGTTCGCGACGGTGCGTCATCGCACGAGCCGCACGCGCAACTGTCTGTCACGCGCGACCTTCCTCGCGATGGCGTTCAAGCTGATCGAAGCGGCCGAGCAGACCTGGAGGAAGATCCGCGGTGCCGAGAGAATCGATCAGCTTCTGAAGGGCATTCCCTTCAAAGACGGAACCCCGGTGATTGAAAGCACACCGGCTCCTCAAGCGCTGGCCGCCTGATCATGTCGCCCGGCCCGCATACACCACTCTTGACGATTGCTCCACTTCAGAAGCCCGGCGTCGTTTACGCCGATCGCGGCTACGGTGCCACGCGACACCGCTGTGCGCTGCGTGAGCACGGCATCAGGCCCGTGATCGCGAAGCGCCGGACCGACCACGGTAGCGGACTCGGAAGGTATCGTTGGGTGGTCGAACGTACGCCCCCATGGCTCAACAAGTTCGGTCGTCTACGCACGCGCTTCGAGCGACGTGCCGACATTCACGAAGCATTCTTGAAACTTGGCTGCGCGCTCGTCTGCTGGAACAGCTTCAGGCAAGCTGAGAAAGGTTTCTAAACTGACCTCTGACAGCCCATTCTCGATGGCGATCCCCGATCGTGACGCGAGCGTGCCGGATTTCGGCTTCCGGGTGCAGTGAACAATCGCCGCAGGCCTTCTGGACCGGCCAGAGTTTCATAGACACTCACGAGCCGTTTAGCGCGTAGCGCCGCTCACACTCTACAGGTGACAGGTCGCCGGCTGACCATGCCGGCGAATCGGGTTGTAGAACATCTCAATGTAATCGAATACGTCTGTGGCAGCAGTAGCCCTGTTCGGGTAGATACGTCGCTTGATACCGCCGCCAGATACAGCCAGCCTTCAGTTCGGATGTACGGGTGAGTAGGCCGGGGGAATTTCCCCCCCCAGCCTCTCGCAGAACCGGACGTGAGCCTCTCGACTCATCCGGCTCCCATCATCCAACCGCAGGAAGACATCCCACTCCCCAATGCACGAAGGCAGTCGGGAATCGACGCGCAAGCCGCCCGAGGGCGTGTCTCGCCCGCGTTTTATGGCGAGCAAGAGTCTTGTACTTGCGCATCATCCAGCGCACCAGGTAGTCATTCATGTGTTTCCAGATCACCGACATTGCCGAGCCATGGAAGCGGCCGTAGTACTGCTGCCACCCCCTCAGAATCGGATTGAACATTGCCGCCAGATCGCCCAATTCGCGGTCGCACATCAGTTGCAGATACCATCCCCGAATAGTCTGCCGCATCGCCTTGAAGGCGTCACGGCTAACCGCCGGGACGAAGTTCACGTAGACCCGCTGACACTTGTCCACCGCCTTTCGCGGCCGGAAGGTGTATCCCAGGAAGGTGAACTGCACATCAGGATGTGCTGTCCGCCGATTGCCGTCCCGGCAGTAGACGATCCTGGTCTTGCCCGGATGCAATTCGAGGCCGCATTCGCGGAACCGCTCGCCGATCCTGTCTAACGCCAGTTTGGCCTGAGCCAAGCTCTTGCAATGGACCACTCCGTCATCAGCGTAGCGACAGAACCGTACGCTTCTGAGATTGCGAGCGACCCAGACGTCGAAGGCGTAGTGCAGGAACAGGTTGGCCAGCAACGGGCTCACGACGCCGCCTTGCGGCGTGCCGCGCGTCCGTTCCAGAAGACCCCGTCCGCAGTCTGCATTGACGCTTTCAGCCAGCGTTCCACTTACAGGAGAAGGCGACCACCGCGCCTTAGGTGTTTACCCACAATCGTCTTGCCAACATATTATCGATATGTCGATAATACTCTCATGGATGTGAAAACTGCAGTGCGTGTTTTCGACGTGATCAACCTCTTTGCCGAAGTCCGGCAGCCGATGATCTACAGCGAGATTGCGCGTCGAACCGAGATCCCCCTGTCGAGCTGCCACGCGCTGTTGCAGACGATGGTGGCCAAAGGCTATCTGTACGCGCCGGGCGTGAAGGCGGGCTACTACCCAACGCAGCGCCTGCTGCATGTCGCGCGCGACATCTGCAGCGAGGACCCGCTCACGCTGATGTTCCAGCCGCTGCTTTCTGCGCTGCGCGACGCTACCGGCGAAACGGCGGCGCTCGCCACGCTTGCGGGCAACCGCGTGGTCTATCTCGACGTGATGGAGTCACGCCAGAAGATCCGCTACAGCGACGAGCCGGGTGGCTTCATGACCGTGGCGAGCGCGGCGGGCAAGGCGCTGCTCGGCGCGCTCGACCGGGCCGCGCGCCGCAAGTTGCTTGACAGTTGCGAGCCACAGTTGCGCTCCGCCGACGGAGCGGTCATCGACTGCGCCACATTCGAGCGCGACGTCGAACAGGGCGTGACCGACGGCTGGCATCGCTCGACGGGCGAAAGCATCGAGGACGTGGCCGGTCTTGCGCGTGGCTTCCTGATTCATGGCGAGGCATTTGCGCTCGTCATCGGCGCGCCCAAGGCACGCCTTTTGAAGAACGAGCAGAACGCTGTCAAGGCGCTGCTCGAGGTGTACGCGCAGATTCCCCCGTCGCTCCTTGCCGCGTAAAGAGCAGGTAGTTGCGATGCGACCCGGCCCATCCGCCGCGGGTTCACGAAGTGGAGACAACCAGCATGCGTTGGAAGAACCGGCCAGAAGGCTCGAACTGGGGCGATTTTGGTCCCGACGATCAGTTGGGGCGCCCCAATCTCATCGGTGCGCAAGAGGTGCTCAAGGGCGCTCAAGAAATTCGCGCGGGTATCACGTTCACACTCTCGCTGCCGCTCGACTTCCCAGGCGAGAACAAGCTCAATGTTCGCCGCCATCCGCCCGTGCTGCGCCCCACTTTCCGCGACGGCCTGCCGTACGTGAATTTCCCGTTCGCGCGCAACGTTGCAGGCGCAACCGATGTCGTGAGCGACGACCAGGTGCTGCTCTCGCTGCAATACTCCACGCAGTGGGATTCGCTCGCGCACGTAGGTTCACGCTTCGACGCCAACGGCGACGGCGTGGCCGAGAGCATTTACTACAACGGTTATCGCGCGAATGTGGACATCGTTGGCCCAATGGAATATCGCGTCGAGGCGAATTTCGCGCCGCACGCCTGCGGTGGCGAACATAGCCATGCCGATGTACTCGGCATCGAGCATCTCGCCGTGAAGGGCATGCAGGGCCGCGGCGTGCTGGTCGACTTCGCCGCGCATTTCGGCCGCGAAATGCGCACCGTGGGCTATGACGACCTGATGCGCGTGATCGAAGCCGATAGCGTGGAGGTCGAGCGCGGCGACATGCTCGTGCTGCGCACTGGTTTTGCTGAAATGGTACTCGAAATGAACCGCCAACCCGACGAAGCCATACTGTCGAATCACTGCAGCGCGCTCGACGGACGCGACGAACGTCTGCTCCAGTGGATTACTGATTCGGGCATCGCTGCGCTCGCCGCGGACAACTATGCAGTCGAACGCTATCCGGCACGCCACCCGGCCACGCCCGGCGATCATCCGCTGCTGCCGCTGCATCATCACTGCCTCTTCAAGCTCGGTCTGCCGCTTGGCGAGCTCTGGTATCTGCACGATCTCGCACTGTGGCTGCGCGAGCACAAGCGCTCGCGCTTCATGCTCACGGCGCCACCGCTTCGGCTCCCGGGAGCAATGGGCTCTCCCGTTACACCGGTCGCCACCGTTTGACCCACCGCTTGCCGTTCCTCTATTTTGTCCGTACTTCAGAACATGGCTAAAGAAAGAGTCCTGATCACCGGCGGTGCGGCTGGCATCGGCGCCGCGTGCGCCGCTCGCTGCGAGGCCGACGGTTACGAAGCGGTCGTCATCGACCGTGTGGGTGATGGCATCATCGCCGACCTCTCGGATACCGAAGCAACGGCGGCCGCGCTCGCGCGAGCGCTGCAGGGCGGCCCGATCACGCGCCTCATCAACAACGTGGGCGTGGTCATGCCCGCCGACGCAGAGCATCAGACGCTCGAAGAACTCGAACGCGCTTGGGCGCTCAACGTGCGCTGCACACAGCAGTGCATGCAGGCACTCTTGCCGGGCATGAAGGTCGCGGGCTTCGGGCGCATCGTCAACATGTCGTCGCGTGCGGCGCTCGGCAAGGAACTGCGCACGGCCTATTCCGCCACCAAGGCCGCGCTGATCGGCATGACGCGCGTGTGGGCGCTCGAGCTGGGCGTGTTTGGCGTGACCGCAAACGCCATTGGCCCGGGCCCGATCCGCACGGAACTGTTCGACCGCGCCAACCCGCCCGGCGCGTCCCGTACCGAAGCGATCATCAATGCGGTGCCGGTCAAGCGCGTGGGCACGCCGGAGGACGTCGCGCATGCGACCTCCTATCTGCTCGATGCGCGCAGCGGCTTCGTGACGGGCCAGGTGCTCTATGTGTGCGGCGGCATGACCGTCGGCGTAGCGGGCGTTTGAGAATGGCAAAAACCGAACAGCGCTCGCCGCGCCGCGCCGGCATTGTCGGCGCTGGCAGCATCGGCGTGGCGTTCGCGATCTGTTTTGCACGCGCCGGCTGGCGCGTGCATCTCTACGATCCCGACGACGCCCGCCGGACTGCCGCACCCGAAGAAATTGCGTTGCGACTGGCCGATCTCGCACGCTTCCAGTTGCTCGATGAAAGCGCGAGCGAAATCGCGGAGCGCGTAGCAATCGTCGAGACGCTCGAAGCCGCCGCAGCCAACGCCGACCTCGTGCAGGAATGTGGGCCCGAGCGTGCGGAGCTCAAACGCGAGATTTTCGCGCAGCTCGACCGCGCCGCGCCGTCCGAAGCGATCCTCGCGAGCGCCTCCTCATTTCTCGCGGCCTCGAAGTTCGTTGACGAAACGGTGCCAGGCTACGCGCGCTGCCTCGTCGCGCATCCCGGCAACCCGCCCTACCTCGTGCCCGTGATCGAGATTGTGCCCGCACCCTTCACGTCCGAAGCGGCCGCGTCGCGCGCGACCTTGCTTTACGGCGAGGCGGGCCTCAAGCCCGTGCGCGTGAAGCAGGAGGTGGAGGGCTTCATCTTCAACCGCCTGCAAGGCGCCGTGTTGCGCGAAGCGTATTGTCTCGTGCGCGATAGCGTCGCATCGGTGGAAGACATCGACACCGTTATACGCGAAGGCCTCGGCCCGCGCTGGTCGGTGATCGGTCCGTTCGAGACCGTCGATCTGAACACGCGCGGCGGCATCGCCTCGCATGCGCAGAAGATGGGCCCTTCGTACGAACGCATGGGTGCCGAGCGCGGCCAGCATGACCCCTGGACGCCCGAACTTGTCGCGCAGGTCGAGGCGGCCAGACGCGCGGCTCTGCCGCTTGAGCAATGGGACGAGCGCGTGGCCTGGCGCGACCGGCGGCTCATGCAACTCGCCCGCCTTCGCAAGACCACCGCCCGCGGCGACCCATAAGCGCCCCAAGCGTGCGAGATGAGACCAAGCGAGACCCGACAACTATTACGATGTGGAAGGAGACCCACCCATGCAGAAAGTCACCGCTTTCTTTACCGAGCTAATGCGCCGGTATTTGCCCGATCCGTTCGTCTTCGCGATCGGCCTCACGCTGTTTACGATGGCCCTTGCCGTGATCGTGCA
>NZ_MDEQ02000052.1 GCF_001883705.2 Burkholderia catarinensis
AGCAAGGATGAAGGCGGCCGTCACACGCCGTTCTTCAACAACTATCGTCCGCAGTTCTACTTCCGTACGACGGACGTGACGGGCTCGATCGAGCTGCCGAAGGACAAGGAAATGGTGATGCCGGGCGACAACGTGTCGATCACGGTGAAGCTGATTGCACCGATCGCGATGGAAGAAGGTCTGCGCTTCGCGATTCGCGAAGGCGGCCGTACGGTCGGCGCCGGCGTCGTCGCCAAGGTCATCGAGTAAGCCAGTTATTCGTTGATCGACAGTTTTGGGGCTGGCAGTAGCCAGCCTCAACATGGTTTAGGGGTATAGCTCAACTGGCAGAGCGTCGGTCTCCAAAACCGAAGGTTGGGGGTTCGATTCCCTCTGCCCCTGCCAAAAAATAGCCACGTGTTCTACGTGGCATTTGTTTTAAGGTGTTATGGCGAATCCATCCGTCGAAACTGTAAATACCTCCGGCGATAAGCTGATGCTGGCCCTGGGCGTATTGTTGGTCTTGGCCGGATTCGTGGGCTTCTTCTGGCTGGCCAATCAGCAGTGGTATGTCCGCGGTGCCGCGTTGGCGGTAGGTATCATCGCCGGCGTGGCCGTCGGGCTGATGTCCGCACCTGGTAAAAGCCTCATCGCCTTTGCCAAGGATTCGTACAAGGAAGTCCGGAAGGTCGTTTGGCCCACCCGCAAGGAGGCAACGCAAACCACACTCGTCGTGTTCGGTTTCGTGCTCGTGATGGCGATTTTCCTCTGGTTGAGTGATAAATCGATCGAATGGGTGATTTTCTCGGCGATTCTGGGTTGGAAATGATATGAGCGATACTCCGGCATCCCCGAGCGGAAAACGTTGGTACGTCGTGCACGCCTACTCCGGTATGGAGAAGAGCGTGCAACGTGCGCTTCAGGAGCGCATCGAACGTGCTGGCATGCAGGACAAATTCGGTCAGATCCTGGTCCCGACCGAAGAAGTGGTCGAAGTCAAAGGCGGCCACAAGGCTGTGACCGAGCGTCGTTTCTTTCCCGGCTACGTGCTGGTGGAAATGGAAATGACGGACGAAACGTGGCACCTCGTGAAGAACACCGCGAAGGTCACCGGTTTCGTCGGCGGTGCACGTAATCGCCCGACCCCGATTTCCCCGAAGGAAGTCGAGAAGATCATGTCGCAGATGCAGGAAGGCGTCGAAAAGCCGCGCCCGAAGACCCTGTTCGAAGTCGGCGAAATGGTGCGTGTCAAGGAAGGTCCCTTCACGGACTTCAACGGCACCGTCGAAGAAGTCAACTACGAAAAATCGCGCGTGCGTGTGTCGGTCACCATTTTTGGCCGCTCAACACCGGTCGAACTCGAGTTCGGTCAGGTCGAAAAAGTTTGATCCCGATTCGGTGGGCAGCCTCGGCTGCCCACCTTCGCGCTTACGGCCCGCGTCATGGCTGTTGAGGAGCGTCAGTAGCCAGCGGCGAAAGCGCGTTATCACTCACCGAACGCTGCTTGGCGTTCCAACGAGGTTTTCAAATGGCAAAGAAGATTGTCGGCTTTATCAAGCTGCAGATTCCTGCAGGTAAAGCCAACCCGTCGCCGCCGGTCGGTCCGGCACTGGGCCAGCGCGGCCTGAACATCATGGAGTTCTGCAAGGCGTTCAACGCGCAGACTCAAGGTATGGAGCCGGGTCTGCCGGTGCCGGTGGTCATCACGGCATTCGCTGACAAGAGCTTCACGTTCGTGATGAAGACGCCGCCGGCGACCGTCCTGATCAAGAAGGCGGCGAAGGTGGACAAGGGCTCGAGCAAGCCGCATACCGACAAGGTCGGTTCGATCACGCGCGCTCAAGCTGAAGAAATCGCGAAGACCAAGATGCCGGATCTTACGGCAGCTGATCTGGACGCAGCCGTTCGCACCATCGCTGGTAGCGCACGCTCGATGGGCATCACTGTGGAGGGCGTGTAAATGGCTAAGATCTCCAAGCGCCGTCAGGCATTTGCCGCCAAGGTTGATCGCCAGAAGCTGTACGCGATCGAAGACGCACTGAGCCTCGTGAAGGAATGCGCGAGCGCGAAGTTCGACGAGTCGATCGACGTCGCAGTCCAGCTCGGCATCGATGCGAAGAAGTCGGACCAGGTCGTTCGTGGTTCGGTCGTCCTGCCGGCAGGTACGGGCAAGTCGGTTCGCGTTGCTGTGTTCGCGCAAGGCGAGAAGGCCGAGCAGGCTCGTGCAGCAGGCGCGGAAATCGTCGGTATGGAAGACCTGGCTGAGCAGATCAAGGCTGGCCAGATGGACTTCGACATCGTGATCGCTTCGCCGGACACGATGCGTATCGTCGGTACGCTCGGCCAGATCCTCGGCCCGCGCGGCCTGATGCCGAACCCGAAGGTCGGTACGGTTACGCCGGACGTCGCAACCGCCGTCAAGAACGCGAAGGCTGGTCAGGTGCAATTCCGTGTCGACAAGGCCGGTATCATCCACGCGACGATCGGCCGTGCATCGTTCGAGCCGACCGCGCTGCGCTCCAACCTGTCGGCGCTGATCGAAGCGCTGCAGAAGGCGAAGCCGGCAACGAGCAAGGGCGTCTACCTGCGCAAGATCGCACTGTCGAGCACGATGGGCGTCGGCGTGCGTGTCGACCAGGCTACGCTGGCAGCACAGTAAGCAAGTATTTGGGCCGCTTCGCTCGCGAAGCGGCCTTCATGGGCTTTGGGCGGTTGTTCGTGCAGCAAGGCGGGCAACCGGTTATCAAAGACCGTTGGTGGGGCGCAGCAGTCAGGTGATCCCTTAATTCAAGCCAACGCAGATGGCGAACCCGAAAAAGTTTTGCAGTGGTGAAGCTGCAGGCCGCGAAGCGATTCGCGGCGTGTGGTGGAAATACTCCTAACGAGGTCGGACGCCGTTGTTGATCGAGGTACGTGAGGTTTCGTGCCGAACGTATCGTTTCTGGAGGCTAACCGTGCCGCTTAATAGAGAAGACAAGCAAGCCGTCGTCGCTGAGGTTTCCGCGCAAGTCGCGAAGGCCCAGACCGTTGTGCTGGCTGAGTATCGTGGAATTGCGGTTGGCGATCTGACCAAGCTGCGCGCGAAAGCGCGTGAGCAACAGGTTTACCTGCGCGTGTTGAAGAACACGCTGGCGCGTCGCGCTGTTGAAGGTACGCCGTTTGCTCCGCTGGCAGAGCAGATGACTGGTCCGCTGATCTACGGCATCTCGGAAGATGCAATTGCTGCTGCTAAGGTCGTCAACGACTTCAGCAAGAGCAATGACAAGTTGGTCATCAAGGCTGGTTCGTTCGATGGCAAGGTGATGGACAAGGCTGGCGTGCAAGCGCTGGCAAGCATCCCGAGCCGCGAAGAACTGCTCTCGAAGCTGCTGTTCGTTATGCAATCGCCTGTTTCGAGCTTCGCGCGTGCCCTGGCCGCGCTGGCCGAGAAGAAGCAAGCGGAAGCTGCGTAACCGAGCGTGCATCAGCGTCATTGATCGCTGGCTGTATCCGAATTCAATTTAGGAGTATTTCAAATGGCAATCGCAAAAGAAGACATCCTGGCAGCGGTCGAAGGGATGACCGTTCTGGAACTGAACGAACTGGTCAAGGCGTTCGAAGAGAAGTTTGGCGTGTCGGCAGCTGCAGTGGCAGTCGCTGGCCCGGCAGGCGGCGGCGCTGCTGCTGCTGCTGAAGAGCAGACCGAATTCACGGTCATGCTGCTCGAAGCAGGCGGCAACAAGGTTGCAGTCATCAAGGCAGTTCGCGAACTGACGGGCCTGGGCCTGAAGGAAGCGAAGGATCTGGTTGACGGCGCACCGAAGCCTGTCAAGGAAGCGGTGCCGAAGGCTGCTGCTGACGAAGCCAAGAAGAAGCTGGAAGACGCAGGCGCGAAGGCTGAGATCAAGTAAGTTTCGGCGCGCTGTGCGAAGGCTGGCGGTATTTTCACCGCCGGCCTTTTTGTGCTTTGTGGGGACGTTATTCTGGCACTCATTCGGGAGCCCGAATAATCGGCCCCAGAAGCCAAAGAAAACCGCCTGATCGTTGTCATTGGTCACGATTTGGCGATTTTCTTTGTCTTCTGAAGCGACTGCAGAAGGCAAGTTTGGTCGGGTAGCGGGCAACACAGGCATCCGCTGCCGTCAGCCAGCGGTTGGTAGCGGCCAACCACCAAGCTTCTCGGCTCGTTCAAGCCGTTGGACGGCCATCGGGTCTCAGTCGGTGAACACTCGGGTTTGAAACGTCCAGGTATTCCGCCTCGATAGCACCCGCCGTGATTCGGAGATCGTATGCAATATTCCTTCACCGAGAAGAAGCGCATTCGCAAGAGTTTCGCGAAGCGCCCCATCGTTCACCAAGTTCCTTTCTTGCTGGCTACCCAGCTTGAATCATTCAGCACGTTTCTGCAAGCCGATGTGCTCGCGACGCAACGCAAGCCTGAAGGTTTGCAGGCCGCGTTCACGTCGGTATTTCCCATTGTTTCGCACAACGGCTTCGCGCGCCTCGAGTTCGTGAGCTATGCGCTGTCCGCGCCGGCATTCAACATCAAGGAATGCCAGCAGCGCGGCCTGACGTACTGCTCCGCGCTGCGCGCGAAGGTCCGCCTTGTCATCCTCGACAAGGAATCGCCGAACAAGCCGGTCGTCAAGGAAGTGAAAGAGCAGGAAGTGTACATGGGCGAAATGCCGCTCATGACGCCGACGGGCTCGTTCGTCATCAACGGCACCGAGCGTGTCATCGTCTCGCAGCTGCACCGTTCGCCGGGCGTGTTCTTCGAACACGACAAGGGCAAGACGCACAGCTCGGGCAAGCTGCTGTTCTCGGCACGGATCATTCCGTACCGCGGCTCGTGGCTCGACTTCGAATTCGACCCGAAGGACATCCTGTACTTCCGTGTCGACCGTCGCCGCAAGATGCCGGTCACGATCCTGCTGAAGGCCATCGGCCTCACGCCGGAACAGATCCTCGCGAACTTCTTCGTGTTCGACAACTTCACGCTGATGGACGAAGGCGCGCAACTCGAGTTCGTGCCCGAGCGCCTGCGTGGTGAAGTCGCGCGTTTCGACATCACGGATCGCGACGGCAAGGTCATTGTCCAGAAGGACAAGCGGATCAACGCGAAGCACATTCGCGACCTCGAAGCCGCGAAGACCAAGTTCATTTCGGTGCCGGAAGACTATCTGCTCGGCCGCGTGCTGGCGAAGAACGTCGTCGACGGCGATACCGGCGAAGTGATCGCGAGCGCGAACGACGAAGTCACGGAAAGCGTGCTCGAGAAGCTGCGCGAAGCGGGCATCAAGGACATCCAGACGCTCTACACGAACGATCTGGACCAGGGTCCGTACATCTCGTCGACGCTGCGTGTCGACGAAACGACCGACAAGACGGCTGCGCGCATCGCGATCTACCGCATGATGCGCCCGGGCGAGCCGCCGACCGAAGAAGCGGTCGAGGCACTGTTCAACCGCCTGTTCTACAGCGAAGAAGCGTACGACCTGTCGAAGGTCGGCCGTATGAAGTTCAACCGCCGCGTCAGCCGTGACGAGATCACCGGCCCGATGACGCTGCAGGACGACGACATCCTCGCGACGATCAAGATCCTCGTCGAGTTGCGCAACGGCAAGGGCGAAGTGGACGACATCGACCACCTCGGCAACCGTCGTGTGCGTTGCGTCGGCGAACTGGCGGAGAACCAGTTCCGCGCAGGTCTCGTGCGTGTCGAACGCGCGGTCAAGGAACGCCTCGGCCAGGCCGAAAGCGAAAACCTGATGCCGCACGACCTGATCAACTCGAAGCCGATTTCATCGGCGATCCGCGAGTTCTTCGGTTCGTCGCAGCTGTCGCAGTTCATGGACCAGACCAACCCGCTGTCGGAAATCACGCACAAGCGCCGTGTTTCCGCACTGGGCCCGGGCGGTCTGACGCGCGAGCGTGCAGGCTTCGAAGTCCGCGACGTGCACCCGACCCACTATGGCCGCGTGTGCCCGATCGAAACGCCGGAAGGTCCGAACATCGGCCTGATCAACTCGCTCGCACTGTATGCGCACCTGAACGAGTACGGCTTCCTCGAGACGCCGTACCGCAAGGTCGTGGACAGCAAGGTGACCGACCAGATCGATTACCTGTCGGCGATCGAGGAAGGTCGCTACATGATCGCGCAGGCGAACGCCGCGATCGACGAGAATGGCCAGCTGATCGACGAACTCGTGTCGTCGCGTGAAGCCGGCGAAACGATGATGGTCACGCCGGATCGTATCCAGTACATGGACGTCGCGCCGTCGCAGATCGTGTCGGTTGCAGCCTCGCTGATCCCGTTCCTCGAGCACGACGATGCGAACCGTGCACTGATGGGTTCGAACATGCAGCGTCAGGCCGTGCCGTGTCTGCGTCCGGAAAAGCCGGTCGTCGGTACGGGCATCGAGCGTACCTGCGCGGTCGACTCGGGCACGACGGTCCAGGCATTCCGAGGCGGCGTCGTCGACTATGTCGACGCAGGCCGTATCGTGATTCGCGTGAACGACGACGAAGCGGTCGCGGGTGAAGTCGGTGTCGACATCTACAACCTGATCAAGTACACGCGTTCGAACCAGAACACGAACATCAACCAGCGTCCGATCGTGAAGATGGGCGACAAGGTCTCGCGCGGCGACGTGCTGGCCGACGGCGCCTCGACGGACCTGGGCGAGCTCGCGCTCGGTCAGAACATGCTGATCGCGTTCATGCCGTGGAACGGCTACAACTTCGAGGATTCGATCCTGATCTCGGAGAAGGTCGTGGCTGACGATCGCTACACGTCGATCCACATCGAAGAGCTGAACGTCGTTGCACGCGACACGAAGCTCGGACCGGAAGAAATCACGCGCGACATCTCGAACCTGGCTGAAGTCCAGCTCGGCCGTCTCGACGAATCGGGCATCGTGTACATCGGTGCGGAAGTCGAAGCGGGCGACGTGATGGTCGGCAAGGTCACGCCGAAGGGCGAGACCCAGCTGACGCCGGAAGAGAAGCTGCTGCGCGCGATCTTCGGTGAGAAGGCATCGGACGTGAAGGACACGTCGCTGCGCGTGCCGTCGGGCATGAGCGGCACCGTGATCGACGTGCAGGTGTTCACGCGTGAAGGCATCCAGCGCGACAAGCGTGCGCAACAGATCATCGACGACGAACTGAAGCGCTACCGTCTCGACCTGAACGACCAGCTGCGCATCGTGGAAGGCGACGCGTTCCAGCGTCTCGCGCGCATGCTCGTGGGCAAGGTCGCGAACGGCGGCCCGAAGAAGCTCGCGAAGGGCACGAAGATCGACCAGGCTTACCTGGAAGACCTCGACCACTACCACTGGTTCGACATCCGCCTCGCGGACGACGAAGCGGCGGCGCAGCTCGAAGCGATCAAGAACTCGATCGAAGAAAAGCGTCACCAGTTCGACCTCGCGTTCGAAGAGAAGCGCAAGAAGCTCACGCAAGGCGACGAACTGCCGCCGGGCGTGTTGAAGATGGTCAAGGTGTACCTCGCGGTGAAGCGCCGTCTGCAGCCTGGCGACAAGATGGCAGGCCGTCACGGTAACAAGGGTGTCGTGTCGAAGATCGTTCCGATCGAAGACATGCCGTACATGGCCGACGGCCGTCCGGCAGACGTCGTGCTGAACCCGCTCGGCGTGCCGTCGCGGATGAACGTGGGCCAGGTTCTGGAAGTGCACCTCGGCTGGGCCGCGAAGGGCCTCGGCTGGCGTATCGGCGAAATGCTGCAGCGTCAGACGAAGATCGAGGAACTGCGCGTGTTCCTGACGAAGATCTACAACGACTCGGGCCGCCAGGAAGATCTGGAAAGCTTCACCGACGACGAGATCCTCGAACTCGCGAAGAACCTGCGCGAAGGCGTGCCGTTCGCAACGCCGGTGTTCGACGGTGCGACCGAGGAAGAAATGGGCAAGATGCTCAACCTCGCGTTCCCGGACGACATCGCGGAACAGCTCGGCATGAACCCGTCGAAGAACCAGGTCCGTCTGTACGACGGCCGCACGGGTGAAATGTTCGAACGTCGCGTGACGCTTGGCTACATGCACTACCTGAAGCTGCACCATTTGGTCGACGACAAGATGCACGCACGTTCGACGGGCCCGTACTCGCTCGTCACGCAGCAGCCGCTGGGCGGCAAGGCGCAGTTCGGCGGCCAGCGTTTCGGTGAAATGGAAGTGTGGGCACTCGAAGCCTACGGCGCGTCCTACGTGCTGCAGGAAATGCTGACGGTGAAGTCGGACGACGTGAACGGCCGGACCAAGGTCTATGAGAACCTGGTCAAGGGCGATCACGTGATCGATGCAGGCATGCCGGAATCCTTCAACGTGCTCGTGAAGGAAATCCGCTCGCTCGGTATCGATATCGATCTCGACCGCAATTAATCGGACTACGGAGAGAAAGCAATGAAAGCTCTGCTCGATCTATTCAAGCAAGTCCAACAAGAAGAAGTTTTCGACGCGATCAAGATCGGTCTGGCTTCGCCGGACAAGATCCGTTCGTGGTCGTTCGGCGAAGTGAAGAAGCCGGAGACCATCAACTACCGTACGTTCAAGCCGGAACGCGATGGTCTCTTTTGCGCGAAGATCTTCGGGCCGATCAAGGACTACGAGTGCCTGTGCGGCAAGTACAAGCGTCTGAAGCACCGCGGCGTGATCTGCGAGAAGTGCGGCGTCGAAGTGACGCTGGCGAAGGTGCGTCGCGAGCGGATGGGCCACATCGAACTGGCCTCGCCGGTCGCGCACATCTGGTTCCTGAAGTCGCTGCCGTCGCGTCTGGGCATGGTGCTCGACATGACGCTGCGCGACATCGAACGCGTGCTGTACTTCGAAGCCTACGTGGTGATCGAACCGGGCATGACGCCGCTGAAGGCGCGGCAGATCATGACCGAAGAGGATTACTACAACAAGGTCGAGGAATACGGCGACGAATTCCGTGCCGAAATGGGCGCGGAAGGCGTGCGTGAACTGCTGCGCGCGATCAACATCGACGAGCAGGTCGAGACGCTGCGCACCGAGCTGAAGAACACCGGCTCGGAAGCGAAGATCAAGAAGTACGCGAAGCGCCTGAAGGTCCTCGAGGCATTCCAGCGCTCGGGCATCAAGCCCGAGTGGATGATTCTCGAAGTGCTGCCGGTGCTGCCGCCGGAACTGCGTCCGCTCGTGCCGCTGGACGGTGGCCGTTTCGCGACGTCGGACCTGAACGACCTGTACCGCCGCGTGATCAACCGTAACAACCGGTTGAAGCGTCTGCTCGAGCTGAAGGCACCTGAAATCATCGTCCGCAACGAAAAGCGGATGCTGCAGGAAGCCGTCGACTCGCTGCTCGACAACGGTCGTCGCGGCAAGGCGATGACGGGCGCGAACAAGCGTCCGCTGAAGTCGCTCGCCGACATGATCAAGGGCAAGGGCGGTCGTTTCCGTCAGAACCTGCTGGGCAAGCGCGTCGACTACTCGGGCCGTTCGGTCATCGTGGTCGGCCCGACGCTGAAGCTGCACCAGTGCGGTCTGCCGAAGCTGATGGCGCTCGAGCTGTTCAAGCCGTTCATCTTCAACAAGCTGGAAGTGATGGGCGTCGCGACGACCATCAAGGCTGCGAAGAAGGAAGTCGAGAACCAGACGCCGGTGGTGTGGGACATCCTCGAAGAGGTGATCCGCGAGCACCCGGTGATGCTGAACCGTGCGCCTACGCTGCACCGTCTCGGTATCCAGGCGTTCGAGCCCGTGCTGATCGAAGGCAAGGCGATCCAGCTGCACCCGCTCGTCTGCGCGGCGTTCAACGCCGACTTCGACGGTGACCAGATGGCCGTTCACGTGCCGCTGTCGCTCGAAGCGCAGATGGAAGCGCGCACGCTGATGCTTGCGTCGAACAACGTGCTGTTCCCGGCCAACGGCGATCCGTCGATCGTGCCGTCGCAGGATATCGTGCTGGGCCTGTACTACGCGACCCGCGAAGCAGTCAACGCCAAGGGCGAAGGTCTTTCGTTCACCGGCGTGTCGGAGGCGATCCGCGCGTACGAGAACAAGGAAGTCGAACTCGCATCGCGCGTCAACGTGCGGATCACCGAAATGGTCCGCAACGAAGACACGTCGGAAGGCGCGCCGGAATTCGTGCCGAAGATCTCGCTGTACGCGACGACCGTCGGCCGCGCGATCCTGTCGGAGATCCTGCCGCACGGCCTGCCGTTCTCGGTGCTGAACAAGCCGCTGAAGAAGAAGGAAATCTCGCGCCTGATCAACACGGCGTTCCGCAAGTGCGGTCTGCGCGCGACGGTGGTGTTCGCTGACCAGCTGATGCAGTCCGGTTTCCGTCTCGCGACGCGCGCCGGCATTTCGATCTGCGTGGACGACATGCTCGTGCCGCCGCAGAAGGAAACGATCGTCGGCGACGCCGCGAAGAAGGTGAAGGAGTACGACCGCCAGTACATGTCGGGTCTCGTCACCGCGCAGGAGCGCTACAACAACGTGGTCGACATCTGGTCGGCGACGTCGGAAGCGGTCGGCAAGGCGATGATGGAGCAGCTGTCGACGGAGCCGGTGACGGACCGCGACGGCAACGAGACGCGCCAGGAGTCGTTCAACTCGATCTACATGATGGCCGACTCGGGCGCCCGGGGTTCGGCGGTGCAGATTCGTCAGCTGGCCGGTATGCGTGGCCTGATGGCGAAGCCGGACGGCTCGATTATCGAGACGCCGATTACCGCGAACTTCCGCGAAGGTCTGAACGTGTTGCAGTACTTCATCTCGACCCACGGTGCACGTAAGGGTCTGGCTGATACGGCACTGAAGACCGCGAACTCGGGTTACCTGACGCGTCGTCTCGTCGACGTCACGCAGGATCTGGTCGTGGTGGAAGACGATTGCGGCACGTCGAACGGCGTCGCGATGAAGGCGTTGGTCGAAGGCGGTGAAGTCGTCGAAGCGCTGCGCGACCGTATCCTCGGCCGCGTCGCGGTCGCGGACGTCGTGAACCCGGAAACGCAGGAAACGCTGTACGAATCGGGCACGCTGCTCGACGAAACGGCGGTCGAGGAAATCGAACGCCTCGGCATCGACGAAGTGCGCGTGCGCACGCCGCTGACCTGCGAAACGCGTTACGGCCTGTGCGCAGCCTGCTACGGCCGTGACCTCGGCCGCGGCTCGCTCGTGAACGTCGGCGAAGCAGTCGGCGTGATCGCGGCACAGTCGATCGGTGAACCGGGCACGCAGCTGACGATGCGTACGTTCCACATCGGTGGTGCGGCATCGCGTGCGGCAGTGGCTTCGTCGGTCGAAGCGAAGAGCAACGGTATCGTGCGCTTCACGGCCACGATGCGCTACGTCACGAACGCGAAGGGCGAGCAGATCGTCATTTCCCGTTCGGGCGAAGCGATGATCACCGACGACTTCGGTCGCGAGCGCGAGCGTCACAAAGTGCCGTACGGCGCGACGCTGCTGCAGCTCGATGGCGCAACCATCAAGGCCGGCACGCAGCTCGCCACGTGGGATCCGCTGACGCGTCCGATCATCACCGAGTACGGTGGTACGGTGAAGTTCGAGAACGTCGAGGAAGGCGTGACCGTCGCGAAGCAGATCGACGACGTGACCGGCCTGTCGACGCTGGTCGTGATCGACGTGAAGCGTCGCGGTTCGCAGGCTTCGAAGAGCGTGCGTCCGCAGGTGAAGCTGCTCGACGCGAACGGCGACGAAGTGAAGATTCCGGGCACGGAGCACGCAGTGCAGATCGGCTTCCAGGTCGGCGCACTGATCACAGTGAAGGATGGCCAGCAGGTGCAGGTCGGTGAAGTGCTCGCACGTATCCCGACCGAAGCGCAGAAGACGCGTGACATTACCGGCGGTCTGCCGCGGGTGGCGGAACTGTTCGAAGCGCGTTCGCCGAAGGATGCCGGCATTCTCGCGGAAGTCACCGGTACGACGTCGTTCGGCAAGGACACGAAGGGCAAGCAGCGTCTCGTCATCACGGATCTCGAGGGCAACCAGCACGAGTTCCTGATTGCGAAGGAAAAGCAGGTTCTGGTTCACGATGCTCAGGTCGTCAACAAGGGCGAGATGATCGTGGACGGTCCGGCCGATCCGCACGACATCCTGCGTCTGCAGGGTATCGAGGCGCTGTCGCGCTACATCGTCGACGAAGTGCAGGACGTGTATCGTCTGCAGGGCGTGAAGATCAACGACAAGCACATCGAGGTGATCGTTCGCCAGATGCTGCGTCGTGTGCAGATCACCGACAACGGCGATACGCGCTTCATCCCGGGCGAACAGGTCGAGCGTTCCGACATGCTGGACGAGAACGATCGCATGATCGCCGAGGACAAGCGTCCGGCTTCGTACGACAACGTGCTGCTCGGTATCACGAAGGCATCGCTGTCGACCGACTCGTTCATCTCCGCGGCATCGTTCCAGGAAACGACCCGCGTGCTGACCGAAGCGGCGATCATGGGCAAGCGCGACGATCTGCGTGGCCTGAAGGAAAACGTGATCGTCGGCCGTCTGATTCCGGCCGGTACGGGTCTCGCGTTCCACAAGGCACGCAAGGCGAAGGAATCGTCGGATCGCGAGCGTTTCGACCAGATCGCAGCGGAAGAATCGTTCGACTTCGGCACGCCGAGCGCGCCGGCAGAAGAGCCGCAACACCCGGCAGCCGAGTAAGCGCGGGCGGCGCAAGCCGCCTCGCCTCGCTGTCACCGAAACCGCCCGGTTCTGCCGGGCGGTTTTTTTTCATCCGTCGTTCACGCGCATGACGCGCCTGCGCAGCGCCGGCCCAGGCTGCTTGCGAGCGATGCGTCACATGGCTGCAGGCGAGGCGGCATGCAGCGCGATCGCTTGCGGCGCGGCCGTGGCAGGCCCGTCATGCGCGCGAACGAACCCTGGCCGATCGGCCAACATTGCACGATTCGCCGCGCGTCGCGCGAGCGGGTTGTTAAAATTGCGGTCATCATTCGGCCGTCCTTGTGCTCATTCATGTCCCGCGCCCTCGAAATACTCGACGAAGTCTTTGGTTATTCCGCATTTCGCGGCCAGCAGGGCGAGATCGTCGAACACGTCGCCGGCGGCGGCGATTGTCTCGTGCTGATGCCGACCGGCGGCGGCAAGTCGCTGTGCTACCAGATTCCGGCGCTGCTGCGCCGCGAAACCGGGCAGGGCGCCGGCATCGTCGTGTCGCCGCTGATCGCGCTGATGCAGGACCAGGTCGCCGCGCTGCGCGAAGTCGGCGTGCGTGCGGCGTACCTGAATTCGACGCTGTCGGGCGCCGAAGCCGCAGCGACCGAGCGCGCGCTGCGCGAAGGCGAAATCGACCTGCTGTACGTCGCGCCTGAACGGCTGATGACGGGGCGCTTCCTCGACCTGCTGGAGCGCGCGAAGATCGGCCTGTTCGCGATCGACGAAGCGCACTGCGTGTCGCAATGGGGGCACGATTTCCGCCCGGAATACATCCAGCTGTCGGTGCTGCATGAGCGGTTCCCGTCGGTGCCACGCATCGCGCTGACCGCCACGGCCGATGCGATCACGCGTGACGAGATCATCCATCGTCTCGCGCTCGACGACGCACGCGTGTTCGTGTCGAGCTTCGACCGCCCGAACATCCGCTACCGGATCGTCGAAAAGGACAACGCGCGCTCGCAGCTGCTCGACTTCATCCGCGCCGAACACACGAATGCCGACGGCACGACGGATGCGGGCGTCGTCTATTGCCTGTCGCGCCGCAAGGTCGAGGAAACGGCCGAGTGGCTGAAGGCGCAGGGCGTGCGTGCGCTGCCGTATCACGCGGGGATGGAGTTCGGGGTGCGGCAGAAGCACCAGGAAATGTTCCAGCGCGAGGAAGGCATCGTGATGTGCGCGACGATCGCGTTCGGCATGGGCATCGACAAACCCGACGTGCGTTTCGTCGCGCACCTGGATCTGCCGAAGAGCGTCGAAGGCTACTACCAGGAAACGGGGCGCGCCGGCCGTGACGGAATGCCCGCGAATGCGTGGATGGCGTACGGCCTCGGCGACGTCGTTCAGCAGCGCAAGATGATCGAGGAGTCCGATGCGGACGACGCGCACAAGCGTGTCCAGACGTCGAAGCTCGACGCGCTGCTCGGGCTGTGCGAGACGATCTCGTGCCGCCGCGTGCGGCTGCTGAACTACTTCGGCGAGGCGAGCCAGCCGTGCGGCAACTGCGACACGTGCCTCGAGCCGCCCGATTCGTGGGATGCAACGCGCGAGGCGCAGATGGCGCTGTCGTGCGTGTTCCGCGCGCAGCGCGCGAGCGGCTTCAATTTCGGCGCGAGCCATCTGATCGAGATCCTGCGCGGCGGCCGCACCGAGAAGGTGTTGCAGCGCAGTCACGACCAGCTCACGACGTTCGGGATCGGTGCGTCGCTGTCGGAACCCGAGTGGCGTGCGATTTTCCGGCAGCTCGTCGCGTACGGCTACCTGGCCGTCGATCACGGCGGCTTCGGCGCGCTCGTGCTCACCGAGGCCGCGAAGCCCGTGCTGAAGAACGAGGAGAAGGTCACGCTGCGCCGCTACGTGAAGCCGCAGCGCACGCGCCAGTCGTCGAGTCGCAGCGGCACGCGCGTCGATCCGACTGCCGGCATGGGCACGCGTGAGCGCGCGCGGTGGGATGCGCTGCGCGCATGGCGCGCGGAAACCGCGAAGACGGACGGCGTGCCGGCCTATGTGATCTTCCACGACGCGACGCTAGCCGAGATCGCACGCAACGGGCCGGAGACGATCGACGACCTGCGCCATATCCCCGGAATGGGCGTGCGCAAGCTCGAACGCTTCGGCGACGAGATCATCGATGTCGTCGAGTCGGCCTGACACAGGTGTTCTGACCCTTCCGGTGAGCCGTGCGGCCGGCCGGCGAATCACGCAAGCCGTTGACTTGGTTGGCATTTCCGGAATATGATGTTGGGTTCCGGTATTCGGTGGGCCGAGTCGCGTTCGAAGGTTCGCGTCCGTTTCACGGTTCGGAAGTCAACTGTGCGTCGATTCTCGCTTTGCCCGAAATCGATGCGCAGATTTTGTTCAATTTCAGGAATAAACAATGCCAACCATCAACCAACTGGTTCGCAAAGGCCGTCAGTCGGAAACGACGAAGAGCAAGAGCCCGGCCCTGCAGGACTGTCCCCAGCGTCGCGGCGTGTGCACCCGTGTGTACACGACGACGCCGAAGAAGCCGAACTCGGCACTCCGTAAGGTTGCCAAGGTTCGTTTGACGAACGGCTTCGAAGTGATTTCGTACATCGGCGGTGAAGGCCACAACCTGCAGGAACACTCGGTTGTGCTGATCCGCGGCGGTCGTGTGAAGGACTTGCCGGGTGTGCGTTACCACATGGTTCGCGGCTCGCTGGATACCCAGGGCGTCAAGGACCGTAAGCAAGCGCGCTCGAAGTACGGCGCGAAGCGTGCAAAGGCTGCCAAGTAAGCAGTTTTTGATCAGGGATCGCCTCTGGGCGGTCAAGGCGGGAGTGCCGGATTGCCGGTGCTGTCGAGTAAGTGGTCACCCGGCCAAGCTGGTTAGTCGTGAAGATGTGATCGGGTTTGTTGGTGGCCGCGGAGCTGGATACAGCTCCAACTGAACTAGTAAAGGAAGAATCATGCCGCGTCGTCGCGAAGTCCCCAAGCGGGAAGTGTTGCCGGATCCGAAGTTCGGCAACGTTGATGTTGCCAAGTTCATGAACATGCTGATGCTGTCCGGCAAGAAGTCGGTCGCAGAACGCATCGTTTACGGCGCATTCGAACAGATCCAGACCAAGGGTGGCAAGGACCCGCTGGAAGTGTTCACGGTTGCGCTCAACAACGTGAAGCCGGTGGTCGAAGTGAAGAGCCGTCGCGTTGGTGGTGCCAACTATCAAGTTCCGGTCGAAGTGCGCCCGTCGCGTCGTATGGCATTGGCGATGCGCTGGCTGCGTGAGGCCGCGAAGAAGCGCAGCGAGAAGTCGATGGCTCTGCGCCTGGCAGGTGAACTCTCCGAAGCGGCCGAAGGCCGTGGCGGCGCGATGAAGAAGCGCGACGAAGTTCACCGCATGGCAGAAGCCAACCGCGCGTTCTCGCATTTCCGTTTCTAAGCGCCTGGCTGGGCTGTTAGCGGAAATAAATTCCGGGCGGGTGCGCTTTTCAGGCGCCTCGCCCGTTTGTGTTGAAGCATGATGCAGCTGAGCTGCATCGTGTCATCCCAGTAGAGGATCAAAGTGGCTCGCAAGACTCCTATCGAGCGCTACCGCAATATCGGTATTAGCGCTCACATCGACGCCGGCAAGACGACGACGACCGAGCGCATTCTGTTTTACACCGGTGTGAACCACAAGATCGGTGAAGTCCATGACGGCGCAGCCACGATGGACTGGATGGAGCAGGAACAGGAGCGTGGCATCACGATCACGTCCGCTGCTACCACGGCCTTCTGGAAGGGCATGGGCGGCAACTATCCGGAACACCGCATCAACATCATCGACACCCCGGGGCACGTCGACTTCACGATCGAAGTGGAGCGCTCGATGCGCGTGCTCGACGGCGCATGCATGGTGTACTGCGCAGTGGGCGGCGTGCAGCCGCAGTCGGAAACGGTGTGGCGCCAGGCTAACAAGTACAAGGTGCCGCGTCTCGCGTTCGTCAACAAGATGGACCGTACCGGCGCGAACTTCTTCAAGGTCTACGACCAGCTCCGTCTGCGCCTGAAGGCGAACCCGGTTCCGGTCGTGGTGCCGATCGGTGCGGAAGAAGGCTTCAAGGGCGTCGTCGACCTGATCAAGATGAAGGCGATCGTTTGGGACGAGGCATCGCAAGGTACCAAGTTCGACTACGTGGACATCCCGGCGGAACTCGTCGACACGTGCAACGAATGGCGTGAAAAGATGGTCGAGGCGGCTGCCGAGTCGAGCGAAGACCTGATGAACAAGTACCTGGAAGCGGGTGAGCTGTCCGAAGCCGAGATCGTGAAGGGTCTGCGCGACCGTACGATCGCGTGCGAAATTCAGCCGATGCTGTGCGGTACCGCGTTCAAGAACAAGGGCGTGCAGCGCATGCTCGACGCCGTGATCGATTTCCTGCCGTCGCCGGTCGACATTCCGCCGGTTACGGGTGAACTCGAAAATGGCGAGAAGACGGAGCGCCGTGCGGCCGACGACGAGAAGTTCGCGGCACTCGCGTTCAAGATCATGACCGACCCGTTCGTCGGCCAGCTGATCTTCTTCCGCGTCTACTCGGGCGTTGTCAATTCGGGCGACACGCTGCTCAATGCGACCAAGGACAAGAAAGAGCGTCTCGGCCGTATTCTGCAGATGCACGCGAACCAGCGTGAAGAAATCAAGGAAGTCCGTGCAGGCGACATCGCTGCTGCGGTCGGCCTGAAGGAAGCGACCACGGGCGACACGCTGTGCGATCCGGCTCACCCGATCGTGCTCGAACGCATGATTTTCCCGGAGCCGGTGATTTCGCAGGCCGTCGAGCCGAAGACGAAGGCTGACCAGGAAAAGATGGGCCTGGCGCTCAACCGTCTCGCTCAGGAAGATCCGTCGTTCCGCGTGCAGACCGACGAAGAATCGGGTCAAACGATCATTTCGGGCATGGGCGAGCTCCACCTCGAAATTCTGGTCGACCGGATGAAGCGTGAATTCGGCGTGGAAGCGACCGTCGGCAAGCCGCAGGTGGCGTACCGCGAAACTATTCGCAAGTCGGCCGCGGACGTCGAAGGCAAGTTCGTCAAGCAGTCGGGTGGCCGTGGTCAGTATGGCCATGCGGTCATTACGCTCGAGCGCAGCGAACTGGGCAAGGGCTACGAGTTCGTCGACGCGATCAAGGGCGGCGTGATCCCGCGCGAATACATCCCGTCGGTTGACAAGGGTATCCAGGAAACGCTGAAGAGCGGCGTGCTGGCAGGCTTCCCGGTCGTCGACGTGAAGGTCACGCTGACGTTTGGTTCGTACCACGACGTCGACTCGAACGAAAATGCGTTCCGCATGGCCGGTTCGATGGCGTTCAAGGAAGCGATGCGCCGCGCGGATCCGGTTCTGCTCGAGCCGATGATGGCCGTGGAAGTGGAAACGCCGGAAGACTTCATGGGTAACGTGATGGGTGACCTGTCGGGTCGTCGCGGCATCATCCAGGGCATGGACGACATGGTGGGCGGCGGCAAGATCGTGCGCGCCGAAGTGCCGTTGTCGGAAATGTTCGGCTATTCCACGTCGCTGCGTTCGCTGACGCAGGGTCGCGCAACGTACACGATGGAGTTCAAGCACTACGCTGAAGCTCCGAAGAACGTTGCAGAAGCGATCATCAGCGCGAAGACGAAGTAATTCGTTATCACAATCGATTATTTTTGAAAGAAGAGAATCATGGCAAAAGGTAAATTCGAGCGGACGAAGCCGCACGTGAACGTTGGTACGATTGGTCACGTTGACCACGGCAAGACGACGCTGACGGCAGCGATCACGACGGTTCTGACGAAGAAGTTTGGTGGCGAAGCGAAGGCGTACGACCAGATCGACGCGGCACCGGAAGAAAAGGCGCGCGGCATCACGATCAACACGGCACACGTCGAGTACGAAACGGCTAACCGCCACTACGCACACGTCGACTGCCCGGGCCACGCTGACTATGTGAAGAACATGATCACGGGCGCGGCACAGATGGACGGCGCGATCCTGGTTTGCTCGGCAGCAGACGGCCCGATGCCGCAAACGCGTGAGCACATCCTGCTGGCGCGTCAGGTTGGCGTTCCGTACATCATCGTGTTCCTGAACAAGTGCGACATGGTGGACGACGCTGAACTGCTCGAGCTGGTCGAGATGGAAGTTCGCGAACTCCTGTCGAAGTACGACTTCCCGGGCGACGACACGCCGATCGTGAAGGGTTCGGCAAAGCTGGCGCTGGAAGGCGACACGGGCGAGCTGGGCGAAGTGGCGATCATGAGCCTGGCCGACGCGCTGGACACGTACATCCCGACGCCGGAGCGTGCAGTTGACGGCGCGTTCCTGATGCCGGTGGAAGACGTGTTCTCGATCTCGGGCCGCGGCACGGTGGTGACGGGTCGTATCGAGCGCGGCATCGTGAAGGTCGGTGAAGAAATCGAAATCGTCGGTATCAAGCCGACGGTGAAGACGACCTGCACGGGCGTTGAAATGTTCCGCAAGCTGCTGGACCAAGGTCAAGCGGGCGACAACGTTGGTATCCTGCTGCGCGGCACGAAGCGTGAAGACGTGGAGCGTGGCCAGGTTCTGGCGAAGCCGGGTTCGATCACGCCGCACACGCACTTCACGGCTGAAGTGTACGTGCTGAGCAAGGATGAAGGCGGCCGTCACACGCCGTTCTTCAACAACTATCGTCCGCAGTTCTACTTCCGTACGACGGACGTGACGGGCTCGATCGAGCTGCCGAAGGACAAGGAAATGGTGATGCCGGGCGACAACGTGTCGATCACGGTGAAGCTGATTGCACCGATCGCGATGGAAGAAGGTCTGCGCTTCGCGATTCGCGAAGGCGGCCGTACGGTCGGCGCCGGCGTCGTCGCCAAGGTCATCGAGTAA
>NZ_MDEQ02000053.1 GCF_001883705.2 Burkholderia catarinensis
CCGGCGGTGAACGCGCTGCGGCTATGTATAGCCTAATCGGCACTGCGCGCTTGAACGGTCTCGATCCCGAGGCATATCTCGCCTACGTGCTTTACCACATCGCCGACCATCCGGTCAACCGCATCGACGAACTGCTGCCATGGAGCGTGGCGCTGTCGCTGCCGTCTACTGCTCACGTCGAGCCCATCCGATAGCATCGCGACTCTTCTGCATCGACAAGCTGCACTACAGTTTCGCAAGGGCGCCTACAATCTACCTTTCGCTTAACTTCTTCGGCCATGTCTATTGCTGTCGAATCCCCCGATCAACCTGACGTGATTGCTCTAATTGCAGAGCTGGACGCCTATCAGGACACTCTATATCCACCAGAGAGCAGGCATATCCTTGACCTCGCAGCGCTGAAGCAATCGAATGTTCTGTTTGCAGTTGCGAGAGACGTTGCGGGGAGTGCCATTGGCTGCGGAGCAATAGTGATCCCCCCAGCATTTGGTGAACTCAAACGAATGTATGTTAGTCCTCGCGGTCGCGGGCAAGGCGTCGCAAAGAAACTCATGGCCCTTCTCGAGTCGAAAGCCAAATGTCTGGGCTGCAAAGTGCTTAGACTTGAAACTGGCCCGTATCAACATGAGGCACTAGCGTTGTATGCCTCGGCAGGGTACGAGCGCTGCGGACCGTTTGGCGATTATACGAATGACCCACTGAGCGTATTCAAGCAGAAGCGCATCGCAGCCTGAGGCTTCGCGATTCGTCCTGCGTCAACCTACGTTGCTACGGTATTGATCGTGTGCTTACGCGTGAGCCGACGCCCGCGTACCAGGTGCGCAAGGCGGCCAGGGAAGCGGCGTCGGGAAAGGAAAGCAGGTCCGGAAGATCAGGTATCCGAAATTATAGGCTTCGGGATGACCGCGGCGTGACAGCTGGATGTGACGCGTTTTGCAGAACGGCAGTTTTGCTCCAGAACGCGCCCCTATCGCTAACAAGGGTTAGCGATAGGGCTGCAATGGCCAATCCTATTTTTACTTCACGACGCGATGTCTCTGAGGTGCGGAGACGGGCCGTGGTCCGTCACTTTCGGCTGTCGGGTCAGGAAGAACGATGCCAGAAGGATCATGATGAAACCCACCATATTCTGGGCATTGATAGATTCAGACAAGAAGAGGACCGACAGGGAAACACCGAAGATAGGTGTGAGGCACAGGAGGATCGCCGAGAGGCTGGTTGAGATGTACTTCATGCCGCACAGGTAGAAATAGAACGATAGCCCATAGGCCAATGCGCCAGATGAGACTGCATAGACGTTGAATTGATCGATACTCAACGAAAAGCCACCACGAAGCAACTGGAAAGCAACGACCAAGACCGTACAGCAACTCAGTTGCCAAAACAGGAGCGATTCCGCGCTGTTCTTTTCGCTGACGATTCGCGAAGAAAGCGTGACGTAGGCCGCTGCGAAGAGCGTGCCGAGCAGGACCAGGTAGTCTCCAGAGTTGATCGATATGCCGGACAGAATACTTTGCTTGGTCGTGACGAGGATGGCGCCGACGGTAGACAGGCCACCCCACAACAGAGTACGAAGCGAAACGCGTCCTTTGAAAAACACAAACGACAGACCGATGATCATCAACCCCTCCAGCGCCTGGAGGATGGTCGCGTTGATTGCGCTGGTTTTACCGAGTCCGATCAGCACCAGATAGAAGGCAATGCCTGGCTCCAGTATGCCCAACCAGCCGTGCCGGCACTCCCGAAGGGATAGCTTGCCGCCGATAAGCGTGACGACGAAAATGCTGAGCTAGGCCGCCAGGAGCTGGACCACGAAAAGACTGTCCTCGTTGGTGCCGAGCAGACTGCGTTTGCTCAACACCATGCCACCACCCCAACAAAGCGTTGCGAGGACGGTAAGCGCGGTCCCCTTGCGGTATTCCGAGCGCGACGTCATTGGCAGACCTCAATAGATCAGGTTGGGCGAGTTGGCCGCACGGATCGGCGGGAACGGGTTAAAGTAGATCGCTTCGTTGTCGACCGGATAGCCGTGGAACATGCCGAAATCGATCGACCCGAGTTGATACTGACGCGCGGTAAAATACTCGATCGTCAGCCATTTCCAGTCTTCGATTGCCGGATCGCCCATGACGGTCGGTACTTCCGTCAGTTGACGTGGAATCAGGATGTCGGTGTGGTAGCGGGCGGAGTAGTTCGCGATCGAGAAGTTTTCCGGCACCGTGCTCGGCCGCTCGCCGAACGGACATGTGTTGCTCGCATCGATGTTGTGCCAACTGGTTGGCGGAAGTCCCTCTACGCCGATTCCGCCGTTGCCGATCGACTGCCAGGCAAACTTCCGGATGTTGGCGACCGCATCTTCCACGTCCTTGAACAAGCCCTGTCGGACCATATTGTTGGCGTAGTGGCCGACGGCGTTGATGGAAATAACCGCTCCCCCTGGAATGCGGCGATTGTGATTCGAGGTCAGGTGCGCGGTCGCATGAAAGAAATTGATGCCGGCCTTGAACAGATGTATCTGTTCATCGAGCTTGAGCGGCGCTGCTTCCGTATAGATGACGTCAGGCTGGATCGGCCCGAACTCGTGAAAAAGAAGGTCCGAGATGCGGGTGAATATCTGTAGCAGATGGCCCGACGGTGGAATGCGGCTCAGCTTCTCAACGTTCAAAAAATAGAGTACAGCATTGCTTTCCCCGCGGGCGCATTGATCCTTCCAGTCTCGCCGACACTGCCTGAGATAGGTCCGGAGATGGGCATCGCCCTGCGAGATATCTTGTTCGTCGATGACGAAGACCGAGATCAGAATCCCGCGCTTTCCGGATGATCCCAGTCGACCGAGGATGCAAGGCTGAAATTTCCGGGCCCAACTGAACAGGATTTCTTTCTTTTCGTGCTTGTCGCGCGTTGCAAAGAGGTGTTCGTTGGTTTCATCAATATCAACGTCATACGATGCGGTCTCCCGATCATCGGAAGGTGCTGCTTCTATCAGTTCGAAAAGTTGCATGACCATTCCCAGCGGTAAATTCAAACCGACAGGCCACCCCGCCGCTGCTATGAGGCATCGCGGGTTATCAAGTCGAACGGGGAATGAACCTAAACGGGACGTAGCGGCGCCCAGGGAGCAGGTGCAAACTGGATCCACTGGATGGACCCATGCACAATGGTGGGTATTTTGATGCGAGCATCCATGATGCAACCCTTGTATGCGCTGTCCCATCCACCATCGGAAGATGGGACAGCGCAGAACACATGCAATTATATGCGTAGTACACACATAGAATACAGAGGCTTGAATGGAAAAGCAACGCCTTGACAACCTGCTGGGTGCGCTTTCCCTGGCGGTGTCGGACCGCATCCGGCAAGCGGTTCTGGCTGAAACTGGGATGCATGAAACAACGATCTTTGCGCTGGTACTGCTGAGTCAACGTCCAACCGCTACGATCGACACGCTGGCTAGACTGCTAGGTCTGGCACACTCTACGGTCGTGCGGCTTGTGGAGCGGTTATCCGGAGACGGGTACGTCGAGCGTCGACCCGGTGCTGACAAACGCGCCGTCATTCTGGAACTGACATCGACCGGCAGAGCGACGGTTGACAGAGCCCTTTCCGCTCGACAGGTCGCCGTCGAACAGATCACGGCTCGACTTTCCAGTGAACAGCAGGACGCGATGGTCACCATGTGTGAGCAGATCCTCACGATGATGTCGGGTGACGTAGTCACGGCGGTTCGCATTTGCCGGTTATGTGATGAGGGGGCTTGCGATCTCGAGCGATGTCCGGTCGAGCAACAGTACCGTTCCCACGCAAATCGGCCCACGGGCATATCGCGCTGAACAGGCTCGATATTGTTCGGATAGATTCGAACCGAAGCGCGCGCTCAACGGTATATTTTTCATATAAATCAGTTGCATATCCCGAGATGTGGCGGGTTTTTTACGAATCCCGGCCATACCTCAACATGATGCAAGCCGTGCACGCGGCCAACTGATCGACTTCATAAAAGAGCGCGGTTTGCAGGTTGCGAGCTTTTACACAGAGAACGAATCCGGCGCTTCGCTCCAACGCCCGGAACTGTTTCGCCTGCTCGATGATTGCCAACCAGGTGACGTGCTGTTGATCGAACAAGTAGACCGCCTGTCACGTTTGACCAACGACGATTGGCGCAAGCTTCGCAACGATATCGAACAACGGGGAGTTTCGATTGTTGCCCTCGACCTGCCGACCTCCTGGATGCTGCTCGACAATAGCGCGTCCGGCGAATTCATGGGTCGCATGCTCTCCGCAATCAATGGCATGCTGCTCGATATGCTCGCAGCCGTTGCACGCAAGGACTACGAAGACCGCCGCCGTCGCCAAGACCAGGGCATCGCCAAGGCAAAAGCACTTGGCAGGTACGCAGGCCGCGCACTCGACATCGGGAAACGCGCCGACATTCGCGCAATGCTCGACAAGGGCCACTCGTATTCCGAGATACAGTGCGTTCTCGAAACATCGCGCGCAACAATCGCATCCGTCGTGAAAGAACGTGCAGCGCAACAAGCCGCCTGAGCCGTCAATTCAACGGAGAAGATGCCCCCAAAATTTAAGGTTCATCACGGATTACCGGGATAGGCGGCCTTGATCTTGAGGAAGAAGTAAGCGCTGTCCCGGTAGCCGTAGGCCATGCGCTTCATGACCTTGATGCGGTTGTTGATACCTTCGAGCTGGCCCGTGTGCATGGGCCAGCGCATGCGGGCAAGGATGCCTCGCCAGTATGCGGCCAGCTTGTTGGCGAAGCGCCGCAGCGGCTCGATACCGCTGGCGCGGGCCTGCGCCAGCCAGGCCCGCCAAGCGCGACGCCATTGCCACACGGTCATCGGCTGCCACAGCTCCTTGGGCACCGATTTGAGCACGTAGACGGTCATCAGGGCCTGATTGGCTTCCAGCAATTCGTGTAACTTGATCTCCTGCTCGGCCGACAGGTTCTCGCGATTGCGCAGCAACAGCCAGCGCGAGCGTTTAACGACGCGCCGCAGCGGACGCTCATGCTTGAGCCGGTTGGCTTCATCGACCCGTACCCGATCGATCACCTCCCGGCCATATTTGGCGACCACGTGATACAGGTCGTACACGATGCGCGCATTCGGGCAGTGTTGCTGCACCTCCAGATCGAAGGCGGTGTTCATGTCCATCGCAACGGCTTCGATCGCTTTGCACCTCTCGATGCCGAGCCAGTCGAAGAACGGGCGAACCGCTTCCCGGCTGCGTCCTTCGCCAACCCACAACACGCGGCGCGTGTCGGCGTCCATCACCACCGTGGCGTAACGGTGGCCCTTGTAGAGCGCAAATTCGTCCATCACCAGTCGACGCGGCCGCGCTTCGGGCAACGCCTCAAGACAGGCCTGCATGCGTTGCGCGTCGATGCGTCGGACGGTTTCCCAATGCAGCCCTGACAACTGGCAGACGTGGGCGATCGGCAACTTCTCGCACCAGCGCCCGACGAATTCCGCCAGACGCCGGGTGATGCGCGCGTGCCGATCCAGCCAACTGACACGCTCGGTGCGTGGTCCGCAGCCGGCACATCTCACCCGCCGCAGAAGCACTCGCAGCCAGACCGCATCGCCCAGCATCGGCAGGTCGCGAATCGTGCGCCAGCCTTGTTCATGCACGCGCTCGCTGCGCTGGCCGCAACCCGAGCATCGAGCGCAATGGCCGACTTCAGGCAACAAGGTGATGCGCGTCACGCCAGGCGTGCGCTCAAGTTCGGAAACGGTAAAACCTTCCCAGAACGGGAGGTCGAGTTTATGATCGGCCATGAAAGCGGTGGTCGTCGGAATTGTCTGATTGGTCGCACAACCAGTCTATTCCTTCGGGCACCGCTTTCCTTTTGCGCGCCGCCTTCACGCTAATCCGTGATGAACCAAATTTAAGGGTTCTCAGGCATTCGCTCCATTAGAATGCAGCTTTTGCATGGATACGGAAGTGAATTCATGACGTCGTCTGAGGACAAGCCACGAACCAAAGGTTCGGCCATCGAGCGAGTGATGGAAATCGTCGAGATCGTGTCGAACTCGGCGCTACCGCCCACGCCCGCCGATATCGCCTATTTGCTTGATATTCCGAAGCCCACTGTCCATCGTCTGCTCCAGCAGCTGCAGACAGATGGGTACGTCCAGATCAACATGCGAGGTCAGGCAGTCCCGGGGGCCCGACTCGAAACCATTGCACAGGGTGTCCTATATACCAGTCAGCACAAGGCTCTACGGCAGGCGATTCTGCGCCGCCTATCGGCAGAGGTTGACGAAACCTGCGGCATTTCGATCGCTGATGGAATCGAGATGGTTTACTACGATCGGTTTCAGAGTAATTGGCCGTTGCAGGTGCACCTTCCAACCGGCATGCGTACGCCGATCTGGTGCACTGCAAGCGGCAAGCTATACCTAAGTACCATTGCAAGCCCACAACGGACACGGATCATTGCCAACCTGCCAATGCAGCGCATGACCCATCGCACGATCACCGAACCGGCAGCACTCGAAGCAGCGGTCCAGAGCATCGAACGGACGGAGTTGGGTATCGATGATGAGGAGTTTATCGCCGGAATGGTTGCAGTCGCGGTGCCCGTCAAGGACGCGCAAGGACGCAGTTTTGCCTTCCTCTATGTTCATGCGCCAACGCTGCGCAAAAACATCGATGACCTGCGAGCCTGCGAGCCTGCCATGCGCCGCGCCGCTGCCAAGTTGGCACAGCTCGCTGAAGCGCCGCAGAGTGAAGACTAAAACCGGCGCCGGCAATGGCATTTCCAGGCGCTGCAATCCGTAGCGCCGAAAGATCACATCGGCGCAACCGGATACCGCTATGGCCGGCAGCGTCTCATCGAACGCGCTGTGTACAAAACCGTAGCTGGCGCCGATTCCCGTCCCTCCTGTGTTTCCAATCCCATCCGATCGCACAGCCACTGATGCTGTGACCCTCCGCTAGTCCTCCTTTTTTCCTCTCTGCGTTTGGCGGTCTCAATCTAGGCGCCCACTCCGACCGCTGCCGGCGAGCCGCGGGCGCGACAGATCCTCGCCTGGCCATGCAATGTATAGATGATAGCAATCGTATCACTATCGAAAAATGTCCATTAGCCTGGCTGCCTCAGCGCATGGGCTTGAGCGCTGAATTGTACGGGGTATTAAGGGATTTCCCTAGTGGCGGTTCGGTACCTGTTGCCTAGACTTCGTGTTCTATAACGATACGAAACGTATCATTATTTAATATGGACACGCGTTCAGCGAATCCACGGGAACGAGCAACTGGAGGCACGACATGGCTGTAACCAACGCAGGTACAGTTCCTACGCACGAAAGAGGTCTTACTGGCGGGCACAAACGCGTCATCATCGGATCGAGCCTCGGCACCGTCTTCGAGTGGTATGACTTTTATTTGTACGGCTCACTGGCTGCGAACATCGCGCATCAGTTCTTCAGTGGGGTCAACGAAACGACGGGATTTGTCTTTACGCTGCTGGCCTTTGCCGCCGGATTCTTCGTGCGGCCGTTTGGCGCCGCTGTTTTTGGCAGCCTGGGTGACCGCATTGGCCGCAAGTACACATTTCTGGTCACGATCTTGATCATGGGCATGTCTACCTTTCTGGTTGGCGTGCTCCCCAGCTACTCCAGTATTGGAATTGCGGCTCCGATCGTTCTCATCGTGTTACGCATGGCCCAAGGTCTAGCGCTGGGAGGAGAGTATGGCGGGGCAGCAACCTATGTTGCGGAGCATGCGCCGCCAGGAAAGCGCGGCTATTACACAAGCTTCATACAGACGACCGCGACGATTGGGCTCTTTTTGTCCTTAATGGTGATTCTGACGTGCCGCTTGAGCATCGGTAATGACGCGTTTGATGCCTGGGGTTGGCGTATTCCGTTCCTTGTGTCGATTGTTCTGCTCGGCATATCGGTGTGGATCCGCGCTCAATTGCACGAGTCTCCGCTGTTCAAGCAGATGAAGGAAGAAGGGCGCACCGCCAAGTCGCCAATTCGTGAGAGCTTTCAAGGGGGCAACGCAAAACGCATGCTTGTGGCGCTCTTTGGCGCTTCCTCTGGCGAAGCGGTGATTTGGTACACCGGGCAGTTCTATGCGCTGTTCTTCATGACCCAATTGCTCAAGATTGACGGTACTACGGCAAACGTGTTGCTGGCGGTGGCGCTCGGAATAGCGTGTCCGTTTTTTATCGTGATGGGTTGGCTGTCAGATCGCATTGGACGGAAAAAGGTCATCCTCGCCGGCTTCGCATTGGCGATAGTCACCTTTTCTCCGCTGTTCAAGGCGCTGACTCACTACGGTAACCCGGCTATCGAGGAAGCTCGTGCCAACGCACCCGTTGTCGTGGTAGCAGACCCTGCCACTTGCAGCTTCCAGTTTGATCCGATTGGTGTACGGAAATTTACGAGCTCTTGCGATATTGCTACTGCGTCGCTAGCGAAGGCAAGTGTTCCATATGACATCCAGTCCGCTGCTGCGGGGTCGCTCGCGCAGATCCAGATCGGGACGACAGTGCTTAACTCGTACGAGGGCGGTGGTTTGAAGGGCGAAGAAGCGAAATCGAAGAATTCGGCTTTTGGCGCTTCGCTTAACGCTTTGGTCGGTAAGGCCGGCTATCCGGCAAAGGCAGACCCCTCACGAATCAACAAGACGATGATGATTCTGGTGCTGTTCGTGCTGGCATTGAATGTGACCATGGTCTACGCGCCTCTGGCGGCTTTGCTTGTCGAACTGTTCCCGACGCACATTCGCTATACATCCATGTCGCTGCCGTATCACATCGGTAATGGCTGGTTCGGTGGATTCCTGCCCGCCATTTCTTTTGGGCTGGTGGCGGCGACGGGCAACATGTACAAGGGCTTGTGGTATCCGATTGCTATCGCGGCGCTCAACCTGGTGATCGGGCTTGTGTTCCTGCGCGAAACCAAGGATGTGAACATCACTGCGAGTTAAACGATACGCAATCGATAAACGTGATGAACATGCAAAACACGACATTTGACTTTATTGTTATCGGGGCCGGCTCCGCGGGCAGTCTGCTCGCGAATCGTCTCAGCGCCGACAGGACCAGGAATGTCCTGCTGGTCGAAGCGGGCGGCACCGATAACTACATATGGATCCACATTCCCGTCGGCTACCTCTATTGCATCGACAATCCACGCACGGACTGGCAGTTCCGCACCGAACCTGAGCCGGGACTCAACGGCCGGCAGATCATCTACCCACGCGGCAAGGCGCTAGGCGGATCATCCAGCATCAACGGCATGATCTACATGCGCGGCCAGGCACGTGACTATGATCACTGGGCGGAGTTGACCGGCAATCCGGAATGGTCCTGGAACAACTCGCTGAAGGACTTCAAGGCTCACGAAGACTTCTACAAACTCGATCCGAATCAGCGCGAACAACTGAACGGCCGCGCCGAGGCGATTGCGAAAGTGCATGGCAGCGGCGGTGAATGGCGCGTCGAGAAACAGCGTCTTCAATGGGAAATCCTTGATGCGTTCGCCAAAGCCGCCGAACAGGCCGGCATTCCCATCATCGACGACTTCAATACGGGGGACAATTTCGGCGTCAGTTACTTCAATGTGACGCAGAAAGATGGCTGGCGCTGGAATACGTCGAAGGCGTTCCTGCGCCCGATCAAACACCGCCCGAATCTCACGGTCTGGACGAACACCCGTGTGAAAAAACTCACGATCGTGCGTGACGGAAACGGTGCGTTACGCTGCACGGGCGCGGAAGTCATCCGTGATGGCGAGCTGGTGACGGTGAACGCCGCCCACGAAGTCGTGCTCAGTGCTGGTGCGATCGGCTCGCCGCACATTCTCCAGCACTCGGGTATTGGTCCGGCATCCTTATTGAACAGTCACGGCATCCCAGTTCTCCAAGACACGCCGGGAGTGGGCGCCAATCTCCAGGATCACCTGCAGATCCGCGCGGTCTACAAGGTCGAGAACTGCGACACCCTGAACGTGCTTGCGTCGAACATGGTGGGCAAGGCGAAGATCGGACTCGAATACGCGCTGCACCGTTCCGGCCCGATGAGCATGGCGCCGTCCCAGCTCGGCGCGTTTGCCAGGAGCGACCCCTCACGCGCGCACGCCAACATCGAGTATCACGTCCAGCCGCTCAGCCTGGAAGCGTTCGGGCAGCCGCTGCACACCTTCCCTGCCTTCACCGCCAGCGTGGCAAACGTCAATCCGACCAGTCGCGGCACGGTGCATATCCGCAGCGGCAACTTTGAAGATGCGCCGGCCATCGCCCCGAACTACCTGAGCACCGAAGACGACCGCAAGGTCGCGGTGGACGGCCTTCGCCTGACGCGCCGCATTGCAAGCCAGCCGGCGCTGGCGAAATACAACCCGCAGGAATACAAACCGAGCCCGCAGTACGAGTCGGATGCGGAGCTCGCCAAGCTGGCGGGCGATATCGGCACGACGATCTTTCACCCGGTCGGCACCGTGAAGATGGGCAGTCTTGCGGATCCAGGCGTGGCCGTCGACAGCCATCTCCGGGTGCGCGGAGTCGCCGGGCTTCGTGTGGTGGACGCGAGTGTGATGCCCACCATCACCAGCGGGAACACCAGCAGCCCCACGATGATGATCGCCGAGAAAGCCTCGCTCTGGATTCAGAAGGGCTATTGAATCTATCTGGCTATTCACGGTAGCAGGCCGTTGAATTACCTCTCAGCCGGACGCATGTCCGATCCCACATTTTGCGACGCTCACCGCGAGGCTCTCGATTTCAGTTCGATTGCCGCATTCTGGTACGTATCAATGGCGTTGGGCGTCTGAGGGTGTCCATTTCAATGCATTACGCGCCCTGCGGACGCAAGGCGGCCAACGATCTCAATCGCGTCAGGTTATAAGCTGCCATCGTCAGGGTCAGCAGTTGGTCCACTTGCTCGAGACCACGAACCATGACCTGTCGCAGTGGGCCTATCGTCTTGCCCCAGCCGAAGCACTGCTCGATGCATTTCCGTTTGCGCTGACTCAGCGCGTAACCCAAGTGCCGCGTCGTGCGCTTGTCGATCGCGCTGCCGCCGCCGCGCTTCGTATTCCGCGCCACGTGCGGCGTCACGTTCGCGTCCCGGCAAGCCTTGATGAACCCGCGCGTGTCGTAACCCTTGTCGGCGCCGACTGTGATGCGTCGATCTGGTAGCGCGACGTCCCGCAACATCTCGGCGGCAATCTCGCGCTCGGCTCGGCCATTCGCCCGGCTGGCCTGCACATTGACCACGAGACCGTGCCGATTGTCGGTCAGGACATGACCGAGATAGCTCGGCAACGCCGGTGCCACATTGCTCTTTCGGTACAACCGGCAGTCACCGTCGCTCTTTGACTCATGCGTTTCGTTGCTGCGCATCTGGCCGTGCCAGTTGCCTGGCGGCCGGTCGTCGTCGCTACCATCTTTGCGACGGATGCTCTTGTGGCTAGTCCAGGCCTGAATCAGTGTGCCATCGACGCTGAAGTGCTCGCCCGACAGCAGGCCCCGTTGCTGCGCCGTTTCCACCGTCGCGTTGAACAGCTCCGTCACCGCGTCGAATTCCAGTAGTCGATCCGGGTTCTTGCTGAACACTGAGTGGTTCCACACCGCATCCTCGATCGACAGGCCTACGAACCACCGGAACAGCAGGTTGTACGAGATCTGCTCGACCAGGTGCCGCTCGCTGCGGATGCTGTACAGCACTTGCAGCAGCATCGCCCGCATTAGTTTCTCGGGCGCGATACTCGGTCGGCCTCCCTTCACGTCGACTTCGTACATCGCCGAGAACTTCGCGTCCATCTTCGACAATGCTTCGTTCAGCCACGTCCGGACCTGGCGCAGCGGATGCGTCTGCGGAACAAATTCCTCTAGCCTCACCGTGCTGAATAGCGATTCGTTGTAACCGTCCGCGCCTCGCATCTGCCTGCCCCTCCTTGATCTCGGGAACCTACATCCTGCTGGACGGATTAAGGTATTTCAACGGCCTGTTAACACCACCGCAGTGCGTGGAATTTTAGGGTTAGATAATATAAATCTGTATAAAAAAATCTAGCTTGTTCCTTTTGTTTCGCATTGATATGCTCGACTGAAATATAAATTTATTGATCGATCTCGGAATTTCTTAAATTCGCGAGACTATTGGAAATCGAGACGCATTGTGGAATCGTACTGGATAGTCCAGCACGATCGGTCGGGCTGTCCGGCGAAGGCCGAAGCTCGTTGGTGGATGAACTTTCATGCAAGCGGAGTCGCGATTGGTGTCAGTCGATTACACGGCGGTTCGCAATACGGCGAACCAAGCGATCGAGGAATTCGTGGACAACCGGGTGTTTGCCGCGCTCGACGCGGGTAAATGGAGCGTGACCGACTACCAGCATTTGTTGCTGACATTGTTCTATCAGATTTACCAGGGCTCGATGTCGTTCGCGGCGGCAGCTTCGAATTGCCCGACGCGTTTGACCGAGCTGCGCGAGTACTTAGTGGCTCATGCCCACGAAGAAATCCCACACTACAAGTGGATCCTCGACGATCTCTACTCAATCGGCTACCAGGGCCCAGATCCGAAGACGCTGCTGCCGCAGCCGTCGGCGATGGCCTACGTGGCGTTCAATGTGCACAACGCACTGCATATGCCGGGCACGCGCTTGGCCAGTTCGATCGTGCTGGAAGGGATCGGCCAGCGCCATGGTGCCTCGTTCGGCAAGCTCGTGTTGGAAAAAACACCGCTGAAGCACGAGAACCTGAGTTTCTTCTTCTCGCACGGCGAGACCGACAAGGAACACGTGGTCGAGCTGTGGGACATCATCGACCGTTCGCCGCTTAACGACGAAGAGGTGCGTTGGATGGCACATGCCTCCTATATAGCAGGCAGCTTCTACAAGCGCATGTGGGACGACTCGCTGGATTACGTCGAATATCGCTGATCGAGAGAGAGGCTTCGGCCCCGGAAACCGAGAGTACTGCATATGTCGGAAGATGAATCGGCTGTCGTGGAAAGCCTGGTGTCGGCCGAGGCGCCGTCAGACGGCTTCCCACAGTTCACGGTCTGCATGCTAGATCGCGACGATCCGAAGGTGATGCGCGAAGTGGCTGGCTTATGGCAGCGTGTCTATGGTGCCGAGCGTGGTCTACTCGAGGTCGAAGATAACGCGCATGCGGTAGAGGATACCTATCACAGCAGCAGCGACTATCTGGCGGTGTTCGTCCGGCCCGACGTCGGCGCTGCCGAGACCATAATCGCGACTGTGCGCGTGGTAGGCGATTCGCAGGTCGGCTTGCCGATCGAGCGGTTCTTCCCACTCGGCCCGTTCAAGCGCTATACGCAATTGGTCGAGCCGCAGCGGTTGATCGTCGATCCCGCTTGGCGCCGACGTTGTTTCGACAGCGCGCCGTACGGTTTGTCGGGACTGTTATTCAAGGCCGTGGTTAAGCGCTACCTGCTCGGCGGAGGTAATACCACGCTGGTCATCGATGCTTTTTCCGATAGCCGCGAGAGTCCCCTGCACGCTTTCTTGAAGATGGGTGCCCAACGAATCGGCGCATCGTTTCACGACAGTGAGCTTGCCAGCGAGACGCCTAGCGTAGCGCTGCTCTGTTCGCGGTACGACATTACCACCCAGGCGCTGCGTGCCGAGAAGTCGCGCTTCGCCCGTTACCTGCTCAAGTGCGGCCAAGGAGATTGAGGTATGGAACTCTACAAGAAGATTATCGACGAGGGCGGTCAGGAACTGCTCGACCTGATCCTGACGGTCAACGTCAACTTTTACTTCTCGGAGCTCGAGATCATCGATCTGTGCGCAAAGTGGATTCCGCGCCGTGATGATCTTCGCGAGAAGTTCTATCTGGTGCATCACGCGCACGACGAGGTGTCTCACTCCAACTTCTTCAAGGACGGCGTGCGCCACCTCGGCCTGCAGTGGGACGACGCGTTGATCGAGCGCTATCGCCTGAATGACATCGACAACCGCTTCGACAAACTGTTCAAGAGCGACGACGAACTAGAGGTACTAATCGGCCTGAATGTATATGCCGAGGGCGTGCTTGCGATGGAGGAACTGGTCGAGATGAGCGAGACGCGTCCCGACATCTTTCCCTCTTTCACTCAGATCGCACGCGAGGAAGTGACCCATCTCGCATTCGGGAAGAAGGTACTCGAACGCATGTTCGAGGAAAACCCGGAGGAGCGCACTCGTGCTCAGGTGCATTGTGACTGGTATCGCGACCATATCCATCCCTACCTCTGGCGCGATATCTCCAACCTTCTCGATACCGGCATCCGTCACGGTGTGCTTTATCCCGACTTCCGCGAGCGTGCAGTGGCGCGCTTCGACAGCGAGATGAGCTCACTCGGCCTGACTGTCGACTGGCGCAGTGCGACGGGCATCGAACTCGCGGCGTGATGAAGATTGATGAGATGTTCTCCGACAGCTATGATGCGGCGCGCGCGCGTTTTCTTGAGATAGCCGGGCATCGCGGTGCCCGGCTCACGCAGAAGCACAACTCCGCACGCGGCCCGGAGGGCGTCACGCTGACAACCGACGTAGCCTGGCTCGGGCCCGCCGACGCCTCACGCGTGCTGGTGGTGGTATCGGGCACGCACGGTGTGGAGGGTTATGCCGGCTCGGCAATCCAGTGCGCGTGGCTTGCCGATGAGGAAACGGGTGAACTACCCTGCGACGCAGCGGTGCTGCTGGTGCACGCGCTGAATCCGTTCGGCTTCGCTTGGCATCGGCGCGTCAACGAGGATAACGTTGACCTGAACCGCAACTTCATCGACTGGTCGGCTGAGCGCCCGAGCAATGACGGCTACGACGCCTTGCACGATGCCTTGCTGACGGGCGACGACGATCCGGTGGCGCGCGTGCGCGCCGATGCGGCGTTGTACGATTTCACCGGCCGGTACGGCATCGCCGCGTTCCAGGAAGCCCTCTCGCGCGGCCAGTATCGTCATCCTGATGGGCTGTTCTACGGCGGCAACGAAGCAACATGGAGCGCGAGGCTGATCGGTGATCTGGTGCGCGAGAGCCTCAGCCATGCCACTGACATCGCGTTGGTAGACCTGCATACCGGGCTCGGGCCATACGGCGAGGGGCAGCCCGTGTCGTTCGACCTGCCGGGCTCGGCCGCGCTTGCGCGGGCCCAGGCTTGGTTCGGTCCGACGCTCGGCGCGCCACGCGCTGGCAGCACGGTCTCGAACGACTTGGACGGCACGCTTTACGACGCTTGGCAGCGCTGGCTGTTCGGTCGCCAACTGACATCGATCGCGCTTGAGTTCGGCACCCACCCGGTGCCGGACGCGGTTGCCGCGCTGCGTGCCGAGGCGGTGGCCTGGCGCAATGAGCCCTATGGCAATTCGCCAGCCATGTTGCGGGCACGGGCAGTCTTGCGCGCGTTCTTCGACGTGCCACGCGATGACTGGCGCGAGGCCGTGCTGAGTGGTGGCCTGCGCGTGCTGCGCACCGCGCTGGCCGGTGTGACCGGTAGTGTGCTGGAAAATGAGCGTGTCTGACGACAAGGAGAGGCAGCAGATGCTGACGATGCGAAGCTTCGGGCAGACCGGAAGTCCCGCCATGCAGGATCAGGCGACGCAGCCGACTCAGGCCAATGCCGCGCTCGAGGTCTGGCGTGAATGTATCGCGACCGCCCACACCCGCATTGCCCCTCGCGTGCGGCGCACGCCGGTGCTGTCGCTCGCCGCCGGCAGCATCGGCTTTGATTTCTCGACGACGCTGAAACTCGAAACCTTCCAGTACACCGGCTCCTACAAGCCACGAGGCGTCTTCAACCGGCTGCTCGCGCGTGGGGACGTGAACGGTTCGCGTACCGTGGTGGCTGCCTCGGGCGGTAACCACGGCATCGCGGTCGCCCATGCCGCGAGCGCGCTCGGCTTCCCGGTCCAGGTGTTCGTGCCGACGCTGACGCCGCCGGAAAAGCTGCGGCAGATCCGCGAACTCGGCGGCGAGGTGATCGTGCGCGGTGCGAACTACGGCGAAGCGCTGGCCGCTAGTGAATTACATGCGCGCGAGACCGGCGCGCTTGCCATCCACGCCTTCGACGAACCTGAGCTTATCGAGGGCCAGGGCACGGTCGCGCTTGAACTCGATGAGCAGGCCGGCGCGCCCGACACGGTACTGGTTGCTGCGGGCGGCGGTAGCCTGCTGGCGGGCGTCTGCGCCTGGTACGCCGGCACGGCTACTCGCGTGATCGGCGTCGAGCCCGAGACGGCTCGCGCGGTTGGTGCCGCGCTCGACGCGGGCGAGCCTGTGGACGTGACGGTCAGCGGCGTGGCGGCCGATTCGCTCGGTGCGCGCCGCGCTGGCCGCCATACTTTCGAGGTGATTGCGCCGCGGGTGGCGCACATGCTGACGGTCACGGATGCCGAGATCGTCGCCGCCCAGCGCGCCTTCTGGCATGAGCTACGGCTGGTGGCGGAGCCGGGCGGCGCGACCGCTTTCGCTGCGCTGTTGGCCCGCCGTTACCTGCCGGCGAACGATGAGCGCGTCGCCGTGATCGTATGCGGCGCGAACACAGATCCCGCCAAGGTTCGCGGTGAGCCCGTCGAGGCGCGGTACTGACCTCCTTTCTCAAATGTTCGCTGGCCACTGGCCACTACCTACCCTCCCAGACATGAACGCCCGTAATTTCACCCTGTTGCTGACGCTCGCCGCCCTCTGGGGCGCCTCCTTCCTGTTTATCCGCGTCGGTGCGCCCGAGTTTGGGCCGGTCCCGCTGATGGCCGTGCGAATTCTAATTGCGGCGGTGTTTCTCGCGATCGTGCTGGCCTCCAAACGCGGCTTCCACAAGATGTCCGGCAAGCTGTTGCCGCTGTTCGTGATCGGCGTGCTAAACCAAGCGCTGCCGTTCTGCCTGTTCGCCTACGCAGAACTGACGCTGCCGGCTGGGATCACCTCAGTGATCAACGCAACCACGCCACTGTGGGCCGCGATCGTCGCCTTCCTGTTGATCGGCGATCGTCTGAGCGGGCTGCGCGTGGCAGGCCTGTTCATCGGTTTCGCGGGGGTGCTGATCCTAGTCTGGCAGGATCTCACGGGCGGCGGCTCGTTTGGCGCTAGCGCGATCGCGCCGATCGCGGTATTGGGCGCGACACTGCTTTACGGCATCTCGGCGAACGCCACCAAGAAATTCCTGGTCGGTGTTGATTCGCTCGCGATCGCTACCGGCAGCATGATTGGCGCGGCCATCGTGCTGCTGCCCTTCATGTTCGTTTACTGGCCTGCGCATGCAGTTTCGGCACCGGCCTGGGGTTCGGTGATCGCGCTCGGTGTGGCTTGCACCGGCGTCGCCTACATCATCTATTTCTACCTGATCTCGACCGCCGGGCCAGCCCGCGCGGTCTCCGTCACTTTCCTGGTGCCGATTTTCGGCCTGATATGGGGCTCCCTGTTTCTCGGCGAAACCATCACGCGCACCATGTTACTCGGCTGCGCGGTGGTGATCCTCGGCACCATGCTGGCGAGCGGCGTGCTGAAACCCCCTGTGCCGGGCCGTAAACGTTCGGCCTGATACGAATTGCTTCTAGCGGTGCGTGCTGCCACCCCTAGTCCACCGCAATGCTCAGCTAGCCGGCTGCTCGGCTGTGTGAGGATTCTTCACGGTTTCCATCAGCCACTGGCGGAATAGGCGTGCGCTCGGGTTGTCGAGAGTCTGCTCCGGATAGACAAGGTAGTACGCGTATTCGGGGATAATCGGCGCATCAAACAAGATCATCAGGCGGCCGTCGGCCAGCTCCGAGGCGATGATCGACTTGCGCGCGAGCGCCACGCCATGACAGGCCAGAGCCGCGTGGATTACGCCGTTCGAATCGACAAACATGGTGCCGCGATCACCGCGCATGTTACCCACCTGGTAGTAATCAAACCAAGACAGCCATTCCTTGTGCCGTTCGTCATGCAGCAGCGTGACGCGGCCAATATCCTGGAAGGACTGGAACGGGCCGGCCTGTTCGATCAGGCGCGGGTTGCAAATCGGATAGAGCGGATCGTCGAGCAGCAGCTCGGACTTGAGCCCTTGATAGCGGCCTGCGCCGTGACGCACCGCGAAATCGATCTGGTCGTCAACAAAGGCGGCGTAGCGATTGGTAGGACTGATCCGCAGGTCGACGCTGGGAGCCACGCGCGCGAGTTCCGACAGGCGCGGCACCAGCCACTGCATCGCGAAGCTGTGTGCGCAACTGACCGTGACGATATCCGTGTGGTTGGCATTGCTACGCAGGCGGTCCGTCGCACGAAGGATCAGATCGAATACCTGCTGCAATTCCTTCAGGTAGCGGATGCCGTGCGGGGTGATGTCGATACCCCGCGGCGAACGCTGCAACAGGCTGACGCCCAGCTCTTTCTCGAGCTTGACGATCTGCTGGCTGATAGCCGAGGGCGTCACGTGAATCTCCTCGGCGGCCGTCTTGATGCTGCGGTGTCGGCCCACGCTCACAAAGTAGCGCAGGGCCCGCAAGGACGGCAGCGCTGCATATTTGTTCGAACTCGACATGTAGTTCTGACTCTGACGTAAGTTTAATCGTTCTCTCCTCACTTACCGAGTTTGCACCACAACCCCGGCGGGAGGTTACTCTCAGCATCTGCATGGTATGCATGGATCCTGTCACGGTCGCCTCAATGGCTCGATGAGGCGGCAACCGAGCTCGAGCATGCGATGTTGGCGCGACTGGCGAAAAAGCGGCCTGTATCAATTGTGCCACCGGAGGATTGTCCGTATCTTTACGACCTTCGCGTACGCGGCCTGATCTAACAGTTGTTTTCATTATTGCCGCCGGATGTGCCTGGGCATCGATTATTCTGATGTGACCCTGAACCAGAATTAGTCCCGGTCGGAAGTGGAGATTTCCGGCTTGTGACCCTGAACCAGAATTAGTCCCGGTCGGAAGTGGAGATTTCCGGCTTGGTTGAGTTGTCAGGCAAGGCGGATTCCCTTGCCTGATGGGCGAATTCGGCGGGCGTCATCCACTGCAATGCGGAGTGGGGACGAACCTCGTTATAGTACGTGCGCCAGTCGTCGATTTTGCTCTGCGCATCGGCCAATGACAAGAACCA
>NZ_MDEQ02000054.1 GCF_001883705.2 Burkholderia catarinensis
GCGCACTTGAACAGGTCTTCTCGTTTACCGGCGCGATGCCGACGGGCGTCGCGGTTGACCCGCACTCGCGGCGGATCTTCGTCAACTTCCCGCGCTGGGGCGACGACGTGCCGTACACGGTCGGCGAAATCGTCGGCGACAAGGTGGTCGCGTACCCGGATGCGCAGACGAATCGCGCGGCGACGGATTCGCCCGCGGGGCATTTCATTAGCGTGCAGAGCGTCGTCGCGGACGGCCGTGGCAAGTTGTGGGTCCTCGATCCGGCCGTGCCGGGTTTCAGGGCGCCGGTGCCGGGCGGCGCGAAGCTCGTCGCGATCGACCTGAAGACCAACCGCGTCGCGCGGACTTACGTGCTGCCACCCGATGTCGCATTGCCGACGACCTACCTGAACGACGTCCGCTTTGACTTCCAGGCGGGCAAGGGGGGATTCGCGTACATCACCGATTCGTCGACCAACGGTCCGGGCGGCATCATCGTCGTCGATCTCGCCAGCGGCGCCGCGTGGCGGCGGCTGTCCGGCCATCCGTCGGTGCAACCCGATCCGTCGTTCGTCCCGGTCGTCGAGGGCGAGCAACTGATGATCCGCACGCCCGGCAAGCCGCCGGCGCCGTTCCGTGTCGCGGCCGATAGCCTCGCGTTGTCCGCCGATGGGTCGACGCTGTACTACGCGGCGCTGACCAGCCGGCACCTGTATGCGGTGCCGACCGCGCTGCTGCGCGATCGCATGATCGAGGAGGGAGCGCTGGGTGCGGCTGTCGTCGATATCGGCGACAAGGGCGCGTCCGACGGTCTCGAGACGGACGATCGCGGCCGCGTCTACGCGACCGACTATGAGCACAACGCGATTCGCCGGCTCGACAACGGCCGCTGGACCACGATCGCGCACGACCCGCGGATGCTGTGGCCCGATTCGATGTCGGTCGCGCCCGGCTACCTGTATTTCACCGCGAACCAGATCGAGCGGCAGCCTATGTTCCACGAGGGCCGCGACGGTCGCGTGAAGCCGTATGCGCTGTTTCGCGTGAAGATCGACGCGGGGCCGGTGGCGCGCTGACGCGGTGGGGGTTGGTCGCGCGCGGAGCGTCGGCCGCCCCGCGCGCAGTCAGCCGCGTTGCGGGTCGTGGAGCTTTTCAGGAATGAACAGCGCGGGAACCACGCCGCCGAGGAAATAAGCGAGCCCCATCAGCAGGAAGCCGCGGCCGATCGATCCTTGTGCCGCCATGTAGCCGATCACCATCGGCGCGACCGCCGCGCCGGCGCGGCCCAGGTTGTAGGCGCCTGCCACCGCCGTGCCGCGGATCTTCGTCGCGAAGCTTTCGGTCATGTAGGTGGCGTTGACGCCATACGGCACGCCGTAGATGAATCCGAACGCGATCAGTAGCCACGCGACGTTCGACGCATTGCCGCCCAGCACGATCGCGGGCAGGATCGACGTGCACGCCCGGCGTGTCGTCATCCTGCTTTTTCCCGGAACATGCAGACGTCAGTCGAGAAATTTTTTGAGGGTTTCTAGACGACCGGTCTAATAACAGTGTAGCATCTGCACCATAAACTCGGCGCTGGCGATAGAAATCGTTAGGGTGACGTGACTGTCATGTCGTATGAACCGGGATGCAATCAAGTGAGAAAGCGATCCGTGATTGAGCGTCGATGAATGTGTGGACTCACGCATTTTTTCGAACACGTTACTAGACGACTGGTCTACTCTTTCGGGAATGGCAATGCAGAATTTCAGTTACTACAATCCGACCCGAATTATCTTCGGCGAGGGTACGATGTCGCACCTTGATGCCCTGATTCCACGTGATTCCCGCGTCCTCGTGCTGTACGGTGGCGCGAGTGCAAGGAAAAACGGCACGCTCGACGAAGTGCGGACCGGGCTCGGCGCGCGCGAGCTTCAGGAGTTCGGCGGTATCGAGCCGAATCCGACGTATGAGACGCTGATGAAGGCGGTCGCGCAGGTCAAGGCGAACCGGATCGATTTTCTGCTTGCGGTGGGCGGCGGCTCGGTAATTGATGGCACGAAGTTCGTCGCGGCCGCCGCGCTGTTCGATGGCGAGCCGTGGAGCATCATGGAGACCCATGGCGCGAATGTGCGCGGTGCACTGTCGTTCGGCACCGTGCTGACGCTGCCGGCGACCGGTTCCGAAATGAACAGCGGCGGCGTCGTGACGTGCCGCGCGACGCACGCGAAGCTCGCATTCCGCAGCGAGCACGTGTTCCCGACGTTCTCGATCCTCGATCCGACAAAGACCTACACGCTACCGCCGCGGCAGATTGCAAACGGCGTCGTCGACGCGTTTACGCATATCGTCGAGCAATACTTGACGTATCCGGCCGACGGGCTCGCGCAGGATCGCTTCGCGGAAGGCTTGCTGCAGACGCTGATCGAGATCGGCCCGAAGGCGCTCGCCGAGCCTCACGACTATGCGGTGCGCGCGAATCTGATGTGGGTCGCGACGCTCGCGCTGAACGGCCTGATCGGCGCCGGTGTACCCCAGGACTGGGCGACGCACATGGTCGGCCACGAACTGACGGCCCGCTACGACATCGATCACGCGCGCACGCTTGCGATCGTGCTGCCGTCGATGCTGCAGGTGCGGCGCGACAGTAAGCGCGCCAAGCTGCTCCAGTATGCGACACGCGTGTGGAACGTTACCGGCGGCACTGAAGACTCGTGTATCGACGAGGCGATCGAGCGTACCCGTGCATTCTTTGAAAGCCTCGACGTCAAGACCCGCCTCGCCGATTACGGTGTCGGCGCAGATGCGATTGACCCACTCGTTACGCAACTCGACGAACACGGCATGGCGCAACTTGGCGAGCACAAGGACGTCACGCTCGACGTGAGTCGGCGCGTGCTGGAAGGCGCACTGTAATCCAACCGGAAACTTCCGATTCGCGAAGAGGACATTCATGCCGAAAAACGAGTCAATCAATCGCAGAATCGTGCTTGCCGCCCGCCCAGTCGGTGCACCGACTCGCAAACGAGATTTGCTCGATAGGGCCGCATGCGGGGAACTAATCCGGGAATTCATTCGGCAATGTGAGAGATATGAATGGATACGCTACAAAGCATGAGGGCGTTTGTCAGGGGCGTGGAAGCCGGCAGCTTCACGTCAGCGGCGCAGTCGCTCGATATCACGACAGGAGCGGCGTCTCGCGCTGTCTCGGATCTCGAGGAGCATCTCGGGGCCCGTCTGATGAATCGATCAACACGCCGACTCGCACTGACGACGGTCGGAGAGCGTTACCTCACGCGTTGCCAACAGATTCTCGCGGACATTGCAAGCGCGGAAGAGGATGCAAGCGAAGCTCACGAATCGCCCAAAGGTACATTGCGGATGCAAAGCTTTGCCAGCATCGGCCAACATTACATCCTTCCCGCTATCTCGCGCTATCGAAAGCTGTACCCGGATGTGTCGGTTGAGTTGACGCTGTCGCAACAGATTCCTGACTTGTTCGACGGGTCGAGCGATGTCGCGGTTGTCGCAGTTTCCTCGTTACCTGATTCGGATATCGTCGCGTACCGGCTAGGATCAACTTACAACGTCTTGTGTGCGTCGCCGGAATATGTAGTCGAGCGCGGCGTACCTGAGCGGCCAGAGAATCTCGATGAGCACGAATGCCTGATCTTGAATTCTCCGACCTTTTCCGCACACGAATGGCTGCTTGAAGGTCCGCATGGTGCGGAACCGAGGACGATAGATGGGGTCGGTGCAAATCAATATCGCGGAATCGCTAGTGGCTTCGATCCGGGAGGGGATGGGCATCGGCATGTTGCCGGTATATGCGGCGGTCGACGGATTGAGCGATCGTTCGCTGGTGCGTGTGTTGCCCGATTACATTCTGCAGAAGAAGGAAATCTACGCGCTGTATCCTTCGCGAAAGTTCATCGATACAAGAACCCGGGCATGGATCGATTTTCTTCGAAAGCATTTGCCGGTGGTTATTGCGCGCGATCAGGCGACCCTGGACGCGCTGACGCGCGATTTGCCGATTAGCCCAGCCGAAACGGTGTGCCTCAACGATTGACGGAAACACAATGAAATCGACTTTCCGAGAGCGATATCCAGCCAGTGCGTTCTCATGCTGATCACGGCGTGCGCGATTAACAATCATTATCGAGAGGTAACACATCATGCGGAGTGACGTCGTACGGGCGGATTCGAACCTGAAAGGAACGAAAATCGTTGTTGTGGGTGGTTCGTCTGGCATCGGCTATGCGGTCACAGCGGCAGCTGCGATTGCTGGCGCACGAGTCATTATTGCGTCGCGACAGGTAGTGCGAATCAAGGATGCGCTTGCGACACTTCCGCCGGGTGTGGATGGCGAAGCAGTTGATTTTACGAATGAAAATGACGTTGCGGCATTCTTCAAAAGGACTGGCCAGCTTGATCACCTAGTCTACACTGCTGGCGAGGCTCTGTTACTCGAGCCGCTTAGTGTAGTGACAACCGAGCGGGCCCGAAAGGCATTCGATGTGCGGTATTGGGGAGCCTTCACCGCGGTCAAACATGCGGCACCTCGAATTCCCGCAAATGGTTCGATTACGCTTACGAGCGGTATCGCGTCTAGCCGCCCGACGGACAATTGGAGCGTGCCAGCCAGTATCCTCGGGGCAATAGAGGCGCTGACGCGTGCGCTTGCAATTGAACTTGCGCCCATTCGCGTGAATGCTGTGGCTCCAGGCGTCTTGCGTACTCCGATGTGGAACGCCCTGACCGCTTCTAATCGTAACAACCTTTACGAATCCATTGCGCATAAAGTGCCCGTCGGCAGAGTCGGGGAGGCGGTTGACGTAGCAAGAACCTATCTCTACCTGATGCAGCAAGGTTTCAGCACGGGCCAGATTTCTGTCGTAGATGGAGGGCACGTCCTTGTTTGACGCGTTACGTGTTCATCAACGCGATATAGCAACTAACGCTGCTGGTTCCACAAGATCGGCAACGTGAACGCCGAGCTATTGTCGAAAGTGGTGTACGACGGACGAGCGGGATTTCGAGAAGGCGGTGGCGGTTTAGCTGAGAGTGTTGCTTGTCGAAGGCACAACCAGCGAACCCGGCGAGAGCCGGAACTGACCACCATGAGAGAGTCTACGAAAGAAGCCGACAGCGGTAAAGCGGAAACGAAGAGCGTGCTCGACGAGCTGATTCAGCAGGGCGCGCGCAAGATCATCCAGCAGGCAGTCGAAGCGGAGCTTGCAGCCATGCTTGAGCAGTACAGCAACGTGGAGTCGATCGACGGCCGCCGTGCCGTTATGCGCAACGGCTACGTGCCCCAGCGCGAGATTGTGACGGCGGCTGGCCCGGTGACAGTCAAGGTGCCGAAGATGCGGGACCGCTCGGGCTCGGGCATCCACTTCAATTCGATGGTCGTGCCGCCCTACGTGCGCAAATCGGCACGCGTGTCAGCGGCGCTGCCGTGGCTGTACCTGCGCGGCATCTCGACGGGCGATATGAGCGAGGTGCTGGGCATTATGCTGGGTGGCGAGGTCGGCGGCATGTCGCCGAACACGGTGAGCCGGCTCAAGGCACAGTGGGCCGAGAAACACGCGCAGTGGAATCGGCGGGACCTGTCCTCGGCGCGCTGGGTGTACTGGTGGGCCGACGGCATTCATACTGGCGTGCGCAGTGACGATTCGGACGGCCAGTGCCTGTTGGTGATCATCGGCGTGACGCTGGAGGGCGACAAGGAGCGCGTAGCGATCGGCGACGGCTCCCGGGAATCGAAGGCGTCGTGGTGCGAGCTGCTGCTGGATCTGAAGAAGCGCGGCCTGCAGGCCGGTCCGTTACTCGCCTGCGGCGATGGCGCGATGGGCTTCTGGGCGGCGATGGAGGAAGTGTTCCCCCAACCAGGCATCAACGCTGCTGGTTTCACAAGATGGGTAACGTGCTCAACGCACTGCCGAAGTCGCAGCAGGGGCGCGCGAAGAAGGTGCTGCAAGACATCTGGATGGCGGCCACGCGCGCGGACGCGCTGGTCGCGTTCAACGACTTCGTCGACAGCTACTCGGCAAAGTATCCGAAGGTAGCCGAGAAGCTGATCGAAGACTGCGACGAACTGCTGGCGTTCTACGACTTCCCCGCCGAGCACTGGCAGCATCTGCGCACAACGAATCCGATCGAGTCGATGTTCGCGACGGTGCGTCATCGCACGAAGCGCACACGTAACTGCGTCTCTCGTGCGACGTTCCTCGGCCTGGCGTTCAAGCTGAACGAGTCGGCCGAAGAATCGTGGCGCAGGATTCGCTCGCCGGAGAAACTCGCGGTCATGCTCGATGGAATTTCGTTCAAAGATGGCGTCCCGGTGACCGACAACACACCGGCTCAGCAACCGCTAGCCGCCTGATCATGCCGCCGGTCCCGTACACCTAAGTGTTGCTGGTAAACAAGATTGAAGTTTGTTAACTTCGGCGAACCGCATACGCCGGAGCCCTGCATGAAGTGCGTCGTTATACTGACCGAAGTCGAGGAGCAGCCCTTGCAGCAGTTGTCGATCAATCGCCCATATCAGGATATGCGCACGGGGGCGGCCGCTCTGCTGATGCTTGCGGGCGGCAAGCTGCGTCCGATGGCTGTCAGCACGAAACTTGGTGTGAGCGGTCAATCGGTCTACAACTGGGCCCACACGTGGCGCGAACAGGGTGATCGGATTGCTGGTCAAGATCGGTCATAAAGGCGGCCGCCCTCGCGCGTTGAGCGACGAGATGATCGCCACGGTCGTGCGCATGGCCTCGGTCGAGCCGCTGACGCGAGAGCAAATCGTCCAGCGCCTCGAGGCTGAATTCGGCCCACTGCCGTTCGGGCATCTCGATACGCTGAGTGTGGCGCTCAAGCGAGAGGGCTTTACGTTCAAGCGCAACCGCCTGTCGCTCAAAAAAAGCGCGACCCGGAGGCATTCGCCGTGAAACAGGCCACGCTCGACAAGCTGCAGCAGGCCGCACACGGGAACGCAATTCGCCTGCTCTATCTCGACGAGGCCGGTTTTTGCGGATCGCCGCCAGTTCAGCGTAGTTGGTCACCGCGAGGCTTGCCCCACGAGATCGAACCGAACACGCACTGCCGACGCAGTGTTCTTGGCGCCGGCCCGAACATGCTGACCCACGCCACGCATGCCCGCAGCATCAAAGGCCCAAACGTTGTCCGCTTTATCGACGATCTGATTGCAGTGGACGATGGCCGTCCGACCGTGATAGTGCTCGATAACATGAGCATCCATCATGGCATCGGCGAAGCAACGCGGGATCGGTGGCTGATCGATCACAAAGCTGTCCTGTTCTATCTGCCCACCTACAGTCCTGAACTCAACAAAATCGAGATCCTGTGGCGGCAACTAAAATATCGATGGCGACGCTTCGTCACCTGAACCAAGGAAACCACCGACGCTGAGCTGGCCGAACTCCTGGCCGGGTGCGGCACCAAATTTCAAACCAATTTCTCGTGAACACTTAGTTAAATTGATAAATGTCGTCAAATTGACGATGCTGACAGATTTGCCAGGTTGTGGTCATCGTTGCGACTGAGTGCAAACCCTATAATTGCTTGACGTGTCGGATAATATTTTATTTCCGATTTATGTCAATTTTAGGCCTGAGGAATCTAAATGAAATTTCTTGGTTTTATTATATTGTCTTTGGTGCTTAATGTTGCTTGTGCGCAAGATATCCCCGGCAATCAGGTGCCACTGGCGCGTAGCGCGGATATGGAGAGCTCTGCCGGAAGTGAGAGCGCTAGACCGCAGGGGAGCGAGACGGGCAATAGAACCGCTGGATTGACACGGCATCAGGTCTACGAGCAACTTGTTCAGGCAAGGAAAAGTGGAGAGATTCGGCGGCTTAATGAGACGCTCTACAATGGAGGAAGTTGAGGAGAAGTCCCCATAGAGCGAACTTGACTCACTTCCTGGCGGGCGAGATAGCAGGGATCATTCTGAACAGAGCAATTCGTGAGTTGGCAGGGTATCGTGCACGCACAAGTGATGAATTTGCAATATGTGATCGATGCCTGCCGTGTCAGCATTGCCGGTGAATCATCTCACAGTCGTACCTATTCTTTGCTCGATAGCTCGCGCTGAATTATGACCGATTTGCTTGCTGTGGCGATTACTGCTGCAGGCAATGTTAGTAAAAATTTGGGGCGGCAAGAGAACGAGGGGAGGTCAGTCTTGCTTCGGTTTGAACTTAGCTTGATGAATAAAAACGCCCAGCCCTGGGAATTATTGATTTTCATAATCCAGATGGTGGCTCGTCGGCTATTAGGGTGGTTTGTAGAATCGAGCGGGTTGCATCGATATCGTGGCTGATGCATCCCCTTATTGATTAAATAGTAATGTCGCTTATTGTCGAAAATGTTCGGATCCAATGTAGATCGGGTAATTTATAATATCCGTTAATCTAATATGATGGATAACGATTGCAGTGGCTTCGGGTCTCAATTAAATCTCATGGATTAACAGGGTTCTCCATCAATTTATTCATCTCCGGAAGCGCGTAGAGCAGTCTGATGCCGGGATGGCACGTCTTTTATGAGACGCCTGATCAATCAGTGTCGCTCCAAATATATGCATTCAACTTTATCTTTGGTGCGCTCAATATTCTTGTGCATGATTTTTGCGATCGCGATGCGTAAAAATCATTTTGACAAGTTGAATCTTAGCTGGGTCGAATCAAACATTATTCGTTAAAGGTTGCCATATGCGCATCGAGCAGATATCGCATCGATTACTCACTGCAGCAACGGCTGCCGTTTTTCTGGCCGCATGCGGGAAAAAAGAATCGGCATCGCCGCCGGCAACACCGGAGGTCGGCGTCGTCACCGTCCAGCCGCAAGCCGTGCCGATCTTCAGCGAACTGCCGGGCCGCACCAGCGCATTCCTCGTCGCGCAGGTTCGCGCGCGGGTCGACGGCATCGTGCTGCGTCGCGAATTCACCGAAGGCACCGACGTCAAGACCGGCCAGCGCCTCTACAAGATCGATCCGGCGCCGTACATCGCTGCGCTGAACAGCGCGACCGCGACGCTCGCGAGGGCGCAGGCGAACCTCGTCACGCAGAACGCGTTGATTGCTCGCTACAAGGTGCTGGTCGCCGCAAACGCGGTCAGCAAGCAGGACTACGACAACGCGGTGGCCACACAAGGGCAGGCCGCGGCGGACGTCGCGGCCGGCAAGGCGGCGGTCGACACCGCGCAGATCAACCTCGGCTACACCGACGTCGTCTCGCCGATCACCGGCCGCGTCGGCATTTCGCAGGTGACGCCCGGCGCGTATGTACAGGCGAGCCAGGCGACGCTGATGTCGACCGTGCAGCAGCTTGATCCCGTGTACGTCGACCTCACGCAGTCGAGCCTCGAAGGACTGAAGCTGCGTCAGGACGTGCAGAGCGGCCGCCTGAAAACGAGCGGTCCGGGTGCGGCGAAGGTGTCGCTGATTCTGGAAGACGGGAAGACCTATTCGGAGCCGGGCAAGTTGCAGTTCTCGGACGTGACGGTCGACCAGACGACTGGCTCGTTGACGATCCGCGCGATCTTCCCGAACCCGGGCCGCGTACTGCTGCCGGGGATGTTCGTGCGCGCGCGAATCGAGGAAGGCATGAACGAGAACGCGTTCCTGGTGCCGCAGATCGGCGTCACGCATGACCAGAAGGGCCAGGCGATCGCACTGGTCGTGAACGCCGGCAACAAGGTCGAGCCGCGTTCGCTGAAAACGACCGGCATGCAAGGCCAGAACTGGATCGTCGAAGGCGGTCTGGAAGCGGGCGATCGCGTAATCGTGCAGGGCGGCGAGAAGGTGCGTCCCGGTGCAACCGTGAGGTCGGTACCGGCGCGGCTCGCACCGTCGGCCGCCGCGACGTCGAGCGCGCAATAACGAGGAGTTCCACATGGCAAAGTTCTTTATCGATCGTCCGATCTTCGCGTGGGTGATCGCGATCGTGCTGATGCTGGCCGGCGTCGCATCGATCTTCAAGATGCCAATTTCGCAGTATCCGACGATTGCGCCGCCAGCCGTGCAGATCACCGCGAACTACCCGGGCGCTTCCGCGAAGACGGTGGAAGACACGGTCACGCAGGTGATCGAGCAGCAGATGAGTGGTCTCGACAACTTCCTGTACATGTCGTCGACGAGCGACGATTCGGGCAACGCGACGATCACGCTGACCTTCGCCCCGGGCACGAATCCTGACATCGCACAGGTGCAGGTGCAGAACAAGCTGTCGCTCGCGACGCCGAACTTGCCGCAAGTCGTGCAGCAACTCGGGATGACCGTGACGAAATCGAGCAGCAACTACCTGCTATGGATCGCCTTCCGCTCCGAAGACGGCAGCATGACGAAGGAAGATCTGACCAACTACGTTGCGTCGCATCTGCTCGATCCATTGAGTCGAATCAACGGCGTGGGCCTGACGCGCTTGCTGGGGTCTCAATACTCGATGCGCATCTGGCTCGACCCGGTAAAGCTGACGAATTACGGCTTGACGCCACCGGACGTCACTGGCGCCATTTCGTCGCAGAACGTTCAAGTTGCCGCCGGCCAGATCGGCGGTACACCGGCGGCTCCCGGGACCGTACTGCAGGCGACGATTACCGAATCGACGCTGCTGCAGACGCCCGACCAGTTCGGCAACATCCTGCTGAAAGTCAACCAGGACGGCTCGCAAGTACGCCTGAAAGACGTTGCCTGGGTTGGTCTTGGTTCGGAAGACTACACGACCGACACCAAATACAATGGCTCGCCGGCGGCCGGCCTTGGATTTCAACTGGCCTCAGGCGCTAACGCGCTCGCGACGGTAGATGCGATCCAGGCGAAGGTGAAGGAACTCTCGCGATATTTTCCGCATGGACTGGTTGCGTATTATCCGTTCGACACGTCGCCGTTTGTGCGTTTGTCGATCGATGACGTGATCAAGACGCTGCTCGAAGGCATCGTGCTCGTGTTTCTCGTGATGTATCTGTTTTTGCAGAACCTGCGGGCAACCCTGATACCGACGATTGCCGTGCCGGTCGTGCTGCTGGGTACGTTCGCGATCATGGGCGCGGCGGGCTTTTCGATCAATACGCTATCGATGTTCGGCCTCGTGCTCGCGATCGGTCTGCTGGTCGACGATGCGATCGTTGTGGTCGAAAACGTCGAGCGGGTGATGGTCGAAGAAGGGCTATCGCCACGAGAGGCCACCCGAAAGGCCATGGGGCAAATCACGAGCGCACTGATCGGTGTGGCGCTGGTGTTGTCCGCCGTATTCGTGCCGGTCGCGTTCTCCGGTGGTTCCGTCGGCGCAATCTATCGGCAGTTTTCGCTGACGATCGTGTCGGCCATGGCGCTGTCGGTGCTGGTCGCGCTGATCCTCACGCCTGCGTTGTGCGCAACGATACTCAAGCCGATCCCGAAAGGGCATCACGAAGAGAAGAAGGGCTTCTTCGGCTGGTTCAATCGCGCATTCGATGCGAGTCGCGACAAGTATCACGTCGGTGTCCATCACGTGATCAAGCGCTCGGGCCGCTGGCTTGTCATCTACCTGGTGCTGATCGTTGCGGCCGGCCTGCTTTTCGCACGCTTGCCGAAGTCGTTCCTGCCGGACGAGGATCAGGGCTACCTGTTCGTACTCGTGCAAGCACCTTCCGGGTCGACTCAGGAGACGACGGCGCGGACGTTGGCGGATATCGACGCTTATATGCGAAACCAGGAGAAGGAAGTTGTCGATGCCGCGTTCACCGTCAACGGATTCAGTTTCGCCGGGCGTGCCCAGAATGCTGGGTTGGTCTTTGTGAAGCTGAAGCCGTTTGACCAACGCCAGCGATCGGATCAGAAAGCCCAGGCGCTTCTCAGTCGAACCTTTGCGCATTATGTGACGTACAAGGACGCGATGGTCATCCCGGTCCTTCCGCCCTCCATTCGAGAGCTGGGTAATGCAGCGGGCTTCGACTTTGAGTTGACCGACAACTCCGGGCTTGGACACGACAAGCTGATGGACGCCCGCAATCGGTTGCTCGGGTTGGCGGCGAAAGATCCGACGCTTGCGCTCGTCCGTGCGAACGGCCTGAACGATACGCCGCAGTACAAGGTCGACATCGACCGCGAGAAGGCGAATGCGCTGGGCGTCACGGCCGCGGCGATCGACCAGACATTCTCGATCGCGTGGGCGTCGCAGTACGTGAATAACTTCCTCGACACCGACGGCCGGATCAAGCGAGTCTACGTGCAGTCCGATGCACCTTTCCGGATGAAACCGGAGGACATGAACGTCTGGTATGTGCGCAACGGATCGGGCGGGATGGTGCCGTTCAGCGCGTTTGCAACCGGTCACTGGACGTACGGTTCGCCGAAACTCGAGCGCTACAACGGCGTCTCGTCGTTCGAGATTCTCGGGCAGGCCGCGGAGGGCAAATCGACCGGTCAGGCAATGGCGTCGATGGAGGCATTGATGAGTCAGTTGCCGGAAGGGATCGGCTATTCGTGGACCGGCATTTCGTTACAGGAACAACAATCCGGCTCACAGGCCCCGTTGCTTTACGCGATTTCGATCCTCGTCGTGTTCCTGTGTCTCGCGGCGCTGTATGAGAGCTGGTCGATTCCGTTCTCGGTGATCATGGTCGTGCCGCTCGGCGTGATCGGCGCACTGCTCGCAACCACGTTGCGCGGTCTCGAGAACGACGTGTTCTTCCAGGTCGGCCTGCTGACTACCGTGGGCTTGTCCGCGAAGAACGCGATTCTGATCGTCGAGTTCGCACGCGAACTGCAGCTGACGGAGAAGATGGGGTCGATCGAGGCCGCGCTGGAAGCGGCACGTCTGCGGCTGCGTCCGATCCTGATGACGTCGCTCGCGTTCATTCTCGGCGTGATGCCGCTCGCGATCAGCAATGGTGCAGGATCGGGTAGCCAGCACGCGATCGGTACGGGCGTGATCGGCGGGATGATCACCGCGACGTTCCTCGCGATTTTCATGATCCCGATGTTCTTCGTGAAGGTTCGAGCGATCTTCAGCGCCGAGAAGGAGGACGTCGACGAGGCGCTGCGCCTGGCTCAGGAGCACGCGCACCACGAGGAGACGCCGGGCCACGGCGACGAAGGCAACAAGGGACAGTGATGATGCAAAAACACGCTTTGACTGCAATCGCGGTCACGCTCTTTGTCACCGGCTGCACGATGGCGCCACATTACAAGCGGCCCGAAGCACCCGTCGCGCAGGCGTACCCGGCCGGCGGCGTCTACGCGACGCAGCCGGGTGCGGTTGGTGCGCGCAGCGCGAACGGCCAGGCCGCGATCGCCATCGGCTGGCGCGAGTTCTTCGTCGATCCGCGCCTGCAGCGGCTGATCGAGATCGCGCTGAAAAACAACCGCGACCTGCGCGTGTCGGTGCTGAACATCGAGGCCGCGCGCGCGCAGTACCAGATCGTGCGCGCGGGGCTGTTCCCGACACTTGACGGTGTAGGCACCGGTGACCGCCAGCGTCTGCCGAACGCACTGACGGCACCATCGGGCCGGAACATCTCGACCACCTATAACGTTGGGCTTTCCGCGTCGTGGGAACTCGACCTGTTCGGCCGCGTGCAGAGCCTGAAGGACCAGGCGCTCGCGCAGTACCTGTCGACCGCGTATGCGCGGCAGGCGTCGGAAATCTCGCTGGTGTCGCAGGTGGCGGATCAATACCTGACGCTACTGTCGACCGACGACCTGCTGCAGGTCACGGAGAACACACTGAAGACGGCGCAGGCGTCGTACGACCTGACGAAGCTGCAGTTCGACAACGGTACGGGCTCCGAGCTCGAGCTGCGTCAGGCGCAGACGGTGGTCGAGACGGCGCTCGCGGACCAGCAGGCACAGGCGCGCGCCCGCGCGCAGGCACTGAATGCGCTGGTGCAACTGATCGGCGAGTCGCTGCCGGACGACCTGCCGGCGGGCATGCCGCTCGACGCGCAGGACCTGCTGACGGACGTGCCGGCCGACCTGCCGTCGGATCTGCTCACGCGCCGTCCGGACGTGATGCAGGCCGAGCAGACGCTGCTGGCCGCGAACGCGAACATCGGCGCGGCGCGTGCGGCGTTCTTTCCGCGCATCTCGCTGACGGCCGCATTCGGCACCGCGAGTCCGACGCTCGGTGGCCTGTTCAAGGCCGGCACGGCGGCATGGTCGTTCGCGCCGCAGATCGCGATGCCGATCTTCGAAGGCGGTCAGAACATCGCGAACCTGAACCTCGCGAATGTGCAGAAGCGAATTGAAATAGCCAACTATGAGAGTGCGATTCAGTCGGCGTTCCGCGAAGTGTCGGACGGCCTGGCCGCACGCGGCACGTACGACCAGCAGATCGCGGCGCTGGAGCGTAACGAGCACGCGCAGCAGCGACGTTTCGATTTATCGGACCTTCGCTACAAGAACGGCGTCGATAACTACTTGTCGGTGCTCACTGCGCAGACGGATCTGTACTCGGCGCAGCAATCGCTGATCAGCGTGCGTCTGGCACGCTGGACGAACCTGGTCGACCTGTATCGCGCGCTGGGCGGCGGGTGGGTCCAGCGGGCCGGCGAGACGCCACGCGCGCCGGACGAGACGGCCGACTACGGCGACCCATCCGGTTCATCGGGTTCGATGCAGATCGGCGCGTCCGTTGGAAAATCTCACGCTCGGGCAGGCTGACGATGGCTCGCAGGACGAAGGAAAAGGCACTGCTCACGCGAGAATTCATTCTGGATGCGGGGGAGCGCCTTTTCATCGAGCGCGGCTATCGGTCCGTTTCTCTTGAGGAAATCGCGGAAACAGCTGGCGTGACGCGTGGTGCGTTGTATTGGCACTTCCGCGGAAAGGGGGATCTGCTTCTCGACACATTCATCAGCCTATCAGTTCCGGGTCCAGGTTCAAGGGCTTGCCCAGTTCAACCGTCACTTCTTCCTTGCGTTTGCGTGGCATAAAGTGGTTCCTTGGCCGTCAGTTTATGCCTCACACACAAAGAATCGAATAGGCTGCGATTGCAGCATCGTCCAGCCAGCGCATGATCTTGGCAGCGGTGAATTCGACGCCGTTGTCCGACCGTATGAACGCGGGTTTGCCGTACAGCCGCATGAGTCGTGACAGCGTCAGGATCACATTCTGCGAATGCAGGTTGCACCGACATCGATCGCCAGGCACTCGCGGATGTACTCGTCGATTACGCATAGCATCTTCAACGCCTGACCTTCCACTAGTTGGTGGTGCACGAATCGTAGCTCGTCGAAACAAGTCTGCCCGGCGCCGCCAGCCGAAGCAGTCAGTAAGCGCAATCAACGAAATCTGGAGTATGGATTTCGTCGCTGACGCGCTGTTTGATGGTCGACGCTTGTGCACGCTTACGATCGTGGACAACTACACGCGGGAATGCTTGGCGATTGAAGTTGACGGCTCGTTGCGTGGCGAGCACGTTGTCGCCGCGCTGACTCGGCTCGCGCATCATCGGTAAGCACTCGGTCAGCACCGTCTGTTCGGGAGAGGGCGACGTAGGCAATCTGATTCCCATCAGATGTAATGGGAATCAGATTGATGAAGCCAACGGCACATGGGCGGCAACTGGGATCGAGGAACTACACGAAGGAGTTTCGAGAAGCGGTCGTTACTGAAGCGAGCGATCCGAATCGCTCGATTGCAGAGGTAGCTCGCCGGCATGGCTTGAATGCCAATATGGTCGCCCAATGGCGACGAAGATCGCTGGAAGCACAACAGGACACGCCGGCACCTTGCGTAGCACTGCTGCCCGTTGATGTAATCGAACTGCCTGCGGAAAGCACGGCGAGCCACACTCCACCGCAAGAGCATAAAGTACCGGCAAGCTCCGCGACGTCGCTGAATTGCGAGATCGAGATTGAGGTCGGCAAACGACGCATTCGTATCCGCGGGATGTCGCAGGAATTCGCCGAACAGTTTCTGCGAGACTGCCTGAAGTGATTCCACCGAACACGCGAATCTGGATCGCGGCGGGCGTTACGGACATGCGTTCCGGCTTCAACTCGCTGGCCGCGAAGGTGCACCGTGCTGGAGAAAGATCCCTACAGCGGGCACGTGTTCGTGTTCCGGGGCAAGCGCGGTGACTTGCTGAAGTGCTTGTGGTGGTGCGACGGTGGTCTTTGCCTGCTCTCAAAACGCCTCGAGAAAGGACGCTTCGCATGGCCACTAGCCGACTCCGGCGTGGTCGCGCTGACAACCGCTCAGCTTGCGCTGTTGCTTGAGGGCTTCGATTGGCGACAGCCAGTCGAAGCCGTGCGTCCGCGCAGCGCGCTGTAAACCATTGTTAACTGGCGTTTGCGTGATCGTGGGCAGTCGTAAACTGTCCTCATGGAATCGACCTCAACCGCGCTGCCGGACGACATCAACGCACTGAAAGCGTTGCTGCTTGAGCGTGATGCTCAGGTCGTCGAGCTGCGCCAGCAGCTCTCGTCGCGATCACTAGAGATCGAGCACCTGAAGCTCACGATCGCGAAACTGCGCCGCATGCAGTTCGGCCGGAAGTCGGAGAAGCTGGATCGCCAGATCGAGCAGCTCGAATTGCGGCTGGAAGACCTGCAGGCCGACGAAGGCGCAGCCGATATGGTCGCCGCTCCTGCGGCGCCGCGCGCACAGCGCGAAAGTGTCGGTCGCAACCGCTGCCTGATCACCTCGAACGCGAAGAGCGCATCCATCTGCCCGCCGGTGACGGCTGTCCGGATTGCGGTGGGCGGCTCAAGCCGCTGGGCGAAGACGTCGCGGAACAGCTCGAGTATGTGCGGGCGCACTTCCGCGTGATCCGTCACCGTCGTCCGAAGCTGGCCTGTGCGTGCTGCGATCGCATCGTGCAGGCGGCGGCACCGAGCCGCCCAATCGACCGCGGCATCCCCGGCCCGGCGCTGCTCGCGCACATTGATCGGTGCACTCTACGAGATCGAAGAGCAGATCCGCGACAAGCCACCCGACGAGCGCCGGCGCGTGCGTCAGGCGCGAGCGGTGCCGCTGCTCGACGACATGAAGCGCTGGCTCGACGCGACACTTGCCACGCTCTCCGCGAAGTCGGACACGACCAAGGCGATCCAGTATGCGCTGAACCGATGGTCGTCGCTGATCTATTACTGCAGCGATGGGCGCGCTGAGATCGACAACCTGATCGCCGAGCG
>NZ_MDEQ02000055.1 GCF_001883705.2 Burkholderia catarinensis
TTTGCGCGACGACCTGCCCGAAGGCTTTTTTACCGTGATTCCGTAGTCCTTGCGCATCACGTCGAGCACCGCCTCGAACAGCGCGGCTTTCTCCTGCGCTTCTCGCAACTGCGTCTCCAACTCCTTGATGCGCTGCTCCGGTGTGAGCGGCTTTGAGTCTTGCTTTGGCATGGTGGAACCCGATCGCGCACGCCCGGATGGATCGGCCCAATCCTGCAAGCCGTGCTTACGTAACCATACCAGTACGGTTGAGCGTCCCTGGATTCCGTAGCGTCGCTGCGCCTCTATGTACGTCAGCTCGCCTTTTTCGACCTGCGTCACCACCGACAGCTTAAAAGCCAGACTGTAGTCCCGCTGGGTCCGCTTGATCCCTTGCTCCACTTGGCACCTCTTCGTTTCGGCGAAAAAGTGTCAACCTATTTCAGGACGGGTCATCCGATAAAAAAAAGCCGCACCCTTCACGAAGGGGCGCGGCTTTTTGCATTCCGGCCGGCGGAAGAACCGGCGCGGCCGTTACGCGAGCGTTTCGGCCACTTCCGGCAGGCGCCAGTCGATCGGTTCGCGGCCCGCTTCGACCAGATAGTCGTTCGCGAGCGTGAAATGGCGGCAGCCGAGGAAGCCGCGGTGTGCCGACAGCGGCGACGGATGCGGCGCCTCGAGCACGCAATGTTCGCTCGCGTCGAACAGCGCGCGCTTCGCCTGCGCGTGCGCGCCCCACAGCATGAAGACGAGCCCGCGATGGCGGCCGGCGAGTTCGCGGATCAGCGTATCCGTGCACTGCTCCCAGCCGCGCTTCGCGTGGCTCGCGGCCGCGCCGCGCTCGACCGTCAGCACGGTGTTGAGCAGCAGCACGCCCTGGCGCGCCCAGGTGTCGAGACAGCCGTGGCGCGGCGTGTCGTGACCGAAGTTCGCGGCGATTTCCTTGAAGATGTTGCGCAGCGACGGCGGCGTGCGAACCGCCGGCGGCACCGAGAACGCGAGCCCGTGCGCCTGCGGCGTGCCGCGATCGTCGCCGTGGTACGGGTCCTGGCCGAGGATCACGACCTTCACGTCGTCCGGGCTCGTCAGGCGCAGCGCGCGGAACACGTCGGTCGGGTAGACCGTCTTGCCGGCCGCGCGCTCGGCGTCGACGAAGCGGCACAGCGGTGCATACGCGTCGCTGTCGGCAAACGGTTTCAGCACGTCGCGCCAGACGGCCGGCAGCGCGTCGAATTGCGCGGCGAGGTGCGGAACGTCGGCGGCAACGGGCTGCGGCGCCGCTGCGGCTTTCTTTGCGGGCTTGCGCCCGGCAGCGGGCGGCTCGGAAGCCGGGGACGGAATATCGGCCGGTGCCGTTTCCGGCACGGGATCATCGAACAGCGACGCCTGTTGCGGCGCGCGGGAAGTCTTGCGGGTTGCCATGCGTGATGCGTGTTTATTGCGCGCGCAGCCGGTAGCCGCGCTGCGCCTTGCTGATGTTTTCGGGAGCGAGGCCCGGCAGCGCCTGCTGCAGTTCGGCGGCGAGCGTCGCGAGCGCCGCTTCCGGGCCGTCGATCAGTTCGAGTTCGATTTCGCTGATCGGTTCGCGGCGCGTTTCGTTTTTCGCCTGGACGACGATCTCGCCGAGGTCCACCACGGCTTCGACGGTTGCGCCGCCGATTGCGATGCGCCACAGCGTACGCGAAAAATCCGTGCGGAACAGCGCGAACAGCGCGCCGGCCGCGTCATTCAATGCAGCGGCGGCTTCCGGCACGTCGCAGGCCGCGACGAGCGCATCGATCTCGAGCGCGTCGCCGGCGACCGGCAGCTCCCATTCGTGGCGGCGATGCAGGCCGCCTTCCGCGCTGCCGACCGTCTTGAACGTCTGCAGCCAGCCTTGCGGCGCGCGGCGCACGCGCACCGCGCTCTTCGAGCGGGCCAGCGCGAGATCGGGCGTGTCGTAATAGACGTTCGCGAGCGTAATATCGTGACCGGGTTCGCCGGTCAGCGTCTCGAAGAAGCGTCGCGCGGCTTCGGCCTGGCCGGCCGGCAGCGCGAGCTTGATTTCCTTTTCGATCGCCATCAGAAGAACATCCGCGCGAGTTCCTCGCCCGGCTGGTCGGCGCGCATGAACGCTTCGCCGACGAGGAACGTGTTCACGTTCGCCGCGCGCATCGTGTCGACGTCGGTGCGCGACAGGATGCCCGATTCGGTCACGACGATCCGGTCCGGCGGAATCATGTCGAGCATGTCGAGCGTGGTCTGGATCGACGTCTCGAACGTGCGCAGGTTGCGATTGTTGATGCCGACGAGCGGTGTCTTGAGCGTCAGCGCCTGTTCCATCTCGTTGCGGTCGTGCACTTCGACCAGCACGGCGAGGCCGAGCGAGTGTGCATAAGCTTCGAGATCCTGCATCAGCGGCGTGTCGAGCGCGGCGGCGATCAGCAGGATCGCATCGGCGCCCATCGCGCGCGCTTCGAGGATCTGGTACGCGTCGACGATGAAGTCCTTGCGCAGCACCGGCAGCGTGCATGCCGCGCGCGCTTCCTCGAGGTAGCGGACGCTGCCCTGGAAGAACTGCTCGTCGGTCAGCACCGACAGGCATGCAGCGCCGTGCGCCGCATACGAGCGCGCGATGTCGGCCGGCACGAAATGCTCGCGCAGCACGCCCTTCGACGGGCTCGCCTTCTTGATTTCGGCGATCACGCCGGCGTTGCCGGCCGCGTGCTTCGCACGCAGCGCACCGACGAAGTCGCGCAGGTCGCGCGCGGAGGCGTCCAGCTTCAGTGCCTCGAGCGGCGTGCTGCGCATGGCCGCCGCGACTTCTTCGCGCTTGACGGCGATGATTCGGTCGAGAATGTCGCTCATGTGGGTTCCTGCTTGATTCGTAAAGGGAGTCAGCGCTTGAACTGCTGCGTGAAGCGCACGAGTTCGTCGACCTTCGCGCGCGCCTTGCCGCTTGCGATCGCTTCGCGGGCGAGCTGGATGCCGTCCGCGATCGATTCGGCGATGTTTGCCGCATAGAGTGCGGTGCCCGCGTTCAGCGTGACGATTTCGCGCGCGACGCCCGGCTGGTTGTCCAGCGCGCCGAGCAGCATCGTGCGCGATTCGTCGGCATTTTCCACCTTCAGCGTGCGGTTCGACACCATCTGCAGGCCGAAGTCCTCCGGATGGATCTCGTATTCATGCACCTTGCCGTCGCGCAATTCGCCGACGAGCGTCGCGGCGCCGAGCGACACCTCGTCCATCCCGTCCTTGCCGTACACGACGAGCACGTGCTGCGCGCCGAGGCGCTGCATCACGCGCACCTGGATGCCGACGAGGTCGGCGTGGAACACGCCCATCAACTGGTTCGGCGCGCCGGCCGGATTGGTCAGCGGGCCGAGGATGTTGAAGATCGTGCGCACGCCCAGCTCGCGGCGCACGGCCGCGATGTTCTTCATCGCCGGGTGATGGTTCGGCGCGAACATGAAGCCCATGCCCGTTTCGGCGATCGACGCGGCAACCTGGTCGGACTGCAGGTCGATGTTCACGCCGAGCGCCTCGAGCACGTCGGCGCTGCCGGACTTGCTCGACACGCCACGGTTGCCGTGCTTCGCGACCTTCGCGCCGGCCGCGGCCGTGACGAACATCGATGCGGTCGAGATGTTGAACGTGTGCGAGCCGTCGCCGCCGGTGCCGACGATGTCGACGAAGTTCGAGTTGTCCTGCACGTCGACGTGGTGCGCGAATTCGCGCATCACGGTCGCGGCGGCGGCAATCTCGCCGATCGTCTCCTTCTTCACGCGCAGCCCGGTGATGATCGCGGCAGCCATCACGGGCGACAGGTCGCCGCGCATGATGAGCCGCATCAGGTGCAGCATCTCGTCGTGGAAGATCTCGCGGTGTTCGATCGTGCGCTGCAGCGCTTCCTGCGGGGTAATCGTCATCGTGAGGCTCCCGTCAGGCGGTTTGCGCGGCCGCGGCGCGGGCCAGCTTCAGGAAATTCTCGAGCAGCGCGTGGCCGTGCTCGGACAGGATCGATTCCGGGTGGAATTGCACCCCTTCGATCGGCAGCGTCTTGTGGCGCACGCCCATGATTTCGCCGTCGTCGGTCCATGCGGAAACCTCGAGGCAATCGGGCAGCGATTCGCGCTCGATCGCAAGCGAGTGGTAGCGCGTCACGTCGAAATGCTTCGGCAGGTCGGCGAACACGCCGTGGCAGTCGGTTTCGATCCGGCTCACCTTGCCGTGCATGATGGTCGCCGCGCGCACGACACGGCCGCCGAATGCTTCGCCGATCGCCTGGTGGCCGAGGCAGACGCCGAGGATCGGCTTCTTGCCGGAAAATTCGCGCAGCACGTCGAGCGTGATGCCCGCGTGCTGCGGGTTGCTCGGGCCCGGCGACAGGCAGATCGCGTCGGGATTCAGGCGCGCGATCTCGTCGAGCGTGATTTCGTCGTTGCGGTACGTGCGCACGTCCTCGCCCAGTTCGCCGAAGTACTGGACCAGGTTGTAGGTGAACGAGTCGTAGTTGTCGATCATGAGCAGCATGGTCAGTCTCCGGTCAGAAGTCGCTATCGAGGCCGTCCTGGACCTGTTCGGCCGCACGCAGCACCGCGCGCGCCTTGTTCTCGGTCTCTTGCCATTCGGATTCGGGTACCGAATCCGCGACGACGCCGGCCGCCGCTTGCACATACAGGTTGCCGTTGTGGATCAGGCCCGTGCGGATCGCGATCGCGAGATCCATCTCGCCCGAGAACGACAGGTAGCCGACCGCACCGCCGTACAGCCCGCGCTTGATCGGCTCGAGCTCGTCGATCAGCTCCATCGCGCGCACCTTCGGCGCGCCGGAGAGCGTGCCGGCCGGGAACGTCGCGCGCAGTACGTCGTAGTTCGTCATGCCGGGCTTCAGCTTGCCTTCGACCGAGCTGACGATGTGCTGCACGTGCGAGTACTTCTCGATGATCATCTTGTCGGTCACCTGCACCGAGCCGATTTCCGCGATGCGGCCGACGTCGTTGCGCGCGAGGTCGATCAGCATCACGTGCTCGGCGATCTCCTTCGGATCGTTGAGCAGTTCGGTCGCGAGTTCCGCGTCGCGCTCGGGCGTGTTGCCGCGCGGGCGCGTGCCGGCGAGCGGCCGGATCGTGACGATCTGGTCTTCGCCGCGCTTTTCCTGGCGCACGAGGATTTCCGGCGATGCGCCGACCACGTGGAAATCGCCGAAGTTGTAGTAATACATGTACGGCGACGGATTCAGCGAACGCAGCGCGCGATACAGCGACAGCGGATTGTCGCGGTACGGCTTCGTCAGCCGCTGGCCGACCTGGATCTGCATCAGCTCGCCGGCCGCGATGTATTCCTTCGCCTGGCGCACGGCGGCCAGATAGTCTTCCTTCTTGAACTCGCGGAACGTCTCGGTGCGCACGCTCGCCGACGTGACCGGCGGCTGCACGGTCGTACGCAGGCGCTGCTTCAGCTCGCGCAGGCGCTGTTTCGCCTTCGCGTAGGCTTCGGGCTGGCTCGGGTCCGCGTAGATGATCAGGTACAGCTTGCCGGCGAGGTTGTCGATGACCGCGACTTCCTCGGTCAGCAGCAGCTGGATGTCGGGCAGGCCGAGATCGTCGCGCGGCGCGGTATTCGCGAGCTTCTTCTCGATGTAGCGCACCGCGTCGTAGCCGAAATAGCCGGCGAGGCCGCCGCAGAAGCGCGGCAGGCCCGGACGCTGCGCCACCTTGAAGCGCGCCTGGAACGATTCGATGAATTGGAACGGGTCGCCGTCATGGGTCTCGACGACCTGGCCGTCGCGCACGACTTCCGACACGCCGTTGCGGGTGCGCACGAGCGTGCGTGCCGGCAGGCCGATGAACGAGTAGCGGCCGAAGCGTTCGCCGCCGACCACCGATTCGAGCAGGAACGAGTTGGCGCCCGCGCGTTCGGGCTGGGCCAGCTTCAGGTAGAGGGACAGCGGCGTTTCGAGATCGGCGAGGGCTTCCGCGATCAGCGGGATGCGGTTGTAGCCTTCGTTCGCGAGCGATTGGAATTCGAGTTCGGTCATGTTCCGGTCCTGTTCGGGACGAGCGGCGCGTGCGCCAGGGATCACTTGACGCTGCGCGGGCTGCCGTCGGCGAAAGGGCGGTCGATCGAGAAGTGCCTGTTGCCGGCCGGCACTCCGGGCGTGAACGTCGCGAGCCTGCGGCCGATCCTGAACGCAAGCGTTCGGGCGCGGTGGAACTCGAGGTGGTGCGACGGTCGGCGCGCGGATGCGCAGCGAGATAAAAAACGGCGCTGAAGACGTGCTTCAGCGTACCTCATCGAAGAGGTTAGCGCGACCAGCGACGCCAGGGCCAGGCTCCCCGGTCGATGCTGCTCAGACTCCGTTTTTTATTCAGAAACATGCGGATGGAAGAAATAATCAGATGGTTGGCCGGCCGGCGTTGTGCGCGGTGATCGCGCGGGCTGCGACCAGCAACGAATCGACTATACCATCCGAATTTATCGTTTGTATAGCTTTGCCGTGGTTGTAACCGTACGGCACCGTCAGCGTCGCCATCCCGGCCGCGCGGCCTGCCAGCGCATCGTTTTCCGAGTCGCCGATCGCGACCGCGGCGTCCGGCGCGACGCCGAGCGCATCGCAGGCCGTCAGCATCGGCAGCGGATCGGGCTTTTTGCGCGCGACGCTGTCGCCGCCCAGCACGATGCCGAAGCAATCGGCCAGCCCGTACTGTTCGAGCAGCTCGACCGCGAAGCGGTGCGGCTTGTTCGTCACGCACGCGAGCCGGATGCCGGCCGCGCGCAGCGCGTCGAGCCCGGCGGCCACCTCCGGATAGAGGCGCGTATGGCGGCCGTTGATCTTCGCGTATTCGGTCTGGTAGATCGCCAGCGCGTCGTCGAAGCGCGCGCGCGCTTGGTCGGCCGTGAAGCGCGGCTTCAGCACGCTCTGGATCAGGTGTTCGGAGCCCTTGCCGACATAGCCGATCACTTCGTCGCGCGACGTGGCCGGCGCGTTGAGCTGCGCGAGCATCCCGTTCAGGCCGGCCGTGAAATCGTCGGCCGTGTCGACCATCGTGCCGTCGAGATCGATCAGCGCCGCGTCGATGCGCGGTGCGGCGAAGCGGATCGGGGCGGTGTCCGTTGCGGCCCCGGCCGGCGCGTGCCCGGCGAGCGGCGATTCGGCCACGGCGTCAGCTCCGCTCGACGGTGGCGAGCGCGGCTCGCATCTCGTCGATCACCTTGCGGTAGTCGGGCTTGCCGAAGATCGCCGAACCCGCGACGAAGGTATCGGCGCCGGCCGCCGCGATTTCCGCGATGTTGTCGGCCTTTACGCCGCCGTCGACCTCGAGCAGGATCTCGCGGCCCGTGCGCTCGGTGTATGCGTCGATGCGTGCGCGTGCTTCGCGCAGCTTGTTCAGCGTTTCCGGAATGAACGACTGGCCGCCGAAGCCGGGGTTGACCGACATCAGCAGCACGAAGTCGAGGCGATCCATCACGTGGTCGAGGTAGTTCAGCGGCGTGGCCGGATTGAACACGAGGCCGGCCTTGCAGCCGTGGTCGCGGATCAGCGACAGCGTGCGGTCGATGTGATCGGAGCCTTCCGGGTGGAAGCTGATCAGGTTCGCACCGGCCTTCGCGAAATCGGGCACGATCCGGTCGACCGGGCGCACCATCAGGTGCACGTCGATCGGCACCTGCACGTGCGGGCGGATCGCCTCGCAGACGAGCGGGCCGATCGTCAGGTTCGGCACATAATGGTTGTCCATCACGTCGAAGTGAACCCAGTCGGCGCCGGCGGCGACCACGTTGCGGACTTCTTCGCCGAGCCGTGCAAAGTCGGCCGACAGGATGCTGGGAGCGATGCGGAATTGAGTCATGACAGGGGAGCGGGGACGTGGCGGCGCAAAACCGTCATTCTACCGTCCGGCGGCCGGTGCGCGGCGGCGGGCCGTGCGGTTGCGGCCCGATTGCGCATAGAATGCCGAACCAATGCGGCGCGCCCGCGGCCCGGCCGCTCGAGTCGGCGCGCGCGGTTACCTACAGCGGAAACACCATGAGTCAGTATCAGTTCACCGTTTCGGTGAAAACCAGCTACTTGCCGGAACAATCCGACCCCGATCACCGTCAATACGCATTCGCGTACACGCTGACGATCCGCAACACGGGACAGGTCGCGGCGCAGTTGATCGCGCGTCACTGGATCATCACGGACAGCGAGAGCCACGTGCAGGAAGTAAAGGGGCTCGGCGTCGTCGGGCACCAGCCGCTGCTGCAGCCGGGCGAGCACTTCGAATACACGAGTTGGGCCGTGATCGCGACGCCGGTCGGCACGATGCGCGGCGCGTACTTCTGCGTGGCGGAGGACGGCGAGCGTTTCGAGGCGCCGGTCGACGAGTTCGCACTGCACATGCCGCGCACGCTGCATTGAGCGTGCGGGGCGCGTCAGCGCGGCTGACGGTCGTTGTTGCGGGCGTGCTTCTTTCTGCCCGACGACGTCCACACGACGATGAAGATCAGCAGGGCAAGCGCTACGAAGGCTTCGAGCGCGAAGATGAGCATCGGATATTGGTCGAGAAAATCTGACATGGCGGTTTCCATCAAGAACGAACATTGTATGTGGTTTGGGCCCCGGGTGGCCGGGTGGGTGGCAGCGGCCGCGGCGGCGGCGCTGCTGGCCGCGTGCGGCGGAGCGCCGACGCGGACCTCCTCGCTGAAACCGCCGACCGGCGCGGCGGTCGTGCCGGGGCAGGTCGCCGCGAAGCGGCTCACGCCAGTCGCGTGGCAGCAGGTGCCGGGCTGGCAGGACGATTCGCTGATCGGTGCGGCGGCCGCGCTGCGGCAGAACTGCGTGCGGCTCGCGCGCCAGCCGGCCTGGCAGCGCGCTTGCGCGGCCGCCGACCGGCTCGACGAGCTCGACGTCAGCAGCGCACGCATCTTCTTCGAAACGTATTTCACGCCGTTCCAGCTCGCGAACACCGACGGTACGCTCGACGGGCTCGTGACCGGCTATTACGAGCCGCTGCTGCATGGTTCGCGCGTTCGCCGCGGCCCGTACCAGTACGCGCTCTATCGCTGGCCGGCCGGTTATCGCGCGGGTGCCGCGCTGCCGGTGCGCGCGCAGCTCGAGCGCGCCGGCATCCTGAACGGCAACGAACTCGTGTGGGTCGATGATCCGATCGAGGCGTTCTTCCTGCAGGTGCAGGGCTCGGGACGCGTGCTGCTCGACGACGGTTCGGTGATGCGGGTCGGCTTCGGCGGCACCAACAACCAGCCGTACCGTTCGATCGGCAAGTGGCTGCTCGATCGCGGCGAACTGACGCCGGCACAGGCGACGATGCAGGGCATCAAGGCGTGGGCGAAGGCGAATCCGAACCGCGTCGACGCACTGCTCGACACGAATCCGCGGTTCGTGTTCTTCCGCGACATGCCGATCAAGGAAGATGCGCCGCACGGCGGCGCGGACGGCCCGATCGGCGCGCTCGGCGTGCCGCTGACGCCGGAGCGTTCGATCGCGGTCGACCCGTCGTCGATCCCGCTCGGCACGCCCGTGTTCCTGCAGACCACGCGTCCGCTGACGAATACGCCGATGAACCGGCTCGTGTTCGCGCAGGATACGGGCTCCGCGATCAAGGGCGGCGTGCGGGCCGACTATTTCTGGGGGCTCGGCGACGACGCAGGCGACCAGGCCGGCCGCATGAAGCAGGTCGGCCGGATGTGGCTGCTGTTCCCGAATTCGTGATGCACGGCGGCCACGTTGGCCGCGCGAACGTAGCGGCGCCGGTGTTCCATGCGAAACGCCTGATGTGACGCGATGTGACGGGCCGTGCCCGAGACGAAACAGCCCGATCGGTTTTGGCCGGTCGGGCTGTTTCCATTTGGTGCGACGGGATTGCTGTTCCGCGCGGCTGGCGCGCAGCGCCTGGCGTCAGCCCTTGCGCTTGTCGACGACGCGACGCGCCTTGCCGACCGAGCGCTCGATTCCGTACACGGGCAGCACGTTGATCACGGCCGTCACGCCGATCAGCGACTTGATGTCGTGCGCGAGCGCCTGTTTCGCTGCGTGGATCGCCGCCGTATCCGGCGCGGTTTCGGGGCAGGGCTCGACGTTGAGCGTCAGCACGTCGAGCGGACCTTCCTTCGTCAGTACGATCTGATAGTGCGGTGCGAGCGCGCGCTGCTTGAGCAACTGTTCCTCGATTTGCGTCGGGAACACATTGACGCCGCGCACGATCATCATGTCGTCCGAACGGCCGGTGATCTTTTCCATCCGGCGCATCGTGCGAGCGGTACCGGGCAACAGGCGCGTGAGGTCGCGTGTCCGGTAGCGGATGATCGGCAGCGCTTCCTTCGTCAGCGACGTGAACACGAGCTCGCCGAGTTCGCCGTCCGGAAGCACTGCGCCGGTTTCAGGATCGATGATTTCCGGATAGAAGTGGTCTTCCCAGATGGTCGGGCCGTCTTTGGTCTCGACGCATTCGGACGCGACGCCGGGGCCCATCACTTCGGACAGCCCGTAGATGTCGACGGCGTCGATGCCCATCCGCTGCTCGATCGCGACGCGCATGTCGTTGGTCCATGGCTCCGCACCGAAGATGCCGATGCGCAGCGAACTCTGCACGGGATCGAGGCCCTGGCGCTCGATTTCGTCGGCGATCGACAGCATATAGCTCGGCGTTACCATGATGATGTCGGGCCGGAAATCCTGGATCAGTTGCACCTGCTTCTCGGTCTGGCCGCCACCGAACGGGATCACGGTCAGCCCCGCGCGTTCGGCACCGTAGTGCGCGCCGAGCCCGCCGGTGAACAAGCCGTAGCCGTAGCTGACGTGTACCTTGTCGCCGCGGCGCGCACCGGCGGCGCGGATCGAGCGCGCGACGAGATTCGCCCACGTATCGATGTCGCCCGCCGTGTAGCCGACGACCGTCGGCTTGCCGGTTGTGCCCGACGACGCATGGATGCGCGAGATCTGGTCATGCGACACCGCGAACATCCCGAACGGGTAGTTGTCGCGCAAGTCGCCCTTGGTCGTGAACGGGAAGCGCGACAGGTCGGCGAGCGTCTTCAGGTCGTCGGGATGCACGCCCGCGTCGTCGAACTTGCGACGATAGACGGGGGAGTGGTCATACGCATGCCGGAGCGACCACTTGAGGCGTTCGAGCTGCAGCGCGGTCAGCTCGTCGCGTGAGGCGGTCTCGATCGGCTCGAGCGGTAGCGGGGTAGTCATGCATGTCTCCAGTGTTTGTTATGTGCGAGCCGTCGACGTCAGCGGTCTTCCGGGATGACCGTGCCTTTGATCTGGGCGGATTTGCCGCGAAACATCGCGACCGTTTCGCCGGCCTGGTTCGTGACACGGATATCGTAGATGCCGTGGCGGCCGGCGCGCGCCTGTTCGATCGCCTCGGCCGTCAGCACGTCGTCGCCGTACACCGGGCGCAGGAATTCGATCGAGCAGCCGGCCGCGACCGTGCTCAGGTTGTACGAGTTGCACGCGAACGCGAACGTCGAATCCGCGAGCGTGAAGATGATCCCGCCGTGGCAGGTCTGATGCCCGTTCAGGAATTCGGGGCGCACGCGCATCTGCATGCGGGCGTAGCCGGCGCGTACTTCGGTGATTTCCATGCCGAATGCGCGGCTGCATGCATCTGCGTCGTACATGGCCCGCGCAGTTGCGAGGGCGAGCGAATCGGGGTCGAGCGTAGCGGTGGCATTCGTCATGTTCAACGGCCCTCGAAGCGCGGCGCGCGCTTCTCGATGAATGCCTTGACGCCTTCCGCGTAGTCGTGCGACTGGCCGAGCTTGTGCTGCAGATCGCGTTCCAGGTCGAGCTGCTGGTCGAGTGTGTTCGTGACGCTGTCGCGCATCGATTGCTTGATCGATGCGATCGCGAGCGTCGGCTGCTGCGCGAGCTGGGTTGCGAGCTGGCGGGCCGACGCGGCGAGTGCGTCGTCGTCGACCGCGCGCCAGATCAGGCCCCATTGCTCCGCCTGTTCGGCGCCGAGCTTGTCGCCGGTCAGCGCGAGCCCCAGCGCGCGCGCCATGCCGACGCGTTGCGGCAGGAACCACGTGCCGCCCGAATCGGGTACGAGCCCGATCTTGACGAAGGCCTGGATGAAACTGCTCGAGCGTGCGGCGAACACGAGATCGCATGCAAGCGCGAGATTCGCACCGGCGCCGGCCGCCGTGCCGTTGACGGCGGCGATCACCGGAATCGGCAGACGCTGCAGGCGGCGGATCAGCGGATTGAAATGCTCGTCGATCAGCGTACCGAGGTCGGTGGACGCGCCCGGCGTGAAGTCGAGGTCGGCCAGGTCCTGGCCTGCGCAGAAGCCGCGCCCCGCACCCGTCAGAATCAGCGCGCGTGCGCCGGCCGCTTCGACTTCATCGAGTGCCGACTGCAGTTCGCGATGCATCGCCCGCGTGAAGCTGTTCAGCTTGTCGGGGCGGTTGAGGGTGATCGTGGCCACGCGCGCGGCCTGATCGATATCCAGCTGGATCGCCTGATAGGACATGCAGTATCTCCTTCATGACTTCGTTATAGGCGCGCGGCGCGTCGGTTACACGCGTTCGATCGCGAGTGCGATGCCCTGGCCGACGCCGATGCACATCGTACAGAGCGCAAAGCGGCCGCCCGTACGCTCGAGTTGATGGAGCGCCGTGGTCACGAGCCGGGCGCCCGATGCGCCGAGTGGATGGCCGAGCGCGATCGCGCCGCCGTTCGGGTTCACACGCGGATCGTCGTCGGCAACGCCGAGCATGCGCAGCACCGCGAGACCCTGCGACGCGAATGCCTCGTTCAGTTCGATCACGTCGAACTGGTCGATGGTCATCCCGAGCTGGCGCAGCAGTTTCTGCGTGGCCGGCGCGGGGCCGATGCCCATCACGCGCGGCGCGACGCCGGCGGTTGCCATGCCGACGACGCGCGCACGTCGGCGCAGGCCATACTGGTCGGCCGCCTGCGCATTGGCGAGCAGCAGCGCGCATGCGCCGTCGTTGACGCCCGATGCGTTGCCGGCCGTCACCGAGCCGTCCGGACGCACGACGCCCTTCAACTTTGCCAGCGCTTCGAGCGACGTCTCGCGTGGATGCTCGTCGCGCGACACGACCACCGGATCGCCCTTCTTTTGCGGAATCGTGACCGCGACGATTTCCTCGGCGAGCGTGCCGTCCTGCTGCGCACGCGCGGCCTTCTGCTGGCTGCGCAGCGCGAACAGGTCCTGGTCGGCGCGGCTGATGTCGTAGTCGATCGCAACGTTCTCGGCCGTCTCGGGCATCGAATCGACGCCGTGCAGCTGTTTCATCAGCGGATTGACGAAGCGCCAGCCGATCGTCGTATCGAAGATATCGGCCTGGCGCGCGAACGCGCTCGCGGCCTTGCCCATCACGAACGGCGCGCGCGTCATGCTCTCGACGCCGCCCGCGATCATCAGGCGCGCCTCGCCCGCCTTGATCGCGCGTGCTGCCGTGCCGACCGCGTCCATCCCGGAGCCGCACAGCCGGTTCAGCGTCGTGCCCGGCACGTCGGTCGGCAGGCCCGCCAGCAGCGCCGACATGCGCGCGACGTTGCGGTTGTCCTCGCCGGCCTGGTTCGCGCAGCCGTAGATCACGTCGTCGATCGCCGTCCAGTCGACGTCGCGGTTGCGCTCGATCAGCGCCTTGAGCGGCACCGCGCCGAGATCGTCGGCGCGGACATCTTTCAGGGCGCCGCCGTAGCGGCCGATGGGGGTGCGAATCGCATCGCAGATATAGGCGTCTGTCATGGGCGTATCGATGAGCAACGAACCCGCCGGGTGGCGGATTCGTTCATGGTAGAGAACGTGGCGGCGTTTGCACGTCGGCCATTCGGGTTATGCCGTTTGGCCCGCTTCCGCAGGTACCGCCTTCGGGGCAACATGGACACGGCTCTGCACCACGCGGAACCGGTTGGCGACGAACGCCGGGTCGGCCAGCGCCGCGTTGGCTGCCGGGTTCGCGCCGGTGCCGTGGAAATCGGAGAACGCGGCCGACTGGTTGACGAACACGCCGCCCGTCAGGTTGATCGACAGCGCGACTCCGCCGTGCACCGCAGCGTCGTGTGCGGCGTCGACGATTGCGTCGTCGGTGCTGTAGACGGAGAGGGTCAGTGCGCCATGTTCCGCCGCGATTTCACCGGCGAGATCGAGCGACTGCGCGGTCGAGTCGGTCGCAATCACGAACGAGATCGGGCCGAACCACTCCTGCGTGAACTTCTCGCGATCGGCCACGTCGAGTTGCAGCACGAGCGGCGTGCGCACGCGGGCGTCGGGGAATGCGGGGTGCTGGAGGGTCAGGCTGTCGGCGAGCACGCGGCCGAGCTGGCGAGCGTCGTCGATACGCGCGGTCACGCCGTCGTTCTGGATCGCGCCGATCAGTTCGACCGAGCGCGCCGGGTCGCCGGTGAGCTTTTGCACGGCCACCGCGATTGCCTGCGCGACTTCGTCGAAGCTCGCATGGCCGTCCGCCGTCCGGATGCCGTCGCGCGGCACGTAGATGTTCTGCGGCGCCGTGCACATCTGGCCGGAGTACAGTGCCAGCGAGAATGCGATGTTCTTGGCCGTGGCCTTCAGGTCGTCGGTCGAGTCGATCACGATCTGGTTGACGCCCGCCTTCTCGGTATAGACCTGTGCCTGGTGGGCATGGCGTTCGAGCCACGTGCCGTTCTGCGTGCTGCCCGTGAAGTCGATCAGCTTGATCTCGGGGCGCAGCGCGAGGTCCTGAACGAGTGCGCCGTCGTTGGGCTCGGTTGCGAGGAGCGTGACAACGTTCGGATCGAACCCGGCTTCGCGCAGCACGTCGCGAGCAATCCGGACCGTGACCGCGAGCGGCAGGATCGCGCCCGGATGCGGTTTGACGATCACGGTGTTACCGGTCGCCAGGTCGGCGAACAGGCCCGGGTAGCCGTTCCAGGTCGGGAACGTGCAGCAGCCGAGCACGAGTCCCGTACCGCGCGGGACGATCGTGTAGCGCTTGTGCATCGCGAGCGGCGGGTTCTTGCCTTGCGGCTTTTCCCAGTGCGCGTCGGCCGGGATGCGGCGCAGTTCGTCCCATGCATAGGCGACTGCCTCGAGCGCGCGATCCTGCGCGTGCGGGCCGCCGGCCTGGAACGCCATCATGAAGGCCTGCCCCGTGGTGTGCATCACGCTGTAGGCGATTTCGAAGCTCGCGCGGTTCAGGCGCGCGAGGATTTCGAGGCTGACGCCGATCCAGGCGCTCGGGCCGGCTTCGCGCCACGTGCGTTGCGCGGCCGCCGCGGCGGCGATCAGTGCGTCGGGCGTCGACTTCGGATAACGGATGCCCAGCGCGATGCCGTACGGCGACCGTTCCGCGCCGACCGTTTCGCCGGACGCGGGCTGGTCGAGCGCGAACGTCTTGTCGAGGTGCGACTTGAAGGCGGCCTCGCCGTCGGCGCTCGCGCTTTCCCCGTACACTTTGGGACTCGGCATTTCGGCGAACGGGCTCCAGTACCCGCGGCTCTCGATGGCGGCGAGTGCGTGCTTCAGCGTGTCTTCGTGCTTCGTGAACAGTGCATGGGTCATGGCGGCGGCCTGATGGACGTTGAGAGGGGTTGGATCGATTAATTAACCGACCGGTTGGTCGAAGAATGGTAGCATCAAACTATTCGCATGTGCGAGGCGTTTCTCATTTCATTGATCGTGGAGAAATAGATGGCTTACGAGAACATCCTGGTGGAGACCCGGGGGCGTGTCGGGCTGGTTACGCTGAACCGACCGAAGGCGCTGAACGCGCTGAACGATGCGCTGATGGATGAGTTGGGCGACGCACTGAAGGCGTTCGATGCGGACGACGGCATCGGCGCGATCGTCGTGACAGGGAGCGAGAAGGCGTTCGCGGCCGGCGCGGACATCGGCATGATGGCGACCTACTCCTATATGGATGTTTATCGGGGCGACTACATCACGCGCAACTGGGAGACGGTCCGCGAGATCCGCAAGCCGATCATCGCTGCGGTTTCGGGTTTTGCGCTGGGCGGCGGCTGCGAGCTTGCAATGATGTGCGACATCATCTTCGCGGCGGACACGGCCAAGTTCGGCCAGCCGGAAATCAAGCTGGGCGTCATGCCGGGCGCGGGCGGCACGCAGCGCCTGCCGCGCGCGGTGTCGAAGGCGAAGGCGATGGATATGTGCCTGACCGCGCGCTTCATGGACGCCGCCGAAGCGGAGCGCGCGGGGCTCGTGTCGCGCGTGCTGCCGGCCGACAAGTTGCTCGACGAGGCGATTGCCGCCGCGATGACGATCGCCGAGTTTTCGCTGCCGGCGGTCATGATGGTCAAGGAGTCCGTGAACCGCGCGTACGAGACGACGCTGGCCGAAGGCGTCCACTTCGAGCGCCGGCTGTTCCATTCGCTGTTCGCGACCGAAGACCAGAAGGAGGGGATGGCGGCATTCGTCGAGAAGCGGAAGCCGGCGTTCAAGAACCGCTAATCGGATTACGCTGAGGCCGGTGTCCGGCGACTGGTTGGTACCGGTTGTCGGCGCGATTGCCCGGCCCAATCTATCAAGAGCCTCCGTGCGCGGCAGCGCACGGAGGCTTTTTCAAAATATTTTCACAAAGAGGCTTGCGCGAACGGCGGCGGCTGCATAGAATCACGCCTCTTTCGCGCTAACGGAAACGCAGCGCGGAAGGGGAAGCGGAGCTGGCGGGGGGCTGCGGTCTGGAGCGCACCACTGGCGAAGGAAGATGGACCCCGCAGTCGCAACGATGTCGTGTAAAAAGTTGTTGACGAGCTGCGAAACACGGTTCATAATCTCGCTTCTCTGCTGCTGAAAACGCAGCGCTGCTGAGAAACACGAAGTTTCTCGCAGAAATGCTCTTTAAAAATTAACAGCCGATAAGTGTGGGCGCTTGATGGAAGCGAGCTGATCCTCGGATCAGATAGCGAAAGTATCAAGAGTCTCACACTAAAGTAAGTCAGGTTTATGAAGCAATTCATATTCCTGTCAGCTTTGAGTGAGCGACCGGTTCTTAACCGAACCGAAAAACAGTAACAGGTTTAAACTGAAGAGTTTGATCCTGGCTCAGAT
>NZ_MDEQ02000056.1 GCF_001883705.2 Burkholderia catarinensis
CATCAACATTACGAGGGGATATTGAGTGTCGATCTCCGGTGATTATTTGGATTCGTTCATCGCTATGTCCGACAAGCCGCAACCACGTGCGCGCGACGCCTATCCCCACTTCCTGCCGATCACGACCCGCTGGATGGACAACGACGTCTACGGACACGTGAATAACGTCGTCTACTACAGCTATTTCGACACGGTCGTGAACGAATACCTGATCCGTGCGGGCGTGCTCGACGTCGAGCACGGGCAGACGATCGGCCTCGTGGTCGAGACGCAGTGCAACTACTTCGCGCCGTTGGTGTTTCCGCAATCGGTCGACGCGGGGCTGCGGGTCGTGAAGCTCGGCAAGTCGAGCGTGCGCTACGAGGTCGGGCTGTTCGCGCAGGGCGACGCGTCGCCCGCTGCACAGGGGCACTTCGTCCATGTGTACGTCGATCGCGGTACGCGCCGGCCGGTGCCGCTGCCCGACGCGTTGCGGGCCGCGCTTGATTCTCTTGCGACCAGGCATTCAAGTGGATTTCTTTGACGGCGTCAGCGTACACCTCAATGACATCGACCATGGCACGATACCATCCTCCTTGGAAGCATGCAGCGACGAGGTGCATGCCTATCCGCACGCCGTCATGTACGCTAGTCCGCACCGAAAGTGCCTGCAAAGGCAGCAGCGTGACCACCAGCAATGGACCCAGCGCAACAACGATGTCGCGCGACGCCTCCACGCCGCTCGCGGGCCGCGCGCTGTCGCTCGCCGGCGGCGATGCGCATCGCGACAAGCTTGCTGCGCTGATCGACGGCAGCACGAGCGCCGCGTTCGCGCACGACGAGCCGGGCTCGCACTATGAACTGACGACCGTGCGCACGCGCGCCGAACGCTCGGGCGACGGCGGGGTGCTGACGGGCGCGAAGGGCGTCGTCGACCAGGCCGCGCAGGCGGCGTTCTTCGTCGTCAGCGCACGTACGGCGGGGAACGACGACGATGCGGCCGGCACTCGCCGAGGCGGGCATTCCATGCGGCGAAGTGCTCGGGCTGTACGAAGCGCTGACGTCGGAGCGCGCCACCCGCGCATGGCTCGTCACGCGGCAGCCGCATCCGGTCGCGGGCGCCGTCGACGTGCTCGCGCGCCGTATCGGTTCGACGGCGTGCGGCTGCCGGTGCGCGGCGCGGATACGGACGCGGTGCTGGGCAGCTGGTTCGGGCTGTCGGACGACGACGTCGCGCGGCTGCGCGCGGATCGCGTGGTCTGAAACACGCCCAGGTACGTTCACGACACATCGCATTGCACCGCCGCGGCGCGGGCGGATTGGTTGACGCGCCGGCCATCCAGACGAAAACCCTCGCGATACGACGAGGAGATCGCCCTGCGGGGACTGGAGCAAGCGCTGAAGCGCTTGCTCCAGTCGACCGCGAAGCATGGGATCCGTGTAAGCGCTAAAGCGCTAACTCTGGTCGACCGCAAAGCATGGGACCAGAGTAAGCGCTGAAGCGCTAACTCTGGTCGACAGGAGACACCATGGAGCTTTCCGTCATCGAATCGGTCACGACGCGCCGTGACTACCAGCAACTCGTGCGTGCGCGGCGCCGCTTCAGCTTCGTGCTGACGGCGCTGATGATCGCCACGTACTATGGCTTCATCCTGCTCGTCGCGCTCGCGCCGCACGTGCTCGCCGCGCCGCTGTACCGCAGCGCGACGACGACCGTCGGGATCGCCGTGGGCGTCGCGATCATCCTGGTCGCGATCGGCCTGACCGCGTGCTACGTGCTGCGCGCGAACCGCGCGTTCGACCGCCGTGTCGACGTGATCCTCGGACGTTCTTGATGGAGGCCGATATGCGACCCTCATTGATCGCGCCCGGCGCGCTGGCCATTCCCTTCGTTCTCGTTTCCTCCGCCGCGCATGCGGTATCGGTCGCGGGCCCGATGCCCGACAAGGTCGAACTGAACCCGGTCGCGATCGGGATGTTCTTCGCGTTCGTGTTCGCGACACTCGCGCTCACGCGCTGGGCCGCGCGCCGCACGCACTCGACCCGCGACTTCTACACGGCCGGTGGCGGCATCACCGGGCTGCAGAACGGGCTCGCGATCGCGGGCGACTACATGTCGGCCGCGTCGTTCCTCGGGCTGTCCGGCATGGTATTCATGTTCGGCTTCGACGGGCTCATCTACTCGATCGGCTTTCTCGTCGGCTGGCCGTTCGTGATGTTCCTGATCGCCGAGCCGCTGCGCAACCTCGGCAAGTTCACGTTCGTCGACGTCGTCGCGTACCGCTTCGCGCAGCGGCCGATCCGGCTGCTGACGTCCGCGAATTCGCTGACCGTCGTCGTGCTGTACCTCGTCGTGCAGATGGTCGGCGCGGGCAAGCTGATCCAGCTTCTGTTCGGGCTGTCGTACGGCACGGCCGAGCTGATCGTCGGCGTGCTGATGATCGTCTACGTGTTCTTCGGCGGGATGACCGCGACCACCTGGGTGCAGGTGATCAAGGCCGTGCTGCTGCTGTGCGGCGCGACGGTGCTCGCGTTGCTCGCGCTCGGCGAATTCGGCTTCAGCGTCGACGAGATGTTCCGCCGCGCGGTGGCCGTGCATCCGGGCGCGCTATCGATCATGGGGCCCGGCAAGCTGATCCGCGATCCGGCCAACGCGCTGTCGCTTGGCATTTCGGCGATGTTCGCCACGGCCGGTTTCCCGCACATCCTGATGCGCTTCTTCACGGTGCCGAACGCGAAGGAGGCGCGTAAGTCGGTGCTCTACGCGACCGGCTTCATCGGCTACTTCTATTTGCTGACCTTCGTGATCGGCTTCTCGGCGATCGTGCTGCTCGCGCAGCATCCGGAGTTCTTCAAGCTGGATGCGAATGGCTCGTTCGACCTGACACGCGACCTGCTCGGCGGCTCGAACATGGTCGCGGTGAAGCTCGCGCACGCGGTGGGCGGGAACTGGTTCTACGGCTTCATCGCGGCCGTCACGTTCGCGACGATCCTCGCGGTGGTCGCGGGCCTGACGCTCGCCGGCGCGACCACGATCTCGCACGACCTGTACGCGCAGATGTGGGCGCGCGGCAAGCCGGACGAACGCGTCGAGATGCGCATCTCGCGCGCGGCGACGATCACGCTGTCGGTGGTCGCGATCGGGCTGTCGATCCTGTTCGAGCAAGTGAACGTCGCGTTCATGGTCGGCCTCGTCGGGGCAGTGGCCGCGAGCACGAATTCCCCGGTGCTCGCGATGTCGATCTTCTGGCGCGGGATGACGACGCGCGGCGCGGTGCTAGGCGGCGGCCTTGGCCTCGCGTCGGCGGTGGCGCTCACGGTGCTGTCGAAGTCGGTGTGGGTCGACGTGCTGCACCACGCGCACGCACCGGTGTCTCTCGACAACCCGGCGCTCGTGTCGGTGCCGCTCGCGTTCATCGGGATCGTCGTCGGCTCGCTCGCGGATCGCGGCGAACGTGCGCGGCGCGAGCGCGACGCGTTCGCGCAGCAGGAGTTCTACGCGCAGACGGGCGTGCTGGCCAGCCGGGCCGTGCAGCACTGATTAGTCAGACGAATGAGCGTATCCGTCCGGATTGCCGGACGGATATTTTCCGGAAATCCGGTGAGCAACGACGAGCAGTCATTCGTTGGTCGTTTGATGAGGCAATACGCGGGCGACTCTAGACGACCGGTCTACTTCGCTAGTATGATCGTACACTTGATTACAGGTACAGCCTTCCCTGATGTGCGGCAACACATCCTCGACACAGCTAAGCCCATTTAGCTCTGCAAGGGTTTTTCTGAGGCTAGAAACGGTGATGTCGGGCCTGTCGAAAAAAGGGGGCGGGTGTCGATCCTATTCATCGGCCGATCTGGAGGCGCTCAACTGCAACTTGGTCGGCGGGGATCCCTATTCCGGCGTTTGCTCGCCCGACCAGTTTTTTTGGCTACGGCCGATCGCGGGTACCAAAGGTCGCCGAGGACACGAAACGTCATTTCGCAACTTGTACCAGATCGGTGCGTCGACGCATTCCGGGCCGGGGCTTGGTGGTGCGTCCGGCTGGATGATGGCTAACCGGCTCAGCTGATTCCCAATTCCGGGAAGCCGGACCGACTGGAGGACGGCGCTCAAGCCGATGGATCGCTAAGGGTCTGTACGACGAGGTTCCGAAGCCATCGGTTCGCCGCGCGATCCTCGGAATCGGCATGCCAGTGCACGGTCACGGTCACGGTAATGTCCGGAGTATCGACCGGCAAGTTGTATACGGCGAATGCGCCGTCCGGGTTGAGCCATTGGACGGTGCGTCGCGGCACCGTCACGATCCAGTCCGTCCGCGCAAGGATGTGTGGCACAACCGTGAAGTGCGGGACACGCAATGCGATCTGTCGGTGGACGCTCTTTTCCCGGAATTGCGTCTCGATCTGCCGATGCGCGCTCTCCAGCGAGCCTACGAGGATATGTGGCAGTGCAAGGTATTGATCGAGCGTCAATTTGGCTTCCGGTAATGTATCGCGCCGGCGCGTCATGCAGACGTAGTCTTCATGAAACAGCGGGCGACAGGGCGTTCGGCCTATCAACGACGGCAGATTGCCTATTGCGAGATCCAGTTTTCCTACCCGGAGCGAGTCCTCGATTTGCGTGACGGGCACCGATTGAATATCCAGCCGCACGTGCGGCGCACATTGCTCCAATACGGCACAAAGTGAGGGCAGGAACGCAAGTTCACCGATGTCGGACATGGAGAGGCGAAAGACACGTGTGCTTGTCAACGGATCGAAGGGCGCCATCATCTCGATTGCATGTTCGGCCGCCGCCATCGCTTGCCGCAGCGGTTCGCGTAGTTCCAGTGCCGCTGACGTGGGTAGCATTTCGTTGCCGGCACGGACAAACAGCGGATCATCGAGCAGCGCGCGAAGTCGACCTAGGGAATAGCTGACCGCGGGCTGGGAAAGGTAGAGCCGGCCGGCGGCGAGCGTCAGGTTCCGCTCTTCCAGAATGGCGTGGAAGACGCGCAGCAGGTTCAGGTCGATGCGAGCAGTATCCATGGCAAGCGCGTCTGGTCCGGAGCTTCGGGGGTGGAATGGCTGGCCATCGGGACGTCATTCGCTACGATAAACCATTTTATTTGGTTGCCGGATATTGATTGATTCGGAGAATTAATCTGGTGTCGTTACACTGCATCGTGCCATTAGTACTGCGTCGTGTGAAGATATGAACACTCATCCCCAGTTCTTCGACGGCACGCCGGATGCGTTCCGTCATTTCCATGTCGAATTCCAGGGCAGTAGGATGGATCCCGATCATGTCATTGATGGGGTAGGCCGAGCATTCAAGCCGCACCGGATGTCGGTCACCGGCGCTGAACAGGTGCTCGACGCGGCATTCCGTTCGTTGAAGATCGAAAATCTGCAGATCTTTTACCTGCAATATGGCGCGGAGGTCCGCGTCGATCCTGGCGAACTGGGGGACTTCACGCTCATCCAGATGCCGATCCGCGGCGCGGGACACTATACGTGCGGCGCACATCACGTGTCGGGGGGGAGAGGGGTGGCCGCGGTGCTGTCGCCGCAAGAAGCGATCCAAATGGAATTCTCGAGGGAACTCCGGCAGATCATCGTGCGCCTTGAACAGGCGGCCATCGATCGCGCGTGTGTCGAACATATCGAACTGCTTCCGGAAAAAGGCCTGCGCTTTCAACCTGAACTGGATCTCAACAGCCCCGCAGGCCGGGCATGGTGCGGTGCGTTGACCTATATTCTTGACGGCAGCCTCGCATTCTCCGAATTGCTCCGCACGCGTGCATACGCGGAGCATTGCGAGCGTATGCTGATCGATACTCTCCTTTTTTCGCACGCAAGCAACTGCTCCGAATCGCTCGCGACGATGCCGATGCGCAAGGCGGTCAGACCGGCTTATGTGAAGCGGGCCGAGGACTTCATGCGCGCACATCTTCCCGATGTCACGTCGGTCGAAGAGATTGCCCGCACGGTCGGCGTCAGCCCGCGCGCATTGTTCTACGCATTTCGGCAGACCTACGACCAGACGCCGATGGCGTACCTGCGGGAACTGCGTCTCAAGGCGGTCCATGCCGAACTCAAGTCGGGCGATCCGACGACGCGCCTGACGGATGTCGCGATGCGCTGGGGATTCGCGCATTACGGCCACTTTGCCTCCCACTACCGCCGCCGGTTCGGCGTGCGGCCGCAGGACACGCTGAACGCGTCGTGCGCCTGACGGCCGCGACGCAGCCGCGGAAATCCGGAACGTACTCCTCTTCATCCATCGGACGAGCGCTGCGGTATTCGGATAGCCGGGCGACTTTTGGACTTCGATGATCCAGACGTGCCGACTGACATTCGCGAGGATGTCTGGCGCAAGTCGAAAGCGGTCCAATTCAGCGTGAGGAGAGCAGGTATGAAGGGGGAGAACGTAAAGCGCCGGTCGGCTGTGCCGGGTGTCTGCTCGGTGGTATCGTTGGCGTGCTGCGCGGTTCCCGCGCATGCTCAGAGCAGTGTCACGATGTATGGGGTGATCGACGCGGGAATCGACTATGTGACGAATGTAGGCGGAAAGAGTCAGGTGTCGCTCGGAACCGGCGTCCTGGCGCCGAACCTTTTCGGTTTTCGCGGAAAGGAAGATCTGGGCGCTGGTCTTGCTGCCATCTTCGTGCTCGAAGGGCAGTTCAACGCCGGCAACGGTGCGTCGATCGGCAATCTGTTCGGTCGTCAGGCATATGTCGGATTGTCTGACAGCAAGTGGGGAACCCTGACTGCCGGGAACCAGTATGACTTCATGTTCACGTCACTGGCCGTCAAGCGCTATGGGCCGGAGTTCCCGTTCATTTCACTCCAGAACCTGCGGCAGGGGCCGTTCAATGCACTCGGCATAGCGAATCAACCGAGCGGTGGGTTCGATTTCGACCGTGTCGCAGGCGAGCGCATTTCGAATTCGGTCAAATACGAGAGTCCGAATTTCAGCGGCTTGAGCTTCGGCGGGATGTATGGATTTGGTGGCGTGGCGGGTGCCATCTCGCAAAACAGCGCCCAGAGTTTTGCGGTCGACTACGGCAACGAGTTGTTCAATATCGACGCCGCGTATACCTACGTCCGCTACCCGGGCATCAACGGCGGAAATTCCGGGATCCGAAATTTCGGAATCGGCAGCGGCGTGTTTCTCGGCCCGGCGTATGTCGATGCACTCTATACATCCACGAGAAACACCTTCACGGGCGGGCGAGTGGATGTCTATGAGGTTGGCGGCATGTATCGATTCAATCCCGCGTTCCGTGCCGCTGCCGCCTATCAGTTCATGGACGGCAATGCTGTGCTCAACAGTAACAAGGCGCACCAGCTCAACCTGACGCTCGATTACTCACTGTCGAAGCGTACGGACGTTTATACGAGCGTCACGTACCAGCGCGCGAGCGGCAACGGCGCTCAGGCTCAGGTCGTCCTGTTCGGGCCGTCGAGCGGGCGGAATCAGATGGCATTGCGCGCCGGTCTCCGGCACATCTTCTGAACCCCGCGGCGATCCCGGCATGCGCCACGCCGACGGGGCGCATGCCGGGCACCTCGGGCCGCGGCACACGCGGCCCGGGACTTCCCGGCGCGCCGCGGGATTGACCAGCCGAGCGCGTGAGCGCAAGCGCGGTCATGCTCCGGCGCGGGCGGTCACCCATCCAATGCGTTACCTGAGAAGGTGAAACGATGAGAAGCATCCTGTCCTCAAGCGACTTTATTCTCGGCACATTCGCGACGAATTGCTCGGGCGGCATGTCGGTCACGAAAATTCCGGAGCGCTGGAACAATTCGTGGGAGAACAACGAGAAACTCGCCATCATGCTCGACGAGGCGGGAATCGACTTCATGTTGCCGATTGCGCGATGGATCGGTTATGGCGGGGAGACGGACTTTCACGGTTCCGTGCTCGAAACGACGACCTGGGCCGCCGGCATTCTCGCGAAGACGCGGCGCCTGACCGTCTTCGCCACGGTGCACACCGCCGCGAACAATCCCGTCGTCGTCGCGAAGCAGATCGCCACGCTCGATCAGATCGGCCGCGGTCGGGCCGGACTGAATATCGTCGCAGGATGGAACCGGCCGGAGTACGAGGCGCTGGGACTCGCATTATCCGATCGTCACGACACGCGCTATGCGTACGCGCAGGAATGGTTCGACATCGTCGACAGGATCTGGCAGGGCGACGGCGCGTTCGATTGGCAAGGCGACGCATTCTCGTTGAAAGGCGCGTATGGCCTGCCGGCGCCATGGGGCGGCGAGCGTCCGCCGATCCTGAATGCGGCGGGCTCGGGAGAGGGGCGCGAATTCGCCGTTCGCAACGCGGATTTCCTCTTTACGCCTGCGATCGACCTGGAGCGTTCTCGTACCGAAGTGGCCGAGATAAAGGCGCGCGGTCAACAGAGCGGGCGAAATGTGCAAGTCCTGACGTTTTCGCACGTCGTCTGTCGACCTACCGAACGGGAGGCGCGCGATTACTTGCGGCATTTCGCGCACACGAATGCGGACTGGGGTGCGGTCGACAACCTTGTCGCGCTGCAATTCGCCAATGCCCAGTCATTCCCGCACGATTTGCTGTCGATGATCCGGGACCGCATGGCCGCCGGTCACGGTGGATTTCCGCTCGTCGGTACGCCGCAGCAAGTGGCCGATGGCATCCAGGCTTTGGCCGAGGCCGGCTTCAAGGGCACGACGTTGTCGTTCGTGGATTACATCAAGGAGTTTCCGTACTTCCGCGACGAAGTGCTGCCGTTGCTGGAAGCGCGTGGATTGCGAAGCGCGTCCCGTCAGGCGAGTGTTGCATGAGACAAACGAACGTCGACACCAGACATCGCGACTGATCGGACGAAGCGGAAGCCCCGCTTCCGGCAACCACGAGGAGACCACGGCACATGAGTGAAATTCGAGGAACGGGGTTTGCCGTCGTACGCGGGCATACGCGGTCGGATGCGTCCGAAATACCTCGATGGGTGACGGTGCGCGTGATTACCATATGTCTCTTCGCCATCCTTGCTGAAGGGTACGACGTCGGCACCTACGGTGCCGTGTTGCCGGCCTTGGTCGACGAGCAAGCATGGTGGCTTACGCCCACGCAGTTTGATGTGCGGGGTAGCTATGCGTTGATCGGAATGCTGGTCGGGGCCGTGCTGGTCGGCGCTTTATCCGACGTGATTGGCCGACAGAAGACGCTGATTGCATGTGTTGGTTTTTTTTCAATCACGATGGCCTGGGTGTCTTTCTCGCGGACGCCAGCCGAGTTCGGATGGTGCCGGTTCATTGGCGGACTGGGGCTAGGCGGTGTGATACCGACGGCTTCGGCGCTCACGATCGAGTATTCGCCCGTTCGTAGTCGGTCGTTTAACTACGCGTTGATGTATTCGGGCTATGCGTTGGGAGGGGGGTCCATTGCGTTGCTTTCGCTATGGTTGTTGCAAGAAGCCGGCTGGCGCATGCTGTTCCGGATTGGGGCGTTCCCGCTTCTCGCGATACCCGTGATGGCGTGGGATGTGCCCAAGTCAGTTATCTTTCTGCTCAGCTGGGGACGAACGCAGGAAGCCGGCTGCGCACGGCGTGTCGAACTGACCGACGACAACGGCATTCTGGCCAGCGCGTTCGCGCCGACGGTCCGCAAACCGGTGATGACGTTGCTTTCGGGTCGACTCGTGTTCGGGCTCGGCGACGCAGTCGTGACCAACGACCCGATTACGGGGCAGGATGCCAACAACGCGACCAAGGCTTGCAAGGTCTATCTCGATGCGATTCTGGCGTATGTTAAGCAATCCTATATACGCGAGTGGATAGGGCAAACCTTCGAGCAATTCTGGAACTACGCGCAATTGGTCGTGCAATGGACGAATTCGTTGCTCACGCCGCCGCCGCACGTATTGAATTTGCTCGGAGCAGCGGTCGGCTTGCCGTCGCTGGCAAGCGTCATTGCCGACGGCTTCAATCATCCGCCTTCCTATTTCCCGTGGTGGGTGGACGCGCAAGAGTACGAGCGCTTCCTGTCGCGCCACGAAGCCATCTCGGCGATGGCGTAAGGAGAACGATATGTCTCAGTGCACTGCGTCCCCGGACGCCGGACCGGCCGAGGCTTCCGCGTGGGGAAGCCTCGATCTGCAGCCCCGAACGCTGCGCAATCTGCTCGGAAGCTATCCGACGGGCGTCGCGATTGTCACGACGCGTGCGCCGGGCGGTCGGGCGGTCGGATTGACGATCAATTCCTTCGCGGCGCTTTCGCTGGACCCTCCGCTGATTTTGTGGAGCCTGGTCGACCATTCGCCCAACCTGGATGTGTTCCGTGACAGCAGCCACTTCGCGATCAATATTCTGGCCAGCCAGCACGAGGAGCTGGCACGCCGTTTCGCCACGCCCGGTGCACCCGACAAGTTCGCCGATGTCGCGTGCCAGGACACGCCGGAAGGCGTGCCGGCACTCGACGGCGTAATGACGACGTTGATTTGCGCCCATGATCACAGTCGCCACGCAGGCGACCATCTGCTTTTGATCGGGCGCGTGGTACGAACCGCCAGCCGACCGGGCACCCCTCTGGTCTTCCACGCCGGGCGATTTACGTCTGTGCACGGGACCTCGTAGCCCGTCGTCGCTTCCAATCAAATCGCTGAAGGAGCCTCTTCATGCCGCATACGAATCCATCATTGCTGCCGACTCTGGTCGAGCGGTTGGCGCACGGAACCATTCGCGTCGTCGATCTCACGCAGACTCTGTCGCCGTCATTTCCGGCACTGCAGCTGCCGCCGCAGTTCGGCCAGGTCAAGCCGTTCACGGTCGAGCGCATTTCACACTATGACGAGGCCGGCCCTGCCTGGTACTGGAACAACTTCACCTGCGGCGAGCACACGGGCACGCATTTCGATGCACCGGTACATTGGGTGACGGGCCGCGATTATCCGCGCAATAGTGTCGACACGATCGAACCGGAACACTTCCTTGCCTCAGCAGTCGTGCTGGATGCGAGCGTCGAGGTGGCCGGTGACGACGATTGGCTATTGACGGTGGATTTTCTGGAAGCATGGGAGCAGCGCCATGGCCGCATTCCGGCGGGCGCATGGGTTCTGCTGCGTACCGATTGGTCGTTGCGCGTGAACGACGCGAACGCCTTTCTCAACTTGCGGGATGACGGGGCGCATACGCCGGGCCCGACTGAGGAAGCGGTCGAGTGGCTGATCCATCAACGCGAAGTGCACGGTTTTGGTGTGGAAACGATCAATACCGACGCTGGGCAGTCCTACGCGTGGCCGCTCCCATACCCATGCCACACTCTGATGCACGGTGCAAACCGCTACGGATTGCAGTGCTTGAAGAACCTGGACCAGTTGCCTGCAAAAGGCGCGCTGATTCTTTCGGCCCCTTTGAAGATCGAGGGGGGATCCGGAAGCCCGCTGCGCGTGCTCGCATTGGTGGAGTGATTCGACAGCGAGGTTAGCGGCGCAAGTTGATTTGAAAGTCGCCGGTATCGAAACTTCATGCTCCGACCGGCGACTTTCGTGTTCCGGTATGCGACGGCGAACGGGCGCGCTTCGTTCGATGCTGCCGTGATGGTCGTTAGCGTTGCCTCAACGTCTGGCTCGGCGACTCGGCGTAGCGCTGCTTGTAGTCGTTGCTGAAGCGGCCCATATGCGCGAAACCCTAGCGTAGCGCGCCGCCGGCAACGTTGCTGGCCTCGCCGGTCATCAACTCGGTGCGCGCGTACTCCGTGCGCAGATCGCGCAGATATTGCATCGGATTGACATCCAGATACTCCTTGAAGGCGGCGTAAAGGCTGCGCATGCTCACACCGGCTGCTCTGCCGGAATGGGCTCGTGTGCGTGGGCCTTCACATAGTCCTTCGCACGCTGGATGTGGTGCGGCAGGATCGTGCCGCGGCGCACTGGCGGCGCACCGCTGTAGTTGTGTCGTTGCGTGGAAAGTAACGTGGACGCGACCAGTTGTTCGATGTGGTCGACAACGAGCTTGTGTTCGCCCAGCGCCGCGCACTGTGCCGAGCAATCCATCAGATAATTCAGCAGGCGTTGTCAGGGCGGGGTGTCTCGCCAGCGGAAGCCGAGTTCGAAAGGCAAGGGACTTTCAAGGGGATGATTCAGCTGGCCTACCAGCGTCCGTTCCAGCAACGACCGCGAAATACGCAGCAGGATATCTCCGGACGCGAACAGCAACTGGCCAGGGTCGTTCAGGCCGCGCTCTAGCGGCGTTCCAGGCTGGGAGGGAGACGAAGCGGACATGATGTGGAACATAACGGATACCTTTTCGAGAGCCGGCCTGTCGACAAGCGCGAGGTCACCTCGTTGAACCGTGACCTTATCGGGATCGGACGTAAGCACTCGATCAGCACCGTGGCGTAGGTCGTTGACGGCGGGAGAGTCGCGATGCTATCGGATGGGCTCGACGTGAGCAGTAGACGGCAGAGACGGCGCCACGTTCTACGGCAGCAGCTCGTCGATGCGGTTGATCGGATGGTCAGCGATGCGCTCGAGCACGTAGGAGAGATACGCCTTGGGATCGAAGCCGCTCGAGCGCGCCGTGCCGATCAGGCTATACATCACGGCGGCACGTTCATCGCCGGAGTCGGCGCCGGCGAACAAGTAATTCCGCCTTCCGAGGGCGACGCCGCGCAGTGCTCGCTTGGCGAGCAGGTTGTCGATCTCCGCACGCCCATCGCTGCAGTAGTAGACGAGCGCCGGCCAGCGATTCAGCACGTACTGAATCGCATTGGTCGTATCAGATTTCGCTGAGAGCGTGGCGAGCGTCGCTTCGAACCAGCGCTTCATGTCGTCGAGCAGTGGCACTGCTGTAAGCCATGGAAGACCAACTGGTTGTGACCGAAACCGTCGGGCGGGTCGACATCATCTCGCTGAACCGGCCAAGGCAGATGAATGCACTGAACGATGCGCTGATGGATGCGCTGGGCGACGCATTGCTGTCTTTCGACGGCAACGACGACTTCGGCGCAATCGTCGTGACAGGTAACGCACAAGCTTTCGTCGCGGGTGCCGACATTGCCGCGATGGCGGACTGGGGCTACATGGATGTGTACCGCAGCGATTTCATTACCCGCAATTGGGAGACCATCCGCCGCGTGCGCAAGCCGGTCATCGCGTCCGTGGCCGGCGTGGCGCTCGGTGGCGGTTGCGAGTTGGCACTGGCATGCGACATCGTGATCGCGGCCGGCGACGCAAGGTTCGGCTTGCCGGAAATCAAGTTGACACTCCTGCCGGGCGCGGGCGGAACGCAGCGCCTGCCGCGTGCGATCGGCAAAGCGAAGGCGATGGACACGTGCCTGAGCGGACGCCTGATGAGCGCGGCCGAAGCGGAGCGTAGCGGTCTCGTGTCGCGCATCGTCGCGGCCGATGCGTTGCGAGACGAAAGCATAGCGCTTGCGACGACGATTGCCGGCTGCTCGGCACCGGCGTTGATGGCGATCAAGGAGTCGATCAGTCGCGCTTACGAAAGTTCGCTGTCGGAAGGCGTGCTGTTCGAACGCCGGCAATTGCACGCGCGGTTCGCCAGTCAGGATGCCCGGGAAGGGATGAGGGCATTTCTCGACAAGCGAAAACCGGTCTTCGGGCATTGTTGAACCGAAATTTGCGCGATCGATATACAGGAGAACTTAAATGGCACTCGACCACGAGTCGTTCGATCTGCTGCTGGCATCGGTCTAGCGCTTCATTGCCGAACGGCTGGTGCCGGCGGAGGATCTCGTTGAAGAGCTCGACGACGTGCCGGTCGATATCGTCGAAGACATGAAGCGGATGGGGCTGTTCACCATCCTCCGGAAACCCCGTTCGACTTCAACCGAAATGACTGTTTGGCTTCGCCGAAATACGCAGCCTACCAAACGCCGCGCAGTGCGACACCTCGGTTTGGCGCTCGTTGCATTTGCTGCGGCCTACTGCGGGTAATCATCCGAATCGTGCAAACAATGGCGCTTTGGTCGAGAAAACATTAATCCATCCATGTGTTGCACAATTCCCGTTGTGCCGACCGACGGACCGGCGCGGAGCTTTGCTGGAAGCGGCGCTGGAGGTTGTCACCGCCAGATTTCGCACGATTCGGACGATTACCCCTGGAAGCGTCTGCGCTCGCGCGACGCCTACAGGTAGCAGTTCCCGTCGACGTAGGCCTTGCGCCAGCGAACGATCTTCACGCTCTCGAACAGTCCGATCAGAGTGAACGGATCCTGTGCGATGAAGCGCTCGGCTTCCTCGCGCGTCTCGACGTCGACGATATAGATGCCGCCGCCCGCGTTGCTGCCGTCGTCGTTGAGTTTCGCCCCGCAGGCGAGCAGCAGTGCCTTGCTGCGTGCGAGAAACGCCAGATGTACGTCGCGCTCGCGTGCACGCACGTCGGCGTGGTCGGGCTTGTCGAACGTCTCGATGAGAAAGGGCATCTCGCGCTCCGCTTAGTTGGGCACGATGGCTGAAGGATGCTGGGCGAGCGGCGTCACGCTGATTTTCATGAACGGAAAGAGCGGCAGAGCGGAGAGCAGCGTATGAAGTTCGTCATTCGATTCGACATCGAACACGCTGTAGTTCGCATATTCGCCGGCCACGCGCCACAGGTGGCGCCATTTTCCTTCTCGCTGCAGCTTTTGCGAAAACGCCTTTTCTTCGGTCTTCAGGGCGTCGGCGAAGGTGGCGTCGGTGCCGTTCGGAATCTGCACCTGCATGTGCACGAGATACAGCATGAATGGTCTCCGGCGAAGGTGGGAATTGTAGGAAGGGCGCGCATCAACCCCATGCAAGGATCGCCACCGAATAGACGATGCCGATCCAGACCATCATGATGACGGTGTAGCCCATAATGTCCTTGAGTTTGAGCTTGGAGAGCGCAAGTGCAGGCAGGATCCAGAACGGCTGCACGAGATCGTTCCAGGCATTGCCCAGCATCACGGCCGTAGACGTGTGGCCCACGGAGGCCCCAATCGTCTTCGCAGCCTCGATCATGAACGGGCCTTGAATGACCCAGTGACCGCCGCCCGATGGCGCGAAGAAGTTAATGACAAACGAGCTGATCAAGCCCCAGAACGGCAGCGTGTCAGGCGTGGCGACCTTCACGAACGCTTCCGACAACGTATTGACGAGACCCGAAGATGCCATGATCGCCATGATGCCCGCATAGAACGGGTACTGCAGGATGATGCCGCTGATCGTGCGAATGCCGTCATTGAGTTTCTCGACATAGCGGATCGGCGTGCCGAGCAGCAGGATGCCGAGGAACAGAATAAAGAAGTTGATGAGGTTCAGGTCGATCGAGCCGCCCTGCACGAAATGCAGCGCGACATAGCCCATGCCGATCAGGCCGATCACGTAGCTCAGGAGGCGGCTGTTGTTCAGGCGGTTCGCGAGCGTGTTGCTTTCGTCGAGATCGACGCTGAGCGTGACCTTCTGCTGCCGTTCCTCAAGAGCGCGGTCGATTTCCTTGATTGGCTGGCCAGCCTTGGGGTGCAACCATGCGTTTAGCAGCGGCAGCGTCACGATGGTCACGAGGCTCGTGATGAGCATGGTGGGGGAGAAGATCGTTTCGGAGAGTGGAATGACGCCCATCTGCGCTTCGAGTGGGTGCCCCTTCGTGGAGATCAGCACGGGAATGCTGGCAGATAGTCCGAGACCATAAAGCGTGAATCCGCTATAAGCCGAAGCGATGATGAGCGGGTAGTGCACGCCCCTCACGCGCAGCGCGAGCTTACGCGCGACGATGCCGCCCACCACGAGACCGAAACCCCAGTTCAGATAGCTGCCGATTCCGCCCACCAGCGTCGCGACGATCACAGCCATGCGCGGGTCGCTCACGCGCGCCACCACGCGGTCGAGGAAGCGGTCGGTGAGTGGCGCGGTTGCCAGCACGTAACCCATTGCAAGAATCACCGTCATTTGCGTGGTAAACGCGAGCAGCGCCCAGAAGCCTTTGCCCCAGCTCGTGGTGAGTGCCGTGACCGCCTGGCCTTGCACGATCACGGCAAGGGCCATCGTAAACAGCGTGAGGCCGATCGCGAAGACGAACGGATCGGGCAAATACCGGCGCATTAGCTCGGTAAAGAAAGCGGTGACTTTCTGCATGGGTGGGTCTCCTTCCACATCGTAATAGTTGTCGGGTCTCGCTTGGTCTCATCTCGCACGCTTGGGGCGCTTATGGGTCGCCGCGGGCGGTGGTCTTGCGAAGGCGGGCGAGTTGCATGAGCCGCCGG
>NZ_MDEQ02000057.1 GCF_001883705.2 Burkholderia catarinensis
GCTGTTCGATGACGGACGGCTACGACTGCTATCAGAATGCTCTGGCCGAGCGGGTCAACGGCATCCTCAAGGGCGAGTTCCTGTTGCAACGTCCCGCTGACCTTGAGCAGGCCGCCAAGATGGTCGAACAGTCGGTTCGCATCTATAACCACGAGCGGCCACATGCCGCTCTGAAATACAAAACGCCCGATGCGGTGCATCGGGCGCTCTAGGGGCTGGATACTGTCAACCTATTCCAGGACTTGACAGACGGTCAATGCGTGAAGCATGCCGCCCACGTTCGTTGCCGCGTCAATGCATGACAGCCGAAGCAGCATGCAAATGCCGCTTCAGAAACCCCAGAACATCAACCACCATGCGCTGTCGACGACGGCAAGCCCGGCGGCAAACCACACGAACGCCGCGAGCCGGCGCGGCCAGGCCGCATAGCGCCCCGTCACTTTCCACGCGAGCCACGCACTCCATGCGTTGGCGCCGACCAGGATCGCGATGCGCACATCGGTCGCCCAGCCGAGCGGCACATGCTCGGCGCGCAGCAGCGACAGCGTCGTTGCCGACAGACCGAGGAACACGCCCGCGCCCGCGATCGGAATCAGCGCCTGCGCCAGGTGATGTAGCCGCACGCGATCGAAGCGGCCGAGCATCAGCGTGGCGCCGGCCAGCAGTGCCAGCAGCACCGTGCCGTACACGAGCCCCGTGCCGACGATGTAGCTGACGATCAGCCCGCCGTCGAGCCAGGAAAACACGTCGTTGCGATCCGGATAGTGCGTGAGCAGGATCCATGGCGCATTGGTTTCGAGCGGCCACGTGATGTCACGGTCGATCAGCCAGCCCGCGAGCCATTGCTTGATCTGTACGAACCACGGGCTGGCGGTCCAGTGGAACGCGCCGATCGCGACGCCGAGCAGGCCGTAGAGGATCAGCGCGGTGTCCCACGGGTTCGCCTGCTGCGCGCCGAGGTTCACGACTTCGTCGGACGGCGAGCGCAACGAAAGCGAGATCGCGTCGCGGTGCCCGCTGCAACGGCCGCACATATGGCAAGCCGCCGCGCCCTTCATGCTGCGCAACGGCACGAGCGGCGCGCAGTTGATCGGAATCACGCGATGGCCGTGCTCGCCGTTCTTGTACGAACGGCGCCACGCATCCTCGTCGACCTTGTAGCGCATCGGCGCGAGCCGCGCGAGCAGCCCGAACACGCCGTTGACCGGGCACAGGTACTTGCACCACACGCGCTTCTCGCGGCCGTACAGCACGCCGATCACGATCGCGCCGACAGTCGAACCGCCCAGCACGAACAGCACCGCGAGCGGGTACTGGTACACGCTCACCATCTGCCCGTAGATCGTCGTGAGCCCGAATGCGACGAACGGCCAGCCGCCCCACCGTATCCAGCGCGGAATCGGGCCGCCGCGGCCGAACTTGCTCGCGTATTCGGTGAGCGCGCCTTCCGGGCACAGCACGCCGCACCAGACGCGGCCGAGCATCACCATCGACAGCAGCACGAACGGCCACCAGATGCCCCAGAACGCGAATTGCGCGATGAGCGTGAGGTTGCTCCACAGGTGCGCGGAATCGTCCGGCAGCGGCAACACCGCCGGCACGATGATCAGGAACGCGTAGACGGCGACGACGACCCACTGGATGCCGCGGATCAGCCTGCCGTGACGCTGCATCCACTGGCCGGCCTGCGCGAGCCAGCCCGGCTTTGCTGCGGCGACAACGCTCATGCCGTGCGGCCTGCGGTGACAGCCGGACGACGGCTCGCGCGCTTCATCAGCAACCAGACGACCGCCCAGTACACCGCATAGGCGACCAGGTTGGTCAGTGCCGGATGCGCGCGATAGCCGGTCAGCGTCGCGACGAGCGAGCCGAACGTGCCCGAATCATCGAGGATCGCGGACGTGTCCCACACCTGCGAGATGCCGAGCGGCAGGATTTCCTTGTCGATCAGCTTGTCGACGCCGGTCTGGAACAGGCCCGCCCCAAGGAACAGCAGCATCACTTCGGTGACGCGGAAGAAATGCCGCCACGAGAAGTACTTGCCGCCGAGCTGCAGCAAATAGAACGTGAGGAACGCAAGGCCGAGGCCGATCACGACCGCGAGCATCTGGCTGCCGCCGACGTGGCCCGACTGGCCGAAACCGAGGCCGTACAGGAAGATCACCGTCTCGCTGCCTTCGCGCGCGATCGCAAGCGCGACCAGCACCGCGACGCCCCACCAGTTCGAATCGCGCGTGCTCTGCTGCAGCGATTGCTCCATGTCGCGCTTCAGCGTGCGGCCGTGCCGGCGCATCCACAGCACCATCTGCACGATCAGCACGCATGCGATCAGCACCATGGCGGTCTGGAAGTAGTCCTGCGCGTCGCCGGACAGCACTTCGGTGAAGCCGACCAGCGCGGCGCCGAGGCCGACAGCCATCAGCAAGCCGACACCGACGCCGGCCCACAGGAAAGGCAGGCCGCGGCGCGCGTCGTCGTCGCCGTTTTTCAGCCATGCATAGAGAATGCCGACGACGAGCAGCGCTTCGACGCTCTCCCGCCAGACGATGAACAAGATCTGACCCATCGATACCTCCTGACGCGCGGCGCAAGGGATAGGTGCGCCCGCACGCAGATAAAACGCGTTACTTCGCGACGATCACGCCCTGTGCCTGCTGGTGGAAATCGTCGAAAAACTTGTATTCACCCGGCGACAGCGGAGCGACGACCACGAACGAATCGGCGCCCGGCGCGAGCACCTTCTCCTTGCGCAATTGCACGCTCTCGAATTCGGCTGCGCCCTTGCCGGTATTCTTGATCTCGATCTTGAAACGCTGGCCGGCCGGCACTTCGATGCGGGCGGGATTCAGCTTGCCATCCGCCATCTCGAGCTTGAACGTCGGCAGATCGGCAGCGTACGCTGCGCCGGCAAGCCACAACGCAGCGGTTGCGGCAACGATTTTCTGGGGAATTTTCATTCTGGGTTCTCTACGACGACGGCGCGCCGAAGCGCGCCGTTCGTGATGCCATCGATCAGTAACCGCCCTTCTTGCCGATACCGGCGAACGGGAAGTCGTACTCGAGGGTAATGGGCTTGAACCATGCGCCCACGCCCGTTTCCTTGTCGATATGACGACCGAACGCCATGTGGCCCGACTGCATCGGCGGCTTGACGACCATCGTCAGGTGGTACTTGCCCGGGCCGTTCAGCTTCACGTTGTCGCCGTAGTGCGGACCGTCGCTCGCGACCATGCCCATCAGGTCGCCTTCAGCCTTCCACTTCGTGTCGCCCTGCTTCGTCAGCTTGTACGTGAGCTGCAGGTACGGCATCCAGTCGCCTTCCGCGAAACCCGTCGGGTTGTTCTTGACCGCATGGATGTCGGCCTCGAGGTGAATGTCGGAATCCGACGCCTTGCGCATCATCCCTTCCGGGTCCATCGTGATCGGCTGCAGGTATACCGCGCCGATTTCCATGCCGCCCTGGATCTGCTGCTTGCCGATCGGATATTCGGCAGCCGAGGCCGACATCGCGGCAAGCGCCGCCGCTACCGCAACCGTCGTGCGGATGAACGAAGAACCCAACATGGACACTCCTTGTTATTTGTCTGACTTACCTGACGACATGCGGGCCGCCTCCGGGGCGGCTCGCTGGAAACACTAACGCGATGAGAAACGTTAATGCGAACAATTCTCAATAATTATGGAGTTTAGCACCGAACCCGTTCCGGAACAAACGGGAGGTCGCGTAAACCCCTGATCCGACAAGGCTTACAGGTTCATTACCGAAAGGGTTGCCGTGATGACGGGAAAGACTTACCGGCCGCCGCTGATGTGATCGCCGACGTTCGCGCCGAACACGCGCTCGCGCAGCAGCGCAAGCTGGTCGCGCGTTGCGGCGGCCTTCTCGAACTCGAGGTTCTTCGCGTAGTCGGCCATCTGCTTCTCGAGGCGCTTGATTTCCTTCGCGAGCTGCTTTTCCGACATGTCCTCGAATTTCGCGCGCTGCTGCGCTTCCTTCAGCTCCGCGCGCGCCTCGTCGGCGTTGTAGACGCCGTCGATGATGTCCTTGATGCGCTTCACGACGCCGCGCGGCGTGATGCCCATCCGCTCGTTGTGCGCAATCTGCTTCGCGCGGCGCCGCTCGGTTTCGCCGATCGCGCGCTTCATCGACTCGGTCATGTTGTCCGCGTAGAGGATCGCCTTGCCGTTCACGTTTCGGGCCGCGCGGCCGATCGTCTGGATCAGCGAGCGCTCCGCGCGCAGGAAGCCTTCCTTGTCCGCGTCGAGGATCGCGACGAGCGACACCTCGGGAATGTCGAGCCCTTCCCGCAGCAGGTTGATCCCGACCAGCACGTCGAACGTGCCGAGCCGCAGGTCGCGGATGATCTCGACGCGCTCGACCGTGTCGATGTCGCTGTGCAGGTAGCGCACCTTGACCCCGTGGTCGGCCAGGAACTCGGTGAGCTGCTCGGCCATGCGCTTCGTCAGCACGGTGATCAGCACGCGCTCGCCGGCCTTCACGCGCGCGTTGATCTCGGTCAGCACGTCGTCGACCTGCGAGCTCGCCGGCCGCACTTCGATTTCCGGATCGACGAGCCCCGTCGGTCGCACGACCTGTTCGGCGATCTGCCCGGTCACGCGCTTCTCGTAATCGGCCGGCGTTGCCGATACGAACACGACCTGACGCATCTTGCGTTCGAACTCGGGGAACTTGAGCGGCCGGTTGTCGAGCGCCGACGGCAAGCGAAACCCGTAGTCGACGAGGTTTTCCTTGCGCGCGCGGTCGCCGTTGTACATGCCGTTCAACTGGCCGATCAGCACATGCGACTCGTCGAGCAGCATCAGCGCATCGGGCGGCAGGTAGTCGACCAGCGTCGGCGGCGGCTCGCCGGGCGCCGCACCCGAGAAATGCCGCGAGTAGTTCTCGATGCCCTTGCAGAAGCCGAGCTCCTGCAGCATCTCGAGATCGAAGCGCGTACGCTGCTCGAGGCGCTGCGCCTCGACAAGCTTGCCGTCCCGGTGGAAAAACTCGAGGCGTTCGCGCAATTCGTCCTTGATCGTCTCGATCGCGCGCATCACGGTGTCGCGCGGCGTCACGTAATGCGACGACGGATACACGGTGAAGCGTGGAATCTTCTGCCGCACGCGCCCCGTCAGCGGGTCGAACAGTTGCAGCGTCTCGACCTCGTCGTCGAACAGTTCGACGCGCACGGCCATCTCCGCGTGTTCGGCCGGGAAGATGTCGATCGTATCGCCGCGCACGCGGAACGTGCCGCGCTGGAAATCCTGCTCGTTGCGCGTGTATTGCATCGCGATCAGCCGTGCGATCACGTCGCGCTGGCCGAGCTTGTCGCCGCTGCGCAGCGTCAGGATCATCTGGTGGTATTCGGACGGGTTGCCGATACCGTAGATCGCCGACACCGTCGCGACGATCACCACGTCGCGGCGCTCCATCAGGCTCTTCGTCGCCGACAGCCGCATCTGCTCGATGTGCTCGTTGATCGACGAGTCCTTCTCGATGAACAGGTCGCGCTGAGGCACGTAGGCCTCGGGCTGGTAGTAGTCGTAGTACGAGACGAAGTACTCGACCGCGTTGCGCGGAAAGAACTCGCGGAACTCGGCATAGAGCTGTGCCGCGAGCGTCTTGTTCGGCGCGAACACGATCGCCGGGCGACCGAGCCGCGCGATCGTGTTCGCCATCGTGAAGGTCTTGCCCGAGCCCGTCACGCCGAGCAGCGTCTGGAAGGCAAGGCCGTCGCCGATGCCTTCGACGAGCGTCTCGATCGCGGTCGGCTGGTCGCCTGCGGGCAGATACGGTTGGTACAACTCGAACGGCGACCCTTCGAAGGTGACGAATTTAGATTCGTCGAGCGCGTCGCCGACTTCGGCATGATGTTCGGACATGGAATGCGGCCGGAGCGAGGGCAAAGAAAGCATTCTAGCGCTTCGCGGCCTCGCGAACTGCTGTCGGCTCCTGACGCGCGACAGCCGTCCGAAATCGCGACTCGCCGCCGATTCGCCCTCCCCCGCCAGCGCGAATTCGCTACAATGTCAGGCTGCTGCGCTACCCGGCGTCGTGCCCATTGGCGCGCGGTTCGCCGCGCCCGCCCCGCCGGCTGAAAGCCTGACCCTCTTTTCACTACTGCCGAATCATCATGTCGCTCTTCTCCGCTGTCCAGCTTGCTCCCCGCGACCCGATCCTGGGCCTGAACGAAGCCTTCAACGCCGATGCGCGTCCGACCAAGGTCAACCTCGGCGTCGGCGTGTACACGAACGAAGAAGGCAAGATTCCGCTGCTGCGCGCGGTTCGCGAAGCGGAGAAGGTGCGTGTCGAGGCCGGCCTGCCGCGCGGCTACCTGCCGATCGACGGGATCGCCGCCTACGATGCGGCCGTGCAGAAGCTGCTGCTCGGCAACGATTCGCCGCTGATCGCGGCGGGCCGCGTGGTCACGGCCCAGGCACTGGGCGGCACGGGCGCGCTGAAGATCGGCGCCGATTTCCTGCGCACCGTGAACCCGAACGTGAAGGTCGCGATCAGCGATCCGAGCTGGGAAAACCACCGCGCGCTGTTCGAAGCAGCCGGCTTCGAAGTCGTCGCGTACCCGTATTACGACGCCGCTACCAACGGCGTGAACTTCGACGGCATGCTGTCGGCGCTGAACGGCTACGCAGCGGGCACGGTCGTCGTGCTGCACGCGTGCTGCCACAATCCGACCGGCGTGGACCTGACCGAAGCGCAATGGCAACAGATCGTCGACGTCGTGAAGGCACGCAACCTCGTACCGTTCCTCGACATGGCCTACCAGGGCTTCGGCGAGAACATCGAAGCCGATGCCGCTGCCGTGCGTCTGTTTGCCGCGGCCGACCTGAACGCATTCGTGTCGTCGTCGTTCTCGAAGTCGTTCTCGCTGTACGGCGAGCGCGTCGGCGCGCTGTCGATCATCACGTCGAGCAAGGAAGAAGCCACGCGCGTGCTGTCGCAACTGAAGCGCGTGATCCGCACGAACTACTCGAACCCGCCGACCCATGGCGGCGCCGTGGTCGCGGCGGTGCTCGCTTCGCCGGAACTGCACGCTTCGTGGGTGCAGGAACTGGGCGAAATGCGCGATCGCATCCGCGCAATGCGCAACGGTCTCGTCGAGCGCCTGAAGGCAAGCGGCGTCGATCGCGACTTCAGCTTCATCAACGCGCAGCGCGGGATGTTCTCGTATTCGGGCCTGACGTCGGCGCAAGTCGATCGCCTGCGCGACGAGTTCGGCATCTATGCGGTCGGCACGGGCCGGATCTGCGTCGCCGCGCTGAACACGCGCAACCTCGACGTGGTCGCCAGTGCGGTCGCAACCGTCCTGAAGTAACGCGGCACCAGCGGGCGGCAGCCGTCACCGGGCCGCCCCGCCGAAATGAAAAAAACGCGCTCAACGGAGCGCGTTTTTTTATGCCATTCGCCGGCGGGCCACAGCGCCGCCCGCGCCCGCATTACTGCATGAACCATCCGTGGCTGACGACGACCGACTGGCCCGTGAGCGCGGCGCTCGGGAACGCCGACAGGAACAGCACCGTCTGCGCGACGTCCTGCACCGTCGTGAACACGCCGTCGACCGTGTTGCCAAGCATCACCTTCTTGATCACTTCCTCTTCGCTGATCCCGAGCTCCTTCGCCTGCTCCGGAATCTGCTTGTCCACCAGCGGCGTGCGCACGAAACCCGGGCACACGACGTGCGAGCGCACGTTGTGCTTCGCGCCTTCCTTCGCCAGCACGCGCGCCAAACCGAGCAGGCCGTGCTTGGCCGTCACGTACGCCGACTTCAGCGGCGACGCTTCGTGCGAGTGCACCGAACCCATGTAGATCACGACGCCGCCGCGATCGTCCTTGTACATGTGCTTGAGCGCGGCCTTGGTCGTCAGGAACGCGCCGTCGACGTGGATCGCCTGCATCTTCTTCCAGTCGGAGAACGAGTAGTTCTCGATCGGGTTGACGATCTGGATGCCCGCGTTCGACACGAGGATGTCGACCGAGCCGAACGCTTCGGCCACCTTGTCGATGCCGCTGTTCACGGCTTCCTCGTTCGTCACGTCCATTGCGACGCCGATCGCCTTGCCGCCTGCCTTGTTGATCTCGTCGGCGACCGCGTTCGCGCCGTCCTGGTTCAGGTCGGCGATCGCAACAGCCGCGCCCGCCTTGGCGAGCTCGAGTGCGATTTCCTTGCCGATGCCGCTCGCGGCGCCCGTGACGACTGCGGTCTTGCCGCTCAAATCTGCTGCCATGTCCGTCTCCTCCCGTTGTCGGATCGATAAAACACGTGCCCGCCGCATCCGTTTTCGTCGCACGATCGTACCGGCGGGCCAGCCGTCATTGTGCACGATCGGCCCCGCCGTTCGCGCGCAAAACGTCTAAGCTTAAGGTCGGTTCTGTCACGCAGGAGATTCGCATGCACTATCGACGGCTAGGCCGCTCCGGCCTGCAGATCAGCGAGCTCTCGCTCGGCTCGTGGGTCACGTACGGCAACCAGGTCGACCAGCGGGCCGCACGCGAGTGCCTCGCTGCGGCACGCGACGCAGGGGTCAATTTCTTCGACAACGCCGAGGTCTACGCCGGCGGCAAATCCGAGGAAATCATGGGCCAGGCGCTCAAGTCGCTCGACTGGCCGCGCATCAGCTATATCGTGTCCACGAAGTTCTTCTGGGGGCTCGCGGAAGCACCGAACCAGTATCACACGCTAAACCGGAAATACCTGCTGAACGCAATCGACGGCTCGCTGCGCCGGCTACAGCTCGACTATGTCGACCTCGTCTATTGCCATCGCCCCGATCCGCATACGCCGATCGAGGAAACCGTCTGGGCGATGAGCGACATGATCGTGCGCGGCAAGGCGCTGTACTGGGGCACCTCGGAATGGAGTGCCGACGAGATCCGCGCCGCGTGCGAGATCGCCGAACGGCATCACCTGCACAAGCCCGTCGTCGAACAGCCCCAGTACAACCTGTTCCACCGCACGCGGGTCGAACAGGAATATGCGCGGCTCTACGACGACTACGGCCTCGGCCTCACGACCTGGAGCCCGCTGGCATCGGGCCTTCTCACCGGCAAGTACCGCAACGGCGTACCGCCCGGCAGCCGCGCGCAGCTGCAAGGTTACGACTGGATGCGCGACCGGTTGACCGATCAGGCCAGCAACGAAATCGTCGAACGGCTCGGCGGGATCGCGGCCGACCTCGGCTGCAGTACGGGCCAGCTTGCGATTGCGTGGGTGCTCGCGAATCCGCGCGTGAGTTCGGTCATCACGGGCGCATCGCGGATCGAGCAGATCGGCGAGAACATGCGCGCGCTCGACGTCGCCGCAAAACTGACGCCGGATGTAAAACAACGCATCGAGGAGGTGGTCGGTAGCGCATACGAATAAGGCGACTCACGGCCACTCGCGTACAATACGCGGCCCGCATCGGCGCCCGGCCTGACGGCCGCGCACGATCGACCGCTTTCATCGATTCACCTTTCGTTTCAGGCAGCCCGCCATGCTCAGTTATCGTCACGGTTTTCACGCAGGCAACCACGCGGACGTGCTCAAGCACGCCGTCGTCGTCCAACTGCTGCGCTACCTGAACAAGAAAGATAAGTCGTACTGGTACATCGACACGCACGCGGGTGCCGGCGTGTACTCGCTGCGCGACGGCTACGCAGCGAAGACGGCGGAATTCGACACCGGCATCGGCCGGCTGTGGAACGAAAAGAACCTGCCGGAAGTGCTGGGCGACTTCGTGGACGAAGTCCGCGCGCTGAACGACGACGGCGAACTGCGCTACTACCCCGGTTCCCCGTACATCGCATGGCGATCGATGCGCGAGCAGGATCGCATGCGCCTGTTCGAAATGCACACGACGGAAATCGACGTGCTGCGCCACAATTTCCGCGACGCGGGGCGACGCGCGATGATCTTCGCCGGTGACGGCTTCGAAGGCGTCAAGGCGCTGCTGCCGCCGCCGCCGCGACGCGCGCTCGTGCTGATCGACCCGTCCTACGAGGACAAGAAGGATTACGCGCGCACGGTGAGCTGCGTGACGGAATGTCTGAAGCGTTTCGCGACCGGCTGCTATGCAGTCTGGTACCCGCAGGTCACCCGGATGGAGTCGCAGCGCTTTCCCGAGCAGTTGAAGCGCCTGCAACCGAACAACTGGCTGCACCTGACGCTGACGGTATCGAATCCGCCTGAGGATGGTCTGGGTCTCTACGGCAGCGGGATGTTCATTCTGAATCCGCCGTACACACTCGCCCAGAGCATGAAAGAAGCACTGCCCTATCTGGTCGAGATGCTGGGACAGGATAGGGGCGCCCGCTGTCAGATCGAGCACCGCGGAAACTGATCGAGCGACCGGCCGTTACGGCTGCGGTCTCGGCGCGAGCCTCGGCTGGTTGGCTGGCGGCACACCCCAGCCGGGAACATTGATATACGGCGCGACGAACAGCGGAACCGACGTGTTCGTCGCTTGCCCGGCCGGAACCCGCATCCCTGCCGGCTCGACGATCGGCTCGGAAGACAACGGCGTCGTCTGCAACACCAGCCCGCCCTTGCCGTCCTGGATACCGCGTTGCGTATCGAGAATCAGCGGTTTGGACGACGTCGCGGCACCGGCCGCGAGGCTATGGACCAGCACCGCCGCACCCAGAACGAGACGCGCGCGGGCATGGCGACGCACATCGAGACGCAAACGCATGATCGTGTCCTTCAGGATGAAAAGCCGGTCCATACCATAGCGCTGCGTCGACGATTTCGCCAGATCCGGCGCACAAAAAAAACAAAGCCCCGTCAATACGGGGCTTGCTTATCGTTCGGTGCCGCACGGCACCTGACGGCGACTCCGATTACAGCGAGTAGCCGTTGGTTTCGAGCGAACGGATACGGCGCTCGAGCTGGACGATGTCCGACGACGTGGCGAGGTAAGCCTCACGGCGCTCACGTTCTGCGGATTCGAACCAGTTGCTCAGCTTTTCGACGATGTAGGCGATCATGACGTTCTCCAAGGAAGAGGGACCCCTGGTGAATCGAGATTCAGGGATTTCCCGTATAGGGTTATCCCGGATTATAGCGATGCTGCACCAAGATGCTAATGAAATACTCGCATGGGAACCATTCCAATCTGGAATGGGCACGTGCCGAACGATCCCAACCTGTTGATTTATATAGATATTTAACCAAAGCTCATTTCGAGGCTGGAGTATACGCACTAATTTGGTTCGCTGACAGGGTTGGCCAGACGCGCCAAAATCGGGCATTCGGGCCGCCCGTCGCCATGGCAGTGCGCGGCCAGGTCGGCCAGCGTATCGCGCATGTCGCTCAGCTCCGCGATGCGCTTGTCCAGTTCGGCCACGTGCTCGAGGGCGATCGACTTCACTTCGGCGCTGGCGCGGGAGCGGTCCTGCCAGAGCATCAGCAGCTTGCGAATATCCTCGACGAGAAAGCCAAGCCGCCGCGCCTGACGGATGAAGCGCAGGATATGGATTTCGTCTGCGCCGTAGACGCGGTAGCCGGCGTCGGTACGCTTGCTCGGCGAAAGCAGGCCGACCTGTTCGTAGTACCGGATCATTTTTGCGCTGACTCCGGATTCGCGCGACGCGTCGCCGATATTCATTCCCCGCCCTCTCCATCAAGCCCTGGTTTCGAACATGAACGTCGACGAATGCAATCGCCGACGACATTTCGATCGTATCAAATCGCGCGGTTTCGTTCCGCGGTAGGGATGAAAGGTAACTGATCTGGCATGTGCCGGCGGGATGCGATGACTGGAACGCATTGCCGATCCCCACCCCGCGCACATTTCCGTCGCTGAAATGCAAAAACCCCCGCCTTGTCGGGCGGGGGTTCTTGGCTTAGGGAGCCTGACGATTACCTACTTTCACACGGGAATCCGCACTATCATCGGCGTAGAGTCGTTTCACGGTCCTGTTCGGGATGGGAAGGGGTGGGACCGACTCGCTATGGTCATCAGGCAAAGAGGGGTGTTGTGCTGGCTTCGCAGCACAACCAATCTTGGAAGAAGCAGTAATTTTGAGTTGTGTGTATC
>NZ_MDEQ02000058.1 GCF_001883705.2 Burkholderia catarinensis
TGTATTGCTGCCTATGGGTCTCTTGTTGCTCAACGCCTTATACAAGGCGGCAGTAAAAAAAACTCCGCGAACCGCAATCCATTTGCCTTACCCTCGGATTACGTGCCACGCGGGTCCCCAGCGCGCGCAGCGCCACGTGGCTGATTCCATCACCACGCTGCGCTGGCGTATCGCTGCCTACATCGCGCGCCGGCTCCAGCGATGTCCGTTTTGTTCAGCGTCCAATGCTGACTTATTGACACAGTAAGATTAGTGGCCGAGTCAATCTTCAGCAAAATTCACTACACCGCGAACTCGACTGCTGGATGTGCCTCCAAGCAGTGATTCGCTCGAGACAAGGCAATATGAACAATTGTTCCATTCGCGAACTGCAGAGGCAGCTCGGTCAACTGAACCTGCTCGTCGACGAAGCCAAGCAGCAGGAGAAACAAGCAAAACTCAAGCAGATCGCCGAAGACGTTAAGGAGTTCGGCATCTCCGAGATTGAACTACTCCGCGCAGGTGGCTTCATCCAGGCCAAGCGACAAAAGGCCCCTGCAATGTACTACGACCCGAACTCCGGAAACTCCTGGTCTGGCAAAGGCCCCCGCCCAAAATGGCTTGTCGACAAGAACCTCGACGACTACCTGATTCGGGAAGCACCAAAACCGTGGTGGCCCGAGCGGAATTAAACCCACATGAGCAAAGAGAAGCGCCGAACCAGCTCCAAGCATCGGAAGGTTCTGACCAAAACGATGCTGCTGCCCCTGTCTGCGGCAGTCGCGCAACGAAAGTCACTGGAGCATCACCTCGCGTTGACCACTCTGAAATATGGTCACGGCAATCTCGATGTCGTCGGCAGACTGTTCCGGGCGATCTATGTCGCCTATTTCGTGCAGGACATGACCTCGCGAATCAGCGACCTGAGCAACTTTCGTGCAGCTGAGGCCGCCCTCAGCCAATGTGCGGTACGCGGAAAGCGAGATGATGTCTGGCTGCTATCCGATGACGGCCATTCGGCAATCGAGACGATCCTGCTGCTCCACGATCAGCAATTGGCAACTGCGCGGTCGCACACGGTAGCTTCCGCACAGGAGCGTATCGCCACGTTTCTGACGACCGAAGCCCTCTCGCCATTTCCGTCCTCATCGGTTTAACCGTCGGTTCCGACCATCCAACTTCCTGGGGTCAGTTCAAATTTGCTCCCCCTTAGTTCTGCCGGATCGAATATGCTTGTTGTTATTCGCTCCTATCGATATATGAATCACCAAAATGGCCATGACTCTTCGTCAAGTCCGCCACTTCATCGCCGTGGCGGAAAGTGGCTCGATCGCTGCGGCAACTCAAACCATTTTCATCACCCAGTCAACATTAACAACTGCCATTCAGCAATTGGAAGACGAAATTGGTGTCAGGTTGTTTGATAGGCACTCCAAGGGGATGTCACTCACGCATCAGGGCCACCAATTTTTGCGACAGGCGCACCTTATTCTGGCCACGGTTGAAAACGCGAAACGAAGTATTCAGCAGAGCACGGACAAGGTCTCTGGCATCATCACTATCGGGGTGACAAGCATGGTGTCCGGGTACTATTTGGCCGATCTGCTTACGCGCTTTCGCCGGGCCTACCCAAACGTTACAGCCCGAGCGGTCGAAGACGAGCGCCCTTTCATCGAGCATCTCCTGGTTAGCGGAGAGATCGATGTCGGTGTTCTAGTACTTTCAAATCTAGAGAATCGTCTCGCTCTTCAGACGCAAGTTCTGATTCATTCACCGCACCGATTGTGGCTACCCGCCCAGCATATGCTGCTGGAGCGCGACAACATCAGGCTCGTAGACGTGTACTCGGAACAGCTAATTCAACTGAATGCTGACGAAATGGACGTGTACGCGCAGCGCATCTGGAGCCGAGCCGGGCTCAATCCGACGGTTGCCTTACGAACTTCTTCGGTTGAAGCGGTACGTAGCCTAGTCGCTGCGGGCTTGGGTGTCTCAATCCAACCAGACATGACGTATCGTCCGTGGTCCTTGGACGGCGACATTATCGAGGTTCGGCCACTGGCCGATGTGGCGGAGCACCTTGACGTAGGGCTTGCGTGGCGCAAGGGATCGGCCCGCTCCGCATTAGTGGACCGATTCCTCGCTGTCGCGAGAGAACAGTCATCAAATCGGCGTCATTCGATTTAATCGAATGACTCATTCGCAAATTAGAATTTGTCGCCCCCGTCGCGACCTATTAACGTTGTATCCATGGCGAACAAGCCGACACCGGTCGAGGTCTCTGCTCAAGCGAAGGAGATAGATTGACAGGAGGCCTATTGATGAACACCAGTGCAGCGACCATGACTCTACATACCGAACTGCTCATAGACGGCCAGCTCGTGCAAGGCGAGGGCATCAGTGAATCCATCGTCAACCCGGTAAGCGGCGATGAGATTATCGCTGTCCCTGAGGCCTCACTGGATCAGGTCGAAGCCGCCGTAGCAGCCGCTGTACGCGCGTTTGGAAGCTGGTCACGGAAGACTCCGGCGCAGCGATCCGCTGCGCTACTTGCAATTGCGGATGCAATGGAGGCGCGACTAGATTATCTCGCGCATATCGAGGCCCTCAACTGCGGCAAACCGTTGCATCTCGCCAGAGCGGATGACATACCAGCAGCCATCGATGTCTTTAGATTTTTTGCTGGCGCCATCCGTTGCCAACAAGGACAACTCGCCGGCGAATACGTACCAGGCCACACCAGCTTTGTTCGTCGCGATCCAGTTGGCGTGATCGCGGCAATCGCCCCCTGGAATTATCCGCTGATGATGGCGTCGTGGAAAATTGCCCCGGCGCTGGCTGCAGGAAATACGCTCATCTTCAAACCGTCTGAGCACACCCCACTGTCGATCTTGGCACTCGCACCGATCTTCTCCGAAATATTGCCGTCGGGGGTAGTCAATATTTTGACGGGCGCTGGCAGCACCAGTGGAAGTCATCTCGTCAAGCACCCGAAGGTGCGTATGGTATCTCTCACCGGTGACATCATAACTGGCCAGAAGGTTCTGCAGAGCGCCGTCCGGACGTTAAAGCGCACCCATCTCGAACTGGGCGGCAAAGCTCCAGTGATCGTTTTCGACGATGCTGATGTTGCGGATGCTGTCGAATCAATCCGGAAACATGGATACTACAACGCCGGTCAGGATTGCACTGCGGCGTGCAAGGTCTACGCGCAATCCGGCATACATGATCGACTCGTGCGAGATCTGGGCGATGCCGTGGCGACCTTGCGCTATGCGCGTCCCGAGGACGACCAGAACGAAATTCCTCCGCTTATTACGGCTCGACAGCGCGACCGGGTCGCGAGCTTCGTCCAACGCTCCCTAGAAGAGCCCCACGTTGAACGGATCGTGGGTGGCGCAGAATTTTCGGGCCCAGGATTCTTTTACCAACCAACGTTGCTTGCAGGATGCAAGCAGGAAGACGAAATCGTCCAACGAGAAGTCTTTGGTCCTGTTGTCACCGTAACCCGGTTCGAAGAAGTCACACAGGCAATCGATTGGGCGAATGACTCAGAATACGGTCTCGCATCTTCTGTTTGGACTACGAACCTTGATAAAGCTATGCAGGTCGCGGCCCATCTTCAATACGGTTGCACTTGGATAAATAGCCATTTCTTGCTGGCCAGCGAAATGCCGCATGGCGGGCTCAAGTTGTCGGGGTACGGAAAAGACCTCTCTACCGATTCATTACAAGATTACAGCGTCGCCCGACACATCATGGCACGTCACAAACCTTTGTAGCATGAACGGAATCACAAAAAAATTGTGATTAACTCTAGATCCATTCCAGAAACCACACCAGCATCAGAATTACACAGGATAAGCACCATGAATTTCCAATTCACGACACCGACCCGAATCGTGATGGAGCCCGGACTCCGCAATCGAACCGGCAAGTATCTCAACGATCTTGGGCTAAAGCACGTGCTGTTAGTCACAGATCCCGGTGTGAAACGTGCTGGTGTGCTCGATGGTATATATCAGAGCCTCAGGCAAGCGAACATATTTTTCGACGAGGTTTCTGACATCAGCCCCAATCCGCGAAGCGAAGAAATCAACGCCGCAGCAAAGCTTTACAAACAAACAGGTATTCACGGCCTTCTCGCTGTCGGCGGTGGTAGCGCAATGGACGCAGCAAAAGCCATAAGCGTTCTTCTCACGCACGAAGGGAAAATCGAAGACTATGAAGGCGCCTCGAAATTGGCACACGAGGTACTTCCCATTGTCGCGATTCCGACGACCGCAGGTACCGGGAGCGAGGTAACCTTCTTCTCCGTTATCACGGACACGCGCCGCCACTTCAAAATGAGTGTGCTTGACTACCGTATCGGCCCTATCCTGGCTCTGCTGGATTCGGACATTACCCAGTCGCTCCCACCGGCCATCGCAGCTGCGACTGGGATGGACGCGTTGACACATGCGATTGAAGCTTATACGGGACGTCAATCCAATCCCATCAGCGACGGACTTGCTCTGCACGCAATTCGCCTGATTTCAAAAAATCTAAAAGCTGCGGTGCAACAACCCGACAACACAGAAGCTCGAGAGGCAATGTTGATTGCCAGCCTCATTGCAGGCATGGCATTTGGTAACGCCGACATTGCGAGCGTGCATTGCATTTCTGAAGCGATAGGTGGAATGTACGATACACCACATGGCGTCGGAAATGCGATCTTTCTGCCTTTCGTATTTTCGTACAATTTGGACTCGGACCTGCAACGCCATGCGGACGTCGCCTATGCACTGGGGGTTGATCCGACGCTGTCGAGTGAAGAAGCGGCATCTCAAGCGGTGGAATGTCTCTTTCAGATGAGTCGTGATCTGGGTATCCCACGCTTCTCAGAAATCGAAGGCGTAAGAGTCGAGGATTTTAATCTCATCGCAGAAAAATCAAAGAACAATATCTCTGATCCAAGTAATGCCAAGGCCATGACGATCGAAAGCTACATCGGGATTGTAAATGCCGCATACGAACACCGCCGCTTAGGAGATTCAAGTGAATAGTTCAGACGATGGCGAAACGCTTAAACGGAGCCTGGGTTTCTTTTCGGTGCTTCTCTTCGGGCTAGCTTTCATCGCCCCTCTGATCGTATTTGGCACATACGGCGTCATCGCAAAAGCCAGTAAGAATACAGCTGCATTATCCTATGTCGTTGCAACGATTGGCGTCGTTTTTACCGCATTGAGCTACGGCCGACTCATCCGTCTGTTCCCCACTGCAGGCTCAGCCTATACGTATGCCTCTCAAATGCTCAACCAGCGAATTGGGTTCTTGGTGGGTTGGGCCGCATTACTTGACTACTTCTTCATCCCTATGTTGATCTGGCTGCTGGGAGCCAGTTATCTACATATTGCATGTCCCGATGTGCCTCAGTGGATCTGGATCGCGAGTTTTATTATCACAACCACACTTCTTAACATATTGGGCATTGAGGTAGCAAATCGGTTCAACACCATTCTGATGTTGATTCAATTGACGATTATTGCTGTTTTCATTGGTCTTTGCTGGAAATATGTCGCGGGAAACCGTGGCATGGGTGCCTTTCTTGACGCCAAGCCGTTCTATAACGCAGCCGTTCCACTTGGAGCTAGTATGGCTGGGGCTGCGATCGCGGCATATTCGTTTCTGGGCTTCGATGCCCTGTCGACTTTGAGCGAGGAGGCTATCAACCCACGACGGACGATCCCGCGTGCGATTCTTGCAGTAGCTATGATTGGCGGCGTACTGTACATCGGATCGGCGTACTTTATGTATCTCGCCCACCCGGTGCCAGATTTCAAGGTAATCGACAACGCAGCGTTCGAGATAGCTCGGAATATCGGCGGCGACGTCTTCTTCGCTGCAGTGCTCACTGGCATTATCGTCGCGCACTTTGCTGCGGGCTTATCCTTCCAGGCCAGCGTAGGACGGTTGCTGTACGCACTCGGGCGCGACAACCAGTTGCCGATCATGCCGTTCGGCACTCTGCACCCACGGTTCAAAACGCCCGCTGCAAACCTCGTTATCTCCGGCGCATTTGGCATGGTTGGGTTGTTCCTGACAATCGATACTGCGACATCGCTCGTAAACTTCGGGGCATTTCTTGCGTTTACTGCCGTGAATCTTTGCGCACTCAAACTAACCTTCGATCGGGAGCGTGGTGACAAAGCTGGCATCGTACGGGGTATCGCATTTCCGATCATAGGAGCCGCGACGTCAGCGGCGATGCTCGCCAGCCTCGATCGTGTGGCATTGACGTTTGGTTGTTGCTGGGTCGCTGCCGGCTTGGCTTATATGTTGATTCGGGGCCGGGTCGTCACAACGGCCATGGAATAAGGTCGATTCAATAAAAAATCCCGAACTATACGGGTTCAGTTCTGTAATTCTCGGTATAAAGAAGAACGTCTTTTTTAAGGCTTTATGCCCTCCTCGACTAAAATGAATTATGCAAAAAAATCTCTTGATTGACGGAGTGCTTGTTGCCGGAGAGGGGCAAGACACGCTTGTATTCAATCCAGCCGAGGGCGTAGTCCTCGTCGAAATTCCCGAAGCCAGCTCCGAGCAAGTCGAGGCTGCGGTCGATGCCGCCGACAAGGCCTTCTCGACGTGGTCGCAAACCACACCAAAGGATCGCGCAGCGCTTCTTCTCAAGTTGGCCGATTGTATCGAAGAGCATGCGACTGAGTTTGCTAAATTGGAGTCGTTAAATTGCGGCAAACCACACAACAGAGTCCTCAATGATGAAGTGCCGGGTGCAACGGATGTATTCCGCTTTTTTGCCGGTGCCAGCCGTTGCTTAACGGGATCGGCAGCAGGTGAGTACCTTGCAGGACACACTTCGATGATCCGGCGTGATCCGCTTGGCGTTATCGCATCTATAGCACCGTGGAACTATCCGTTGATGATGGCCGCGTGGAAGTTGGCCCCGGCCTTGGCTGCTGGCAACACCGTGGTGCTGAAGCCGTCAGAGCAGACTCCGCTAACGACGCTGCGGCTTGGGCAACTATTAGGGGACATTTTCCCCGCGGGGGTTATCAATGTCGTTCATGGGCGAGGCGCTACCGTCGGCGAAATGCTGGTCAATCATCCGAAGGTGCGGATGGTCTCTCTGACCGGTTCTGGGCCGACAGGCTCGAGAATCATCGCTTCCACTTCGGAAAGCGTGAAGCGCATGCATATGGAGCTCGGTGGGAAGGCTCCGGTGATCGTTTTTGACGACGCAGACATCGATGCAGCTGTCGAAGGAATTCGGGCATTCGGTTTCTACAATGCCGGACAAGACTGCACCGCGGCATGTCGCATCTACGTACAAGGGACGATCTACGAAAAGTTCGTTGCGAAGCTCGGTGCGGCCGTGCAGTCGATCAAGATGGGGCTCCCTGATGACCCCGTTACCGAAATAGGGCCCCTCATCACATCAGACCACCTGGCGCGCGTAGAAGGATTCGTCAAGCGGGCATTGGATCTGCCTCACGTGAGCGCGATCACAGGTGGAGCGCGCCTCCGAGGTCCTGGGTTCTACTTCCAACCAACGGTCCTAGCCGGCGCTCGCCAAGAAGACGAAATTGTCCGGCATGAGATCTTTGGTCCAGTCGTCTCCGTAACCAAGTTCGACAGCGAAGCACAAGTTCTCGCGTGGGCAAATGACTCGAATTACGGCCTTGCATCTTCTGTTTGGACTTCCGACGTAGGCCGAGCACATCGAATGTCTTCTCGACTTCAGTATGGCTGCACGTGGGTTAACACCCACTTCATGCTCGTTAGCGAAATGCCTCATGGCGGAGCAAAGCAGTCAGGTTACGGCAAGGACATGTCAATGTACGGTCTCGAGGATTACACCTTGGTACGCCACGTTATGTTCAAGCATTGACAGCCCTCTTTCACTGCCCTGTGCTGACGGTAATTGAGGCTAGCCCAATTTCCGTCCCGGTCTTAATTGGAAAATTCCAGCTCTTCGGGGCGGGCCGAACCGGCCCGATCGGTGCACTGGCGGGCGAATTCCGCCGGTGTCATCCACTGCAGCGCAGAGTGAGGGCGCGCCTCGTTATAGTACTCGCGCCAGACCTCGATTTTGCGTCTGGCGTCTTCAAGCGACAAGAACCAATGTGCGTTGAGGCATTCCTCCCGAAAGCGTCCGTTGAATGATTCATTCTTCGCGTTGTCGGTCGGCTTGCCAGGGCGCGAGAAGTCCATCTCCACGCCGTTCTCGTACGCCCATTTGTCGAGCACCTTCGAAATGAACTCGCTGCCATTGTCTGCCTTGATATAGCGTGGAAGCGGACGATGATGCGCAAGCCGAGTCAGCGCGGCGACAACGTGCTCGCCACGCAACGAGCCGTCGACTTCAATCGCCAAGCATTCCCGCGTGTAGTTGTCCACGATCGTGAGCGTGCGCAAGCGTCGACCATCAAACAGCGCGTCAGCGACGAAATCCATACTCCAGATCTCGTTGATTGCGCTCACTGACTGCTTCGGTTGTCGGCGCCAGGCAGACTTGTTTCGACGGGGTCGCTTGTGGCGCAACGAAAGGCCCAGTTCGCGATACACGCGTTCTACCTGCGTATTTCGGCGAAGCCGAACAGCGATTTCGGTGGAAGCTGAACAGTTCAGGCGGTTTCCGAAATGCGTGTTCGACTTGCCGAAACGGCTGTTCATCTTCCTGAAATGGGTGTTCACCGACCGAAACGCGTGTTCATCCTGCCGAAATGACTGTTCATTTCGTCGGAATGACTGTTCGGCGACCCGAAACGGCGGACAGCGTTTCGGTTGGCGGTGCTGCGAATGGCTCAATCCGCCGGCGTTATGGTGGTCTCTTTTTGGAGACGGACCATGCCGGCCCACCGGACGACCATGCGCAGAATAAAAGAAGTGCTTCGCCTGAAATGGACTTGTAATCTGTCTCATCGGCAGGTCAGCGGGGCCTTGGGCGTCGGGCTCGGCACCATCACCCAGTATTTGCAGCTCGCTGCATCGGCAGGCCTGGATTGGGCAACGGTCGAGCCGCTGTCCGAGTCGGACCTCGAGCGGCTGCTCATCAAGCGCGGCGCCGGCCGCACGATGGTTGTTGGCGATCGCGTCGAGCCGGACTGTGCATGGATCCACACCGAGTTGCGCCGCAAGGGCGTCACGCTGCAGTTGCTCTGGGAAGAATACGTCGGCGCCCATCCCGGCCAGCGGACCTACCGCTACACGCAGTTCTGCCAGCGGTACAAGGACTGGACCCAGACGCTGAAGCGCTCGATGCGCCAGCAGCACCTCGCCGGCGAGAAGCTGTTTGCCGACTTCGCCGGGCCGACCGTGCCGATTCTCGATCGCGCTGGCGGCGTTGCGTTCAAGGCGCACATCTTTGTTGCCGTGCTCGGCGCGTCGAATTACACGTATGCGTGCGCGACCCGCTCGGAGGCTACGCCTGACTGGATCGGCGGCATGATCGGCGCGATGGAATTTTACGGCGGCGTTCCGCGGCTGCTCGTGCCGGACAATCCGAAGGCGCTGATCTCGAATGCCGATCGATACGAGCCCACGCTCGGCCTGACGACACAGGACTTCGTGAATCACTACGATACCGCGATGTTGCCGGCACGGCCGCGCAAGCCGAAAGATAAAGCGAAGGTCGAGGTCGGCGTGCAGATCGTCGAGCGCTGGATCCTTGCCCGGCTGCGGAACCACCGCTTCTACAGCCTTGCCGAACTGAACAAGGCGATCGCCGCGCTGATCACCGATCTGAATGCCCGGCCGTTCAAGAAGCTCGAGGGCAATCGCCGCGAGTGGTTCGAGCGTCTCGACCGACCGGCGCTGCGCCCACTGCCGACGCGTCGGTACGAGATCGCGACGTTCAAGAAATGCCGCGTCAACATCGACTATCACATCGAGGTCGGTGGCCACTACTACAGCACGCCCCATCAGCTCGTGCGGCAAGAGGTTTGACCCTGACCCAAGAAATAGTCCGGTTCAAAAGTATAGAAATTCGGCATGATGTGTCCAAGCGGACACGAAGGCCATGCCATGAAGACGAGCAAGTTTACGGAAGAGCAGATCGCATTTGCGCTGAAGCAAGCCGAGCTGGGTACGAAGGTCGAAGAGATCTGCCGCAAGCTCGGAATTAGCGAGGCGACTTTCTACAATTGGAAGAAGAAATTCGGAGGGTTGGGACCTTCTGAGTTGCGCCGGTTG
>NZ_MDEQ02000059.1 GCF_001883705.2 Burkholderia catarinensis
ATGAAGGCGGAGTACGAGAAGCCGATCAATTCGGCGATCTTCCCGGGGATCCAGGGCGGCCCGCTGATGCACGTGATCGCGGCGAAGGCGGTGGCATTCAAGGAAGCGCTGTCGCCGGAGTTCAAGGCGTACCAGGAGAAGGTGGTCGAAAACGCGCGCGTGCTGGCGGAGACGCTGGTGAAGCGCGGGCTGCGGATCGTGTCGGGCCGCACGGAAAGCCACGTGATGCTGGTGGACCTGCGCGCGAAGCACATCACGGGCAAGGCGGCGGAAGCGGCGCTGGGCGCGGCACACATCACGGTGAACAAGAACGCGATCCCGAACGATCCGGAAAAGCCGTTCGTGACGAGCGGCGTGCGCCTGGGTTCGCCGGCGATGACGACGCGCGGCTTCGGCGTGAAGGAAGCCGAGATCGTCGGCAACCTGATCGCCGATGTCCTCGAAAGCCCGGAAGATGCGGCAACGATCGAGCGCGTGCGTGCGCAGGTGGCCGAGCTGACGAAGCGTTTCCCCGTCTACGGCTGATGACGCGAGGCGAGGTTCAGCTGCCGCAGGGCGGTTGAACCTCATTGCCTCACGTTGACGTAAAAAAACCGACTCGCGGCATCGAACCGGCGAGTCGGTTTTTTTCAGCCTGCTTGAAGACGCTTCAGACGGATGGATCGACGTTCGCCTCGAGTTCGCGGATGCGGTCGAGGTTCCGTGTGTCCTTCAGCACCGGCGGCCCGGCAAAGGTGTTGCGTACGCCGAAGCCGTACCAGATCACCATGAGCACCGCCACGAAGCCGACGAGCACGTACAGCACCTTCTCGTTCGGCGGCTGGATGCCGACATAGGCGAGCACGCAGGCGCCGACCAGCGCGAGCAACGCACACGGCTTCGACCAGATCCCCAGTTGAAACGGGCCCTTGTCGGTCCACGTGCGGCCTTCGGCCAGCATCCCGGAGCCGATCGGCATCGCATACGAGATGAACAGGAACACGGCGCTGCCGGCGCTCAGCACCGAGAATGCGTCGCCGTACAACGTGACGACGATCGCGAGCACCGCGCAGGTCCAGATCGCGGGCCCGGGCGTCCGATGGGTCGGGTTCACGCTGCGCAGCAGCTTCGACGCCGGCATCCCGCCGTCGCGCGCGAACGCATACATCATCCGCGATGTCGACATGATGGCCGCGAGCCCGCACACGTAGTTGATGAAGAACATCGCCAGTTCGAGACAGACGCGCAAGGTCTTCGGAATCGGCGCGAGGATGGCTTCGAAGAAGCCGGTGCCCTGTTTCATGCTGGCGGTCAGGTCCGGCATGACCAGCACGAACGCGCACACCATCACGTAGCCGAACACCGCGGACCAGAACACCGACCCGATGATGCCGCGCGGCACGTTCCTGGCCGCATCGTGCGTCTCTTCCGACGTGTGCGCGGAAGCGTCGAAGCCGGTGATCGTGTAGGTCACCAGCAGCAGGCCGGACAGGAACGCGAGCGGCGTGGCCTGCTTCGGCCACGCACCGCCGTCGACGCCGGTGAAGTTGGTGAACGTGACCAGCCGGTGCATATCGAACGCGACAGGCGAGTAGTAGAGCAGCGACACCACCAGCGCAATCGTCACCACGAAAATGAGGTAGCCCGACAGGTCGGTGATCTTGCTCGCGATCTTGATGCCGCGCGCGTTCAGGACGGCCTGGGAGATCGTGATGAACGCGATGAACGCCGTTTGATGCCACCAGGTCAGGCTGTCCGGACTGACGCCGAACATCGGCGCGATCAGCGTCTTGAAGAACGGGTCGTAGGTGCCGAAATTGATCGCCGCGATCACGAAGATCAGGCCGATCAGGTTGAGCCACGCCGTCATCCACCCCCATCTCTTCCCGCCGAGGATGGCGCCCCAGTGGTAGAGGCCGCCCGCCGTCGGAAACGCGGACGCGATTTGCGACATCGACACGGCGACGATCAGCGCGAAGAGCGACCCCAATGGCCAGCCGAGGCCGACCGACGCGCCGCCGGTGGCGGAAAACGCGAGCTGGAACGCGGTGATGCCGCCCGACAGGATGCAGATCACCGAAAACGACACGGCGAAGTTCGAGAAACCGTTCATACGTCTCGACAGTTCCTGCGCATAGCCCATCTTGTGCAGCAGGCTTACATCACTGTCGGTGCCTGAATCCGGGGGGAATTTTGCATCCATAGTCGCTCCGTCACGAATGTCCTGCGTGGCAGGACCGTCATCGCCGTTGATCGGCAATCGCTTTCCGGTCCGATGCGTGAACGGTATGAAACCAAATTTCCCGGCTCTATCAGATTTCGGCAATGTAGTGAAAATCCGGATGCGTGCACCGTTTGTGGGCGTGGCGGTGCGTCGCGGCAGCGCGATTCGGGCGAATCGGCGTTGCTGACGTTCTCGGCGCCGGAAGCGTATGACGCCTGATGGCGGTGCGATCACCGTGCGCCGACGCTAAGGCGCGATCACCGTCATCCTGAACGGCCCGCCGTTCGCCGCCGCATGCGCGACGGCTTCGTTCGCCTCGTCGAGCGAGAAGACCGTCGCGTCGAAATGCCCGAGGTCGAGCAGCCCGCCGCGCACGAGCCCCGTCATCAACGTCACGGCTTCCGTCGGGCACATCCACTTGCCGCGCAGCGTGATGTCGTTGCGCATGATCCACGGATACGGCAGGTCGAGCCCCGCGCCGCCGAGCATGCCGACGCCGCCCATCAGCACCACGCGCCCGTACGGACGCACCGTCATCACCGCGCCGCGCACCGTCGTGGCGGGCACCGACGGCGGCATCAGGTCGATCACGCAGTCGATCGGCGCCGGCGCGGCCTGCTGCATGCGGGTGCGATCCGTGGCTTCGTCGCCGGTCAGCCCGACGGTGCGCACGCGTTCGCCGAAGCGGCGTTCGAGATCCGCGAGCGCGTGCGTGTTGCGGCCCGGCGCGACCACGCACCGCGCGCCCATCGCCAGCGCCACCGCGATGCATGCGCTGCCGAAGTGGCCGGTCGCGCCGCTCACGAGCAGGATCTCGCCCGCCCGCAGATCGGACGCGAGCAGCCCGCCGTACGGCACGAGCAGCGTCGTGAGCGCGCACCAGCGCACGGCGTCGGCCGGCGGGATGTCGCCGATGCGCACCGCGTTCTCGGTCGGCACGCGCAGCCGTTCGGCAAACGGGCCGTCGTGAAAGTAGCGCTGCAATTGCTTGCCGCCGTCACCGCGCGCGCTCCAGCCCTGCAGCACGATGTCGGGCATCCGCGCATCGTCGCGCGAGCGCACGGTCGGATCGCAGAACACCCAGTCGCCGGGCTGCAACCGCGTCGCGTCGGGGCCGGTTTGCCGGACCCGGCCGATTGCGCCGCAGCCGGGCACGATCGGCAACTCGATCGGATAGCGGCGCTCGCCGCTGAATACTTCCTGCGCATAGGGCAGAACCGGCGCCGCGACGACATCCACGATGACCTCGCCGGTGCCGAGCACCGGATCGGGCATCGTTTCGATCGCGAGCGGCATGCCGAGCGACTTCAGAATCGCAGCTTTCATGAGGCTTCCCGAGGGGGTGAGGAACGGGCCGATTCTGGCAGGCTTAGAATCCGCAACAAGGCCCGGCACGAGCCCAGGATTGGCCAATACCACCCAGAGCACGGAGCGAACCCGATGACCGTCACCACGCGAACCCCGTTCGGCGATTTCCTGCGCTCGCGGCGCAAGAAGCTGCGACCGGATGCCGTCGGCCTGCACGACGGCTCGCGCCGGCGCACGCCCGGCCTGCGGCGCGAGGAGGTCGCGGAACTGGCCGGTATCGGCGTCGACTGGTATGTGCGGCTGGAACAGGGGCGCGACGTCAGCCCGTCGGACGCGACGCTCGATGCACTGGCGCGTGCGTTGCGGCTGGACCAGGCCGAGGCCGCCCATCTGCGCACGCTCGCGCGGCGCGACGTGTCACGTGTATTCGTGAGGGAGAGCGTGCCGCCGACCATCGCGCGGCTCGTCGCGAATCTGCATCTGCCGGCCTACGTGACCGGGCGGCGCTGGGACATCCTCGCGTGGAATGCCGCCGCGAGCGACCTGCTCGGGTTCGACCGGCTCGCGGAAGCCGACCGCAACATCCTGATCTACATGTTCACCGTGCCGCACGCGCGCTGGCTGTTCGCCGCGAGCTGGGCCGACGAGGCACGCCGGATGATCGCGCTGTTTCGCGCGAGCCACGATCTGTATGCGAGCGATCCGGCGTTCATCGCACTGGTGGAGCGCTTGCGCACGAGCAGCGACGCGTTCGCGCAATGGTGGGGCGCGCATGACGTGCGCAGCGGCGTATCGGGCCAGAAGGTGTTCGCGCATGCGCAACATGGCACGCAGCGCTACGAGTACGCGACGTTCCAGGCGAACGACGATCCCGCGCTGAAGCTGGCGATTTATACGCCGGTGAGTGGCGATGAGGGGGGCTGATGCCGCGTTGGCCGGCGCCACCACCCGGCCGCGCATCGAAGCATCGGCTGCGTGCGCGAACGCGGGCGGGGCGGCGTAGCGGGAAGGCGTTCCGGCTCAGGCCGTGCGCCGGGCCGACAGGCGATTCCACAGCAAGCCGGAGCGGCTTCCGCTTCGGCAATACGCGAGCACCGGCTTCTGCAGCGTGTCGACCAGTGCGCCGAACGCGTCGACTTCCGCGTCGCCGATGCGATCACGCTCGACCGGCAGGTAGCGCGCCTCGAGGCCCAGTTCGCGGGCCGCCGCGGCGATTTCATCGAACGCCGGATGAGCGTCGCCTTCGCCGTCCGGCCGGTTGCAGATGACCGAGCGGAAGCCGGCATTCCGGATCGCCTTCAGGTCGGCCGGCGTGATCTGGCGTGAAGCGGAAAACCCGTTCGACACCGTTGCCCGACACTGCTCGATCGCGTTGCGGAAACAGGCGATCGCGAAGTCGACGTCCTGCTCCGTCGTAAAGCGGCCGAAGCTCACGCGCACGGTGCGGCCCGCCGTCTCCGTATCGAGGCCGATCGCGGTCAGCACGTGCGACGGTGCGCCGCTGGTCGAGTTGCACGCGGAAGTCGACGACACGGCGAGCGCTTCGCCGAGCATGAACGGGAAGAAGCCGGGGGCATTCACCGTCAGGCTCAGCGTGTGCGGGATACGGCGCGCCGCGGCCGCGTTCTGCGTGACGTCGCCGAGCGCGACCAGCGCGCCCGTCAGGCGCGCGCCGAGCGCTGCAATCCGCGCGGCTTCGCCGTCGAGTTTTTCAGCGGCCAGTTCGCACGCGACACCCATGCCGACGATCTGATGGGTCGCGAGCGTACCCGAACGCAATCCGCGCTCGTGTCCGCCGCCATGAATCTGAGGCGCGATCCGGTCCGCGATGTCGCGGCGGACGAACAGCGCGCCGATGCCCTTGGGGCCGTACACCTTGTGCGCCGACATCGACATCATGTCGATGCCGAGTGCACGCACGTCGATCGGCGTCTTGCCGAGCGCTTGCGCGGCGTCGACGTGGAGCAGCGCGCCGGCGGCGTGCACGATGCGGGAGATCGCGCCGATGTCGGTCAGCGTGCCGATCTCGTTGTTCACGAGCATCAGCGACACGAGGCCGGTATCGGGGCCGATCGCGGCAGCCACCGCATCGACGGTGATTTCGCCGTCGGAGGTGGGCGTCAGGTAGCTGACCGACATGCCGCGCTTCGACAGGTTCGCCATCGTGTCGAGAATGGCCTTGTGCTCGATGCGGCTCGTGATCAGGTGGCGCTGGCCGGTCGCGTTCTCCGCATAGCCTTTCAGCGCGAGGTTGTTCGATTCGGTGGCGCCCGACGTCCAGACGATCTCGTCGGCATCCGCGCCGACGAGCGCGGCGACTTGCGCGCGTGCCTGTTCGACCTGTTCCCGCGCCAGCCGGCCGGCGGTGTGCGAGCTCGATGCGGGATTGCCGAAGATGCCGTCGAAGCCGAGGCAGGCCGTCATCGCTTCGATCACGCGGGGATCCGCGGGCGTCGTGGCGGCGTAGTCGAGGTAGTGCAGCGTGGTGGGATCGCTCATGTCCGTTTCTTGCTCATTGCGTAGTGAGCGAAATGATACGGGGGACAGGAGGGAAAAAGGATCCAAAATTGGCTGACGATTCAGCTTGATGGGGAATATCGTTTTCTTTGATTGTGGAATGGGGGAATTTGTTTCTTGGTGAGCCAGGCCGTGCGCACGCGGATGCCGGCACGACCCGGCCGACCGGCGGGCAGCGGATCCACGAATGGAAGCGCTGCGGGCGGAACGCCTGAAGCACGCGATTGAGGCGCGAGACGCAGTTGCGCGGGCTCGGTGTCAGGCCGTTCGATATCGATGCCGTGTTAACGGGCGTGCTGGTGTTTCGTCCGGGCGCGCCGCTGTCGGAGAACGCGCGGGTGTTTCAGCCGACGGCCGACAAGAATGCGCTTCGGGCGTTGTCTCGACGAAAAGGAAAGGGGAGGGATTCGCGGGCGTAGTCGGGCGGCGTGTGATTCATCGTCGGTGCTCGCGCGACCGGGATGTTGCCGACTACTTTTGATTCCGGCGATCACCGGTCGATATCGAATCGGCTATGCACGAGCACCTTGCCGATGACGCGGCCGGACTCCAGCGCCTCGTGAGCATCGACAATGCTTTCCAGCGGAACCTTCATGCCGATTCTCGGTGAGTAGGCGCCTGCGGCCACGCATGCGACGACGTCCCTGACAGCCGTCTGCTTTGCCTCGTCGGGCACATGGTAGATATAGACGAAGCGCAGGACACAGCCATGCATCATGGCCTTCAACAACGGAACGGACAGTTCGTCCGTTGCATGGGTCATCGCATAGGAACTGATCACGCCGCCTTGCGACACGCACGCCATGTCGACCGCGAGATTGGATTTCAGGTCGACGTCGACGATGCGGTCTACGCCGAACCCGCCTGTTGCATCGAGAACGAGGCTTGCCACCTCCGCCGCATGCCGGTCGATCACCAGATCGGCGCCGTTCTCCTTGGCGACAGTCGCCTGTTCGGCGTTCGTGACCGATGTCGCCACCCACGCGCCGGCCCATTTCGCCAACAGGATGGCGGCGGTGCCGACGACGCCCGCGCCACCGTGGACCAGCGCACGTCGTCCCGCCAGGCTGCCGTCGGAGAACAGGCAGCGGTGCGCGGTCAACGCCGGAATGCCGAGGGAAGCGCCGACATCGAACGACGCATTGTCCGGCAGGCGAACCGCGTGGCTTGACGGGACCACGACGAATTCCGCCGCTGTGCCGGTGGCTCGACCGTATTGCGCCTCGTAAAGCCAGACTCGCTCGCCGACGCGATCCGGCGAGACGTTGACGCCGACGGCATCGATGACGCCCGCGCCGTCCTGATGGGGAATGATTCGCGGATAGGGCAGCGCGGACGAGAATCCGGTACGCGCTTTCACGTCGGTCGGATTCAGTCCCGAGACATGGATACGGACGCGTACCTCGTTCGGCCCCGGCTCCGGCATCGGCAATTCACCGACAGTCAATACGTCGCGGGCTGCACCTTGACGCTCGTAGAAAGCTGCTTTCATCTATCGCACTCCAATCGTTTTCACCAAAGCGGCAAGCAAGGGGGTCCTGACCGCCGCACGAGGAAATTCTGGGTTGAAGGGATACGGATCGCAAGTAAGTACGAGTTTGATATATAGGGTAAATTTTTGGTTCATCGCGGATTACCGGGGAACGCGGCGCGGATCTTCAGGAAGAAGTATTCCTCGTCGCGGTACCCATAAGCCCGACGCTTGATGACCTTGATGGTGTTGTTGATGCCTTCAACGATGCTGGTATTGAGCGGGTGGCGGCAACGAGTCACGATACCGTGCCAATAGCCCTGCAAGCGTTCAGCGAACTTTTGCAGGGCAGCGATTCCGCTTTGCTGAGCCTGTTCGATCCACTGCTCCCAGGCCTT
>NZ_MDEQ02000060.1 GCF_001883705.2 Burkholderia catarinensis
CCTGTATGCGGTGCCGACCGCGCTGCTGCGCGATCGCATGATCGAGGAGGGCGCGCTGGGTGCGGCCGTCGTCGATCTCGGCGACAAGGGCGCGTCCGACGGTCTCGAGACGGACGATCGCGGCCGCGTCTACGCGACCGACTATGAGCACAACGCGATTCGCCGGCTCGACAACGGCCGCTGGACCACGATCGCGCACGACCCGCGGATGCTGTGGCCCGATTCGATGTCGGTCGCGCCCGGCTACCTGTATTTCACCGCGAACCAGATCGAGCGGCAGCCCATGTTCCACGAGGGCCGCGACGGTCGCGTGAAGCCGTATGCGCTGTTTCGCGTGAAGATCGACGCGGGGCCGGTGGCGCGCTGACGCGGTTGGGGTGGTCGCGCGCGGAGCGTCGGCCGCCCCGCGCGCAGTCAGCCGCGTTGCGGGTCGTGGAGCTTTTCAGGAATGAACAGCGCGGGAACCACGCCGCCGAGGAAATAAGCGAGCCCCATCAGCAGGAAGCCGCGGCCGATCGATCCTTGCGCCGCCATGTAGCCGATCACCATCGGCGCGACGGCCGCGCCGGCGCGGCCGAGGTTGTAGGCGCCTGCCACCGCCGTGCCGCGGATCTTCGTCTCGAAGCTTTCGGTCATGTAGGTGGCGTTGACGCCATACGGCACGCCGTAGATGAACCCGAATGCGATCAGTAGCCACGCGACGTTCGACGCGTTGCCGCCCAGCACGATCGCGGGCAGGAACGCGGCCGCGCCGAGCGCGCCGGCGCAGAACACGATGCGCCGGCCGAACCGGTCGGCGAGCCAGCCGGCGACGATCTTGCCGAGGATCATCGCGACGTAGGTGCCGACCATGAAGCCCGTCATCGCGCTGAACTTCAGGTTCAGTTCCTTCTCGAGATAGGTGGGCAGCCAGTTGTTCACACCGTAGTAGCCGAATTGCAGCAGGCCGGCCGTGAGCGACCACAGCGCGAACATCCTGCGATCGGCGCGCTGCGCGAACAGTGTCCGCCACGTCGCGTCGCGAGGGGCCGCGGCATTTCCGCCGTGCGTCGCGTGTGCGGCACGCGCGGCCAGCCACGCGGCCGGCTCGGGAACGGCGCGCCGCATCAGCACGGCCAGCACGACCGGGAACACCGCGATATAGAACAGCCAGCGCCAGCCGTAGGCCGGCAGGATCCAACCGGCGAGGACCGTCGCGACCACATAGCCGACCGACCAGCCTGCCTGCAGCGCGCCCAGCACAGTCGTGCGTCGCGACGTCGGCACGTATTCAGCCATCAGCGTGTTGCACACCACGTACTGCGCGCCGAGGCCGAGCGACGACACGAAACGCGCCGCCGCGAATTCACCGTAGTTCCTGGTGAAGCCGAGCAGCATCGTGCCGATCGAAAACACGAGCACCGTCCAGACGATCGTCCGCACGCGTCCGAAGCGGTCCGCCGCCCAGCCGCCGAACAGGCCGCCCAGCGCCATGCCTGCGAGGGTCAGGCTGCCGAGGCTGCCGGCCTGGACGTCGGTGAGCCCGAAATCCCGCTTCAGGCTCGACAGGCTGTACGACAGGAACATCAGGTCGGCACCGTCCACGACCATGCCCAGAAAGGCGAATGCGAATACCGTGAGCCACAGGCGCTCTCCGGCGCGAAGGCGGGCGTTGGCTTGCAGTTCCATCGGATCTCCCCTTGCATGCTGCTGTTTCAATGGTTGATGCGTCTTGTGTGCTGCTGCGTCAGAAGGCCGTACGCACCCCGGCCGCGACGGCGAACTGGTTGAGTCCCGCCTTCGGGGCCGGCGCGGTGTACTGCAGGCCGAGCGTGCCCCCGGCGCCGTTGCGCGCATAGCCGACGTCGGTATAGAGGGTGGTGCGTTTCGACAGGAAATAATCGGCGGCCAGTTTGAACAGGTCGGCGTGGCCCGCGGCGACCGAGTGATCGAACAGGTGGACGTACGCGCCGCTGAGCGCGAGCGTGGCCGACACGCCATAGCTGCCGGTGGCGCCGAGATAGCCCTGCTGCGAACCGGTCGCCGGATCGCGGAAGCTCGTCCAGCTGACGCCGGCGCGGCTCAGGCCGCCGAACCGAACCATTGCGCCGACGTGATACGCACGCGCCACGTTCGCGTCCGTCGCGCCCGTCGGATCGTTCGCGTCGAGGTAGCCCGCGTTCAGCAGGAGCGGACCGTTGCCGTATGCGAGCGCGGCCGAATAGACGCGGCTGTTCCGGAAGTCGCCAGCGCGTCCGCCGAAACTGTAGAGCGCGCTGCCGCTGAGCCCGCCGAACGCGGGCGACACGTACTTGACGGAATTGTTGGCCCAGTAGTAGCCGGCGCCAGGCAGCCCGGTGCGCTGCTGGTGCGACAGGTTGTTCAGCGATCCGAAGTTTGACCAGCCTGATGCGTCCGACGCGAACATGGCGTCGTAGAACGGAGTCCAGTTCCGGCCGAAGCGGATCGTGCCGGCCTGGTCGTGTGCGACGCCGACCGTCGCGCCGCGATCGAACAGGACGGTCGAAGCCGGTTGCGGACTGCTGCCGATCAGCGCGCCGGTGCCGACCCGGAAGCCGTTTTCGAGGCTGAAGATCGCGGCCCAGCCGCCGCCCAGGTCCTCGCGTCCACGCAGGCCCCACCGGTTCGTTGCTTCGACGCCGGACACCATCTGGTAAAGCGGTTTGCCCGCGCGGTCGGCGCCGGTCTTGAACATCAGCCCGGCGTCGATGACGCCATACAGCTGCACCGAGGATTGCGCGTGGCACGCAGGGGCGAGTGCACCGGCCAGCGCGGCGGCGGCAAGCGGTTTTTTCATTGCGGAGGTCTCCTTGTGTTTTCTTGTCGTGCTCCCGTCCGGCGGGAGTGCGGGGCCGGCAACGCGTCAGGGGTGCGCTGTCCGGCGGGCGTGACGCGTGCGCTTTCCCATGCGCGCGGCCGTCAAGCGATCCATTGCTGCGCGCGCCGCAGGTTGTCCCGGCATTCGAATACCATGCGTTCCAGCAGCTCGGCGCAGGTCGGAATGTCGTCGATGAGGCCGACGCACTGGCCGGCCGTGATGACGCCGCCGTCCACGTCGCCGTGTTCGAGCGCCGCGCGGCCGCGCGCGCCGCTCACGAGCGGGCGGATTTCGTCGAACGGGCAGCCGCCCGGCCGCGCTTCCATCGCCACGACCTGGCGGGACACCGCATTGCCGAGCACGCGCGCGGTGTTCCTCAACGTGCGGAAGATGAGCTTCGTGTCGCGCTCGGTCGCGCAGACGAGCGCCTGCTTGATGCCGACGTGAATCGGCGCTTCGCGCGTCGCGCAAAAGCGCGTGCCCATGTTCACGCCTTCGGCGCCGAGCGCGAGCGCAGCCGCCATGCCGCGGCCGTCGGCAATGCCGCCCGACGCGATCACGGGCACCTGCAGCGCGCGCACCGCGGCCGGGATCAGCACCATGCCGGCGACGTCGTCCTCGCCCGGATGGCCCGCGCATTCGAAACCGTCGATCGACACGGCGTCGACGCCGGCGCGCTCGGCGGAACGCGCATGCCGCACCGTCGTGCACTTGTGGACGACGACAACGCCATGTGACTTGAGCTTCGCGATCAGCTCTGCCGGATTGTTGCCGGCGGTCTCGACGATTCGCACGCCGCTTTCGATGATCGCGTCGACATACTCGGCGTAAGGGGGCGGCGTGATCGTTGGCAGGAGCGTGAGGTTCACGCCGAACGGCCGCGCGGTCAGCTCGCGGGTGCGCGCGATCTCGTTGCGCAGCGCGTCGGGTGTCGGCTGGGTCAGCGCGGTGACGATGCCGAGCCCGCCGGCGTTCGAAACGGCGGCGGCCAGTTCGGCGCGTCCGACCCATTGCATGCCGCCCTGGATGATCGGGTAGCGGATGCCGAGCAGTTCGGTGATTCTGGTTCGCATGTGTCTCCTTTCGTTCGGTGAGGCCGGATGCGCAGGCAGGCGTGTCCGGCGGGCGGCGCGGCTCAGGTCGAGAGCCGCGCCTCGGTGACGGACTGAAGTTGTTCGAGCGTGACGCCGTCGACGATTCGCTCGACCCGCAGGCCGTCGCGGACGACCGTAAAGATCGCGAGATCCGTATAGATGCGCGTCACCACGCCGCGCGCCGTCAGCGGCAGGCGGCATTCGCGCAGCAGGCGCGGCCGGCCTTCGCGGGTGGTGTGTTCCATCAGCACCCACACTTCGCGGGCGCCGTACGCGAGTTCCATCGCGCCGCCGACGGCCGGCGGCGTGCCCGGGTCCGCGCGGGTCCAGTTGGCTAGATCGCCGTTTTCGGCGACTTCATACGCGCCGAGGATCGCGAGATCCAGATGGCCGCCGCGCATCATCGCGAAACTGAGCGCCGAATCGAAGATCGACGCGCCCGCCCGCAGGCTGACGGGCTGCTTGCTGGCGTTGATGAGGTCGGCATCCTCGCGTCCGTCCTGCGGACGCGGGCCGAGGTTCAGGATGCCGTTTTCGCTGTGCAGGAAGACTTCGCGATCCTGAGGAATTTCGTCGCCGACCTGGGTAGGCAGGCCGATGCCGAGGTTGACGTAGGCGCCGTGCGGAATGTCGTGTGCGGCGTGCCGGGCAATCAGGAGACGGGGCCAGCGGTTCATGCGCGTTCTCCTGTCGGGACCACGACGCGATCGACGAAGATGCCGGGCGTGTCGATGCGTTCGGGGTCCAGCTCGCCCGCGTCGACGATCGCATCGACCTGGGCGATCACGACGCGCGCGGCCGTGGCCATCACGGGATTGAAGTTGCGCCCCGCGAGGTGGTACACGAGATTGCCGATGCGATCGGCGGTGCGTGCGCGCAGCAACGCGATATCCGCGCGCAGCGGCAGTTCCAGAACGTGTTCGACGCCGTCGATGACATTGACGCGTTTGCCGGCGGCGAGCGGCGTACCCGCGGAGATCGGGCAGAAGAAGCCGCCGAGGCCGGCGCCCGCGCAACGGATGCGCTCGACGAGCGTGCCCTGTGGAACCAGCTCGAGTTCGATCGCGCCGCGCCGGTACGCGTCGCGAAACGCGGTCGCGCCCGCCGTCAGCGGATACGAGCAGACCAGCTTGCGCACGCGTCCCGCGGCGATCAGGCCAGCGACGCCTTCGTCGCCGTAACCCGCGTTGTTGGAAATGACCGTCAGGTCGGTTGCGCCGTGTGCCAGCACGGCGTCAATCAGCCGGCCCGGCAGGCCTGAACTGCCGAATCCGCCGATCATCATCGCCGCGCCATCGCGCAAGCCGGCGAGCGCCGCTTCGCAACCGTCGACAATCTTGTTTACCCTTTGCATCCGTTTTCCATTCCTTGTATGACCGCACCCACATCGGGTACTTCATGGTCACGCCCGCGATCGATAGGTTCAACTGCAGTTCGGTTAAAGTTTGATAACTTCACCTTATGGATGACGCAAGGATGGATCTGGAGTTGAGGCATTACCGGTACTTCGTCGCGTTGGCCGAGGCGTTGCATTTCGGCCGCGCCGCCGAGCGCCTCGGCATCTCGCAACCCGCGCTCAGCCAGCAACTGCGCGTGATCGAGCAAGCGGTCGGCGTGCCGCTGCTGACGCGTTCGGGGCGGCGCCTTGGGTTGACCGAGGTCGGCGCGGTGTTTCGCGACGAGGCGCTCGCCGTGCTGCGCCAGGTCGAACGCAGCGAAACGGCCACTGCGCGCGCGAGCCGCGGCGACACCGGCGCGCTGTCGATCGGCTATGTTGCGTCCGCCGCGCTGTCCGGGATGCTGCCGACCCTGATCGTCGAATTTCGTCGTGCGCATCCCGACGTACACGTCTCGATCCGGGAAATGGACATGCCTGCGCAGATCGTCGCGGTGGCGGAAGGCGAACTCGACATCGGCTTCGTACGGCCGCCGGTACGTGATCTGCCGGACGGCGTCGCGTTGCAGACGCTCGAGGCCGAGCCGGTGGTGGCGGTGCTGAACGCGCGGCATCGGCTGGCGCGGCGCGCGCGCATCGACGTGGCGGCGTTGCGGGACGAAACGTTCATCTGCACGCATACGCAGGAGGGAACGGGGTTCTACGCGACTACGCTCGAAATCTGTGCCGCCGCGGGCTTTCGACCGCGCGTCGAGGCACTGTCGCGACAGATGTCGACCATCATCAGCATGGTCGCGGCAAATTTCGGCGTTGCGCTGATTCCCGCATCGATGACTCGCTTCGCGCAACCGGATGTCGCGTTTCGCCCGTTGCTGCAAGACGACGTGAGGTCGCATCTCGCACTGGCGTACCGCAAGAACGTGCGTTCGCCGGCGGTGCAGCAGTTGATCAAGCTCTGCCTGCGACGGTAAGGGCTCCCGCGCAAGCGCCGGCGGACGGACCTCATTCGACTGAGTGGTCGAGGGCCGCTGCGGGGCTTGCGTACACAAAATGTAACATTCCGGTGTTTACTAGACGACCGGTCTAATACCGGAGTAGTATCTGCGTCATGCACTCGGCAAAACCATCGCGCCTCCGTGCTTGATCGATGATGACGCCCCGGATGGCCCTTCGTGGCAGAAGAAACGACGGATCCGTACGGGGACCGTTGGGCGCAACGTCGAATTGTGTTTTCCGCCTTAAATAGAGACATCCGCTCTTTGCGTGAGAATGCCGTCCATTGCAGCGAAAAATCAACGCCTTTAAAAATCGCCCTGATGTAATTTAGGTTTTTAGTAAATATATCAAGGAAGTATCGTGAGTACGTATCGCGAACTGTTGAGTCAGTTGGAGAATCTGAAAAAACAAATTGATGAGGCGCGAGAGAATGAGGCGCGGCTTATTGCTGATAGGGTGATTCAATTATTGGCGGAAAATGGATTTCCTTTTTGCGTCAATTGCAATGCAAATCTTGGTCAAGAAAAATCACGCCGAGGAGCGGTAAAGCCTAAATATTTTGACCCCAATTCCGGCGCGACATGGTCTGGGAGGGGGCGAATGCCGGTCTGGCTGATTGGAAAAGATCTCGATAAATATAGATTGAAGGAGTGAAAAGGAGGCGGCATTTTGAAGCGAATGTTTAGCGTGGCACATTGCTCGGCTCGGCTTTGGGAAACACTGGTTAATAAAGCTCAGCAGTCATCGCAGACATCGCCAAGGATGTTGTAGCAGGAGGCTCACCGAACGGGCCCGCGCCGATGAAGAAGCAAATCGGCTTCGCGGAAGCGGAAATGGCAGGCAAGAAGCGCGTGATCGAAATGAGCGCCGCTTCGATTCGTTATCCGGAAAGTTCGACGACTGTTCTTCCGCAAATCGAACGAGCAGTCCATTAATCGACATTTTTATAGACGACTGGTCTACTAATTTGGATTGAATCATGCAGAATTTCAGTTACTACAACCCGACCCGCATTGTTTTCGGCGAAGGCAGCGTGTCTCGCCTCAATGACCTGATCCCGCGCGATGCCCGGGTCCTCGTGCTCTACGGCGGCGAGAGCGCCCGGAAAAATGGAACGCTCGACGAGGTCAGGGCCGCGCTCGGCGCACGCGAGGTCCAGGAGTTCTGCGGTATCGAGCCGAATCCGGCGTATGAGACGCTGATGAAAGCGGTCGCGCAGGTAAGCGCGAGCCGGATCGATTTCTTGCTCGCAGTGGGAGGCGGCTCGGTGATCGACGGCACGAAGTTCGTTGCGGCCGCCGCGCTGTTCGAGGG